>JAPLRZ010000052.1 GCA_026398895.1 Methylococcales bacterium
ATGCGTGGACTGGAAAAGTGTCGCGGGGAATTCAGCCTGATGACACTCGCCTACAACTTTACCCGCGTTCTCAACATCCTGGGTATTGATAAACTGCGGGATTATTGTGTCCAGCGTTCAGAAAATCGGGTAAAAAATGCCCAATATGCTTAAAAATAGGGCTTTTTTACCCCGTTTTTGGTTTTTCGGGCTGTTTTTCGCTCAGTTTTTGGTAATTTTGTACAGAATGGCTTTGAGGCGCATTATGTTGTTTAATACTTTCACAGTCTCTGGAGTTTGGGAACGAGACAAGCGCGGTGCAACGTCATTCCCACGCGGCGCGTGGGAACGAGTCTATTATTATTTTTCGTGTCTTTTGTGTGTTTCGTGGATATTTCTTTTAAGACAATTTTTTATATTTCAACCGATGCGGGGTATCGGCATCACTACCCAAACGGCGATGACGGTCGGCTTCGTAATCCTGATAATTGCCTTCAAACCAGACGACTTGGCTGTCGCCTTCAAATGCCAGAATGTGGGTGGCGATACGGTCTAAAAACCAACGATCATGCGAGATGACCACGGCGCAACCAGGGAAGGCTAATAACGCTTCTTCCAAAGCGCGTAAGGTTTCCACGTCCAAGTCGTTAGTCGGTTCGTCTAATAACAAGACGTTGCCGCCTTTTTTCAGTAACTTGGCTAAATGCACGCGGTTACGTTCACCGCCTGATAAATCGCCGATGAATTTTTGTTGATCGCCGCCTTTGAAATTAAAGCGTCCCA
This sequence comes from Methylococcales bacterium, assembly GCA_026398895.1. Lineage (GTDB taxonomy): Bacteria > Pseudomonadota > Gammaproteobacteria > Methylococcales > Methylomonadaceae > UBA4132. The sequence goes on from JAPLRZ010000052.1 coordinate 763, forward strand.
AATAAGCGCGAGAGGGCGTGGTGTATGTGCCGACGGTAATCATATCCAAGCCTTCTGATACTTCTTCCCATACGGTGTTTTTGGGATTCATGTCATCACGCAACTGGTCAACGTAGGAAATCTGCACGGTTTGCCCTAGCGTTAATGTTCCCGTATCAGGTTGATCTACGCCTGCCATCATACGAAACAGCGTGGTTTTACCCGCGCCATTCGGGCCAATAATACCGACGATACCACCTTGTGGCAGTTTAAAACTCAAGTCATTAATCAGTAATCTATCGCCAAAACCTTTGCAAACATTGTCGGCTTCAATCACCACATCGCCTAAACGTGGACCGGGTGGAATATAAATTTCCTGTGTTTCGTTGCGTTTTTGGGTTTCAGCAGAAGCCAGTTCATCAAAACGAGCTAAACGGGCTTTGCTCTTGGCATGACGACCTTTGGCATTGGAGCGCACCCATTCCAATTCCTCTTTCATGGCTTTCATGCGGGAAGTTTCTTGTTTTTCTTCTTGCAATAAACGAGTGCTTTTTTGTTCTAACCAACTGGAATAATTGCCTTCCCACGGAATACCTGAGCCTCTGTCCAGCTCTAAAATCCAGCCTGCAACATTATCAAGAAAATAACGGTCATGGGTAACGGCAACCACTGTGCCTGTGTAATCGTGTAAAAAGCGTTCTAACCACGCCACCGATTCAGCATCTAAATGGTTGGTGGGTTCATCCAATAACAACATATCGGGATTGGACAGCAACAAACGACACAAGGCAACGCGGCGTTGTTCACCCCCTGATAATTTGCTTACGTCCGCATCCCATTCAGGTAAACGTAAGGCATCAGCGGCAACTTCCAATTTGCGGTCTAAGTTATGCCCATCACAGGCATTAATAATGTCTTCTAAACGCGCTTGGTCAGCGGCGAGTTTGTCAAAATCAGCATCGGGTTCAGCATACGCAGCATAAACCGCATCGAGTTGGGCTAATGCCGTTTTAATGTGGGCAACCGCTTCTTCAACATTGCCGCGCACATTTTTACTCGCATCGAGCTGCGGTTCTTGCGACAAATAACCGATGTTAATGCCTTTTAGCGGAATCGCTTCGCCTTCAATGTCTTTGTCCAGCCCTGCCATAATTTTTAGCAAGGTGGATTTACCCGAACCGTTTAAACCCAGAACGCCAATTTTTGCTCCTGGATAAAACGATAAGGAAATGTTTTTTAGGATGTATTTTTTCGGCGGAACCAATTTGCCCAGCCGATTAATAGAGTAGATATATTGCGCCATAGTCTTTAGGAGTAAACAGTTAAGGTTAAAGTGAGGGTTATTGTGTCATGTTTTTTCAGTAGCTAGCTAGCGAATCAAACTTTGCTCGCCACTCTGGATGACGTTGGCATGATTTCAAGCAAACACTGCCAGATTTTTCAATGGGGACGGTGCATCGTCCATCTACTGATAAATTAAGTTTTACGCTTTTCTTGAAACAGTAGGCTTAAGCGGTAAGTCAAAATAAACAACAGCATTATTACTGACAAATTTTCAAAATCATCAAAATTTTTCTACAAAGTTGAACGAAAAAAGTCATTCATGCCTTGTTTATAGACCCATGTATTGTTTTTGTCCATATTTTGTATAGTTATATGTTGACAAAAATCCTATAGGGTAGTAATTTAACAACCAATATTTTCGATTCTCTCCGTTAATATTAAAACTCCTCTATATCCCCCTTCTAAGTAAGTTATAGAAGGGGTGTTTTTTCATCAATTTTATTGGTAAGGCACGCGGTTATGGAATCAAAATTTTTTCACAGCCTTGATGTTACAGTGGCAGTTAATTTCATCATTTCAGTGATCTACCTAATCACAGGTACGCTGTTGTCGTTATCGGATCGTTACTCTTTTTTTGAACTTAACCAAGATTTGTACGGCGAATTCGTTAGTAATTTTAAAGTGACGCTGTTTTACCTTGCGATCACCGAACTGATTATTTGCGCTTATTGCTTTTTCAGCAAAAAAAATGAATGCTTCATTCTTGTGGGTTTTTTTCTTGTTTTAATGATAGGTTCAATTTATTTTTACAGTAAAATCAATAATATTGAGTTGGATGACAATCTTTCGTTATTCTTTTTATACACGGGTGTGTCACATATTATTTTTGGGATCATGTCAGATTTAAAAAAGACTCACGTTCGTAGCACTCATTCATCGCATTAAGCGAGCATATTTATTTTTGTAGTCGCTAGTTTTACCTTCTACTCATCAACTCAGACTAAATTTTAGAGTATCACGCTGGACTTTATAAATTGAAAAAGGCTATCATGCCCGCCCAATGAAGTTCACGCTCCTTTACTTTAAAACCATTCTGCCAATATGACTGATTCTTTTATCTCAACTAAACCTATTCCTGTTCGTGAGCGTCTGATTATGGCACTGGATGTTGCCAGTTTGTCAGAAGCACGGGCGTTAGTCGAAGAATTGGGTGATTCGGTGATTTTTTATAAAGTCGGCATGGAATTATTTATGGCTGGCGATTATTTTGGTTTTATTGACTGGTTGAAACAACAGAATAAAAAAGTATTTGTCGATTTAAAATTTTTTGATATTCCTGAAACCGTTGGAAGGGCGATTAAAGCCTTGAGCAGTAAAGGCGTGGATTTAGCGACGATTCACGGCAATGATGCCATTATGGAAGCGGCTGCGCAGGCAAAAGGCGATTTAAAAGTGTTGGCAGTAACCGCCTTAACCAGTTTAGACCGAGGTGATTTAGACGATTTAGGCTTTCAATGTGATGTGCAAGCTCTGGTATTATCACGCGCTAAACGAGCATTACAAATCGGTTGTGATGGTGTGGTATCGTCAGGTTTAGAAGTGTCATTATTACGCAACGAACTTGACCATAAATTATTAGTCATTACCCCAGGTATTCGTCCTGTCGATAATCGTGAAGAAGGCGATCAAAAACGGGTGGTCAGCGTCGAAATGGCATTTCAAAATGGCGCGGATTATATAGTTGTCGGTCGTCCTATTCGAGATGCTGATAACCGCAAAGCAATGGCAGAAAAAATTCAAGCGCAGATTCTTGCCCAGTTTTCAGCCAGTTAAGTTGATTATTCATGCTATTTGATCCTGCGTTTACCAGCTCATACTTAGTTGCTTTTACCATGGGGCTATTTAGTAGCCTACACTGCATAGGTATGTGCGGCTCTATTATCGGCACTCTGACGCTCAGTCTTAGCCCAGAAATACGCAATAATAAAATGCGCTTACTGCCCTTTGTATTTAACTACAATCTTGGGCGAGTAATGAGTTACACCATTGCAGGGGGCTTAGCAGGTGTTATTGGCGTGTTGATGATTATGCCGCTTGGCGAACTACATGGTCATCGGTTATTGCAATTACTGTCAGCACTGGTGATGATGAGTGCGGGTCTGTACATAGCTGGCTGGTTTCCACGTTTTGCCTATATTGAAAAAATAGGTACGCATTTTTGGAAAAAAATAGAACCATTCGGACGCAAACTAATTCCTGTTAAAACGCATACTCAAGCTTATTTATTTGGCATGGTATGGGGTTGGTTGCCTTGCGGTTTGGTTTATACCGCACTTGCCATTTCTGCTACCGCAGGGGATGTCAGTAAAAGTGCGTTGACCATGTTTGCTTTTGGTTTAGGGACTTTACCAGCCGTTATAGGAATGGGTATAATGACAGGCATATTGACAAAGCTATCTCGAACGCCGAGATTTAAACAAGTGATCGGTTTATTCATGATTACTCTTGCGTTGTTGGCCGCCATGCCGTGGCTTAATCCTATGGCAATTATTAACCATACCACAGCAATACACTAACGAGAGATAACGATGGATTACTTCGACACAATCATAGGGCAATCGCCTGCAATGGATTCTCTGATTCGCAGTGCGCGGTTAGTTGCAAGCACCGATGTCACTGTTTTTCTAAAAGGTGAAACGGGTACAGGCAAAGAAATATTAGCGAACGCGATTCAAAAACAAAGTCCTAGAGCCAATAAAACCTTTATCACCCTCAATTGTGCCGCATTACCTGAAAGTCTGATTGAATCCGAATTATTTGGGCATAAAAAGGGTTCATTTACAGGCGCGACTTGTAATACACAGGGGCTTTTGCCCTCAGCCGATGGCGGTACTTTATTTCTCGATGAAATCAATTCCTTGCCACTCACCATTCAAGCCAAATTATTGCGCTTTTTAGAATCAGGTGAATACCTTGCAGTAGGAGATGTCAGTCCCTGTAAAGTGGATGTGCGTATCATCGCGGCAACCAATACTGATATAAATGAACAAATCGATACGGGTGAATTTAGACGCGATTTGTACTACCGCTTAAATGTCGTGCCTTTAGAATTGCCGCCACTGGCGCAACGAACTGAAGACATTGAATCGTTGATTAAACACTTTTTAGGCGTATTTTCTGAGAGTTATTCGATAACTGCGCCTAAGTTCAGTAAAGCCTCACTAAGAATACTAAGAGCTTATTCATGGCCAGGTAATATTCGTGAACTACGCAACCTTTGTGAACGGCTGAGTATTTTGTTAGCGGGTAGGCTAATAGAGCCAGAAAATCTTCCCCACGAGTTTGTCAGAACCAGTAACACCCCCAAAGTGGCAGACTTCACCTTACCCGAAATAGGGCTACACTTGGATGCGTTAGAAGCGGATTTAATTTATCAAGCTCTTAGCCGTACCCAAGGCAATCGCAGTAAGTCCGCTAAATTACTGGGGCTTTCCAGAGATACCTTGATTTATCGTATGCAGAAACACGGCGTGGCTTCACATTAAATTATCATAAGCACAGAAGTAAAACAGCTTTAGCTGTTTACCGCTAATTGATATATCAACACTTTTCAGGACACGTTGTTAAATACTTTGTGTGTAGCGTATTCTGATTGACACCCAGCTCCTCAGCTTTTTTACTACTGATTGATCCGATTCAGTCGTCATCTACACTGCCGATGTTTTAAATTTTGCTGGTTAGATTTTTTGTTTTTCTCTGCTCATAAGGTTCACACTTTTTTCTTTTCGGTATTTTAAGTGAGTGTGTTCTGTTTAGTGTAGCCCCATCACGCTGGATTTTGCAGAGTAAGCGAACAAGATAAAATGAATTGTATTGAAAAACTTGCCTTGTCCTTATATCCTGAGTTCATCATTTGGTTTTTATTTTCACTGTATAGGCAATAAGCATGACAAGTATTACAAAAGCAGACGTAGAAGCTCATCTACGCCAATTTATTGATCCACATCACGGTGTCGATTTAGTGTCAGCAAAATCGGTTAAAGCCATTGTGGTTGAGGGCGAGGCGGTTAGCGTCAAGTTGGAACTGGGTTATCCTGCGAAAACTTACCTAGACACGCTAAAAGCTGACGTTGAACAGCATCTAAAAACCTTGGTAGGTATCAGTAGTGCCAGCGTTGAGGTGACGGTAAAAATCGTTTCCCATGCCGTTCAACAAGCCTTAAAGCCGCATCCGCAGATACGAAATATTATTGCCGTTGCCTCAGGTAAAGGCGGTGTGGGTAAATCAACGACTTCGGTTAATTTGGCGTTGGCACTGGTAGCAGAAGGCGCGAATGTCGGTATTTTAGATGCTGATATTTATGGTCCTAGCATTCCAACCATGTTGGGTTTATCGGGCTTTCCTGATAGCGAAGACAAAAAAACCATGATGCCTAAAGTTGCTTACGGCATACAAACTATGTCGATAGGCTATTTAGTTGAAGCTGATCAAGCGATGATTTGGCGTGGTCCAATGGTGACTAACGCCCTGCAACAATTGCTTAGAGATACTAACTGGAAAGACCTCGATTATTTAATCATCGATTTACCGCCAGGTACGGGCGATATTCAACTCACTTTAGCGCAACAAATTCCCGTCAGTGGTGCTGTGATTGTCACCACGCCACAAGATATTGCTCTTATTGATGCACAACGCGGCTTAGGTATGTTTGCCAAAGTCAATGTTCCCGTGCTAGGTATCGTGGAAAATATGAGTGTGCATATTTGTTCTGAATGCGGTCATGAAGAAGCTATTTTCGGTACAGGCGGCGGTGCAGTGATGGCAGAAGCCAATAAAGTGGATTTTCTAGGTGCGTTACCGCTGGATATGGCGATACGAATCAACGCAGATTCAGGCAGACCCACTGTTGTGGCTGATCCGAATGGACGCGCCACGCAGATTTATCAAAAAATTGCGCGTACTACCGCCGCTAAATTGGCATTAAAAGCCAAAGATTTCAGCAGTAAGTTTCCCAATATCGTGATACAGGCGAATTAATTATTCGGAGCATGAGCTTTGCTTGCGCCTGTAGGGTGCTGGCAAAGCCAGTACTTTTTAATTTATGTTAAAATTAAACTTTTCACACCACAGGTTTTAACCACTCATGAGCATTAAATCGGATAAATGGATACGCCGTATGGCAGAACAACACGGCATGATTGCACCATTTGAAAGTGGTCAAGTGCGCGAATCAGCCCAAGGCAAAGTGATTTCTTACGGAACATCCAGTTATGGCTATGATGTGCGTTGCTCAGACGAATTTAAAATATTCACCAACATTAATTCTGCTATCGTTGATCCGAAAAACTTTGATCCCAGCAGTTTTGTCGATGTTAAATCTGATGTCTGTATCATTCCACCCAACTCATTTGCATTGGCGCGTACTGTAGAATATTTTCGTATTCCGCGTGATGTACTCACGATTTGCTTAGGAAAATCGACGTATGCGCGTTGTTTTAGTGCTGATACTCGTGTCGCTTTATTGGATGGTACTTCACCAACACTGGAAGAAATGGCAAAACGCGCTGAAACAGGTGAAGTATTTTGGGGATATAGCATCGGGGCTTATGGGCAAATTATCGCCGCCTTATTAGAAGCTCCTCGCTATATTGGACGTGACAACCTGATTGAATTGGAATTGGATTCGGGTGAAATTATTCGCTGTACGCCTGACCACGAGTTTTTGAATCGTGATGGACGCATGGTACAAGCAGGAAATTTGCGCGAAGGTGCATCATTAATGCCTTTGTATCGTAGCCTACGCAGTGGTTACGAAATGATTTATCAAACCTCAAACAACAGAATGTATCCAACCCATCGACTTGCCGATGAATGGAATTTACGACACGGTGTTTACGCTGAACAAGCAGGGACACATCGCCATCATATCGATAATGAGCTGCGTAATAACACGCCTTGGAACATCACCCGCATGAATGCCAGTGAACATTTGCGCTATCACAATAGCCGTAGCTATGGTGAAGATTTTGATGTCCAAGCACATAGCGAGGCAATTAAAGCAGGACTTGCTAGACAAGCGGAAAGTCCAGAATGGCGTGAAAAATTCAGTCAAGTACAACAACAACGCGCCTTGGATTTTTGGCGAAATTCCAAATATGCAAGAATCCGTGAACGAATTTTAACGCAAAGACAAAATCCCAGTGATGCAACTCGCTTTGCTCATTCGCAAGCCACGTTACAACGCTACGCAAACCCAGAAGCTAGACAACAACACGCCGAGTTAATGAAAAAAGCGTGGCAAAGTGATGATGCTCGTCGTTTAAAACAAGCTGAAATTGCTAGACGTATTAATTGCCGCGAAGACATTACTGCTGAAACTGTGCGTCATGCCTTAGATCAAACTGGTTCAATACGCGGTGCGGCGAATTTTTTGCACTGTGACCGTAGTGTTTTTCGTCGTTTTCCTGAACAACTGGATAGTTTTCGTGGTAACTCTGCGCGTAGAAATCACAAAGTCGCTGCCATTCGTGATGTGGCGGGCGTGCATGATGTGTATTGTTTGACTGTACCAGAAGCGGGCAATTTTGCTTTAGAAGCGGGAGTTTTCGTCTCAAATTGTGGCATTATTGTTAATGTAACGCCTCTTGAGCCAGAATGGGAAGGTCATGTAACGCTAGAATTTTCCAACACCACCACCTTGCCCGCAAAAATATATGCCAACGAAGGTGTAGCACAAATGTTATTTTTTGGTGCAGATGAAGTCTGCGAAACCTCGTATAAAGACCGAGGCGGAAAGTATCAGGGGCAAACAGGCGTGACACTACCTAAGGCTTAACCTATCCGTTTCTATGTAGGTTGCTGCTTATTTCTAATGTGTAGCAAAACTTATCCTAGAAGTTAGCATGAATTGCCTTTATATTGTATGGCAACAATCTTGAACCCTTGAGAGTATGACTATGAAAAATTTCCAAATACTGTTGTTAATTGTACTGATTGTCCCGTTTGCAGAAATTTATTTGCTGTTGGAAGTGGGTGGCATTATTGGTGCGTTTCCAACGATTGTACTGGTGGTGTTTACCGCAGTGTTAGGTACTTGGCTATTGCGACAACAAGGGTTTGCGACCTTTCGCCGCTTTCAAGAAAGCTTGGCGCGGGGCGAAATACCTGCGTATGAAATGATTGAAGGGCCGTTAATTTTAGTGGGCGGCGCGTTATTGCTTACCCCTGGTTTTATTACTGATATAGTGGGATTCGCGTGTTTGATTCCTACAACGCGCAAGAAAATAGCCCAATATATTATTGAAAACCATCTTGTTCAGCCCGTTGGCGGTTTTGAGCAAGCGACAGCGAACAAAGCCAATGTGTTAGAGGGTGAATTTCACCGAGAAGAATAACGGAGTCAAAAAACCTGTTTTTTTGACTCCAGTCTTGTTAGCTAGTTGCTTCGGGTGTTTGTTCAGGTGATGCACTGGCTTCATTGGTGTTTTTTTCCAGTCCAGAATACACAGGACACCAGCCTGAATAGCCTGTGGCAACTAAAATTAAACCAATCAACAATAACGCAATAGAGGCAGTAAAAATAGAAATAAACAATGCTGCCGATCCTGCATAAATGCGATACATTTTCTCTTTGCAGCCTACATTGTGTTCAAACTTAATCATACGTTTATAATCAAAACTCATTTCAAAATCCTCTGGGTATTAGTTAGCAAAATCAGCTTTACGCGTTAGCGTAAAATCTATGGCAATATACACAGCTACAAAAAATGTGCAAGCAATAAGCAATGGATATTCATAAAATTACCGCCCCGTTAAATAACGCCCAACAGTTAGCTGTTACCGCACCGTCTCAATCTGTCCTAGTGTTAGCGGGTGCAGGCAGTGGCAAAACACGGGTATTAGTACACCGTATTGCGTGGCAAATTCAGCATTATCAAGTGTCACCGCACAGCATTCTAGCGGTGACATTTACCAATAAAGCTGCCAAAGAAATGCGCAGTCGAATTGAACAGCTAATCAATATTTCTACGCAAAACTTATGGATAGGCACGTTTCATGGCATCGCTCATCGATTGCTCAGACGACACGCAGCGCAAGCACTGTTACCAGAGACTTTTCAAGTCATGGATTCTAGCGATCAATTGCGAGTGATTAAACGCTTGCTCAACTCGCTAAACATGGATGATAAAACCTGGCCGCCGCGTGAAATGCAGTGGTACATCAATGCCCAAAAAGACGAAGGTATCCGCGCTAAGGACATGGAAATACCCGATGACCCAAACGACTACCAACGTCTACAAGTCTATCTAGCTTATGAAGCCTTATGCCAGCGTTCTGGTTTGGTAGATTTTGCCGAATTATTGCTACGCGCATTCGAATTATTACGCGATAACGACGAATTACTCATCCATTATCAACAACGTTTCCGCCAAGTCCATGTCGATGAATTTCAAGACACCAACAGCATTCAATATGCGTGGTTGCGTTTATTAACCAACGGTAAAGATAATTTATTTATTGTCGGAGATGATGACCAATCGATTTACGGCTGGCGTGGTGCGAAAATCGCCAATCTTTTTAGTTTTCAAAAACATTATCCCAATCACCAAGTCATTAAACTGGAGCAAAATTACCGTTCCACTGGCACGATTCTCAAAGCTGCCAACCAAGTCATTGCCAAAAACCAAGGACGCATGGTGAAAGAATTATGGACGAACGCAGGCGATGGCGAGCTAATTTCAGTGTATTGTGCATTTAATGAACACGATGAAGCCCATTTTGTTGTTGAACGCATACGCGCTCATGTCGCAGCAGGTGGTCAACGTAGCGACACCGCGATTTTATACCGCTCCAATGCCCAATCACGGCAGTTTGAAGAGCAATTAGTAGCGAAAGGTATACCGTACCGTGTTTATGGTGGTTTACGCTTTTTTGATCGTGCCGAAATTAAAACCGCGTTAGCCTATTTGCGTTTAGTCGCCCATCGGAATGATGATGCCTCATTTGAACGAGTGATTAACACCCCAACACGCGGCATCGGTACAAAAACACTGGATGACCTCCGTACTATTGCCCGCGATCAAGGGATTTCGCTGTGGTCAGCAGCGATTGCCCTGATTAATCAACGCAGCTTATCCGCACGCGCCGCGAATGCCTTAATCGCTTTCTTAGACTTGATAAAACAGTTAGGTCAACAAACTGAAGCCTTGGAACTGTACGAAAAAGTGCTGTTAGTTAGCGAAAAAAGCGGTTTGGTAGACTTATACAAAAAAGACAAACAGGATAAAGGCGAAGAAAAACTGGAAAACTTAGCCGAGTTAGCCAACGCAGCAAAACTGTTTTATTTTGATAATAACAATGAAGAAAACATGAGCGAACTGGAGTCATTTTTAACCCATGCTTCGCTAGAATCGGGCGATCAACAAGGCGATGAAGCCGATGATTGTGTGCAGCTAATGACTTTACACACCGCCAAAGGGCTGGAATTTAACGTGGTCTTTTTGGTAGGTATGGAAGAAGGACTATTCCCCTCCTCACAATCGGTTGATGACCTGCCGCGCTTAGAAGAAGAACGCCGTTTGTGTTATGTCGGCATCACCCGTGCCAGACAACAATTGATTATGACCTACGCCGAATCCAGATGGTTATACGGACGCAAAACCGACCCTAAACCCTCACGATTTTTACGCGATATTCCCGTTGAATTGCTACACGACATCAGAGCGCGAACCAGCGTTAGTTACCCCATTACCGCTACACCGCGCCCCGCTGTTATCGCCAATAAACCCAGTTGGGGACACAGCACGCAGCCTACAGCACCAAAAACCGCCACCAGTCCTTCAATTACCAAAGGTCGTTATGCGACAGGGCAAAAAGTCAGCCACGAAAAATTCGGTGTCGGTGTCGTGATCGCCTGTGCAGGAGAAGGCGATAAACAAAGCGTGATGATTAATTTTAAACAAGCAGGCGTTAAGCAATTGATGCTGGCTTATGCGAAGTTGGATGTGTTGTAGCTAGGGTAGTTGCTATAATCTAGCCAACTAAATAAACATAGCAACTCAATGGAAATATCGCATTAACTATTGGAACTCCAAATTTAGCAATCAATGCAATACCATATCATGAGGAATTAAAATGGATACTGTCATAACAAACCCCATTCAAGCTGACACCGTAAAAAAAGCTGAACAGGTTTTAAAGCGTTTAGGTTTAAACCGTGAACAAGCGATTGCCTTATTTTTTGAACAAATCGCTTTGCAACAAGATTTACCCTTTTCTTTCAATAAGCCTAATGCTGAAACATTACAAGCTTTTAAAGACTCTGAGCAAGGTGACAATTTAGTGGAATGCAAAGATGTGGATGATTTATTTAACAAGCTGGGTATTTGATGTTTCAAGCCATTTATTTAAATCGCTTTGAAAAAGATTTAAAGCGTATACAGAAGCGCGGCAAGGACATGAACAAGTTTAAAACGGTTGTTTTAAAGCTGTTAGCAGGTGAAGTGTTAGAACAACGATACCGTGACCATCTGTTAGTCGGCAACTTTGCCAATCGCCGCGAATGTCATCTTGAACCTGATTGGCTGTTAATTTATCGTTTTGAGGGTGAAAAAGTTATTTTTGAGCGGACAGGGACTCATGCGGATTTGTTTGAATAAATGGATAGTAGCCCGTGTTGAGCGTAGCGGAACGGAACACGGGAAGTAGTGACATCACCACGAAAAGCCCCGTATTCCGCAAGCTCTATGCTGGCTACCTTGCTCTTACTACAGACATTTTAATCATCGTTATCATCGTTTTTAAACCACAAAAACCAAGCAACGCCACCAATTATTCCACCTATGATTGTTCCAACAACAGGCACAATACTACCAATGACTCCGCCTACTAATATGCTTTTGACCATAGGATGAAATGAATTAAACAATTCTATAATCGCCGCTGCTTTTTCTTTGTCGTTTTTTTCATCGCTCATATAAGACCTGCTTTCTTAAATTGCTTGGATTTGCTACGCGCTATCCAGTTTTTATATCGACCCAACATACGAGATGTAAGTTAATCAGTTTTTTTGCGAATATTTCTTAACCCTATCTCCGTGTCCACGATTTGTCAGAACAGAACCTGCCACTATTTTTTCTGTACTTGAATTGTGTGACCATCCTGAACTTTCGAGAATTCTAAATAACTCATCATCAGATTTATTTTGATATTCACTTTTTAAACCATTCATCTCCTTGGCTTTTTCAGTCACACTATTGGCTGCACCCTTTGCGACATCCTTTAAAAAATCTCCGAAACCCATTATATTTCTCCGCTACTATTTTGATAAAAATCAAACTCTGCACATGAAAAAAAGTAATTCGCTAAGTTTGGTATTACGAATTTTAAAAACCGCCGTGTCCCCAAAGCTTGCTTGCTGAAATACCAGATTTTCGAGATACTTGTGCTACAGCTTCATCTTTTGACATTCCTTTATTGATAAGAATAATAATTTCCGCGATAGCTACAGCTATGTCCCAAACACCCATAAATTACTCCTAACCCCTTATTGATTTAGAGTTAAACTATACCGTGGGGAAAAACGGCACTGCATAACTTAATTGTGTTGTATTACCTAACGCGATAAAGTGCAATCTATGGCATTAAAAGGCAGATAAGATTCTAAATCCTTACCAACTTTGTTACAATCAACCCACAATTGGTATTTCAACCACAGGACTGTAGATTTATGTCAGTACACGAAAAAATACGTTTTTTGAGACAGGCGAAAGGTTGGACGCAGGAAGAAGTTGCTGATAAATTGAAGATGTCGCAAAACGGTTATGGCAGTATTGAACGCGGTGAAACGGATGTTAATTTATCGAGATTGGAACAGATTGCTGGTTTATACGACATAAAATGGTCTGAGTTGCTGGGTTTGGATGAAAAAAATATATTCAATCAACGCTTCACAAAAAATAAACATATCCAAAATTATTGCGCGACTGGTTCACAGTCTGCTGACTATCTACAACTTAAAGCTGAGTGTGAAAAACAACAGCTATTGAACGGCACAAAAGACCGAGAAATTGAATTATTAAAAGAGCTTGTTGCGTTGTTGAAAAAACCAGAGCCTGTAGTGTAATAATTGGATTTAAAGTAATCAGACTTAACCACTGATACTCAAGGAAACCGCCATGCAAAGCCAAGCCCAACCCAATAGCTCGTACGTTGGGGTGAGCCTTAAGCGAACCCCAACATTTTCAAGAATTCGCCACTCTTCAACAATACACAACTATCTATCAAACGCGATAAGGTGTGCTAAGTCATAGGATGATGATATGGCACTAACCTGACCTGCAAATCTGCCTATCCCGCATTAAAAATTCACCATAGAGCATAAAAAACACCCACCGTGCGAATGCGTTGGGCGTGTTAAAATCCTCGATTCCACACACTGTGGTTTATTTAACGCTAAACTCTAGTAGTATATGGGTAGCCAGTGTACGCACCATCAACGAGGATAGACTTATGCTAAAACGCTTACTTGCACCATTGCTTACTCTGCTGTTATTAGCAGGCGTTGGTGCTGCTATTTATGTCTCTGTTACTGACCCAGCGGGTAATAAAACAGCGGCTGACTCATCATCAACCCTGCATGAAATTAAAGGCGTTATCGGTTCAGAAAAAGAAGAGTTTTTTCGTGATCCACAAACCATCGCCGAGTTAGCCAAAATTAATTTAAAAGTGACGGTGGAAAAATCTGGTTCACGCGAGATAGCAAACATACCAAATCTTGCCAAACAATATGATTTCGCCTTTCCTGCGGGCGTGTCTGCGGCTGAAAAAATCAAACGCGATCAAAACATAAAAAAATCGGTACAGCCATTTTTTACGCCAATGGTAATCGCTTCATGGAAACCGATTGCCGAAATATTAATTGCCAATAATATCGTTAAAAAACGCGGTGATGCCTATTACATCATTGACATGACGGCATTATTTAACCTGATTATTAACGAAAAACGCTGGACGGATTTAAAAGGTAGCGATGCCTATCCTGCCAACAAATCCATTCTAGTTGCTACCAGCAACGTAGCAAAATCAAATAGCGCGGCAATGTATTTAGCTCTAGCAAGCTACATTCTGAATAATAACGCCATTGTGCAGAATGAATCGCAAATCACGCCGTTAATGCCTAAATTAACCTCCTTATTTGCCCGTCAAGGCTTTATGGAAAACTCCACCGAAATTCCGTTTCAAGATTATTTAACAATGGGTATGGGAAAATCGCCGCTGGTGATGATTTATGAAGCGCAATTTTTGCGTGAAGTCGCTAAAACTAAAAACAGTGCGATAAGACCTGATATGGTACTGCTCTATCCTGAGCCGACTTTATTCACCAAACACGTTTTTATTCCCTTTAACGCCGATGCTGAAAAACTCGCCGATGCCTTAATGAATGATGAAACCTTACAACAAATCGCCGTGCAACACGGTTTGCGCACAGCTAATGCGGGTGCGTTGGTGAAAACTACCAGCTTTATTGCACCACCTGAATTGGTCAATGTGATTGATGCACCCAGCTATGAAATGCTGGAAGCTATGATTAACCAAGTCTCTACCGCTAAGTAATTGCTCGAAAGTTTTTAACAGGAGTAAAACAGCTTTAGCTGTTTTATCCAATAGCTAAAGCTATTGGACTCCTGCGCGAATATTAAAACCAATTTAACCAAAGGATTCTCGTAATGACCGACACTGCCACTTTAACACCGCCCAGCATCCTAACACCACCCGAACCTGTCGCCGCTGTACCCACGGATAAAGCCTTATCACAAGTGCCTGTATCCCCCGAACAGCACGAACAACTGAATAAAAAAGTCGCTGAATTTATCGAAATAGTCCTAAGTGCCGAGGTCAACAGCGATAGCTTCAAAGAAAAAGTCAACGTCATTCACAACATGGGCAGCAGTGAAATCAGAGCCGCCGCCAGTATGTCTAATCGGATGTTAGAAAGACCTGCTAATACGATGAACAAAGGCGGCGTGTTTGATGATAATGCCCCAATTGGTAAAACCTTAACTGATTTACGCGACACCGTAGAAAAACTTGACCCCACGCAACAAGATTTATTTGCCACCCGTAAAATACTGGGTTTTATTCCCTTTGGTAATAAATTGCTGGATTATTTTCATCAATATCAATCCGCACAAACTCACCTGAATAAAATTGTCGAAGCCTTATATAACGGTCAAGATGAATTACGCAAAGATAATGCCGTGATAGAAACTGAAAAAGCCAATCTATGGGATATTATGGGTAAATTGGAACAATATATTTATCTAGGTAAACAAATTGATGTCACGCTAGAAAGTAGAATCCATGAGATTGAACGCCAATCCCCTGAAAAAGCGCGTATCGTTAAAGAAGAAATGTTGTTTTATGTACGCCAAAAAGTACAGGATTTATTAACGCAATTGGCTGTGAGTATTCAAGGTTATTTAGCCTTAGATATGGTGCGTAAAAACAATCTGGAATTAATAAAAGGTGTCGATAGAGCAACCACCACCACTATTTCAGCATTACGCACAGCGGTCATGGTTGCGCAAGCCTTAACGAATCAAAAGTTAGTATTAGATCAAATCAATGCCTTAAATGCCACCACCAGCGATATGATTGCTAATACTGCCAAAATGTTAAAACAACAAGCGGGTGATATTAATAATCAGGCAGTTAATTCCACGGTTGAAATAGATAAATTAAAAGCCGCGTTTGCGGATATTTATCAGACTATGGATATGATGGCAGATTATAAAATCAAAGCATTAGAGAATATGCAGAAAACCGTTAATGTATTATCCAGTGAAATTGATAAATCTAAAGCGTATTTAGACAAAACACGGCAACAAGAATCAGCGGCTGTGACAGCACACACACAAATTCAGGATAATGACGTGCATTTATAATGCTTAAACAGATAACATCCCTTAAAGGGATGTTATCTGTTTTTAACTCGCTCCCACGGAACGATAAAAATTATTTGATTAATTAAAGGTAGGAAATAATGGCATCTCATGTTTTTGTAATCGGAAATGGTTTTGACTTGAATTTAGGACTAAAAACAAGTTATCAAGACTTTATTGCGTCTGAACATTTTCAAAATCATATTGGTAAAGCAAAGCCATTGTTTGAGCATTTAAATACTAAACATGAGCTTCAAAAATGGGTGGATATTGAACATGAACTAGGTATATTTTCTAATACGTTAGCTCATTATAGAGATGTTGTCCAGAGTGAATACAAAGAACTTTGCGCTTCACTTTTAGAGTATATATCTACTCTTGATTTTGACAGAATTGATAAGGGTTCAGCGGCTTATTCTTTAATCAAAAATGAGTTTAATGAGGAAACTTATGTTATTAATTTCAATTATACACATTCTATTCAATCAATTTTAAAAGAGATTGGAATGTCTGATACGGTTAATGACAGCGTGCATCACATACACGGTTCAGTATCTCAGAAAAATATCGTATTCGGTGTTGATGATGGCATTGTAATATATGGAAAACATTCTTTTTTACGCAAATCTACTAGCCATCACTATGGTGAAAAAAACGTAGATACCATCTTAGGAAATGCAACAGAATTAACCTTTTTTGGTCATTCTCTAGGTAGTACAGACCATATGTATTTTAAAAGTTTATTTTCTAATTATCTTATACATGGTGGTGGAAATAAAAAGTTAAACTTTTATTATTATGATGAAGCTGGATGGAATGAATTACATGAGCAACTTCATGTGCTTACAACTCAGCAAGTGTCAAAAATGAAAGTTAAGAATCCATTTAAAGGAATTGATGTTTGTAAAGCCTTGTAGGTCGGAATAAGCCTTATTGAGCGGTAGCAAATAAGGTGTTTTTCTCGTTCCCACGCGCCGCGTGGGAATGCAGTTTCAACGCGCCGCGTTGCGTAACAGACCGTAGCGCGGTCTGAATGAATTCCCACGCAGCGCGTGGGAACTAGAATAATAATGAGGCATTCATAATGAAATTACTACGCACTTTATTATTAACAGGCTGTTTTGGCTTATTAATAGTATTAGCCGCTTGCGATAAAAGCGCGACGGATGAAAAAACAACGGCATCTGATAACAGCACCGTGTTAAAAGTTATTGCAGGTTCTGAATTAAAAGATATAGAACCGATGCTGGAAACGATTAAACAAAAAACAGGTGTGCAGTTACAAATTGAATATATCGGCACATTAGACGGTGCGGAAAAAATAACCGCCCAACAAGAGCATTATGATATAGCGTGGTTTTCTCATGCTAAGTATTTGAGCTTATTACAAGCCGATAAAAAATTAATTCAAGCGCAGGATAAAATAGGTATTTCACCTGTTATTCCAGCGGTAAAAGAAAGTTTAGCGAAAAAATTGGGCTGGATAGATAATCCTAATATTACTTGGACAGATATTGCTGCAAAAGTAAAAGCGGGGGAATTGAAATATGCCATGACAGATCCGACGGCTTCAAACTCTGGATTTTCTACGGTGATGAGTGTGCAAGCGGCATTCGCTAATAAAGGTGATGCGATTACTGCACAAGATGTGGATGCTGAAAAACTAAAAAGTTTTTTCAGCGGACATACCTTAACAGCGGGTAGTTCTGGTTTTCTATCAGAAAGCTTTTTACGCGATCAAGCCAAATTAGACGGCATATTTAATTATGAATCTGAGTTATTAAAATTAAACCGTAATCCTGCATTAACTGAAAAATTAGTTTTATTATATCCAAAAGAAGGCACAGTCACTGCTGATTATCCGTTTATATTATTAAATAAAGACAAAGCGGCAGATTATCAAAAAGTAGTCGATTATTTAAAATCTGTTGAATTTCAAACGTGGATGATGACTAATACCGATCGTCGTCCTGTGAATGCAGAAGTGGCATTAGGTGCGCAATTTCCTAAAGGTTATTTAATGGATTTACCGTTCCCTAATAATATCGCTACAGTGAATGAGATATTATTCGCGTATTTAAATGATAGACGCAAACCCAGTCATTCATTTTTTGTGTTAGATTTAAGCGGTTCTATGGAAGGCGATAGAATAGACGCATTAAAACAAGCCATGAATAATTTAACAGGCGATGATGCGACCATTACAGGACAGTTTGCCCGTTTTAGAAATCGTGAAAAAGTAACACTGATTACTTTTAATAATGCTGTGATAGAAACCCGCGAATTTGATATTGATAAAAATGGGGCTGCATTACAAAACATAAAACAATATGTTACCAGTATGCAGGTCGGTGGTGGCACGGCTATTTTTACCGCTTTACAAACGGCTTATCAACAAGCGCGGGTTGCGAAACAAGCCGACCCTAATCGTTTTTATTCTATCGTATTAATGACGGATGGTTTAAATCAAGACGGCATTAAGTATGAAGATTTTAATGCGTTTTATGTAAAAGAATCTGACACTATCGCAGGTATTCGCACTTTTCCTATTTTATTTGGTGATGCCAGTTCTGATGAAATGCAAAATCTGGCTAATTTAACAGGCGGAAAAATGTTTGATAGTCGGAAAAGTTCGTTAGCACAAGCATTTAAACAAATCAGAGGGTATCAATAACTATGGCAAAGCGTTCACTGTTATTATTTTTATACAGCACTCCAAATATTATTGCTTGTATTTGGGGTATTATTGGTTTAATTGCTTTTTTTAAACTCAATAATCCTAATTTGATATATATCGTGCCAGCTTTATATGTCTGTGGTTATTTAATAGCACCCAAAACCGAAGTATTACATAATCAATATAGCAGGGAGTTATCTGGGCGTGATTTGCAAACCATGCTAGAAGATTTAATTAAAAAAATCAGCAAGCGCGTTGCGCAACCTGAATTAACAAAGGTGATTAATATCAAAGATAATATTTTGATGTTATTACCACGTTTAAATGAAATGAATTCGGGTGATTATGATTTACACGTTGTTAAGCAAACTGTGACAGATTATTTACCCGAAATGTTGACAACTTATTTAGAATTACCGCCTGCGTTTGCCAAAATGCACAAAATGCGTAATGGTAAAACTTCACAAGAAGTGTTAATTGAACAATTAAGTATTTTGAATGAACAAATCGAGAAAATTATTATTAGTGTGAATAGTAAAGATGCAGACGCATTAATTGCGCAAGGTGAGTTTTTGAAAAGTAAATTTGCTAATGATGAAAATTGGCTTTAAATAATTTCAGCTTTTAAACAGTATTATTTAGAGGTTTGTCATGAATATGAGCGAACATCAAAGATGCCTAGCGATGTAATTCACGCTGTGCGAATTACATCGCTACTTACGGTATGATAGAAAGTCTTTAACTTAATGGCAGTCACTCGATGGATAGCATCAGCATACGCGGGGCAAGAACTCACAATCTCAAAAATATCGACCTTGATTTACCTCGTAATAAACTCATCGTTATCACGGGTTTATCTGGTTCTGGTAAATCGTCACTGGCATTCGACACGCTGTATGCCGAAGGACAACGCCGTTATGTAGAATCCTTATCCGCGTATGCACGGCAATTTTTATCGATGATGGATAAACCCGATGTCGATTCCATCACAGGCTTATCACCCGCTATTTCCATCGAACAAAAATCCACCTCCCATAATCCACGCTCTACGGTTGGCACGATTACCGAAATTTACGATTATTTGCGTTTGCTATACGCCAGAGTCGGTAGTCCACAATGCCCCGAACATCACACCTCATTACAGGCGCAAACCATCAGCCAAATGGTTGACCAGCTGTTAGCACAACCCGAACAACAACGCTGGATGCTACTCGCGCCCATCGTCAATGATCGCAAAGGCGAACACACGCAATTACTCGCCAATTTACGCGCTCAAGGTTTTATTCGCGTGCGTATCGATAATGTCATTTATGAACTGGACGAACTGCCCGTATTGGATGCCAAGAAAAAACACCGCATTGATGTCATCGTAGACCGTTTTAAAATCCGCGCCGATGTCGCCCTGCGCTTGTCAGAATCGCTGGAAACCGCGTTGCGTCTATCCGAAGGCATAGCTATCGCCGTCTGTCTGGACGATAACAAGGAACTGCATTTTTCTGAACGCTACGCCTGTCATCATTGCGGCTATAGCCTAAGCGAACTCGAACCGCGCATTTTTTCTTTTAATAACCCCAAAGGCGCGTGTCCAACCTGTGATGGTTTGGGTATCAGCCAACATTTTGATGCTGAATTGGTCGTGCAACGTCCAGACCTGAGTCTGGCAGACGGCGCGATTAAAAGCTGGGATAAAAACAACAGCTATTTTTACCCTGTCCTGTGCGCCCTAGCCCAACATTATGAATTTGACATAAACACCCCGTTTGCCGAATTGCCCAAAGCCACGCAAGATGTAGTATTAAACGGCACAGGTAAAACCGCGATAGAATTCAACCACAAAAAACACCGCTTTGAAGGCGTGTTAAACATCATGCAGCGGCGGTATCTGGAAACCGATTCCCTAGCCGTGTGTGAAGACTTGGCAAAGTATCTAACCCAAACGCCCTGCCAAACCTGCAATGGTGCAAGACTCAACACAGCAGCCCGCAATGTCTTTATCGAAGACACGCCGATTCATTCAGTTTGTCATTTATCCATACGCGCCGCCTTGGCATTTTTTCAACAGCTTAACTTGACAGGTCAACGCGGCGAAATTGCCGAAAAAATCGTCAAGGAAATTGAGCAACGGCTGGAATTTTTAGTCAATGTCGGGCTGGATTATTTAAGTCTGGATCGCAGTGCCGACACCCTGTCAGGCGGTGAAGCGCAACGCATACGCCTTGCCAGTCAAATTGGCGCGGGGCTGGTGGGCGTGATGTATGTTTTAGATGAACCCTCCATCGGCTTACATCAACGCGACAATCAACGCCTGCTGAACACCCTATTACAACTGCGCGATTTGGGTAATACCGTCATCGTGGTTGAACATGATGAAGATGCCATCCGCGCCGCCGATTATGTTGTCGATATAGGACTGGGTGCAGGTGTGCATGGCGGCAGCGTCATTGCCCAAGGCACGGTAGACGACATTCTCAACACCCCCGATTCCCTGACAGGTCAATATCTGTCTGGCAAACAAGGCATACACGTCCCTGAAAAACTCACCGCACCCAATCCCGACAAACAAATCACCATCCGCAACGCGCACGGCAATAATCTGAAAAACGTCACCATTCACTTCCCCGTCGGTTTATTAACCTGCGTAACAGGCGTATCGGGTTCAGGCAAATCCACGCTGGTCAACGACACCCTATACCGCTACGCCGCCAGACTTATCAACCGCGCTGGCAGTATTCCCGCACCCTGTGACGGCATAGACGGACTGGAACAATTTGATAAAGTCGTCGATATAGACCAAAGCCCCATCGGCAGAACGCCGCGCTCCAATCCCGCCACTTACACAGGCTTATTCACGCCTGTACGCGAACTGTTTGCCGCCACCCACGAAGCCCGCTCACGCGGTTACAGCGTTGGACGATTCAGTTTTAATGTCAAAGGCGGACGCTGTGAAGCCTGTCAGGGTGACGGCGTGATAAAAGTCGCCATGCACTTTTTACCCGATATATTCGTGCATTGTGATGTCTGTCACGGCAAACGCTACAACCGCGAAACCTTGGAAATACGCTACAAAGGCAAAACCATCGATGACGTGTTAAACATGACCGTTGAAGAAGCCGCCGAATTTTTCAGTGCCGTCCCCAGTTTAGCGCGTAAATTACACACCCTGATAGAAGTCGGTTTAAGCTACATCACCCTCGGACAAAACGCCACCACCCTATCAGGCGGCGAAGCGCAACGGGTGAAGCTAGCCAAACAACTGGCAAAACGCGACACAGGCAACACACTGTACATTCTCGACGAACCCACTACAGGCTTACACTTTCATGATATTAAGCAATTGTTAGCTGTGTTGCATACTTTGCGCGACCACGGCAACACCATCATTGTCATCGAACATAACCTAGACGTGATTAAAACCGCTGACTGGATTATTGATATGGGGCCAGAAGGCGGCGATGGTGGCGGGTTGTTGTTGGCTGAGGGAACGCCTGAGACTGTGGCTGGTTTGGAACGGTCTTATACTGGGCGGTATTTGGGGAGGTTTTTTGACTAAATTACTCAGTTGTATTTTTTTTAGGAAAAGCGCACAGTTCTGTCATCGTGTAGTGTGAGAGGTAGCGTAATGCACCGCATAATGACGGCAAACATTCAGCGGATTACGCTATCGCTAATTCGCCTTACGAGTTGGAAGAATGAAATCTATAATAATGGGGAGCTTTATATGCAAAATTTTTTATTTCGTTACGCCGCAATCCTATCTTCTATCTTGCTTTCTGGGTGTTCAAATCCTCAGATATTACAAGTAAGACCAATCTTTGAAAGTTTTCCATTGCATATTGGTCAGCCTAATGGCGCAATAATCAAACAATGCGTCAAGTTCAATGATAGTGGTGAACCTACATTTACTACTTGCCCATCTGCAATTCAAAGCGTGATGGTTGAGACAAAAACATATCCAACTATTCCATCTAATACGTTTATATCTCATACATGGGGCGTTAATCAATTCGGTGGGAAATTTTTCCTCCCATCTCATAAACTTGGAGGCGGCGCAGGCTTTACTTTAGCAGATGAAACACTTGTTTATGATGTAACAAAGGTTACTAAATGGGCTGACAAAGTATCAGAGTCAGATCTCGTTGCGTTAATGAATATATGCACAAATCGTAGTGCTGCATTTTTTGATGCAATTGTTACTGAGGAAGATTCTGGATGTTCTGTTGTAAAAACAGTAACTAATGCAAATGCAGGTATTCCTAAAATATCAATGGAATTTTTACACAATAGCGGTACTACAATTGGAACACCTAAAGATTTTTGGAGTAATAACCCTAAATCAGAAACAGCTCCATCAACTATATCTTGCACAACAAGACAGCCAGTTAAAGCTCAGGTTATGAGCATAGATGGATTTTGTACAACTTTTGTAAATTCGATGTATCTTAGAAAGCTTACAACGGAAATTGAAACACTTCGTAATCAATTAAACGGAATTTATGGGCAACCATCCAGACAAGCTCAAGCAAACATTGCTAATGTTGTGGAGAAGTTGGATGAAACAAAAAACAAAATAGAGAGTATAAATGTGAAAGAGAATTTACCTCCTGTTCCCTCCGTTCCCTGATTTCTTTCTCGTTCCCAAGCTCCAGAGACTGTGAAAGTATTAAACAACATAATGCGCCTCAAAGCCATTCTGTACAAAATTACCAAAAACTGAGCGAAAAACAGCCCGAAAAACCAAAAACGGGGTAAAAAAGCCCTATTTTTAAGCATATTAGGCATTTTTTACCCGATTTTCTGAACGCTGGACACAATAATCCCGCAGTTTATCAATACCCAGGATGTTGAGAACGCGGGTAAAGTTGTAGGCGAGTGTCATCAGGCTGAATTCCCCGCGACACTTTTCCAGTCCACGCAT
>JAPLRZ010000021.1 GCA_026398895.1 Methylococcales bacterium
ATTGTCAAGAATAACCACGAGCGGTTTTTCAACCTGTTTCACGACTGCCATCAAAAAAGCAAAAAACCATAAGCCTGTCACGTTCTGCCAAAGCTTAGTCATCAGCAGTTCGCCTGATGACAGTAACGCGCCGATGACATTTTTTTAATAACTCGCGAATTCATATAAGCAATAGTTCGGACAGTTTTTTGAAGCGGTTGCTGTTGTTCCCAATACAGGCGTATTGGCAGGTAAAAAACGCAGAATGTTAACAATACGGCGGTAGTCTGGTCGAAAATCATGCCCCCAGTCTGAAATACAATGCGCTTCATCTACGACCATTAACGCAATCCGATCCGCAACAGGCTGTAAAACGGTTTCCACAAATTTATCATTCGCTAAGCGTTCGGGAGAGATTAACAAACAATCTATTTCATCAGCCAAAATTTGCTGTGTTACTGCCTGCCAGTCGTTGGTATTGGTTGAATTCATCGTAACCGCATTAATTCCTAACCGCCGCGCTGCCACGATTTGGTTACGCATCAATGCCAATAACGGAGAAATGATGATAGTTGGACCTAAACCTCTATCACGAAAAATCCGCGCACTGATAAAATACACCGCGCTTTTCCCCCAGCCAGTGCGTTGTACTACCAATAACTTCTGGCGATGATTCACCAGTGCATCAATGGCTTCCCACTGACCAGCACGAAAATCTGCCTCTGGATTAGCTAATGCGGTTTGTAATAGTTCTCGTGCTTTCAAGCGATTCACTCAATGCCTCCTGTTTTTGTGTCACAGATTATAGTCGTAATCTATTAATAGTGGCGCGTGATCGGAAAAGCGTTGGTCTTTGTAAATGGCTGTTGCTGTGACTTTATCTTTAAGCGATTGGCTGATGATTTGGTAATCGATGCGCCAACCGACATTTTTGGTCCACGCTTGTCCTCTATTTGACCACCATGTGTATTGTTCGGCTTGTTGGTTGATTTGTCTAAATGCGTCTAGCCATTGTCCATCAGCGAATAATTTATCCAGCCAAGCGCGTTCTTCTGGTAAAAAGCCTGAGTTTTTTTGATTACCGCGCCAATTTTTTAAGTCGATGGCTTTGTGGGCAATATTCCAATCGCCGCATAGAATAAAGTCTCTGTCCTCAGTGAGTCGTTGTTGTAGATAGGGTAGTAAATGATCCAGTACGCTGAATTTAAAGCCTTGCCGCTCTTCGCCTGAAGAACCAGAGGGTAGATAGAGGGAAATAACACTTAAGCGACCCAATTGGGCTTCAATAAATCGTCCTTCATTATCAAACTCCGTCCAGCCTAAACCGTTAATTATTTTATCTGGGGCTTGTTTGCAATATAACGCTACGCCGCTGTAACCTTTTTTCTCAGCGTCATGATAAAAACAGTGATAATTGCTAGGGCAAAAAATAGCGTTATCAAGTTGATGATTTTGCGCTTTGGTTTCTTGTATGCAGATAACATCAGCGTTTTGTTGTTGCATCCAAGCAAAAAAGCCTTTGCGTTCTGCTGAGCGTATGCCGTTGGCATTGAGGGTAATTATGCGCATAAGTGGAATTAGGTTGCGAATTGGCTAGTAAATCCGTATTATACGCGGTTCTTTAATCAAGTATGTAGCCCACTTTAGGGTAATGTGAACGCAATATGAAACCAGAAATTCATCCTAATTATAAACAAATTACTGTAACGTGCGGTTGTGGTAATACCTTTACAACTGGCTCTGTGTTAACTAAGGATTTGCTGATAGAAGTTTGCTCTTCTTGTCATCCTTTTTATACAGGCAAGCAACGTGTTGTCGATACCGCAGGTCGTGTTGATAAATTCCGTAAGAGATATGGAAAATAAGTTTTTCAGGTTTTTGTTTCAGTTTTAGTCTAAACACACCCTGAAAAAGAACTGATTCGGTAAAATTCGCCCATCAGTTGGCTATGAATATCAGCAGCAGAGTATCCAAGTAATCAGCTATTTAGTCTATAAGTAGCTGATTTTTTTTGCCTGAAAATTCCCTCAATATTTGTTATACAGACTCTAGTTCCATTAAATCGTGAGTCGATAAAACTTCAAATTTTTATTTTTGACCGCTGGCGTTAATGCGCTTTGTTTATGGTCTATACTTTAAAGCGTTGAAGATGACAATTTCTGCGGGTATTTATTTTAATGAATAGTTGTTTTTACTAATTGGATGTGGTTGTAGTTCGATATTTTTCGAGAAAATGAGTCGATTAATTTTTAGCATTTAAAAAAACTACTACTATACTCTTCTCTGACAGTAACAAATTTTGTAATGACAGACTTTAAAAGCAATGTCATTGCAATGTCGGTTACATTAACGATAAGCTTTTTAAGGGTGTGTAATGAGCTGGTTTAGCAACAAACAGGATTCTGTTCTTAGTATTGATATAAGTTCAGCCGCTGTAAAGTTACTGGAATTAAGCAGGGTAGGTACGCGCTACCGAGTCGAAAGTTATGCTGTATCACCTTTGCCTCAAGATGCTGTTATTGATAAGAATATTGCCAATGTCAATTCCATCGCCGATGCTGTAAAAGCAGCTGTCAAGCAATCTGGTACAAAAGCAAAACAAGCAACAGTTGCTGTTTCTGGGTCTGCGGTGATGACCAAAATTATAACGCTGGAAGCGTCACTCTCCGATGATGAAATGGAAGAGCAGATTATGCTGGAAGCGGATCAATATGTACCGTATCCACTTGATGAGATTAACTTTGATTTTGAAGTGCAAGGTATCAACGAAAATAACCCAGAAATGGTTGATGTGTTGCTTGCTGCATCGCGTAGGGAAAATGTCGATGATCGCGTTGAGGCTTTATTAAAAGCGGGGTTAAAAACTAGAATTGTCGATGTTGAAGCTTTTGCAATGGAAAATGCCTTTACCTTGTTATCTGAACAGTTTGTTGATTCAGTCGATGGACATACCTTTGCCATAGCAGATATAGGTGCAACGATGGCAACGTTAAATGTTTTGCATGATCGACGCGCAGTTTATGCAAGAGAGCAGGTATTTGGTGGTAAACAATTGACTGAAGAAATTCAGCGTCGTTATGGTCTGTCCTATGAAGAGGCAGGCTTGGCGAAGAAACACGGTGGTTTACCTGATAATTATAATACTGATGTGCTTGATCCATTCAAACGAGCGATGGTGCAACAAATTCAACGCTTGTTACAATTTTTTGTTGCATCCTCTGCAAATAGAGGCATCGACGGCATTATTTTGGCGGGTGGTTGTGCTTCTATTCCAGGTATTGAAAAATTGGTCGAAAAAAATCTGGACGTGCCTGTCCATATTGCCAATCCATTCGTGAATATGGCACTGTCCAATAAAATAAAGCCTCAGATTTTGAGTAATGATGCCCCAGCCATGATGATTGCATGTGGTTTGGCATTAAGGAGTTTTGATTAATGGCCAGAATCAATTTACTTCCTTGGCGGGAAGAGCTTCGTAGACAAAAAAAGAAAGATTTTTTAACGGCAATGGGCGGACTCGCGTTTCTGACTTTGGCGGTCTTTGGTTTTGTTCATACGCACATTCAAGGTATGCAGGAATATCAGCAACAAAGAAATGCTCTACTTGAAGAAGAAATAATTAGATTGGACGTAAAGCTCGGCGAAATTAAAAACATCGAAGACACTAAAAATAAGTTGCTAGCAAAAATAGAGCTGATTCAAAAATTACAAGAAAGTCGCCCTGAAGTCGTGCATTTGTTAGATGAGATTCCTAGAAATACGCCCGATGGTGTTTTTCTTACCAAATTCTCTCAAACGGGACAAGCGTTGGTTTTTGAAGGTAAGTCCCAATCAAACGCACGAGTTTCTGCTTTTATGCGAGCAATTGACACCTCAAACTGGCTACAGTCACCCGTGTTAGAGGAGATTAGGGCAGAGGATGCTAAATCGACATCAACGCAAAGTAATTTTAGAATGAAAGCAACACTAGGCAAATCAACTGTTGACGCTACTAAAGTCGAAGTGACTAAATAAGGGTGCATGATGAATCTATCAGAAATTAATTGGGATCCTAATGCAGCGGGAACATGGCCGCTAGCTGTAAAAGCAACAATCATATTGATTGTTTGTGCGATGGTTGCTGGTGGATGTATTTACTTCGATACGCTTGATCAAATAGAGGCATTTAAAGCTGTCCAGCAAAAAGAAGTCGAATTAAGAGCCTCGTTTGAGGAAAAACAAGCAAAAGCGGCAAACCTACCCGACTATCAGTATCAGCTCACACAAATTGAAGCCTCGTTAGATGAAATGATCAAGCAAATGCCCACCGAGGCAGAGGTGGCCAGTTTGCTGGTTGATATTTCGCAGACAGGATTAGCGAGCGGTTTAGAGTTTAAATTATTTAAGCCAGAAGCCCCCGTTCTTAAGGATTTCTACTCAGAGTTGCCCATTAGAATTGAGGTAATGGGAAAGTATGAAGAGATTGGTTTATTCGTCAGTGGCTTAGCTTCCTTACCCAGAATTGTTACCGTACATGATGTCAATATCTCACCTGACGAGAAAGAAGGTGTTTTGAAAATGAATGCGATAGTTAAAACCTATAATGAAGCGGCAAGTACCAATCCAGCCGATGCTGCTAGGAAGAAAAAGAGAGGCAAGCAATGAGACAGTTAAAATTGCTATTGTTGCATGGTAAAGCAGTCAATGTACCAATAATTTGCACTATTTTTCTAGCATTATTAGTGGGGTGTAGTGATAACAATTATTCAGACTTACACCAATATATTGCAGACGTTAAACTTAAGCCCAAAGGCACCATTAAAGGGCTACCTGAACCTAAAGTAATTACTCCATTTGAATTTAAACCTGAAGATTTGCGTGATCCTTTTAAACCACTAAAACCTACTGGGGTAATTGGTGAGCAGGAAACAGAAGCGGGTAGCGGCATAAAACCAGATACCTCTCGCCGTAAGGAAGAGCTAGAGGCTTTTCCTATCGAGACCTTAAAGATGATTGGTACTGTTGATATGAAATCAACGCTATGGGGCTTGGTAAAATCAAGTGATGGTACCGTTTATCGTGTTAAGGCTGGCAATTATATGGGACAAAATTACGGAAAAATTATTCGTGTCAGTGTCGATAAAATTGAATTAATGGAAATAGTCCCAGATAAGCCTGGTACATGGCGTGAACAACAAATGTCGGTGATGTTGACAGATGAAGAAGGAGGATAAGTGATGACTAATAAACAAGGTGGCGTTATGTTGAATAAAATGTGGCGATCTCTATGCGCCTATATTGGTTTGGGGTTGTTGTTACTCGTCGCTCATATTACCCCTGTTAGAGCTGGTGATTTGAGTCTTGTAAACGTTGGTGTTGTTGCATTAGCAGACAATAAATTGCAAGTACAATTGGAAATGAGTGGCGGAATTGCCACCTTGCCAAAAGTATTTCAAACTGACAACCCTGCACGAATCGCTCTGGATTTTTCGGGAATAAAAAACGCGCTGACTAAAAAAATGTATCCCATTAATCAGGGGGCTGTCAGCAATGTGTTTGTCGCCTCCGAAGCTGACAGGGTTCGTGTTGTTGTTAATCTACTTGAATCAACGCCATTTGAAACCAAAATTGTTGGTAATAAAGTAGTTCTGACCTTGACACAGGGCAAACCTGCAACAGCATTTGAGCCGATTTCTCAAAAAAATGTCTTACCTTTACCTGCTTCTGCATTAGCTGTTACGCCTGCGGGTCGCGGTAATCCAAACAAGTCGGTTATTCCCACGTTAATGCCTGAACAAGCGATTAGTGGCTTTGATTTCAAACGTGGAGGAAAAGGTGAGGGGCGTATTTTGATCTCACTGGCAAACCCTAACACGATTGTTAATACCAAAGAGCAAGCTGGAAAAGTAGTATTGAGTTTTGTCAATACTCGCTTACCCAGTAACTTATCAAAAAGACTGGATGTTTCTGAGTTTGGAACCCCTGTAAAATTTATTGATGCGGTTTCTTCAGGCAAGGAAACCAGCCTAAGTGTGACGTTGCAAAATAATCTTTATGACTATTCTTCGTTTCAATCTAATGGCTTGTTAACGGTTGAATTTCGACCTTTAAGTCAGAATGAAAAACAAGCATTAGAAAAATCGAAAGCAAAATTCACAGGTGATCGACTATCGCTCAATTTTCAAGAAATTGAGATACGCAGTGTTATCGCGATTTTAGCCGAATTTACGGGACAAAATGTGGTTGCGGGTGATGATGTCACAGGTAATATTACCCTAAAGCTTGACGATGTTCCTTGGGATGAAGCCTTAGCCTTTATTATGATGACCAAAGACTTAGGTAAATATGAAACAGGTAATGTCACCCTGATTTCACCCTTGGACAGAATTAGAACCTATAAAGAAAAAGAACGCGCAACAGCATCGGTAATTGCGGCAGTAGAGCCGTTGTCCACTGAGTATATTAAAATTAATTACGCCAATGCAGGAGCTTTAATTCCGCTATTAAATGGATCGAGTGCGGGTACTAATACTTGCACTGCTGTGGCAACGACTGGCAGCATAGCGTCATCCCCTACAGCCCCACAACCAATTAATAACACCTCTCAGGGCGGTGGTTACCCTAGTTCAGGGCAAGGTGGTATGACAGGCAGTACAGGGTCAGAGACTGATGACAGTAACAAAGTGGGCTTGAATGTGATTACTACACGCGGCTCGGTAGTTGTCGATCAAAGAACCAATACCCTTATCGTTCGTGAAACGGCAAAACGTTTAGATGAAGTCAGAGAGTTGATTCACAGGCTGGATGTTCCTGTTAAGCAAGTCATGATTGAGTCCAGAATCGTGGTTGCCACTAACAACTTTGTGAAAGAATTAGGGGTGAAGTTTGGGATAGGTCAAGCTGGGTCTACAGGTAGTGGCAAACAGTTTGCTATGGGTGGTTCTGGCACTTCTGGAGTGATGACAACGGGTACAAGTACCACTGACGCGACTGGAGTTACAACTTCCACCAGTATACCAGCACACACTCTAATTAACGGAGCAGGTGGGGCAGGTGGCATGATGGGGCAATTAGTTAGTCTTGGGACTTCGGGTAATCCAATGGGAGCATTAGGCATGACCTTAGTGCGTGGCGCAGATTATGTGTTAAATCTTGAACTACAAGCTTTACAATCACAAAATAAAGGTGAGTTGATTTCCAATCCTCGCGTAATGACTTCTGATCGTTGTCAGGCAACTATCAAGCAAGGGGTACAGATTCCTTATTCATCATCTCAGATAGGTACTGGAGGTGCTGCGGCAGTAGCAACTACGACCTTTGTTGATGCCGTATTAGAATTAGATGTTACACCACAAATAACACCGAATGGCAGTGTTATTATGAAGCTCAATATTACCAACAATAGCCCTGGAGCAACAACGCCTACGGGTCAAGTTTCGATAGATAAAAGGGAGATTCATACCAATGCCCATGTATTAGATGGAGAAACCGTGGTGTTAGGTGGTGTCTTTCAGGAAACACTCACAGATAGTCTGAATAGTGTGCCGTTCTTTGCTGATTTACCTGGTATTGGCTTTCTGTTTAAAAACACCAAAAAGCAAGATAATAAGTCTGAATTGTTGATTTTTATCACCCCAAAAATCGTTAAAGATAATCAAGCGAGTGATTGATAGCTTCTACTTAGCGCAAAAAGGGGGCATAATGCCCCCTTTTTTTAATGTGTAACCCAAGATAAGCAGAGCTGTTATGTCGCGATTCGAGAATATATATTTAGTTGGCCTCATGGGTGCAGGAAAAACCACCATAGGTCGCCAATTGGCAAGAACCCTTAAATTGCCTTTTTACGACAGTGATAAGGCAATAGAAGAAAGTACAGGTGTTGATATTCCAACCATCTTTGAATTTGAAGGCGAAGAAGGTTTTCGGGATAGAGAGCATAAAATGCTACAACAACTTACCAAAATGGATGGTATTGTGTTAGCAACAGGTGGCGGCGCGATATTGCGTGAAGAAAATCGCCAGCTATTGAAAGAAAATGGTTTTATCGTTTATTTACAATGTTCAGTAGACCGCATATTAGAGCGGACTCGTAGGGACACTCAGCGTCCTTTATTAAATACCGATAATCCTAGGGAGCGCATAGAAACGCTATTCGCTCAACGTGAGCCACTGTATTTATCCTGTGCTGATTATAAAATTGACACAGGGGTTTTGCAGAGTAAAGTCGTTGTGACACACATCCTAGAAGAATACAAATCCGTTTATCGTTAACACCATGAAAGTATTACGAGTAGAGTTAGGCGAACGCAGCTACCCAATTTATATTGGTGCTGATTTACTCAGCCAATCGGTATTATTAACCCAGCATATCAAAGCCAAACAGGTGTTAGTCGTTACGAATAGCACTATCGCTCCTTTGTATCTTGAAAAGGTATTGCAGCAGTTACAAGGTTACTGTGTACAAACGGTGATATTGCCTGATGGCGAACAGTACAAAACATTGGAATATGTTGCGCATATTTTTGATAAATTGCTTGCACAAAAATTTAGCCGCAATGCTACGCTGATTGCTTTAGGTGGCGGTGTAATTGGTGACATGGGCGGTTTTGCAGCGGCGTGTTATCAGCGTGGCATTGCCTTTGTGCAAATTCCTACCACACTGTTAGCACAAGTAGATTCCTCTGTGGGTGGAAAAACAGGCGTGAATCATCCGCTGGGCAAAAACATGATAGGTGCGTTTTATCAACCGCAATGCGTGATTGCTGATGCTAGCGTTTTGAATACACTGGACGATAGACAATTATCAGCTGGATTGGCTGAGGTTATTAAATACGGTTTAATCAGAGATGCCGAATTTTTTGTGTGGCTAGAAAATCATATCTCAGCATTATTAGCCAGAGACAATGCCGCATTGGCTTACGCCATTGAACAATCTTGTTTGAATAAAGCTCAAGTTGTTGCCGAAGATGAAACCGAAACAGGTGTGCGGGCGACGCTAAATTTGGGGCATACTTTTGGTCATGCCATTGAAACAGGTTCGGGGTATGGTCACTATTTACACGGTGAAGCAGTAGCGATTGGTACTTGCCAAGCCGCAGATTTATCACGGCGCAAAGGCTGGTTAAGCGATGCCGATGTGAACAGAATTATCGCCTTATTTGAGCAAGCTAACTTACCGACTACACCGCCAAAAGCTCTTGATAGCGAGCGTTTTTTGGAATTGATGGCAGTCGATAAAAAAAATATCGATGGCAATATTCGCCTCATATTGTTAGAAAAAATTGGTAAAGCGACGTTGCCAATTTATGTAGATCAAGATTTGTTAGGATTGACACTGAAAACCTATGGTAGAGAATAAGGATTTTCCCTATCGGATGAGCAATCAAAGCACTGTAGATTATTCACTGATAACACTAGAACGCACCGAAAAGCTAGAGTTATTAATTCATTTACTGAGCAATTCACCACACGCCATTGTACTTTGTGGTTCTAAAGGTGTGGGCAAAACGACCTTACTGACGGTTTTTCAACAACGTCGTAATGCGTTATGGCAGACTTATATAGTGCAGGGCAGAGAGGATTTAACCGTTGAGCAAATACAAACTCAGCTTCTTGAAACGTATTCACCTACGCAAACTTTAGAGAGTTTTTTTGAGCAATTAACAAAGCAGCAACAAAAAATTGTCTTGATAATCGATGATGCAGGCAGTTTAGCCCCGCAATTAATCACCACCATTATTGACTACGCGAATTCCCATCCTGTGTTAAAAGTTGTTTTTGTCCTAAGTCACGATGATTTAGCGATAAAAACTCATTCCGATAGCGCGATAGAAGAATGCCATATCATTGAAATCCCCCCCTTATCCGAATCGCAATGCGGCGATTTTTTACAGCATTTAGCGATAAAATCGGTGTTTGAAGTACCAGTGCAGGGCATTACCGATAGCATGATAGCCAGTGTCTATCAACAAACTCACGGCATTCCAGAAAAAATTATCGCCCAACTACCCAGTCTGAACCATCCACAAAAACCTAAAAAACCAATAGCACGGTGGGTGTTAGCGATAGCATTTGCTTTATGTGCCGCTGGTTATCTATTGCTAGTGTTGTCAAAAAATAATATCCCCAACCTAGCGTGGCTCAGTTCAGTGCTAGAATCGCTAAACATTGCTATAAACCGCTAACAGACAAAAACAAAACACGATGACATTAAAAAACGATACTTTCATTAAAGCTCTATTAAAACAACCTGTTGCTTACACCCCTGTGTGGATGATGCGCCAAGCGGGACGCTATCTGCCTGAGTATCGCCAAGTACGCGAACAAGCGGGCAGTTTTTTAAATCTCTGTACTAACCCAGAACTCGCTTGTGAAGTCACGCTACAACCATTACGCCGTTTTGATTTTGATGCCGCGATACTTTTTTCCGACATCCTCACTATTCCTGATGCAATGGGTTTAGGGCTGTATTTTACCGAAGGCGAAGGACCCAAATTTCACCATCCGCTACGCACAGCGGCAGATATTGAGCGTTTGCCGATTCCAGACCCCGAATTAGAATTACGCTATGTCATGGACGCAGTACGGTTAATTCGTAAAAATTTGGCGGGTAGCGTGCCGCTGATTGGTTTTTCTGGCAGTCCGTGGACGTTGGCAACTTACATGGTCGAAGGCGGCAGTAGCAAGAGTTTTCACCGCGTTAAAGGTTTGATGTATGAACAACCCAAAGTCATGCACGCGCTGCTTGATAAACTGGCGCAATCGGTGGCGAGTTATTTGAATGCCCAAATTGCCGCAGGCGCACAAGCAGTGATGTTATTTGATACTTGGGGCGGAGTTCTCAGTACAGAAGATTACGCAGAATTTTCGTTGTACTACGCGAAACAAATTCGCAGTTTGCTTAATACTCAAATAGATGGACAGCAAATTCCCACGGTTTTATTCAGTAAAGGTTGCGGGCAATGGTTAGAAACTATGGTCGATGCAGGTTATGACGCGCTGGGCTTGGATTGGCAAACCGATATAGCCAATGCTCGCGCTAGAGTCGGCAATCAAGTTGCGTTACAAGGGAATATGGATCCGATTGCCTTGTATGCGCAACCTGACATCATTGCTGAAAAAGTCAAAACTATCCTGCAAAAATACGGTCAAGGCTCAGGTCACATATTTAATTTAGGGCATGGTATTTTGCCAGACATCAATCCAGAACACGTTAAAGCGATGGTGGATGCTGTCCATCAATATAGTCCCGTTTATCACGCGCAGGTGTAACATGAAATCATTAGAAATTCTTTTCGCTATCAGTCTAGTACTAGGCACTATTCCTGCACACGCTGAAAAAGCAACGGACATCACCGTTTATCGTAGCCCTAGCTGTAGTTGTTGCGGTAAATGGCTAGAACATTTAAAACAAAATAACTTCACCATCAAAGACATTCCCACTGAGGATATGAATGCCATCAAACACAAGTACGGTGTTAGCGATGAGATGGCATCTTGCCATACTGCGGTGGTGAATGGTTATGTGGTAGAAGGTCATGTTCCCGCAGACGATATTAAAGTCTTGCTCAAAACTAAGCCCAGCGTGGTTGGTATTGCTGTGCCACAAATGCCTAGCGGTACACCTGGTATGGAAATGGACGGTAAAAAAGATCCTTACGATGTGATGAGTTTCGATAGCGACAAGCATTACCAAGTATTTAAAAGCCATTCTAAGTAATAATTAAGGTCGCTGGGTTATTATTTAATACATTAATCACAGGCGATTATTTAGCTTTCTGATATAAGCCACCGTAAGCGGTTTAATTTGGCTGCGTGCAACACTAAAGAGAGCTTACTACCATTATGAAAAGATTTTTTTTACTGATATTGTCAATTTGGCATCAACAATTCAAGCTTTATCTTATCGTTGCCATCACGGGGGCGTTAATTGGCATTTTGGTATTAGCACCAAGTTACGACTACATTTATGCGCGTGAACAAACAGCCGACCCGCTGTCATCAGTCGAGTATGTGCTAACGCAGATTGGCTATATGCTAACGGGGAAAATTTCCCACGATAACTTTGTGTTGATTATGTTTTACGCCGAAATTGGCGCGATGCTGGGATTATTTTCCCTAGGGTTATATAAACTTATTCATAAGCGCGTAATTAATATTGACCACTTAAAATCTGAGCTGAACAAAGATATTTTTTCAATTATTCAGCAAGGCGAAGGCTCACATTTAGAATTCAAATCCTCGTTACGTTGGGATATAGTTGAGTCACGCATCAATCGCTCACTGGAAGGCGTGGTATTAAAAACACTGGCAGGTTTTTTAAATAGCCCAATAGGGGGAACATTACTGATTGGTGTGACAGATAATGGCGACATTATTGGGCTGGAAAAAGATTATCAAACCTTGAAAAAACCCAGTCAAGATGGTTTTGAGCAAAATTTAATGACCTCTATTGCAAACAATTTAGGCACAGATCTTTGCCAGTTTGTCCATGTGTTATTCCATGTAATTGACGATAAAGACGTGTGTCGGCTTATTGTATCCCCTGCATCCAGACCCGTATTTTTAGATCAAGGTAACGCTCCCAAATTTTTTGTTCGTACAGGCGGGGGAACGCGTGATTTGAATATACAAGAAGCATTAGATTATATTCACGGTAGATGGAAGCGATTTAAATAACTCGCTTCTCTTTTCATGCGGGTTAATATCACCGTCCAAGAATTCCATTCGCATCAAAATCATCCACGCTAATGGCTATTAAACGAGCTTGCTCGGCAATATGGATTAATGCCGCCTCTTCTTGGGTAATAATTCCACGCGCTAACGCGGTATCTAACAACGCAAGAACATCGCCTTTACCCAATTTAGCGGCGCGAATTTTTGCTTCTACAGGTGCGGCGGCTAATACGGCTTTAAAAGCGACCTCAATTCTGCCTGTTGCATCATCGGGATTGTTGTTGATATAAATTCCCTGCGTCAAACGATCACGCGTAGCTGAATCATGCAACAGTAAGGCTGCGGTTTGATGAATCAGTTTATCGCTAGGTGGCGTGTTAGGTTTACCGAATGGAAAAATAACAATGCTACGCAATGCCCACGCGATAGGACGAAACGGTAGCAGGTAAAAAATCGCTAATAAAGATTGCTGAGCGAGGTATAGCGTGTGTTGACACGCCCAATGTAATAACGGCGCGTCATCTTGCTGACTGCCTTGGTTTTCATAGTGTTTCAGCACACACGAGCATAAATATAAATTACTTAATACATCGGCAAAACGTCCTGATAATCGCTCTTTACGCTTTAATGAACCGCCCAAAGTGAGTAGCGCGAAATCAGTGATTAGCGCGAAACCAACACTGAGTCGGGCAATTTGTCGGTAATAGCGTTGTGTGTTGTTATCGCCTAAGGTCTGATAAAACCGCGCATTAGTTAAGCCTAACCAAAAGGCGGTGGTTTTATTACGCGCCCAAAAACCAAGATGCTGAAATAACAGGCTATCAAATTGCGCCAAATCATTGGCTTGTATGGCTGCCATTTCTTTTTGAATAAACGGATGACAACGTATTGCGCCTTGCCCAAAAATCATCATGGTACGGGTGAGAATGTTCGCACCTTCCACAGTAATGCTAATGGGGATAACTTGATATAAACGTCCCAGATAATTTTTCGACCCTAAACAAATCCCAGAACCGCCTTGTATATCCATGCCGTCATTAAGCACGCGGCGCATTCTTTCGGTGAGTTCATATTTTAAAATCGCAGAAATGACCGCAGGGCGTTCGCCATGATCTAACGCGGCATTGGTCACACAACGCGCAGCATCGAGAATATAGGTTTCGCCTGCCATACGCGCTAACGGTTCTTCGATGCCTTCTAGTTCACCAATCGGCACATTAAATTGTTTGCGTATGCGTGAATACGCGCCTGTATTGCGACAAGTAAATTTAGAGGCGGCAACACTGAGTGCGGGTAAGGAAACCGCCCTGCCTGTAGTCAAACTGTGCATCAGCATTTTCCAGCCATTACCTGCTTGCGCGACACCACCGATTAAGTAATCCAGCGGAATAAATACGTCTTTACCCCAGTTCGGTCCATTTTGAAAAGCTGAATCCAAGGGATAATGCCGTCTGCCAATAGATATGCCTGCGGTGTTGGTGGGAATTAACGCTACCGTGATACCGATATTTTCGTTGTCGCCGATGAGTTTATCGGGATCATACAATTTAAACGCCAAACCCAATACGGTGGCAATTGGACCGAGTGTAATATAGCGTTTTTCCCAATTTAACCGTATGCCTAACACGCCATCTTGAGTACAAACAATGCCCGTATCAGTCATCGCCCCTGCATCACTACCCGCAACAGGGCTGGTCAAGGCAAAGGCAGGAATTTCCTCACCCGAAACTAAACGTGGTAAGTAATAATTTTTTTGCGCTTCCGTGCCGTAGTTAAGCAGTAATTTGGCAGGGCCTAAAGAATTAGGTACCATCACCGTGACTGCCGCCGTGGTACAACGACTGGCAATTTTCATCACTACCTCAGAATGCGCAGTTTCAGAAAACTCCAAACCACCGTAGACTTTAGGAATCATCATGCCGCAAAATTTGTGCTGTTTGATGTAAGCCCAGACTTCGGGCGGTAAATCTTTACGTTTATGAGTAATATCCCAATCATTGAGCATCGCGCACAAGGTTTCTACGTCACCATCGATAAAGGCTTGCTCATCGGCAGTGAGTTTAATCATCGGCAAATCCTGCAATACTTTCCAGTGTGGCTTACCTGAAAATAATTCAGCATCCCACCAAGTATTCCCAGCTTCCAATGCCTCACGTTCGGTTTTTGACATGGTGGGCAAGGCTTTTTTCATCCACTGAAATATCCAGCGACTGATGAGTTTTTTACGTATAAACGGCACAGTGATTGGAACAAAAATAACTAAATAAGTAATCCAGAGACTTTCATTAAACGTGGTGAAAAGACTATAGCCACCTAGTAATAAACCGATGCACAATGCCGCTTGATGTAGGGTGGCTTGGCGATAGCTTAAAACACTAGCCAAGATAATGAACGCAAATAACCAGAGCATGATTGCTCTCCTTAAAAATGATTGAACAAGCTCTGGCTCACACAAAAGCTGGAGCTTTTAGAATTGAGTAACTGACAGATTTTTATAGCAGACGAACTCACAATAAAGATTTTAATGCCGCCTCAAGATTTGTATAACTAAAATCATAACCCAATGTTTGCAATTTAGTTGGCAATGCCCGTTGCCCACCTAATAATAAAACTGACATTTCCCCTAGCAGTAATTTTAACAAGAACGCTGGCGCGACAAATAGGGCAGGGCGGTGTAATGCTTGTGCCAGAGTTTGAGTAAATTCACTATTGGTGACAGGTTCTGGTGCGGTCATATTATAAGCTCCCATCGCTTGCTGGTTTTCCAATAGCAACAATACGATAGCAACATAATCATCAACATGAATCCAGCTCATCCATTGCTTACCATCACCGAGTCGTGCCGCTAAACCGAGTTTAAACGGTAATAGCATTCTGCCCAATAAGCCACCTGAAGAATCCAGCACTAAGCCTGTGCGTAATAAACACACGCGCACGCCAAACGCATCAGCAGTTTGCGCGACGCTTTCCCACGCACTACATAATTGCCCACCAAAATCTGTCGCAGGTAATCGAGATTCTTCCAGAATAGTGTCGCCACCATCACCGTAAAAGCCAGTTGCTGAACCGCTTAATAACACGCTGGGTTTATGGGTGGCGTTGGCAAGAGCTTGTATTAATGCCTCAGTGAGACTCACGCGGCTTTGCCATAAGCGATGTTTACGCTCTGCTGTCCAACGCGCATCGACAATCGGTTCGCCTGCCAGATTAATCACGGCATCGAAAACTGTATCGGTATGCCATTCATCCAGTGTTGCTATTGCTTGAACCGCCGCGCCGCATTTCACCGCCACTGTTTCTGGCTTGCGACTTAATACCGTCAGCTCATGACCTTTTGCCAGCAAAGCCTTACATAGCCTACGACCTATTAAACCTGTACCACCTGTTATTAAAATTTTCATTCGCTAAGTCTCGTAAATTTAATTAGTTGTTGCGCTTGTTTAACTGCGTTACGATGAACGCTCCCACAACTCAACTATCAACTGAGGCATTCAGCATTCAACGCTATGATGCTACTCCAAAAATACACGGTGTCGATAGTTTTTATGTTACAACTGACTTTGTAGCGTAGATATTAAATGGTATTGACAGTGCGTCATCAAAAACTCGGCTATTATCTTATTAAAAAATGCCGAATAAGCGGTTTCAGCCGCGCTTGCTTACCGCGCTCAACAGCCTATTTTAGACGCTGTTCTTAATGAAATAGGTATGAAAGGTGGTGATTTACATGGGCTAATCGAGTCTATCAGCAAAGATATTTAACGTAAATGTAGAGTTGTACTCCGATAATATCGATGATACAGGAGTCTGGACACAGGCAGATTTTAATCCACCGCCCATTTTATGCCGTTAGTTTTCTATGAACAACGCGCTATTTCTGTGTATCATTACAATTTTATTAAATCGTGGAGAAACGAATGCGCGTTGTAACATTGATTAAAGGGGATGGTATTGGGCCTTCTATTATGGATGCGGCGGTTAAAGTAATTGACGCATCTGGGGCAAAAATTCAGTGGGAAGAAGCTTATGCTGGGTTGTCGGCATTTGAGAAATTCGGTAATCCGTTACCCGATGAAACACTGGCTTCATTTGATAAAACCCGTTTGGCATTTAAAGGGCCGTTAACCACTGTGGTAGGTTCGGGGTTTAGAAGTATTAATGTTGCGTTGCGTCAACAGTATGATTTGTATGCTAATGTGCGTCCTGCAAAAAGTTGGGCGGGTATAAAAACTCGTTATGAGGATGTCGATATTGTCATCGTCCGTGAAAATACCGAAGGGTTGTATGCGGGTTTGGAGCATTATCTTACGCCAAAAAAAGATGTTGCCGAAAGTTTGGCTGTCGTTACTCGTGTGGCTTCAGAGCGTATTGTGCATTATGCGTTTCAATATGCGCGTGACAATAAGCGCAAAAAAGTCACTGTTTGTCATAAAGCCAATATTTTAAAATATACGCAGGGTTTGTTTTTAACTGTGGCTAGAGAAGTCGCAGCACTGTATCCTGACATTGAATTTGACGAAAAAATCGTTGATGCCGCGTGTATGCACATGGTGATGAATCCACAACAATTTGATGTGGTCGTTACCACTAATATGTTCGGTGATATTTTATCGGATTTAACGGCTGGTTTAGTCGGTGGTTTGGGGCTAATTCCAGGTGCAAATATTGGTGCAGATGCGGCGTTATTTGAAGCGGTACACGGCAGCGCACCTGATATTACGGGTAAGAATCTGGCTAATCCAACCGCTGTGATTATGGCGGGTGCGATGATGTTAACTCATATCGGCGAGATGGAAGCGGCAGATCGGGTATTAAAAGCGGTAGAAAAAGTGGTTAATGAAGGTAGCTATGTTACGCCCGATCTAAATCCTAATTCTAAGGCAGGAACGATTGAAATGGGCGATGCAATTGTAGCGGCAATGGCATAGTCATTTTTGAGGGATGGAGTCCAAAATATATTTGGACTCCATCTGGTTCATTCAGTAGTGTTTCTGAAAGGCATTAATCTAAATCGCTTAGATAGATGTCTTGAAGCAATTTTTTTTCTCCTGGAGTCAGAAAAATCCGCTTATAGGTTTTTTCGGTATCGATAGTTTCAGATTCAGTGATGGATTCTTGATCTTCACTGCGTCTAATGATTTTACGACGTTCCTCCTCTAGGTATTTAAGTTCTTTGTTTTTCATGCGCTCTAACCACTCTGGTGAACCAAATTGATAAGACACTTTACGGTTATCAGAAGAAATACGCCGCTCTGTTGATGATTGCTGTAATTTGTTACGCAAATCAATTATGTTCATTATGTTAGTTCTCAAATTCTAATATTTTTCGATTCATTAACCTACCGAATAAAGAATAGAAGACGTTTCCATAAAATACAATAACGATACGGGGTTGTTAGCATTTATGCTAATGTCTTGTAGCGAATATTCATGATATACCCGCACGCGGTTCAGCTCTGTGAAGGCTTTAAAATGGCAAATTCGCTGTGGCACTTGATTTTTCTTTCGGCGCAGAGCTGTCAGTGTCGCTGCCGTCAAAGCCAAATAACCCAGTAATCATTTCCCACAAAGTTTTATCAACTTCCCGCTTAGGTAAATCTACAATCATTTCATTAGAGGGTTTTAGCACAGGCAGATTACTGGGTTTAAAATCACCGAGTAGCCCCGCTAATTTTTCCATGCCATCGACTTCTTTGAACACTAAGAAGACTTTCTTTTCTACAGCGTCTTCACCGCTAGGCTTAACGGAATAGACGTAATCCCAACGATTTTTGTGAAAAAAATCTGTTAGCATTGGCGAACCCATGATGTACAGCACCTGCCGTTTATCCATATTGGGCTTGAGTTGATTAATCATGTTTTGATCAACAATATTACCTTGTTGAATTTCTAGGGTATAAACACCTGGCAAGTTGTTCAAAATCGTGGAACAGGAAGCTAGTGTCAAGCTTGCCAATAGAGTGAAAGAAAAAAGCGATTTTCTCATTTGATAGCAGGAAAGGTTTAAAAAAACTAAAATGATACAGGATGTTAAAAGATTATCCTATAAAACTGTCATGCTACAATGTACTTAACTTACACAATGCGCCCACGGCGATTTAACAGGAGATGAATGTTGGAAACGTACAACTTAAAGAATGCAGGGTTAAAGGTTACGGTACCACGGCTTAAAATTCTGCAAATCTTAGAAAAACAGCATGATAAACGCCATTTAACAGCAGAACAAGTCTATAAAATTCTATTAAGCGAAGACGAAGATATAGGCTTGGCAACCGTTTATCGGGTATTAACACAATTTGAAGCCGCAGGTTTAGTGAGTCGTCATCATTTTGAGGGCGGTAATTCCATTTTTGAATTATCAACTAGCAACCATCACGATCATATTTTATGTCTTAAATGTGGCAAAGTGGATGAATTTACCGATGATTCGATTGAAATTCGCCAAAAAGAAATTGCTGTAAATCTAGGTTATGAATTAACCGATCACGGTCTATATTTGTACGGTTATTGCCCTGTATGCCGTCAAGCTTAACTATTTAATCACTCCTCAGAGACTTCATGTTTAAACCCCTTATTTTTTATATCGGCTTGCGTTATACGCGGGCTAAACGGCGCACGCAGTTTATTTCCTTTGTCACCTTAGCGTCAGTGTTAGGGATTGCTTTGAGCGTCACCGCGTTGATTACTGTGTTATCAGTGATGAATGGTTTTGTCGATAAAATCAGCGAGCGTATGCTGAGCATGACTTCACACGCCACTATCACAGGGCTATATGGTCAATTAGACGATTGGCACGCCTTAGAGCAGCAATTAAAAACCTATCCTCATGTTCTAGGGTCTGCGCCTTTTGTTACTGGACAAGTGATGATTAATGCGGATCGCCGTGTCAACGGCACGATGGTCAGCGGCATTTTGCCTGACTATGAAAGCAAAGTATCTGAAATAGCCGATAAAATGAAATTAGGACAATTATCGGATTTAGTGGCGGGTGAATACGGCATTATTTTGGGGCTGGAACAAGCAAATTATCTAGGTGTTACTGTAGGTGATAAAGTCACCATCATTAGTCCGCAAGTTAATTCTACCCCCGCAGGTGTCGTGCCTAGAATGCGCCGCTTTAGCGTGGTTGGTATTTTTCAAGTCGGTATGTATGAATATGATCGCAACATGGCGTTGATTCATATTGATGATGCAGCTAAATTATTTCGTATGGAAAACAGCGTGTCGGCTTTACGCATTAAAATGGACGATTTATTAAATGCACCGCAAATTACCGCCTCGTTAGCCAAAACGTTTGCCGATAAATATTCAGTGAGTGATTGGACAATGGCGCACGACAATTTTTTCCAAGCCATAAAAATGGAAAAAAAGGTGATGTCGATTATTCTACTGCTCATGGTTGCAGTATCGGCGTTTAACATTGTTTCTACGCTAATTATGGTGGTAACAGATAAGCGTAGCGACATTGCTATTTTAAAAACGCAAGGGCTAACCTCTGCATCAGTCATGGGGATTTTTATGGTGCTAGGTACAGTGATTGGTTTGTTCGGCACTATACTGGGTGTCATCTGCGGAGTATTACTCGCTATTAATGTCCCCGAATTAGTCAGTGCGATTGAGCAACTGTTTCATGTGAAATTTTTAAATGCCCAAGTGTATTACATCAGCGAATTGCCTTCTAAATTAATGTGGGGCGATGTATGGGCTACCGCTGGCATGGCATTTTTATTGTCATTGCTTGCCACTATTTACCCCGCTTGGCAAGCCGCTAAAGTTAATCCTGCCGAGGTATTACGCTATGAGTAATGCAATTATTTTACAATGTAAAAAACTCACCAAACGCTATCAAGGTGAATTAGACGTTGATGTGTTAAAAGGCGTGGATTTAACCATTACCGCAGGTGAACGGGTTGCCATTATGGGCGTGTCTGGTTCGGGTAAAAGTACCTTGATGCACTTATTGGGTGGATTAGACAAACCAACTAGCGGCGAAGTGATTTTGGATGGCGTTAATATCAACCAAATTAGCACCACCAAATTGGCGCAACTACGCAATAAATCGCTGGGTTTTATCTATCAATCCCATCATTTGTTAGGCGAATTTACCGTGTTGGAAAATGCCGCCATGCCGTTATTAATTGCAGGATTGGCGGTTAAAGAAGCGAAAAATCGCGCCACTGCCTTATTAGAACGTGTCGGTTTAGGGCATCGTGTCGAACACAAACCAGGTGAATTATCGGGTGGTGAACGACAAC
Source organism: Methylococcales bacterium (assembly GCA_026398895.1). Classification (GTDB taxonomy): domain Bacteria; phylum Pseudomonadota; class Gammaproteobacteria; order Methylococcales; family Methylomonadaceae; genus UBA4132. The sequence continues at coordinate 20,889 of JAPLRZ010000021.1, forward strand.
GTGCTGCGATTGCCAGAGCCTTGATTAATAAACCTAGCGTAATTTTAGCCGATGAACCCACAGGTAATCTGGATACTAAAACCGCTGATTCGGTTTATCAGCTCATGCTGGAATTAAATCAAGAGCTGAATATCAGTTTTCTAGTGGTGACGCACGACCACGAACTCGCAGGAAGAATGGGTAAAGTGCTACACATGGAAGATGGCTTGATTGTCAGCTAAGGTTTCAATAGTCGGTTTTAGTTGTTCATTTTCAAAACAGCAATTAACGACTCAAAAACATCGCATCACCGTAACTAAAAAAACGATAACACTGAGCGATGGCGTGCTGATAGGCATTCATAATCGGATGATAACCCGCAAATGCAGAAACTAGCATTAATAAAGTTGATTCGGGTAAATGAAAGTTCGTTAGCATGGCATCGACTGACTTAAACTGGTAGCTAGGTGTGATGAATAAATCAGTATCACCACAACCTGCTAGCAGTTGCCCGCTTTTAGACGCAGACTCTAAGGCTCTCACGGCAGTTGTTCCGATGGCAATCACCCGCCCACCTCTAGCTCTTGCTTGATGAACTGCATCAACCGTTGCCGAAGGGACGCTAAAATATTCTTTGTGCATTAAATGGTCAGCTAAATTTTCCACTCTGACGGGTTGAAACGTTCCACTACCGACATGAAGGGTGACAAAAGCGGTTTTCACCCCTTTCTCGTTAATTTTTTCTAGCAATGCCTCATCGAAATGCAATCCAGCAGTCGGTGCGGCAACTGCGCCTGCTTGTTTAGCAAACACTGTTTGATAACGGCTTAAATCAGATTCATCGTCTGCTCTAGTAATATACGGAGGCAAGGGAATGTGTCCAATGTGTGCTAACAGCGTTAATACACTATCACTGCCTTTAAATTCTAAAATAAATAAATCATTCTCCCTACCCTGTACCTCACAAATATGCCCATTATCCAAGTCAATCAATGTTCCTTCTTTTGGCGATTTACTGGCTCTAACGTGAGCTATCGCGTGATGGTCATTCAGTATGCGTTCAATCAAAATTTCAACTTTACCGCCGCTACGTTTTTTGCCGAACAGTCGTGCTGGGATTACTTTGGTATCATTAAAAACTAATAAATCCTTATCATTGATTAAATCGATAAAATTGGTAAATTGTCGGTCGATTATTTGCCCAGTGTCCCGATTCATACATAATAAGCGACTAGCATCACGAGTTGGCAAAGGTTTTTGTGCAATTAATGCGTCAGGCAATAGATAGTTAAAATCACTTTTTTTCATGGTAAGTTCAAAATAATAAATTTAGTTTGAAAATAGACTAGCATTTTTAACACTGTTTGCCTATAATGTCGGTTCTGTGCCGGGATGGCGGAACTGGTAGACGCGCCGGATTCAAAATCCGGTGATGGTGACATCGTGCCGGTTCGATTCCGGCTCTCGGTACCAAAGAAAAATAGGGATTACCATGTAATCCCTTTTTTTTTGCCTAAAATTTACCATCATCATAAAAATGGCAATGGTAAACTTCCCTTGCTGGCTTTAAGCAATCAGTATTCCTAACATTAACTAACTACTCACCAATAAAAATTCAAAACTTATGAATGATTTATTTAATCAATGGGGAAACTTTCTTTTCCATACCCGTAACGTGCTTTTCCCTGTCTTTATTTTAGTCCTGCTATTTATATGGTCGCCTGTCGCGCTAACAAACGCCGCGAGTTGTTTTGTTATGACCGCAGGTTTACTGATGGTTGCATTAGGGCAGTTGTTTCGTATCACGACTATTGGCTTGGACTACATTGTTCGCGGTGGACGTAATAGACGGATTTATGCAGAAGACTTAGTCACAGGCGGACTGTTTTCTCATTGTAGAAATCCCTTGTATGTTGGCAATATTTTAATCGCCATCGGCTATTTATTTGTCGGCGGTAATTGGGGCAGTATTATTGTCGGCTCATTGGCTTTTTTGGCAATTTATCGCTTGATTGTTCATAGTGAAGAAACATTTTTAAGCGCGAAATTTGGTCAAGCCTACGCTGATTTTTGTGCCGATGTGCCACGCTGGATGCCAAAATTTGAAGGATTTTCAGACACCGTCAAAGGTTATCAGTTCGACTGGCCTGCCGTTGCAGTAAAAGATGGTGGTACTATCTTTATGTCGGTGATGGTGCCTGTGGCTTTAATCGCGTGGAAATTGCAGTTAGCTAATCAATTAGGCAATTATCAAACTACCTTAATAATCATCACCGTCATTATGACCAGTGCTTTTTTAACGATGCGATTTTTAAAAAAATCAGGTCGCCTAAAATCCATGCGCTAAATCATCATTGTAGGTCGGGTTAGCTGTGAGCCATGAGCTTGTCGAATGGTCGAACAGCGTAACCCGACATCCCCAACATTCATTTAAAACACAACCGAGCAAACAGCATGAAATTCGTCGTTTCCTATCCACAAACCAATTGGGATTATGTCAAGTTCAGATTAAATCGTATCATTCTGGGTAAAGATAAATCTAACGATGTTTTTAGAGGCTTACCTGGTGGAAAACTGCAATTATTTGAACATAATGGCGAATTAGGTGGTATTAAGTCACTGGGTGAGATTTATCCGATTAAACCGTTTGGCTTGCAATATGTAGCAGGTGAAGGTTTATATTTCATCACAGGCTTGCCTTGTAGTGAAGACGGTGTGTCAGGTGATGAGCATATCGCCAGACTCAATGATAACGGTGAAATTGACTTAGAAATTCGCAGCCCATTACTCACTCAAGTACGCTCGTTACGCCGTACTGAACGCGGTTTATTAGTTACTGCCAGCGGTGTGGATGCTCTCTTAGAATTTGATTTATCAGGTGAATTGATTTGGTCTTGGTGGGCAACAGAACACGGCTACGATCAAGCTTATGGTGGTGGGTCACGGGTGATTGATAAAACGATGGATCACCGTTTAAAAAACTACCCAGGGCGTTTGCAAACCACCCATTTGAATTCTGCAATCGTTGACCCTTACGATAACAGCAAAATTTTAACCATCCTGTTCTATCAAGGTAAAGTAGCGCGTATTGATAGAGAAACGCTAAACACCGAAATTGTCATCAGCGACTTAAACGGCGCACATCATATTCGCCCGCATTCTAAAGGCTATATGCTGTCCAATTCGCGCAAAGGTGAAGTGCGGATATTCGATAAAAACTTTCAGCTCATCGAAACCATCGCGGGTACTAACCGTTATTTCCCTGTGAAATGGGTACAAGATGCGATAGAAACCCCGTTTGGTACGCACCTTATCGCTGATTGCAACACCTTCAAATTACGCGAACGTGACGCAAACGGCAAAGAAAAATCCTACAATACCAAAATGCCTAATCGCGTGTTTCAGATTGAGCCAGTGGCGGATAGTTTTAATTTTGTTAAATAATAGCTAGAGCCATTGGATGTGCCGACGATAGGAGGCGCATCATTCGCGTTATATTTCTCGAACGATGCGCTTCCGTACCTCAGCTCATCCTATGTAGCGCATCTTATCGCGTTGGTCAAGACGCATAAATAGCGAACATCGTTTAGTGTATGAAATAGACGGCAACATAATTAAAATAATCGCTTGTCGGTTTCATTATGATTAAATTAAAACTTTGAATTCAACGCATGAGCGACCAGTGTAAGCTGAAATGAGGAACGAATCCCAGCAAGCATGAATACAGGGATTCAAGTTATATGTGCTAGCGGAAGTGCTGTTATCGTTGGGTTGTCTGATTGCCAATCCAACCTACTCACTAAACCATCAATACCCATAAAGGATAACAGCTTGTGAACGATATTTATCATAACGGTAATCGTGATTTACAAAATCATTTTAATTCTACAAAACTAGCAGACCGCGTGAGCGATTTAATCGTACATGAGAGTATTACTGAGCAAGAGCGTGATTTCATTACCACGCGTGATATGTTCTTTATTAGCACGGTTGATGAACAGGGAAGACCGACTGTATCTTACAAAGGCGGTAACGTTGGTTTTGTGCGTGTTATTGATGAAAAAACTATCGCATTTCCGAGTTATGACGGCAATGGTATGTTTTTAACGGCGGGTAATATTGCCTTGAATCATGAAGTAGGACTACTTTTTATTGATTTAGAGCAGCCGCAGCGGTTACGCTTGCATGGTTCAGCAACGGTGGTACTTGATGATCCGTTGCTCGATGAGTATGTTGATGCAGAATATATGATTCGTGTGACGGTGCGTAATTTATTTCTTAATTGCCCACGCTACATTCATCGTTATCAAAAAATAGAACAATCCGACTATATTCCTAAAAAAGGCTGTGTAACACCAACACCCGACTGGAAAAAATTGGATGCAGTTCAAGATGTTTTACCTAAAAAGCCTTAGGTCGGAATAAACCTGTTTATCTTGTTCCCAAGCTCTGGCTTGGGAATGCCTACCCTCAAGCTCCGCTTGATATTTAATCGTTATAAGCGTGAAAATTAACTTGTTTTATTCATTGGCACACCAAGCGGAGCTTGGTGATAGGCATTCCCAAACTGGAGTTTGGGAACGAGAAATGTAAGTATCCAAATATGCGTATTTTAGTAATCGCTCCATCGTGGGTAGGTGATATGGTCATGGCACAAAGCCTGTTTATTACCTTAAAACAACAATATCCAAATTGCCAGATTGATGTGGTTGCACCGTCGTGGACATTGGCATTGACACAGGCTATGCCTGAAGTATCACAAGGCTTTGTTATGTCCGCAAAACGCGGTAAATTAGGCTTGATGGAACGTATCAAATTAGGCAAATCCTTGCGCCAATATCATTACGACTTAGCGATATTGCTGCCTAATACTTGGAAATCCGCCTTAATTCCGTTTTTCGCCAATATTCCGAAACGAACGGGCTATATAGGTGAATGCCGCTGGGGTTTGCTTAACGATGTACGCCGTTTGGATAAGAACTTTTTGACCAAAACGGTGCAACGTTTTGTTGCATTGGCTGCCCCGTCAACCGTTAATAGCCTACCAAACTGTCCTACGCCTGTTTTTAAAATCAATCCAGACCGTCAGCAACACATAATTCAGCAATACCATCTGCCCGAAAATCAAAAAATTATAGCCTTATGTGCGGGTGCAGAATATGGCGAAGCAAAACGTTGGCCCGTGAGTCATTATGCCGAAGTCGCCCGCGATAAACTTAATGAGGGTTGGCAGGTTTGGCTGTTTGGTTCAGCCAAAGATCAAGCGGTTGCTGATGAAATTAATCAGCTTACCGATAATCGTTGTGTAGACTTTAGCGGTAAAACCAGTATCACCGAAGCCGTCGATTTATTATCGTTAGTCGATGTCGTAATCAGCAATGATTCAGGCTTAATGCACGTTGCCAGTGCGTTAAATAAAAATCTAATCGCCATTTATGGCTCGTCTGATCCCAACTTTACCCCACCTTTAAGCGATAAAGCCAAAATACTTTATTTAGGTTTAAGCTGTTCACCGTGTTTTAAGCGTGAATGTCCCTTAGGCCATACTCGTTGTTTGACAGACATCACCGCTGACCACGTTATTGCGCAATTAAATCAATTGGTTTAAACAAGATAATTGCTGGAGTGTAGGCTTTGCCCACTTGCAAGCAAAGCTTGCACTCCAAAAAACTACTTACCTCAATTAGATAAAGTACCGTATACTGTTTGGCTGAAAGAGTCGGCTGAGCAGTCGCCGTTTTATCGCAAGATGAAAGGGAGGAAAGTCCGGGCTTCATAGGGCAGAGTGCTAGGTAACGCCTAGGGGGCGCAAGCCTACGACAAGTGCCACAGAAAATATACCGCCTATCTCGATGGGTAAGGGTGAAATGGTGCGGTAAGAGCGCACCGCGCAGCTGGTAACAGGTGTGGCAGGGTAAACTCCGCTCGGAGCAAGATCAAATAGAGAAGCAGACGCACGGCCCGTGCGGCTTCTGGGTAGATTGCTTGAGCGTTCGGGTGACTGAACGCCTAGATGAATGGCTGCTCTCGACAGAACCCGGCTTATAGGCTGACTCTTTCTTTCCTTTTAATTCAAATGTGGAATACAACTCCCACGTTTATACTCCTGCATTATTAATACCCATCAGCGTGTCTCCCTGTGCGCCGCTTACTAACTCTGTGTTGACGCACTTTCCATTCGCCCTATTCGACAAGATCAAGATAGGCTTCACCGTAAATCTTCAGTCCTGTCCATTACCCACAAATACTACTCCACTATAGTGTGCTGTACGCAAATGGTTAGCTAGGTTTTACCCTATTAACTGGAATCATCAAATGGTTAGACAATAAAATCGATTACGGTATGGATAAGTTATTTATATCTTCTGGGCTTGAATAGTTCAGCCACCAAAATCGCGGCAGAGCGGGGTTTATGTGCCAGTGATAGCCAGCGCATGGCAGAGCGGAGTCGTTAGCCGAAAACAAGCGGTGCAGTTGACCGACAAGGTGGACTGCGATGAAGTCTATAGTGTGGCAGGGCATAAAGGCATTCCGACAGCCATCAACAACCGTGATCCGCGTCGAAATCGTTTGAAAGGTGCGCGAGGGAAGGGCATCGTTGGCAACGG
>JAPLRZ010000053.1 GCA_026398895.1 Methylococcales bacterium
CCTTGTTCGCTGTCACCCTTTGCAAGCTGAACGTCTACATCGGTTTCTCGTTTTAGGGTTTGGTATAAATCTTCGGTTAATGCCTGTAATTTATCATCGTTTAGTTGGTCGTTTTTAAGGATTAGTTGAATGCTCATTGGGTTTCTCCATTTGGGTTTTAGGGATTTTAATATGAAAACTGTGGTTTCGCTTACAAAACTTTGTGTTAGTTGATTTTCAATCTCCAAATTAGCCGAGTAGATACCATCTCTCCAAATCAATCGCAAGCGGAAAATCATCCCGTTTGTGGTTGATAGGATTGCTGGTGTTTTAGAACACCAAAGCAGATATGTACCAGTTTTCGCAGCTAACATCTATGCCTATTGTATTCATTTCTTTCACTCCCCTTGTTCATTCAGCCTCTTTCCACTCGGAAGGACTCGGATACCATTCAGTGTTAAGAAATCAGTGCATGGGTTTTATCTACCTCACAGACTTGCATCTAAGGTCGGGTTCAAACTCTGATCATACACTCTGCTATAATGCTGGCTAAACACAAATGCAGGTGAAGCTCAGATGGAAACTGAAAAATACGCCGAGCTAGTGAGTTCTAGGCGTTCCCAAGAAAAAGCTTCACCGCCCACAGTTAAGGATTTTTCTGTTTACTCTGAACCTATCGAAAAGTGACTGGAAAAATCATAGATAGGATTTATGCACTCCTGTTTAACTTAATGAGATTGGAAAAACGCACGAGGGTTTAGCGTATAATCGTCGCCAACTTTTACACTTTGCTTAATCCCTCCATGACCGACCAAGAATTAAAAGACTTAGTAGCCAGTTTAGCCATCAATCAGCAAGAATCCCGCAAAGAAAATGATAAGGCGATGAAAGAACTGCGACAACAAATCGGCGGCATTGCTAATAAATTTGGTAGTTTTACCGAGGGTTTAGCCTTGCCTTCTATGACTAAAATTTTAACCGAAAAATTTGGCATGACGACCATTAATCCTAGTGTGCGGGTGCGCGATAAAAACGGTAATGAGCAGGAAATTGATGTATTAGCCTACGCTAACAGCGAAATTAATACCGCCTTTATTGTCGAAGTCAAAAGCCATTTACGCGAAGAGGGTATTGAGCAATTATTAAAACAATGCCGCGATTTCCCCGTGTTATTTCCAGAACTCGCCCATAAAAAGCTCTATGGCATACTTGCCGCTGTCGATGCTAATCAACAATTACAACAAAAAGTATTAGCACAAGGGTTGTATTTTGCCAAAATCCACGATGAGCAGTTTTCACTTTGCGTACCCAAAGACTTTAAGCCATTTTGTTTTAATCAAGAGTAGCTGTTTTGGCGATGCCCCCTGCGGTTGCTTGTAAAAGTCATCACTTATCCAGTCCTGATATAATCGCGGCATTCTTGTAGAAACCCGTGCAGCACATGAACCCGCCCCTCAATATATTAAAATCTGTGTTTGGCTACGAGTGTTTTCGTGGTCAACAGCAAGCGGCAATTGAACACCTTATCTCTGGGCAGGATGCCTTGGTGCTGATGCCGACGGGTGGCGGTAAATCCTTGTGTTATCAGATTCCCGCGCTAGTGCGTGATGGGGTGGGCATTGTTATTTCGCCATTGATTGCCTTGATGCAGGATCAAGTCAGTGCTTTATTGCAATTGGGGGTGAAAGCGGCGTTTCTTAATTCCACACTGACGATGGAACAAGCGCGGGGAATTGAGCAACAATTACTCAATAATGAATTAGATTTGTTGTATATCGCGCCTGAACGCTTAACCTCGCCGCGTACCTTAGAGTTATTTACAAAAATAAAAATCGCTCTATTTGCCATTGATGAAGCCCATTGTGTCTCACAATGGGGGCATGATTTTCGCGCTGATTATTTGCAATTGTCGATACTGCATGAACGCTTTCCTAACATTCCTCGTATTGCCTTAACTGCTACCGCTGACGAGCGCACTCGCCAAGAAATTATTGTTCGCTTAAAACTGGAACACGCGCCGCTGTATTTGAGTGGCTTTGATCGTCCCAATATTCGCTATGCTATCGTGCAGAAACAAAAAAATCCCCGTCAGCAATTACTGGCGTTTATACGCAATCAGCATCACGGTGATGCGGGTATCGTTTATTGTTTGTCACGCAAAAAAGTCGAAGAAATAGCGCACTGGTTACAAAGCAAAAACATTAACGCCCTGCCCTATCATGCGGGTATGAACAGTGCTGATCGCCAAAAAAATCAACAAACATTTTTACGACACGACAGTGTGGTTATCGTTGCTACCATTGCCTTTGGCATGGGTATCGATAAACCCAATGTGCGGTTTGTTGCTCATTTGGATATACCAAAAAGTGTGGAAGCCTATTATCAAGAAACGGGCAGAGCAGGACGCGACGGCTTAGCGGCGAATGCGTGGATGGCTTATGGCTTGCAAGATGTGATTACCTTGCGGCGAATGCTGTCAGGTTCGGATGCCGATGAAGCCCATAAACGCCTAGAGCTGCATAAGCTAGATGCTATGTTGGCACTGTGTGAACAAGTGCATTGTCGTCGGCAAACGCTATTGGGCTATTTTGGTGATCCGCTTGAACAACCGTGCGGCAACTGCGACACTTGTTTAGAACCCGTACAAACGTGGGATGGTACGGTCGCTGCCCAGCAAGCTCTATCCTGTATTTATCGCACAGGTTCACGTTTTGGTGTGCATTATTTGATTGATGTGTTGCAAGGTAAGCAAACCGAAAAGGTCTTAAATTTTAATCATCATCAACAATCCACCTTTGGTATAGGTAAAGAGCTAGATGAACAACAATGGCATTCTGTGTTTCGGCAATTAGTCGCACGCGGTTTGGTCGCCATTAATTTTGAACATTTTGGGGTGTTGAATTTAATCGAAGCCAGTCGCCCAATTTTACGCGGCGAACAGCAATTGATATTGCGCAAAGACAATAAAGCAAAAAAACTTAAGCCCAGTAAAACGGCTATAGCCCGAAGTCGCAGTAATAACAATACTTTATTATGGGACGCACTACGCGCCAAACGCCGTGAAATTGCCGATGATCAACAAGTCCCGCCTTATCAGATTTTTCATGATGCTACGCTGATGGCAATGATGGAGCAAAAACCCACCAACTTAACGCAAATGGCGCAATTATCAGGCATAGGACAACGTAAATTAGACTTATACGGTGAAAAGTTTTTAACCATTATCAGTGATTTTTTCAGTGGGGATGAAGGACTATCAGACACCTCAGCGGAATCAATACGTTTATTCAGATTAGGCTTTAATATACAGAAAATCGCCGAACAAAGAGCCTTAAAAACCTCTACCATTTACGCACATTTAGCCGAGGCAATTTCCCAAGGTTTGCTAATATTGGCAGACGTGATTGATTTATCTGAACCAGAAATAAAGCAAATAGAAGCCAGTATTTTAAATCTACCCGAAGAGCAAAAAAGCAGTTTAAAACCTGTTTTTGAACAGTTTGAAGGACTTTATAGTTATGAGATTTTACGCTGTGTAAAAGCGGCGTTGCAGTATCAAATTGAATCGTAATGTTGTGCGTAAGTGACATGAAATGGGGCAACCACAAGGGATTGCCCCTACGAGACTAATGCTCAACAATCTCCTGCGCTTTACGGGTTTCACCTTTACCGATAGTCAATAAATCCCAAATCAGTAAAATCAAACCCGAAAACGTCATTAAACCAAAAAACCATCGCCACACCATCGCACTTTGAAAGGAGGGGTGATTTTGAGCAGAAAAATAACCGCCCCATGTTGAACCTTCAACCGCACGTTCAATAAACGATTGTTCATAACCTGCGATTAATAACGCCACTGTCATACCGACGACACCCGCATTCAATAAACCTAACGCCCATTTCCACCGCCATGCGTTAGCAGTATCGCTATTCATCCACACATCGCCGCGCCAGTGTTGTATTGCCAAATAAAAGAACGCAATATTAATCGTGGCATACGCACCAAAAAATGCTAAATGACCGTGTGATGCTGACCATTGTGTGCCGTGCGTGAACATATTAATTTGTGGCAAGGTGTGCATAAAACCCCACACGCCCGCGCCAAAAAAATTGCCAAACGCTTGAGCAATAATCCACGCCACCGCAGGATGATTGCTGTTTTTAAAGCTGTGACTACCCGCGTCATACATGGCATGAACAACCATCGCAACCAACGGAATCGGTTCTAAGGCAGAGAAAAATCCGCCGATAGTCAGCCAATATTCAGGCGTACCTATCCAAAAATAATGATGTCCTAGCCCTAAAATACCCGAACCAAACATTAACGCCACTTCGATATATAACCACGTTGTGACGATTTGCCGTCTTACGCCTAACAGCTTCATTAATGACCACGCCATAATGACACCGACCAACACTTCCCAAGTGGCTTCTACCCATAAGTGAATAACCCACCACCACCAGAATTGTTCGTGAGTGATGTTGGTCATGTAGAACATACCCGCGACATACAAACCTGCTAGCGCGACTAAATCCAGTGTTAACACGCCTGCAATGCCTGACCATTTACCTTTACTAAAGGTCGCAACCACGTTGTAAAAGAAGATCAGCATCACGATGACAATGCCAATGTCTGCCCAGCGTGGAGCTTCAATGTATTCGCGTCCTTCGTTAATTAACCACAAGCTGGAATCTTTACCCGCGCCTGTTTGAATCAACAAATACACCAACACCACTATCGTGACCGCGCCTGTTAAAACCCAAAATGCGAGTTTGCCCAGTTTTAAACCGACAATGTCCGTGCCGCTTTCCTCTTCCAGCAGCCAATACACGCAGCCGATAAAACCGTACAACATCCACACAATCATGGCGTTGATATGCACCATGCGATTAACGCTGAAATCTAACCAGTCGTATAAAAAGTTAGGAAAAATGAACTGAGTGGCGGCTATCATGCCAAACAATAATTGAGCGAAAAACAAAATCACCGCAACGATAAAATAGTTGACCGACAGTTGTCTCCCTGCACTCAGATTGCTACGATCTAATGCTACCCACGTTATAAAATTGGCATAGTTAGCGCGTGAACCTTCACATAATTCTTTTGCGTTCATGCTCAGTCCTCCGCGTTAATGGTTTTGAAATTATAAGGAAAGCCATTGGTATCAATGCTCGACATCCATTTTAAAAACGCGACTACACCTTTCGCTTCTTGCTCAGTAATATCTAAGTTCGGCATTTTGCGATTGCTACCAAAAGTGCGGGCATTTTTTTCAGGATCCATTAAAAATTTAATCATCATGTCTTCGCGCATTTCTTTGTTGACCCAGCCTTTATCGAGATAAGCTTTGGTTAAATCAGGCGCGTAATACGCACCGTTACCTAACAAGGTATGGCAATTCATACAGTTTTTAGCTTGGGTGGTTTTTTTGCCTAACATTACCAACTGTTCGGCCTCGGCTTCGGTGTATTCTTTACCGAATAATAATTCAGTTTCACCGATGACAGGCATGGATTTATGTAAGTCTTTTTGATACACATAATCGATTTTTTTGTTAATCACGCTGTATGCAGGCACACGTTTACCACCTGCTTGCGTTTGACTTAATGAATCAAAAGTTAAAACAACTAATATCAAAAATGAGCCTGCCGTGACCCAAATTGCTGTTTTTTTCCAGAATGATTCCGAAGCCCATAAGGGTGTTTCATTCATTATTTATCCTCCAATGTTGCTTGTTGTGTATCGGACACGGCATGAGTTTTTACGCATAAATACCATATACCTATAGGTGCAAAAAAATAACCGACCACCATCACGCCAGACAGCGTGAGCCAATAACCTGAAAAGTTAGCCGCCTTAGTGAGTAACACAACGGCAACCAGCAACACGAGATAGGAAAAGTAAGCGGCTATTTTAATGCGGGGATTCGTATTCACTTTTGACCACGCAAATAATAATGCGTAACTCGCGCCAGCCATAATGATTAAAGCGGCTGAAAAAAAAGTGATAAAAAAGTCTTTTAAAGCGACGGGTTCAATCATATTTTTGAAAATACCTAACGGTTATTAAACCGTATCAAAGAGCAAGTGTGGAGCGATAATACTACACTAGCTTGGATTTACTGATATTTTAAGTCAGCAATTCACTGTCATTCCAGCATGGATGCTGAAATCGGTAGAGTATTAACCTGTTGCGTTGACTTTTGATCGCCTTGATTTTTCTAGGCAGTGAAATGATTAATATAGCTAACCGTCAATAAAACCGTTTGCGCTGAGCTTGTCGAAGCGTGAATGTGGTTCGATATGCTCACCACGAACGGTATCATTTTATTGTGCGTTAGCTCTACCGAACCATTATGCTAATAGCGCGTAGTATTCTTTGAAGTGTTTAATCCGATCTGCCAAACCAATCGTGCCACCATTCACTTTCTTGGTAATCTCGGTAACGGCAGCATCATTCGCGCCTTTATCAGCAGAGTTATTCAATGAGCGCGAATTCCAATACCATGCTGCGGAGAGCAATGGATATTTACTGGCAACTAAATCAGGATTGCTAATCAAATCTTCGTCTACTGTTTTGTCGAATTCAGCATAGTTAGCTTTGCCTGTCAATTGAATATAGCCACGACCACGGTATTTATAACCTTCTTTGCTGGCTTCATTACCATTGCCCATGCGATCGGCATAAACACGCGAAGCTATTTTTTCAGGTTGGCGGGCATAATCTGCTGCGTTAACCGTTTTAAAATATTTGGTGAAAATTTTATTTAGACCGTCAGCCGAGTAATTTAAATTTTCTTGGATGGCTTTAAAGCCCGCGCTTTCATGTCCACATTGAGCAAGAAAATGCGCTAAACGTACAGCGGTATTGATTTGAAATTTTGCAGCCGCCTCTGGAATTTGCGCAATGACGGCATCAGGTATATGACCTTTTAACTTGTCCAAGTTTAAACTAGGAACACTGACGACTGGAGCGGCTACGTTAACACTAGCGGCAGCAGGTTTGTCATCTGCTGAATTTATTTCTACGGTATTACCATCATCATCAACCAACAAACCGCTCTCATTTCTGGCGACAATAACGGCAAACATTTTGCTCCAAGTGGCATCGCCAACCAGACCATCGGCAGCTAAACCGTGCGCTACTTGCCAGTCTTTGACTGCCTTAGCGGTTCCAGCTCCGAACACCCCATCGACAGTAAGACCTAATTTTGCTTGTATTGCTTTTACATTATCATTTTTTGAGCCAACCTTTAGTAACATAATTTTTCTCCAACTATAATAAAAAGTATTCCATCATTGCACATAACGACTGCTTAATCTGTTGTTTTTACTTGTGAGCATGACTGCCAGTCCTTTAAAGGACTGGCAGTCGTTAATCAGCTTTAACCCGCTACCCAATTACTGTATTGCTCTGACAGTAAAGCACACTTTTGTATGAATTGTAACTATCAAAGGCGAGCATTCAAAAGCCACTATTTAAAAATCCACGAGTGACTATATGAGCCTCTTGTTTCAAAATATAACAAGAGATTATTCAGAGATTCTGTTGGGTTGAATTAAATTTTGAAGTAACTCATTAATTTGTTGTTTTGCCTCTTCAGGATCGGTGGCTGTGCTAAGTTGTTGCTGAACTTCCATTAAATTTTTTGCTAATTTCATGCGCCCATCGACTTCTAAACCAGCCAGTTTCGCTTTACCTTCGATGCCTTTAGCATCCAGTATGTTTTGCGTGCTGCTTTCAAACAAGGATTTAAAGTTTACCATTTGCCAGTAAGTACTCAGTCATTGCTCTGCATTCCAGATAAACTTGTTCACGCAGATTAAGATCAGCGTAAGTATTAGTAATGATCCCGTTCAACGATAGGGTCGTTTACCCACACTATCTGACTTAGCAAGCGCGGGTAATTTGTAACACCACGACTCGAATATTATTACGCCAGTTGAGTTCGTGAATGTCGAATTCATTCGCGCTCTGCGGGTCGTCGTCCTCTAATTTGATACCCATTTTACTGAGCTTGAAATGGATTTTGTTAATGCTTAACAAGTTGGCTGGGTTTTCGAGATAATTAACCAGTGTGTTCAGATAAACATCGGGGTTAGCCATACTATTGACTTTCGACTGGTATGATTTATCAGCATTGAAAGCTTGTTCGGGACTATGAGCCATCATCTCCTGCTTGATAAGTGCCACTACACGAGTAAACAGATACTCTTTTAGTGCAGCGTTTAGCTCTGCACTACTGGTGCAAGGCGTATGGATTTTGTGCGCAGAGAAATTGACCGCTTGTTGCGGCACGTCGCGAATGAGCATATCGCCTTGCATACACATACCCAATGTTGACTTTTCACTCTTGTCAGCCGTTAATAGCCCATATAATATCGGGGCTTCATCTTTACTATGAGCGTGTAAAAAGGCATTCACATTAGGATCGGTTTTAAACAGTTTGTCGATGTCATTGCTGTTGACAAACAACGCGGTGACCAGCGTATCCGTCCCAAATGCGTCCAAGTTTAAATCAACGGGTGGTGGAATTTCATCCACAATCTGTAGTACATGATTGTACAGCGTCCGTACATGATCCCTTAACTTATGGGCATAGCCCTGTACGGCTCGCATCTTGCTGTTTGATACATCGACAAAAGTTTCGACAATCTGCTGGTCTTTTTCTGCCTGCTGCATTTCATCGTGAATATGGCTACTCAGACCGTTGACAAGGTTTTGCAAATGATCTAATTGCTCGTCGAAAAATTCTCTAAGACTTGAGGCTTCGCGTGTTGGTTTAATGTCATTCATAATAGGTTAGAGAGTGGCAGAAATCAAAGTGACAGAGCTGGTAAATACCATCTTAAATTTATTTATGCAAGTAAAAAATCCGATCAACAGCTCGGTGGCTTGAGCTGAGGAATCAACCCCCAACTAAGCAATGAGCATACCTACACGACACCATACTATGAATATTTCCGTCATTATCCCCACCTACAATCGCTGTGAATTATTGCGCCGCGCTTTATTATCGGTGTTCGCGCAAACCTCATTACCGACTGAAGTGCTGGTTATTGATGATGGTTCTAGCGATGCAACTAGCACGATGTTGCGCACAGAATTTCCAGCCGTTCGTTATTATTATCAGCAAAATAGCGGTATTAGCAGTGCGCGAAATCTGGGCATTCAGCACAGCACTGGCGATTGGCTGGCATTTTTAGATTCAGATGACGAATGGTTGCCCGAAAAACTGGCTCGACAAACTACCGCGTTAGCCGCTAATCCTGACAGTAAGATTTGTCATACAGAAGAACTATGGATACGCAATGGTGTGCGCGTTAATCCAGCGAAAAAATACGCAAAAACAGGCGGTTGGATATTTACGCAGTGTTTGCCACACTGTGCTATTTCACCGTCTACGGTACTGATACATCGTTCAGTATTTACCGCCATTGGTTTATTTGATACCCAATTGCCTGTTTGTGAAGATTATGATTTGTGGCTTAGAATCAGCGCAAATTACCCTGTGTTATTGATTGAAGAGCCGCAAATAAAAAAGTATGGCGGTCATGCAGATCAGCTATCACAACAGCTCTGGGGCATGGATAGGTTTAGAATCACCGCGCTACAAAAAATCATTGAGTCGCAGCAATTAACGGCTGAAAATCAGCAAGCAGCACTCGATATGTTGTTGACGAAAGCGGGTATTTATCTTAACGGTATCACCAAGCGTGGAAAAATAGAGGAAGCCGATTATTATCGAGAGCTTATTGAACGTTACACACCGATTATCAACTCGACTGTGAGAGTGTTGTGAGTTTGGGAGACTTACGAACCTTAGCAAATACATCCATTCTGTGTATAAGGTAGTGTATTAAATCTATTTGTGTATGACTGCTAGTCCTTTAAAGCATAGATATCTACACAAGTGCTATTACTCCTTCTCCAGCAGGAGAGGGAGTTTGGCGTTTGTTTTTATTGTGCTGATTGTGTGTAGATACCTATGCTTTAAAGGACTGGCAGTCATTAATGCTATAAGGGTTCATCACACAAAATCCCCGCTTCCAAGCGAATCGTCCGCGTACACCGCGATGCCAACGCATGATCGTGGGTCACTAAAATTAAGGTGGTTTTATGCTCCGAATTCAATTCAAACAATAAATCAATGATATACGCCCCTGTTTTGCTGTCCAAATTGCCCGTTGGCTCGTCGGCAAATAAAATTGCAGGTCGAGTGACAAAAGCACGCGCTAGGGCAACGCGCTGTTGTTCTCCGCCTGAGAGTTTTTTGGGTGTGTGGGTTAAACGATGCCCTAAACCGACCCGCTCAAGCAATGCTGTTGCCGCTGTTTTGGCATTTTTATCACCGCTTAATTCCAGCGGTAGCATGACATTTTCTAGCGCGGTGAGGCTAGGTAGTAGTTGAAAGGCTTGAAATACAAAGCCAATCAGCTTGTGCCTCATGGCGGCTCTACCATCTTCATTCATGATTGTTAAGTCTTGATTATCAATAAAAATAGCCCCTGTACTGGGCGTATCTAATCCTGCTAATAAGCCGATGAGCGTTGATTTACCCGAACCCGATTCGCCAACCACCGCAATACTTTCGCCAGATTTGATTATCAAATCTATCGATGACAGAATATGCAGTATCCCGTCAGCCGTAGACACTGATTTTCCTAAGCGTTCTGCTACGATAATGTTATTTAATGAGTTATTCATTTGAGATTGCATAATGTATAAATTTTTATGTGTAGTAATAATGGCGTTAATATCACAGCCGTTAATGGCTAAATCGATAGTGGTATTGGGTGATAGTATCAGTGCTGGCTATGGAATAGAAGTGGCACAAGGCTGGGTTGCCTTAATGCAGAAAAAAATTGACGACACTCACAAAGATTTTACCATTCACAATGCAAGCATCAGTGGTGATACCAGTTCAGGCGGTTTAGCGCGTGTTGATGCTTTGTTAACCCAGCATCAACCCACTATATTAATCCTAGAACTGGGCGCGAATGACGGTTTACGCGGCTTATCGCCTGCATTGATGAAAAGCAATTTGAGCGAAATTATTCGCCGCGCCCGCGCCCAACAAGCCAACACCAACGTTTTACTATTGGGTATAAAAATCCCACCCAATTACGGCAAGCGATACATTGATGCGTTTTATAATGTCTATCCGCAATTAGCCCAAGAAATGAATATCCCCGTTATTCCTTTTTTACTAGAAGATATTGCCTTGGACACTGGTTTAATGCAACCTGATGGACTACATCCCAATGCTAAAGCCCAGCCCCTTATTACCGAAAAAATCTGGCAGCAATTACTGCCTTTACTTAACTAAGCAGAGAGAAAGATGACCTTATTAACCTTAGACAAAGCCAATAAAATAATAGAAAACGCTATTAGTAAAGCCCGCGAATTGGGATTATCACCGCTCACCGTGGTGGTACTCGATGAAGCTGGACATTTAAAAGCCCTGCAACGTGAAGACGGCGCGAGCATGATAAGACAACAAATTGCCACTGCCAAAGCATGGGGCGCGGTCAACATGGGCGTTTCGTCCAGAAGTTTAGCGGGTGTTGCTGTACAACGTCCTGATTTTATGAATGCCCTAGTCAACATTGCCGATGGCAAAATAATGCCCGCTCCTGGTGGTGTATTAATTCGTGACACTGAAAATCACTTAATTGGTGCAGTCGGTATTAGTGGCGATAGCTCAGAACAAGACGAACGCTGTGCCATTGCTGGCATTGAAGGCGTTGGTTTTTTTGCCAGTATTTAACACGGGTTAGCTCACTATGTCAGAAGATACACCGCCCCCTACCAATAAACCCCGTTATCAACGCGAACAAGCTGCGGGGTTTTTAGAAAATAGTGGCGTTAAATACTACCAATATCTCGCTAAAAAAGCGGGTATTCATGACATGGCGGCAGTGGCAATCGATGATTTACCACCCGACAATATTATGTGTGCGTTGGCAGAAAATTTAACCCATTTTGCCGCCATTATCGCTTTTAGTATTGGTGCGTTGACCACCGTGGTCAGCGTCTGGTTTGAATGGCGATACGCAGGACAGCTAAGCGACACACTTTATTACACCAGCTACGCGCTGATTATCATCGCCATGTTAATGGTGGAAATGACGGTGTTATTTTGGTTAGGGCTAAGAACCGTACACGGACTTGCCTGTTTAACAGGGCATTATCACGGTGATGCCCCGTTAGACGATACCAATGCCGTACCGAATATGCTGGCACGCGCCGCCTTAGAAGTCCCCGATCCTATCATTCACTACCTAGGCATAGATCCGCTCAAACACGTTCCCAAAACCCAGTTACTATTCATCGGTGTGTTATACAAAGCCAAAGTGCTATTAAGTAGCCTACTAATTAAATTCATACTGGTGCGGGTGTTTGGCAAAGGCAGTTCACGGCTAGGTTTTCAATGGATAGCCATTCCCATCACAGGAATATGGGATGCCTTCGTCATGTATAAAGTTGCCAAAGAAGCCAGATTACGGCTATTTGGTAGCCGCTTAGCGCATCACATCGCTGATGAAATCATGCAGCCCGACTTAATGAACAACTTATCGCCGAATGCCAAAGAAGCTGCGATTCGAGCCGTCGCTACCATGATGGTATTATCACAAAATCACCATCCCAATATGCTGGTGTTATTAGTCAAACTATGTGAAACCTTTGACATACAAGACAGCCATGAATACGATAATTGGGCAGATTTTTTAGTCTTACTCAACCAACTCCCTCTCTCAGAACGCTATTTTGTGTTAGACCTACTGTGTGTCTCCGCCGCTTTCGATGGACACTTATCGCGCCTAGAACGTGAACATCTCCCCCAAGCCTTCGCCGAACACACCGATGTGTATATGCAGCGCATACAAGAACTCATAGCCGCCTTACTAAACGGACGCTTACACCTAGCCAAAGAACTCTGTAAGCTGGATTTTGAAGCGGGTTAGATTCATGGGTAATGGGTTAAAACCTGTTACAGTCATGCTCAACAAATTTGATACACCCCCCTCTAATCCTACCTAACCCAGTGTTATGCTAACCATTGAAACCCTGAGAAATAACGCAGCTAAGTTTGCTAACGATTTTTCTGCCGCCCATTATGAAATGGGGCAAGGGCAAAGTTTCATTATCGGCTTATGCAAGGTGTTTGAATTAGACTATTTAAGAGCCGTTCGTTTTGAAGACAGAGTTAAAAAAGCCAAAGGCAAAGGACGTATTGATGCGTTTTTTCCTAGTTTGCTATTAGTTGAAATGAAATCAAAGGGTGAAGATTTATATCAAGCCTACGTTCAAGCCACCGACTATTTTAACGGCTTAAAAACAGAGGATTTACCGCGTTGCGTATTAGTCAGTGATTTTCAAAACCTGCATTTATACAATCAGGAAACCAAAGAAGAGCCGTTAAAAATCAAACTGTCAGAATTACCGCAACACATTGAGCGGTTTCGGTTTTTAACAGGTTATCAAAAAATTGTCACTGAACGGCTAGAACGAATTAGCAAACAAGCCGCTGATAAAATGGCGGTCTTACACGATGCCATCAAAGCCACAGATTACGCCGCCTGTCCTGAGCAAGGTCGAAGGGGCAAAGACTTAGAAACCTATTTAGTGCGTTTGCTGTTTTGCTTATTTGCCGATAATACGGGCTTGTTTGGTGAAAATGGCACATTTTTACATTATTTGAAAACGTGGACGGACACCGATGGTTCAGACCTGCATGGCGCGTTAAATAAACTGTTTGATACGCTAAATACACCCGATGAAAAATATTTAGCGGAACATTCTGATTACAAAGGTAGAAAACGCCTAAAAAATCTACCCGAACATTTAGCCGATTTTCCTTATATTAATGGCGCGTTATTTGAAGGCGGTTTAGCCGAATGTTATTTTGATGAATCCTCACGCGCCATCTTAATTGAATGCGCACATCTGGATTGGAGCGAAATTAGCCCCGCGATTTTCGGCTCATTATTTCAAGCGATTATGCACTTTGATGATGAAACCGCGAATGCCAAAACCAAAAAACGCCGTGAATTTGGCGCACATTACACCAGCGAAGCCAATATTTTAAAAGTCATTAACCCGTTGTTTATGGATGAGTTACGCGCTGAATTTAATGCTATTCCAAAAACCCACCAGCGAAAATTAGTGACCTTTCATCAAAAACTGGCAAAACTAAATTTCTTTGATCCCGCGTGCGGTTGCGGTAATTTCTTAATTATCGCCTACCGTGAATTACGCTTATTAGAATTAGACGTTATCAAAAGACAATGCGGTGCTAAGCCAACTGACAAAGAAATTCAATCATTGATTTTATGTGACGTTGACCAATTTCATGGTATTGATATTGATGAAAGCGCGGTACATATCGCGCTGGTTGCTATGTGGCTAACTGACCATCAAGTGAACACAAAGGTGCAGGTATTAGGCAATTATTACAACCGCATTCCCTTGGTGAAAAAAGCCAATATTGTTTGTGCCAATGCTTTACAAATGGACTGGGCAACGGTGATTAAACCTAAAGAGTGCGATTTTATTATGGGCAATCCGCCGTTTGTGGGTAGGCAATATCAAACTAAAGAACAAAAAGACGATTTAGCCTTAGTTTTTCAGGGCATGAATGGCGCGGGCGTATTGGATTTAGTCGCGGCTTGGCACGTTAAAGCTGCGCGATATATTCAGACGAATAAAACTATTCCCGTTGCATTTGTCTCTACCAACAGTTTAACCCAAGGCGAACAAGTGGCGATTTTGTGGACGGAACTATTAAAGCTGAATAGTAAACTGCATTTTGCCCATCGTACCTTTCAATGGAGCAATGAAGGGCGCGGCGTGGCGGCGGTGCATTGTGTGATTATGGGCTTTCATTGTGATACTGTAGGTCGGGTTAGCGATAGCGTAACCCGACACACCACGGCAAATGTCGGGTTACGGCTATCGCCTAACCCGACCTACATGAATTGTCGCTTGTTTGATTATGGCGACAACATCAAAGGTGAACCGACTGAAATCAAAGCCACGCAAATTAATCCGTATTTAGTGGACGCGCCCACGGTGTTGATTGATAAACGCCGTAAGCCTTTGAAAGCTAAGACACCTGAAATGGTTTTTGGCAATATGCCCAACGATGGTGGATATTTACTATTATCACAAGAGGAAGCAGATAGCATTCGTAAAAACGACCCGATTGCCGCTAAATATATTCGTCCGTTTTTGATGGGCAATGAATTTATTAACAACATCCCACGTTACTGTTTATGGCTAAAAGATAGCACTTCAAATGACCGACTTAACTCGCCTGAAATCAAAAAGCGCGTTGAATTAGTCAGAAAAAATCGTTTAGAAAGTCCACGCGAAGCCACGCAAAAATTAGCAGAAACACCGTATTTGTTTGGTGAAATTCGACAAACTGACCAGCCTTATTTAGCTATTCCGAAAGTCTCTTCAGAAAATCGCTTTTACATACCGATTGGCTATTTGGATGCTAACGTTATTTGTGGCGATAAATTATTTTTTATTGCCAATGCCAGTTTGTTTCACTTTGGCATACTCACCAGCCACATGCACAATGCGTGGATGCGAACCGTTTGCGGACGACTTAAAAGCGATTACAGCTATTCAAACACTATTGTTTACAACAACTTTCCATTCCCTGAAATTTCTAGGGACACAAACCAAGGTTTGAATTCCAGCCTACGGAATTCAAACCTTGGTTTGTCTGTGTCTGTGGGCAGGAGTTCAAACCTTGGTTTGTACGCCAAAATCGAAACCGCAGCACAACAGATTTTGAATGCACGAACAGCCGAAAAAACGCACTGTACGGAGCAAGGACAAAAATACTCACTCGCCACGCTCTACGCCGCTGGCAATATGCCCGCTGATTTACTCAAAGCCCACAACGCCCTAGACAAAGCCGTTGATGCCGCATACAACTATAAAGGCGGCAAAGATGACGCAGCACGAGTGGCATTTTTATTTGAAATGTATCAAAAACTAACCGCGCCACTCATAGACACTGAGACCGCTAAAAAACCCAAAAAAATAAAGCCGTAATTATGATTGAAAAAACTTACCTTAAATTTAGAAAAGCCCCGCTACTTGCTATCGATAGCTTTGTTATGGCTAACAGGATAAACTGATAAATGGGATGTGTTTTATCCTATGGCAACAATTTTTGAATAAACAATGAGGTGTATTATGTCAATAAAAGAAGAATTTGATCATTTAATGGATAAGTTAAAAACGGAACGCGATGAAATTAGTTTGAAACTACATCTTGCTTCATTGGAAGCTAAACAAGAGTTTGATGAAGCTGAACCAAAATGGAATCAGCTAAAAAGTAAAGGCTCTGAAATTCTGGATGAGTCAGTAGAAATATCAGAAGAAGTGATTGCCAAAGCCAAAATCGTTGGCGAAGAGCTTAAAGAAACTTACCAACGTATTGCGAAACGCCTCACTGAATAACTGATTAGCGATGAAAGGCACGAAAAATATCGGGTGTTTCGTGCCTTTTGTGCTTTTGTAGACAGTATGTATAACGATAGTTATCAGGCTTTTCATCATCGAATACTGGAATTCTAGCTAAATTGATTTAAACTCTAACCACGCACGACCACTTTAAAGACTCGTTAGGAATCAACATGGCTTCTCGCACACGTTTTGGATTTATTTTGCCACTCCTTTTCAGCATGACCACATGGGCGGCTGATATACCTATTAAACCCACACACCCCGATCAATACACCGTGGTCAAAAATGATACCTTGTGGGATATATCGGGTAAATTTTTACAGCATCCTTGGCAATGGCCGCAGTTGTGGAATCAAAATAAGCAAATTAAAGACCCGAATTTGATTTATCCAGGTGATACTATTTATTTTTCGATGGTCAACGGTAAGCCACAGCTGAGTCTTACCCGTAATCCTCAGCAAGCGGCACTTGAGACAGCGTGTATTCTTAAAGAAGAAGATTATAAAAACGGTCGCAAGGATTTCGCACTCGATAAAAATGGCAAACTAAAACCTTGTATTCGAGAATCTGAGATTGAAAAACCGATAAAACTAATTCCCTACCATGAGATTGCTAAATATTTAAGTTCGCCAAAAGTTGTCGGTGAGAATGAGCTGAATCAAGCCCCTTATGTGGTTGATATAGCTAATGAACATATCATTGCGGGTGCGGGTGATAAAATTTACATTCGCGCAATAAACCAGCCAACCAGCGCGGAATACATGGTTTACCGCTCAGGAGCTACCTTTGTCGATGCTGATACCCAAGAAGTGTTGGGCTATGAGGCAAAATATATTGCTAATGCTACCCTGCAACAAGCAGGTGATCCAGCGACCTTAATCATCACGCAATCAAACAGCGAAATTCGTATGGGCGATAGAGTGATGCCACATACCGATGATGACATTAGTCTAAATTATTTTGCCAGACCTCCTGAACAGCCAATCAGAGGGAGCATTATTAGTGTATTGGATGGCGTTTCTCAAATCGGTATAAATAATGTGGTGGTGATTGATAAAGGCAGTCGCGATGGGCTTTTAGCGGGTCACGAACTGGACATTTATCAAAATGGTGGCATAGCTAGAGATGCCTACAGTGCCGTTAAAAGTGCTACTGTTCGGATTCCTGATGAATTAGCTGGAATGTTGATGGTATTTCGTACCTTTGACCGCATTAGCTACGCTTTAGTAATGCAAGCAACAGGCCCGTTACATCTTTTAGACAGAGTTCAAACCCCCTGAATATCAACACACTAGACCCCACCGAAGAGATAAAATACTGGCTTGCGCTATTGCGCACGCCAGCTATTGGTTGCAGAACCTTTCTTAGGCTATTACAAACCCATACCCCCGAACAACTGTTTGCCGAATCTGCGCAAACGTGGGCGCGTTTGGGTTTAAAAAATGAATCGATAGACGCGCTTAAAAAGCCAGATTGGGCAATCATTGACTCTGATTTAGAGTGGTTAGCGCAGACCAATAATTCACTCATCACTATTCAAGATGAACTTTATCCGCCTTTATTGAAAGAACTTCCCGACCCACCGCCATTATTGTTTGTACGCGGTAATGTTGGCTTATTATCGTTGCCGCAAATTGCCATAGTCGGTAGCCGTAATCCTTCGACCTCAGGTAAAGACACTGCCTTTGAATTTGCCAAAAGTTTAAGCCGCTGCGGTTTTGTGATTACTAGCGGTTTAGCCTTAGGTATTGATGCCGCTAGTCATCAAGGCGCGTTAAGCGTGGGTGGCTGGACAATTGCAGTCGCAGGTACAGGGTTAGATCGCGTCTATCCAGCACGACACAAAGACTTAGCCACTGAAATTGTCAATAAAGGCGCGATGGTGTCGGAATTTCCTCCGGGTACAACGGCTAAAGCCAATCATTTTCCCAGACGTAATCGGATTATCAGTGGCTTAAGCCAAGGTTTATTAGTGGTGGAGGCCGCCAAACAAAGCGGTTCGTTAATTACCGCTCGCATGGCGTTAGAACAAAATCGTGAGGTGTTTGCTATTCCAGGGAGCATTCATAATCCCTTAGCACGCGGTTGTAATGCACTGATTCGCGAAGGGGCAAAGCTTGTCGAAACTACCCAAGATATTCTCGAAGAACTTAATCAATATAATCAACAAGTTGACAATTTAATTATCGAGGCAGTGCAATCAATGCTTGACCTAGAGCAACAAACATTATTGAATCGTGTCATGTTTAGCCCAACTTCCATTGATGAATTGGTTATCGAAAGCGGTCAATCCGTGGAAATACTGTCATCAATGCTATTGATTTTAGAACTGCAAGGCTACTTAGAAGCAACCGCTGGCGGTTGCTATGTCCGTATAAAATAACCAGCTACTACTCATGAAAGAAAATATTTTTGATGTTCTGATGTACTTATTTGAAAACTACATGGAAGAGGAAATTGAAATTTTCCCCGATACCGATGTTATTAGAACAGAATTGCTAGAAGCAGGTTTTCAGCAAATAGCGGTCAATAAAGCCTTTGATTGGTTAGAATCACTTAGTTTACAAGGACTGATTCAAACCAGCATCGCACCCACTTTTCGTATTTTTTGCCGCGAAGAAATAAAAAAATTGGATATTGATTGTCGCAGTTTGATTATGTTTTTAGAACAAAGCGGTATTTTAAGCGCGGCGAATCGCGAAATAGTCATCGATAGAGCGATGGCGTTGGAAAACGAAGACATCTCTTTAGAAAAACTCAAATGGATTACCTTGATGGTTTTACTCAGTCAGCCTGATGAGGAAATTGCTTTTTCTCGCATGGAAGACTTTGTGTACGATCTCGTGCCAACGTATTTACATTAATCGCCTTAACCTTTACCCCCAATCTATTGCACAATGAGCAAGCATCTCGTTATTGTAGAATCTCCTGCAAAAGCCAAAACAATCGAAAAATACCTAGGCAAAGATTTTAAAGTATTAGCCTCCTATGGACACGTTCGCGATCTAATTCCTAAAGAAGGTGCGGTTGATCCTAGTCATGACTTTGCTATGAAATACGAAGTCATTGACCGTAATCAAAAACACGTTCAAGCCATTAGTGCCGCGTTGAAAAGTGCAGAAATCCTTTATTTAGCGACTGACCCTGATAGAGAAGGCGAGGCGATTGCGTGGCATTTATATGAATTGCTCAACGCCAAAAAACTGATTAAAGACAAACCTGTGCATCGCGTGGTGTTTCATGAAATCACTAAAAAAGCCGTTACTGAAGCGATTGCTAATCCTACCGCTTTGGACATTAATTTAATCAACGCCCAACAAGCCCGCCGCGCCTTAGATTATTTAGTGGGTTTTAATTTATCGCCATTATTGTGGAAAAAAATTCGCCGTGGATTATCAGCAGGGCGCGTACAAAGTCCCGCATTACGCATGATAGTCGAGCGTGAATTAGAAATTGAAGCCTTTAAAAAACGTGAATATTGGACGATAGACGCGCTATTAAGCGCGGATGAACAGACTTTTAAAGCCAAATTAACCCATCACAATGGCGAAAAACTCACCCAATTTCGCATCAACAATGCTGAACTTGCCGAGCAAGCCAAACAAACATTAATCGCTGCCGCCAACGGGCAATTAATTGTTAGCAAACAAGAAAAGAAACAACAAAAACGCCAACCCGCGCCACCGTTTATTACCTCAACACTGCAACAAGAAGCGGCACGAAAATTAGGTTTCACCACCAAACGCACCATGTCAGTAGCGCAACAACTCTATGAAGGTATTGATGTCGGCGGAGAAACCGCAGGTCTCATCACCTATATGCGTACTGATTCGGTCAATTTGGCTATCGAAGCGGTTGCCGAACTGCGTGAGCTGATTGTCGAAAATTACGGCGCGGCTAATATTCCTAAAGAAGCCAGAATTTTTAAAACCAAATCTAAAAATGCCCAAGAAGCGCACGAAGCGATACGCCCCACTTATCCACGTTACACGCCCAGTCAAATAAAACAATATTTAAGTGCGGAACAATTCAAACTGTATGAACTGATTTGGAAGCGTACCCTCGCTTGTCAAATGATTCATGCCACCTTGAACAGTGTTTCAGTGGATTTAAGCTGTGCCGAAGGACAACATAGCTTTAGAGCCACAGGTTCAAGCATTGCCAACGCTGGTTTTATGACCGTTTATCTGGAAGGTAAAGACGACAGCAAAGAAGGCGATGATAAAGAAAGCTTTTTGCCAGACTTAACAGAAGGTCGAATTGTGCCGCTGAATGACATACTCACAGGACAACATTTTACTGAGCCACCACCCCGTTACGGTGAAGCCAGTTTAGTAAAATCCCTAGAAGAACACGGTATCGGCAGACCCTCCACTTATTCGGCGATTATTTCCACGCTACAAAACCGTGAATATGTCACACTGGAAACTAAACGATTTTATCCTACCGATGTCGGGCGCATCGTCAATAAATTCTTAACGGAACATTTCACCAAATACGTTGATTATGATTTCACTGCCAATTTAGAAGACGATTTAGACGCGGTATCACGCGGCGAAAAAGAATGGGTTCCGCTCATGCACGACTTCTGGCAACCGTTCACCGCGCTAATTCAAGACAAAGAAACTAGCGTACAGCGTAAAGATGTCACTCAGGAAGCCATTGATGAGCTGTGTCCTGAATGTGGCAAACCGCTCTCTATTCGCTTAGGTCGCAATGGTCGCTTTATCGGTTGCACCAACTACCCAGAGTGTTCTTACACCCGCAATCTCAATGACGATGGCGAATCCAATGAGCCTGAAATAGTTGAAAATCGCGCCTGTCCTTTGTGTGCCGAACCGCTGGTGTTTAAAGCAGGAAAATACGGAAAATTTATCGGCTGTAGTGCTTATCCAAAATGTCGCCACATAGAACCCATCGAAAAACCCACTGACACAGGCGTTGAATGCCCACAATGCAAAAAAGGCAACATCCTTAAACGTAAATCACGCAACGGTAAAATATTTTATTCCTGCGTCAATTATCCTAAATGTGATTACGCTCTATGGAACGCCCCCATCAAAGAAAGCTGCCCAGAATGCCAATGGCCTATTCTCACCGTCAAAGAAACCAAACGCCGTGGCGTGGAAAAAGTTTGCCCACAAAAGGATTGTAAATATGCCACTCCTTATGAAGGTGATCCGATGGATGCTCAGGCGAATTGATAATCCTGTAATCGTAGCTTGGGTTAGGCGATAGCCGTAACCCAACATGATGCTACAAACTCAATAAAAATATAGGAGGGAGCTTATGAAAGGCAAAGTTGACCAATGGAAAGATGAAAAAGGTTTTGGTTTCATTGCTCCTGATGATGAAGGAGAAAAAGTATTTTTTCACATTTCGGCTGTCAAAACTCAGGTAAGAAGACCGCAAGCTGGGGATATTGTTATTTATGAAACATCTCGTGACTCTCAAAACAAGTTAAAAGCAAAAACTGTCATTATTGAAAGCGTTGTTGCTCAATCAACAGTACAGAAAAAAACTAAAGCAAATAAAGTAGAGTCTCCGCAGAAAAATATGTTTGATTATGTTCTTATTTTTGTGTTGCTGGCTTCTTTAGGTGGGATGACTCTTGCTTTTTTTCAATCTCAACGTCTTGAGGATGCCATTTTTAGAGGAATTCCTGCATTAATTGCAATTGTCTTGCTAAATCGACAGAAAAAACCTAAGGACAAGAATTTTAGCTGTTCACGCTGTAAAAAAATTACAGAACATGATGCACGAACAATTGAAGCTTGGAATAATGGATTTTCAAAATTTTATTGTCGTCCGTGTCATCATCAATGGCTTATTGACAATCCAGTTCAAAAGCAATCATCCACCTCGAATGGTGGTTGTCTTGGGGTTTTTCTTTTTCTTATATTAGCACCAATTGCAATAGTTACTGTGAGTTTATATCAATGGGTATCGTGAAGCCTTGTAGGTTGTGGTGAACTTGCGAACCTCGACAAAATATGCATTTTTGTATAAATGTTGGGGTTCGTTCCTCAGCACACTCCTATGATTAGCGCATCTACATTATCACCTGACAAAAATATCCTCTTTTTTAAAAAAACTGTTGTCCGAAGCATTGAATTCGCGGCAGCTAAAAAAGTAAGCTATTGTTTTTAGCGGATGTGTCGCGTAACGCATAAGTTCTTAGTAACAAGTAAGGATGTATTGCTTAACGTTGGAGGTCAGGCTTTGCCTGACTTGCAAGCAAAGCTTGCACTCCTAAATACACGCAAACTTATTGTCACGCACTTAATCAATTAATTCACGCTTAGTTTTGATATGTGTAATTTATAGTGCTTGCTCTAGTGTTTCTTTGCCTAGCACAACTGTGTGCGTATTGTGGTCGTTTCCATGATTGACTCCGATAACCTTTGTTTGAATTCTGTTACTTTGTATAGCAAAGTGAGTAGATGTTCGGATATTGTAGCAATTTTTTGATGAGATAGTCATTAAGACAAAACCGCCTCTAGTCAAAACCAAAGGCGGTTTTTTATTGCGTGGACAAGCGCACAGCGCATAAAGTTTATGTTGGGTGCTATCGTTTTATGCCCATGCCACGCACGTTATTTTTAATGCCGCGCATCATATTTGCCATATTGCCCGATTTCATTTTTTTCATCATTTTTTGCATCATCAAAAATTGCTTGAGCATACGATTAACATCGTGCAATTCTTGACCACAACCATCGGCAATACGTTTTTTACGATTGCCTTTAATCAAATCGGGGAAACGTCTTTCCTGTTTGGTCATGGAATTAATGATGGCAATTTGCCGCGATAAGGCTTTGTCATTGACTTTTTCACGCATTTCTTGTGAGACATTACCAACACCTGGGAGCTTGTCTAGCATGGCACTAACACCGCCCATGCTTTCCATTTGTTGCAATTGTTCACGAAAATCGTTCATATCAAACGCTTCGCCTTTTTTAATTTTTTTGGCGAATTTTTCAGCTTTTTCTTTATCGACTTTTTGTTCAATGGTTTCAATCAGGCTGAGCATATCGCCCATGCCTAAAATACGCGAGGCAATACGGTCTGGATGGAATGGCTCTAAGGCATCTGGTTTTTCGCCCATACCGATAAATTTAATCGGTTTGCCTGTGATATGACGGATAGATAACGCTGCCCCGCCGCGAGCATCACCATCGGCTTTGGTTAAAATAACGCCTGTTAGTGGCAGCGCATCATTAAAGGCTTTAGCAGTAATCGCGGCATCTTGTCCTGTCATGCTATCGACAACGAACAGGGTTTCAATCGGATTAATCGCCGCATGAAGAGCTTTAATTTCGCCCATCATTTCATCATCAATATGCAAACGACCTGCGGTATCGACAATAATGACATCGAGAAATTTACGTTTTGCCGCATCAATAGCTGCCAGCGCAATATCGACAGGATTTTGGGTTACATCGCTATCGAAAAAAACCAGATCAAGATCATTAGCCAACACTTGCAATTGTTTAATCGCCGCAGGGCGATAAACATCCGCACTGACCACGCCGACTTTTTTCTTTTTATGGGTTTTTAACCATAGCCCCAGTTTTGCAACCGTGGTAGTTTTACCCGCACCTTGCAAACCAGCCATTAAAATAACCGCAGGCGGCACAGCGCGAAGATTAATGTCTTCATTCGCCGCCCCCATCATTTTAACCAGTTCAGCTTGAACCAGTTTAATCATGGATTGCCCAGGTGTGAGACTGCTTTGAACTTGTTGTCCTAACGCGCCTTCTCTGACACGTTCAATAAAGTCGGTCACAACAGGTAAAGCGACATCAGCTTCCAGTAAAGCGATACGCACTTCGCCTAAGGTTTCCTTGATATTATCTTCAGTCAGGCGACCTTGCCCTTTGAGTTTTTTAAGCGTGCTACTTAATTTATCGGTTAAATTATCAAACATATCTACGTCTTCATTGTTGATCTTGAGAAACACCTGCTCACACAAATGCGCTAGGACTATTTAGCCGTGTATATTACCATAGCCATTAAGACCTTTGCACTAATGCACACTGTCTCTGAAACACAGCCCATAGAAATATACTCATGAATGCCACTGTACTTGCTATCATTTCAATTTGTGCCTACTTAGGCAGCACACTGTTGATTATTCTGCATATTCAGCAACACACTAAGCGCGTTGCTATTTATTTGGCATGGGCTGCGGTTATTGCCCATCTGATTTATACAGGGCTAGTTTGCCAACAACACAATGGATTTAGTTTTAGTTTTTTTAGTACAGGTTCGCTAATTGCCCTGATTGTCGCGTTATTATTACTGATCGCCGCACTCAATAAACCTGTGGAAAAGCTGGGACTAGCGGTGTTACCTATTGCCGCATTGATGCTCGCGTTAGAACTAAACTTTGACGATAAGCCGCATTTACTACAGGCTTACAACTGGGAAATGAGTACCCATATTTTGACCTCGATTATTGCGTTTAGCCTGTTAAATATCGCCGCCCTACAAGCCATTCTATTGGCGATTCAAGATCAACAACTGAAAAGCCACCCACCTAAACGCTTTATTCACTCTTTGCCCTCTTTGCAAACGATGGAATCCTTGTTATTTCAAATGCTAGGTGCGGGGGTATTTTTTCTGAGTATCTCGTTAATCAGTGGTTTTATGTTTGTTGAAAATTTATTTGCCCAACATTTAGTCCATAAAACCGTATTATCGATATTGGCGTGGATTATTTTTTCCAGTTTATTGCTAGGTCGTAGCCGCTATGGCTGGCGCGGACAAATCGCCATACAATGGACACTCATCGGCTTTGTCTCGTTATTGCTAGCGTATTTTGGTAGCAAACTGGTATTGGAATTAATTTTACATCGCTAGGAAAAATTATGTTCTGTGGTTACTTCGGCAGTATGGGCAGATAATTTCTTGATAGCAGGTCATTTTTGTGTGTGAGGTGGGTGTGCTTGGGGAGTTTCAGCCTCTGATTTTAACCTAATTTACAGATTTGACCCACTATCATGGCTTGTTAAGTTTTTAAATTTCACAGTTTAATAGGGTTCGACGCACGAAATGTAATATAAACCCCCGTTAAGGATTTCAAAGCTATCGATTCCGAAACCGTAAGTTTCTGTTCAAATGCACCCGTTACGCCCTATCTCCATTATTTTAAGTTGATAACACCGTCGCATAACGAATTTCGGCACTAGCAACAAACTTTCCATCAACGCTGGCTTGGCATTCATAGACCCAAAGATTATGTTTGTGTTTTAAAAAACGTGCTTCAATCATTAACTGGTCGCCTGGCACAACGGGGCGTTTAAATTTTGCCTTATCAATACCAACAAGATAACAAATCATGTCTTTGGGTTTGCCACCCGCCGATTCAAAACCAAGTAAGCCTGCCGTTTGTGCCATTGCTTCTAAAATCAAAACACCAGACATAATAGGCTTATGCGGAAAATAACCTTCAAAAAATGGTTCGCTGTACGTCACATTTTTTATTACCAATAATCTACTACCCGCTTCACACGCGATCACTTTATCGACTAACAAAAAAGGATAGCGATGCGGTAGAAGAGCCTGAATTTTGAGAATATCTAACTCGATAGACATAAATTTACGGTACACCTTTAGCTGAGGAAACGGTTGTCCTTAGACACACTTAAAACCCTTGGTATTAGGGGCTTACAGACGATAAAACTAGCAACTATATTTATAACAATGGATACCCCCGTTTTAAAAACCGTCTCTTGAATCATCCATAAATAAAACGCAAAGTTGATTGGACTTAATGGTACAGCATAACCATTAGTAGTTGTTCGTTGTTTCTTAGTAGCTACACTTTCCTCTGAATTTAAGATCTCCTCTATTTTTTTAAAAAACTGTCCAAACTATTGGATTAAAATAGTCATCACACAATTGCCATACACCGATTACAGTGTTTATTGACACCTTAGTTACGCTAAAATAGCCGCTACATTCCTTATTATCAACTAACACTATGAAACAAGTCGAGCTACTCTCTCCCGCAGGAACGATAAAAAATATGCGTTATGCCTTCGCTTACGGCGCGGATGCCGTTTATGCAGGGCAACCACGTTATAGTCTGAGAGTGCGTAACAATGATTTTTTGAGCGACAATTTAGCAATTGGAATTAACGAAGCTCATCGCTTAGGCAAAAAGTTTTTCCTCGCCACCAATGTAATTCCACACAATGCCAAAGTTAAAACCTTTATGGCGGATATTGCCCCTGTGATTGCGATGAAACCAGATGCCTTAATTATGGCAGACCCTGGTCTTATCATGATGGTACGCGAAACCTATCCTGATATGCCGATACATTTATCAGTGCAAGCCAACACCGTTAATTATGCCAGCGTTAATTTCTGGAAAAGTATGGGCGTGGAGCGGGTTATTTTGTCGCGTGAATTATCGCTGGATGAAATTGCCGAAATTCGCCAACGCTGTCCAGATACCGAATTAGAAGTGTTTGTGCATGGTGCATTATGTATCGCTTATTCAGGGCGTTGTTTATTATCAGGTTATTTTAATCACCGCGATCCAAATCAAGGCACTTGTACCAATTCTTGCCGCTGGAAATACGACACCATTCCTGCACAGGAAAATGCCGAAGGTGATTGGTTGCCCACTGAAAAGACTGAGGTGTTATCGATGTCCGACATTAGCAACGCCAGTTGTGGCGGTGCAGAACGTCATCCCTTAGCCGATAATATTTATTTTCTCGAAGAAGAAGGGCGCAAAGGCGAATTACTGCCCGTCATGGAAGATGAAAATGGCACTTACATCATGAATTCAAAAGACTTACGCGCTATTGAACACGTTCAACGCTTGGTTGAAATTGGTATCGATTGCCTTAAAATCGAAGGACGCACCAAATCACATTATTATGTGGCGCGTACGGCACAAACTTATCGCCTAGCGATTGATGATGCCTTGGCAGGTCGCGCATTTCAACCTGAGTTAATCGGCGTATTGGAAAATCTAGCCAATCGTGGTTATACTGATGGTTTTTATCAACGCCATCACACCCACGAACAACAAAATTATCTACATGGCTATTCCAAAAGTCATCAACAACAATTTTGTGGTGAAATTCGCAGTTATGACAGTGAAACAGGGTTAGCGACTATTGATGTCAAAAATAAATTTTCAGTCGGTGATACGCTGGAATTGATTTTACCCGAAGGCAATCAAAATATTACCGTTGAACGTATGGAAGGAATGTATGGGCAGGAAATGCAGGAAGCCTCAGGCGGCGGTTATGAAGTAAAAATACCGCTACCAGCGACCCAAACAGGGCATGGTTTGTTGGCGCGGTATTATTAAATTTGGTTAAGGTGTCTGATTGTTTGGGTTGGACACCGCTTAATTGAACAGTTTGGTAGATACCGTCTTACGGGGTTGTTGTAATGCGACCCAGACCTCGCAGGTTTTTAAAACCTGCGAGGTCTCATTTGCCTGATGCGGATTGCAGAAATTGCCTAATAATGTCCTGCTCAGGAATGTCTCAAAGGCGGGGCGGGTTATTCAACCCGCCCCTAATGTTTGAGTTTCGGCACGATTTCTAACTTGCCACTATATCTAAAATGTTGCGCTCAGGCATTTCCCATACCCGCCCACATCGTCACCACTGACGGGCCGCGCTACCGCTTGCCTGTCCGTGGTGACGGTGTGGGCTTGCTTAACTGGCTGTTTGACCTAGGGCAAAACGGAAGCCGATGATGCTGCTGCGATTATCAGGCGTGTAGTAGTTACGGTAAGCAGAACGTGCGTGCCTCGCAAAGTTGTACCAAGAACCGCCGCGCAACACCCGCGACGTGCTGACATCATTTTTGCTAACACATTGTTTTTCGCTACCATCATAGTTTCCAAAGTAGGCTGAACACGTCCATTCATAGACATTACCCGCCATATCATACAAACCCCACGGATTAGCAGGGTATGAACCAACGGCAACGGTTGTTTGTTTATAAACCCCTGTTTTTGCACCACAGTTATTATAATCCTGACTACTACCGTCATAGTTGGCTTGTTGGGTGTTAATACAATCGCCTGTATAAAATGCAGTTGTTGTACCTGCACGAGCGGCATATTCCCATTCTGCCTCAGTCGGTAGCCGATAGCTTTTACCTGTTTGAGTATTTAGTTTGTTAATAAAGTCCTGCACATCGTTCTCACTGACTTGTTCAACGGGCAAATTATCCCCTTTAAAGTTCGATGGATTTTTACCCATTACTGCCTGCCATTGCGCTTGGGTGGGATTCGGAAACCGTTTTTTCCTCTGTGAGTCTTTTAGCGTCTGCCGCTTGTTGCTCTTTTTGCTGTTTTTCTGTCTCAAATACTCGTTGTTCTAACTGTTTTTTTTCAGCTTTAGCTCTAGCTTGTCGTGCTGCTTTAGCATCCGCATCCGCTTGTCGTTGGGCTTTTTGCGCCATTAAGACTTTTTCCTGATGTAATTCGTCTTCCCTTTCCTTTATTGTTTTAGCTTGAGTCACATGGCTAGGTAGCAAAATACTGATAATTACAAATAAGAAAATTAAAAAAAATAAACGCTTAGGGTTTACTGCATTTGTCATGATAGACCTGTTTTTTATCTGTGTTATTGGCATCAATAGCCTGTTTATATAACTGACAAGCGTGTGGAATATCTTCTTTTACCCCCAAGCCAAAGAAATAACTGGAAGCCAATAAATTAATGGCTTTAGTATTGCCCGCATTGACTAGCGGCTGTAAAAGTTCAACAGCAAGCGACTGTTTACTGAAATCATCACCCTCTAACCATGCTTTGGCTTTTTCAAGCTGTTGCTCTGGTGTTGGTTTTGCGACTTGTTTTGGCGTAACAACGGGTATAGGTTCTGGACTAGGTGGAATGGATTTTTCATTAGCTTGCATTATTTTA
>JAPLRZ010000024.1 GCA_026398895.1 Methylococcales bacterium
ATTAAAAACTCGAATTCTTAAGTCGTATGAGTAAGGTTTCATTTTAATCTCCTAACAATGTTATTAAATTAATAGTTAGAGTATATTATTGGCATAAAGTTTCTTTTATATGGTAACTAACCTATATTGAAAACACTGTAGAGCTAACGCACGATTTTATAAACCCTAGCTTTCTGGGCTATCTAACTAGAATAAAATATGTCATATAACCCAATATTATGTGTTGATGATGATCCTATTAATCTTGCTTTGTTACGAAACACACTGCAAGAAAATTACAAATTAATTTTTGCCAGTAATGGGACAGAAGCATTAACAATGGCAGTGAGTCAATTGCCTTCTTTGATTTTACTTGATGTGCAGATGCCTGATATAACTGGATTTGAAGTTGCACAGCAACTTAAATTGAATCCGAAAACAGAACATATCCCCATTATTTTTGTAACCTCCTTACTCGATGAAGACGATGAGCAAGCGGGTTTTGACGCAGGCGGGGTTGATTACATCACCAAACCTATTTCCCCTTGTCTTGTCCGCGCTCGTGTGCGAACGCATTTATCTTTGGTGGCTGCGTCTCGACTGGACACTATCTGCCAAGATGCTGTGTATATGCTAGGAGAAGCGGGACATTATAACGATAACGATACGGGGCTACATATCTGGCGAATGGCGGCATACAGTCATTCTCTGGCTCTTGCTGTAGGCTGGGATAATGACGCTGCAAGACTGTTACAAATGGCAGCACCCATGCACGACACAGGGAAGATTGGCATACCCGATGCAATTCTACGAAAGCCCGATAAACTCAATGCTGAAGAATGGACTATCATGAAACAACATTCGCGTATTGGTTATACTATTTTAAGTAAGAGTAACGAAGCGTTATTTAAGTTAGCCGCAGAGATTGCACTCAATCATCATGAAAAGTGGGATGGCAGTGGCTATCCGAACGGTCTTGCTGGAGAAGCGATACCCGAATCAGCCCGCATCGTTGCCATTGCCGATGTCTTTGACGCGCTGTCTATGCGTCGCCCTTACAAAGAACCGTGGCCGATAGAACGTATCTTGCCGACACTGCATGAGATGGCTATCGGTCATTTTGATAAAAGATTGGTGGGGGTTTTTATGGATATTCTGCCAGAGATTCTGGAAATTAAGGCTGAATGGGATAGCCGCTCTGAGGTAATGTCAGCAATAAAGAGCTTTTAGTCGAGAGCCAATAAACTCAAAAAAAGCCCGACTTAGTCGGGCTTTTTTTGATAGAAAACTAATCAGCTTGCCGTCTTAAAAACGCGGGAATATCGAGATAACCCAAATCGCCGCCTGTCGGTTGCTGAGATAAGGTACGTCCTTCTCTATTTTCTTGGCGGTTTTGCCGTGATACGGTAGGTTTATCAAATTCATCGTAATTCACCGAGCCTGCGTTGGCTTGGGTCATTGATTTCACGGTGGCTTTGACTTGTACAGGAGGTAATCCCATGCCTGTTGCAACCACAGTGACTTTAATTTCGT
Source organism: Methylococcales bacterium (assembly GCA_026398895.1). Lineage (GTDB taxonomy): Bacteria > Pseudomonadota > Gammaproteobacteria > Methylococcales > Methylomonadaceae > UBA4132. The sequence continues at coordinate 1,513 of JAPLRZ010000024.1, forward strand.
CACCTGAACTTGAGTCAATCGCGGTACCGATTTTGATGATAGCATCTTCGGAGGCGAACTCATGGACGATATTACCGACTTCACTAAACTCTGCCATGCTCATGTTGGCGGCAGAAATATTGACCAGAATACCTCGCGCACCTTGTAGATTAATATCTTCTAATAATGGGCAGGCAATGGCTTTTTCGGCGGCTTCGCGGGCGCGATTTTCGCCTGATGCTGCACCTGTTCCCATAATCGCTGCACCCATACCCGACATCACGGTTCTGACATCGGCAAAGTCTACGTTAATCATACCAGGATGAACAATCAGTTCGGTGATACCTTGTACGGCATCCAGTAATACGTCATTCGCTGCTTTAAACGCATCCGATAAAGAAACGTTATTGCCTAGCACGGGGAGTAGTTTTTGATTGGGAATAGTGATTAAGGAATCAACATATTTTTCCAACTCAACTATGCCACGTTCGGCAACGCCTTGTTTCTTTTTACCTTCAAATAGAAACGGCTTAGTGACGACAGCCACCGTTAATATGCCCATTTCTTTGGCAATGGAAGCAATAACAGGAATTGCACCTGTGCCTGTACCACCGCCCATACCTGCGGTTAGAAATACCATGTCCGCGCCTTGTAGCACTTCTTTGATACGTTCTTTATTTTCTTCGGCGGCTTGTCGTCCAATTTCTGGGTTGGTACCTGCACCTAAACCTTTGGTCAATTCGACTCCAAGTTGAATGATTGTGCCTATGCTCAATTTTCTTAATGCCTGTGCATCTGTATTTGCACAGATAAATTCAACGCCATCAATGTTACTGTCAATCATGTGATTAACGGCATTACCGCCGCCGCCACCTACACCAATAACCTTGATGACGGCAGTCTCGCTGTAAGTGTCTACTAATTCATATTTCATTTTACTGCCCCTTAATCTGTACAATGCAAAGCTATTTTAAAAATTACCATTAAACCAATTCTTTATTTTTGCGAACCACCCTGAACCGTCGGCATCAGTACCGCCCGTCAAGTTTTGATGGTCTTTTCCATATATTAGCAAGCCAACGCCCGTAGAGTGAATTGGATTTTTCACTACTTCGGTTAATCCTGTGACGTTTTGTGGCCCGCCCATTCTGACTGGCACATGAAAAATCTCTTCTGCCAAATCAATAAGTCCCATGACTTTTGAGCTACCACCCGTCAAAACCACACCTGCGGCAATCATGTCTTCAAAGCCACTGCGACGTAGTTCAGCTTGTACTAATAGTAGCAGTTCTTCGTAACGTGGCTCTACGATTTCTGCCAAATTTTGCGCTGAAATTTTACGCGGCAATTTATCGCCAATACTGGGTACTTCAATAGTACCATCAACATCGGCTAACTGTGTTAACGCACACGCATATTTACGCTTAATTTCTTCGGCATTGACTGTCGGTGTTCGTAGTGCCACAGCAATGTCGTTAGTAACTTGATCGCCTGCGACAGGAATAACCGCCGTATGTTTAATCGCACCATCAGCATAGACAGCAATATCGGTAGTTCCACCACCTATGTCAATTAAACACACGCCTAATTCTTTTTCATCTTCGGTCAACACTGCATTGCAGGAAGCCAGTTGTTCTAAAACTAAATCTTCGACTTCTAAGCCACAACGGCGAATACATTTAATAATATTCTGTGAGGCACTAACACTGCCTGTGACCATGTGAACTTTGGCTTCTAAGCGTATGCCCGACATACCGATGGGTTCTTTTATTCCACCTTGTAAGTCAATAACAAATTCTTGCGGCAGGATATGTAAAATCTTTTGATCGGCTGGAATTGCCACAGCTCGCGCCGAATCTATCACTCTGTCTATATCGTATTGGGTCACTTCTTTGTCTTTAATTGCTACGATACCATGCGAATTAAGACTTTTAATGTGACTACCTGCAATACCCGCAAACACTGATTTAATTTGACAGCCCGCCATTAATTCCGCTTCTTCAATGGCTCGCTGTATAGATTGCACGGTTGATTCCAAATTAACCACCACGCCTTTTTTAAGACCGCGTGAGGGTGCAGAGCCTATGCCTATTATTTCAAGGCTGCCGTCACTGGCAAGTTCACCGACAATAGCCGCAACCTTAGATGTACCAATATCCAGCCCCACTATTAAATTACGCTCTGTTTTTTTTGCCATTTTCTCTACTCTGTAGTGCTTTTTTGTGTGCCAGTTGCAATCGCTTTCCAGTCAAACTCAGGCGTTCCAGCTTTCCACGAGACTGCATAACCATTAGGATACCTTAAATCAACGACTTCCATCGCATCAATCTGTTCTTGTTGTAATACGCTCAAGGTTTTTAAAAACCGCTGTAATTTTTCTAACTGATTACTACGCCCCACTAATATTTCCAACCCATTGGCTAATTTCATCTTCCATGCCCAGCGATTATTGATAGTGAACTCAACCATCTCAAAAGATTGATCCGCTAAAGCAGTTTTAACGCCTTTCATAATTTCCAACACTTTTACTTGCTGCTGGTCTGGACCTGTTAGTATCATTAAATCTTCAAAAGGTTCGATGTTCTTAGGGGTAAACACCACGCCTTTTTCACTAATCAGGCTTTTTTCCCCCCAACGGACAAACGGCTTTCTTTCTCGTACTTTTATATCAATCGCATTAGGCCACACTCGTTTGACTGATGCTGATTCTACCCACGGCAATAGCGAAACCGCCGCGTGAATGACTTGTACATCGGCATCAAAAAAACCTGTTTTTACTAAAGGTTGCAATGCTGTTTCTACTTCGTCCTTGCCTAAATAGCGAAACACGCCTTCTGTTCTCACATATTTAATAGGGAGTGCTGTGACTAATCGATCATGAATAGACTCTAAGCCATATTTTGAAATCAGCCCTGCACACAGTAATGCTACAAGTAAAAATTTTGCAGCCGCCATTGCTCCTTACCCTAAACTGGTTGCCAAAATTCGCCACACCAATGTTTCAAAATCAATACCTGCTTGTTTAGCCGCCATCGGCACTAAACTGTGGTCGGTCATACCAGGAACGGTATTGACTTCAATCAATTGTGATTGTCCTGCCGCATCAATAAATACGTCCACTCTTGCCCAACCTTTTATACCAATTATCTCACACGCTGTGACAGCGTGTGTTTGTAGCTCTTGTTCTTGCTGTTCGTCCAACCCACAAGGGCAATGGTATTGGGTGGTAGTCGCCTGATATTTAGCGTCATAATCATAAAAACTATTAGGGGTTTCTAAACGAATGACTGGCAATGCCTCACCATTCAATACGCCAACAGTATACTCTTTACCCGTTACCCACGCTTCTGCGTAGACATCACAATCATAATCAGCGGCGATTTGCAACGCTTTTGCTAACTCATCACGGCTATTCGCCTTACTCATGCCAATGCTAGAACCTTCTTGTGCTGGTTTAACAATAACAGGAAACCCCAGTTTTTCAATACAGGCGTTTAAATCTGCTTCATTTTTTAATAAAAACCACTGAGGCGTAACCAAACCGTAGCCTTGCCAACACAATTTTGTTCTTAATTTGTCCATTGCTAATGCTGATGCCAGCACGCCACTACCCGTGTAAGGAATACCTAAAACCTCTAGTACACCTTGCAATACACCATCTTCGCCGCCGCGTCCATGTATGATATTAAAGACCCTATCGATTCTGATACCTACCAAAGCATCGATTAAACTGCCTTGTACATCAACCGCAATCACATCAACACCTTGTTGTTTTAAGGCTTGATAAACTGCCGTGCCACTACGCAAAGAAATTTCTCTTTCTGCCGCTGTGCCACCCATCACTACTGCGACCCGTCCAAACTGTTCTGGATTTTTATTCATTTATTTATTCCTCTGCCACACCGACCATACATACCTCTGTGCGTAACATTACACCGTGTTGCTCATTAACTTTGGCTTGCACATAGCTAATGAGTGTTTCAATATTCGCGGCAGTTGCTTTGCCTGTATTGACAATAAAATTAGCGTGTTTTTCTGATACACACGCACCACCAATGCTATAACCTTTTAAGCCTGATTGTTCTATTAACCGCGCAGCAAAATCACCCTCTGGATTTTTAAAAACCGAACCACAACTCGGTTGATTAGTTGGTTGAGTTTGGGCGCGTTTTTCCAATAAGCCTTTAATTTTTTGTTGACTGGCGATGGTATCACCTTCAGGCAGTTGTAATAAGGCACTTAAAAACCACTCGCCGTCCTTTCCTTTTACAGAACGATAACTAACCGTAAAATCTTGCGGCGGGCGAATTATCACTTCACCCCGTGCCGTTAGCATATCGACTTGATTAACCAACGTCCATGTTTCTCCACCAAATGCACCTGCATTCATTTTTAACGCGCCACCCATCGTACCAGGAATACCTGCCAAAAATTCCGCGCCCACCAAACCTTGTTCAGCACAAAATCGCGCAACATGAGCGCAAGGTACGCCAGCTTCCACATAAACCGCGCCCTCGTCAGTACGGTGCATGGCTTTTAACCGTCCTTTAGTATTGATAACTGTACCGCGTATGCCACCGTCTCTAATCAATAAATTACTGCCTAACCCCATCCAAAAAACTGGTTCATTAGCGGGTAATTGCGCGACAAACTCAATCAAATCTGCACGATCTAATGGCATATATAAACGATCTGCACAGCCACCGACTCGCCAACTGGTATATTTTGCCAGTTTTTCATTCGTTAATAAGCGTCCCTTCATGTATTCGATAATGCCTCTGCCAACGTGAATGGTAACTGGCTAGCAATCTGCCCAACATTACCCGCCCCCATGGTTAAAATCACATCATCGGCTTTTACCACACTCGCTAAAATACTAGGTAAATCTTGCCAGTTTTCCAAAAATATTGGATCAACATGACCACGCAAGCGAATCGCACGACTTAATGCGCGTCCATCCGCGCCTGCAATCGGTGTTTCTCCTGCTGAATAGACCTCCATTAAAATCAACACCGCAACGCCTGATAAAACGTGGGCAAAGTCTTCAAATAAATCGCGGGTACGCGTGTAACGGTGCGGTTGGAACACAATGACTGAGCGTCTATCAGGCCATGCTTGTTTTAACGCTTCCAAGGTCGCGGCAATCTCACGCGGATGATGACCATAATCATCAACTAAAGTGAGTTTACCCTCACCAATAGCCACATCACCTTGCAACTGAAACCGCCGACCCACGCCTTTAAACGCACCTAGGCTTTTGATGATTGCACTGTCTGTAACTGACAACCGACTGGCTACCGCAATCGCCGCCAATGAATTGAGCATATTATGCCAACCTGGCATATTGAGCGTTACTCGCAACGGCGGATAATCGCCTTTGCGTAATACAGTAAAATGAGTGTGCAAGCCTTGTTGTTGAATATCGATAGCCCGCACATCGGCATCTTCATGGACACCATAAGTAATCACAGGTTTAGACAGTTGCGACAAAATATCCTGCACACCTTGATCATCGATACATAACACCGCTAGCCCATAAAAAGGTAAATGGTGCAAAAATTCAATAAAAGTATCTTTTAGGCGTTGATAACTACCTTGATAGGTCTCCATGTGATCTTGGTCGATATTGGTGACGATTGCGACCATTGGCTGCAAATATAAAAATGACGCATCACTTTCATCTGCCTCAGCCACTAAATAATTTCCTAAACCCAATTTGGCATTAGTTCCCGCGCTGTTTAAACGTCCACCAATCACAAAAGTAGGATCAAGTCCGCCCTCTGCCAAAATACTGGCGGTTAAACTGGTGGTGGTGGTTTTACCGTGCGTGCCTGCAACCGCGATACCAAAACGAAAGCGCATCAGTTCAGCGAGCATTTCAGCGCGTGGAATCACAGGAATACGTTGATGATAGGCTTCATCAATTTCTGCATTAGTTCGATCTATTGCCGTTGAAGCAACCACTAAATCGACTTGGCTGATGTTTTCGCGTTTGTGTCCTATGGCAATACGAATCCCTAGCTCAGCCAAGTGTTGGGTAACAGCACTTTCTTTAATATCTGACCCTGAAACAATGTAACCTAAGTTATATAATACTTCGGCAATACCGCTCATGCCTGTGCCGCCGATACCGACAAAATGAATGCGGTCAATATTACCTAATTTTTGTACCATCATTTTCACTTGTGAGGCATTCATAGCGTTGCCTCCGCTACACAATAATGAGCAACCACTTCTGTTGCATCCAAACGTGCGAGTCGCTTGGCGGCTAGTGCTATGGTTTTTGTGTGTTTAAGCAGCGTGGTTATTTGTTTTGCCAGATTTTCTGCATTCAAGTCTTTTTGCATCAGTAATATGCCTGCGTTTGCATCGGTTAAGTAGTTGGCATTCGCCGTTTGATGATCGTCAATTGCATTGGGTAACGGGACAAAAATGGCTGGAATACCCACGGCAGCAACTTCACTAACCGTCATTGCCCCAGCACGACAAATTAGTATATCTGCCCATTGATATGCCACAACCATATCATTAATAAAGGCAGGGATATGTGCATTAATACCTAATTCTTGGTAACGCTTGGCAACCTGCGCTTGCATCGCCATACCTGTTTGATGTCTAATTTGCACAGAGGGGAAATCAAGTAAACTCACGGCTTCAGGCACAACTTCATTGAGTATTTGCGCACCTTGACTGCCACCGATAACCAAGATTTTTATGCCCTGCCCTAAGGTTTTTTGCCCATAAAGCTGTTCTAAAAAAGCTTTTCTTAATGGATTACCTGTACAGATCGCCTTGGTTGATTTTTTAAAGCTGTCAGGAAATGCCTCTAACACTTGATTGGCAAAACGCGCCAGTAACCGATTGGTTGTGCCAACCACGCGATTTTGTTCGTGTATCACCAAAGGAATACCCAATAATTTTGCCATTAAACCGCCAGGTCCTGCGACAAACCCCCCCATGCCTAACACCACATTGGGTTTTCGTTGCCGCAAAAATCTCGCCGCTTGAAAACAGGCTTTACATAATCCAAACACAGCGGTGATTTTCGATAACACGCTTTTACCGCGTATGCCTGTAACAGATAAATAGTCAATCGCAATGCCACACTCAGGAATGACTCGACTTTCCAAGCCTTTTTGTGTTCCTAACCAGCTTACTTGCCAACCTTTTTCTATCATTAACTGCGCAACTGCCAATGCGGGAAAAACATGACCGCCTGTACCACCTGCCATAATCACGATACGCTTAACCATGTGAAACTCTCATGCCTTTACCCTTATTTAAAGGATTAGTATTCTGTTCGACGACCTCGCTATGAACGCGAAATAGCAAAGCAACTGCGCAACACATAATCATCATACTACCGCCGCCATAACTCATTAATGGCAAGGTCAAACCTTTAGTAGGCAATAGTCCCATATTAACACCCATATTGACGAAGGATTGAAAGCCAAACCATATCCCTAAACCATAAGCGACAAATGCCCAAAAGCGTTGTCCTGCTTGCTCTGCTGCCGCCCCTATCGCAAAAATTCGCCAGACTAATAATGCAAATAAGCCAATCACCGTGATTACACCCAATAATCCCAGTTCTTCAGCAATCACAGAAAAAATAAAATCGGTATGTGCTTCGGGTAAATAAAATAATTTTTGTACCCCGCTACCTAAACCCACACCCCACCATTCACCGCGTCCAAAGGAAATCAGTGCTTGCGTAAGTTGAAAGCCCGTGTCTAAAGGATCAGCCCAAGGATCCATAAAGCTAGTCACACGCTTAAGGCGATACGGTGAAAAATACACCAATAACATCACCAACACGGCAACTGAACCCAATAAAACAATAAACTGCCCTATTTTCGCGCCTGCTAAAAACATAATGCCCATAGCGATCATTAAAATCACCACGGCTGAACCAAAATCAGGTTCAAGTAATAGCAAAACACACGCCATCGAAAACAATATTAATGGGTTAAATAAACCAAACGCTGATTCTTGTACCGACTGTTGATGACGAGTCACATAACCCGCCATATAAATAACTGAAAAAAACTTAATTACTTCGGACACTTGTATGCGTAAGCCACCTACCGATAGCCAACGGGTACTGCCATTCACTTTAATACCTAAACCTGGAACTAATACGACTATCAAGAGTAAAAGACCGATGATAAACAACACGCCACCGCTTTTTTCCCAAACTCGCATCGGTGTTGCGGCAATCAAAACACCTAACACTAAGCCAAAACCTGTATGTATTAATTGTCGAGTCGGAAAATAAAACGCATCACCTGTCAGTTTTACCCCTAAATGCAACGAGGCGGACGCAACCATTACAAAGCCAATCAGCACTAAACTCAGACAGGTCAGCACCAATACAGTGTCAAAATGAAATCGTCCGTCCAATGAGGTTTTGATTCGCTTGTGCATTAGTTTAATGCCAATACCGCTAGGGCAAATTGATTGCCTCGGTCTTGATAGTTTTTATATTGATCCAGACTCGCACACGCAGGCGATAGCAATACACTATCTCCCTCACTGGCAAGACTTGCCGCTATTTGTACAGCTTGCACCATATTTTCAGCACGATGCACAGGGACACAGCCAGCGATTGCTTGCTCTATCAAGTTTGCATCTTTACCCATAAGGACAACACTTTTGGTTTTTTCTTTAATGGCAGGAGTTAATTCAGCCATGTCCGCGCCTTTGGCATCGCCGCCTGCAATTAAAATAACTTTACGGTCATAGCCTTCTAAAGCGGCAACACACGCGCCAATATTGGTTGCCTTGGAATCATTAACCCAAGTAACACCGTGTAGCTGTGCCACTTTCTGCATTCTGTGATTTAAGCCTTTAAAGGTTTTCAATGCTGAACACATAGCGGGAATATTCAAACCGACTGCCACGCCTAACGCCAATGCTGCCAAAGCATTCGCCGCATTGTGTCTACCTTCCAGCGGTAATTCAGCTAACGACATCAACGGCGTTTGTTGGTACATCAAATATTCAGCTTCGCCTTGATAAGCCAGATAAAAATCTGCTTTGTCTTTAATAGAGAAACTGACTATTTGTCGTCCTGCTTCCTGCATAGCCTTGACTAAGGCATCGTCGGCATTGATAACAATTACACCATCACCATGATAAACACTCTGTTTTTCTTTGGCATAATCGGCTAAATCGGCGTGTCGATCCAGATGATCGGCACTGACATTGAGTACGGTTGCCGCCGCTGCATTCAGTACCGAGGTACGTTCTAGCTGAAAACTGGACAACTCCAATACATACAGTTCTGCATCGTCTGCCAATAAATCTAAGGCAGGTTTGCCAAGATTTCCACCGATGGCAACACGTTTACCAGCGCCGGCTGCCATATCGCCTAACATGGTAGTCACGGTGCTTTTACCGTTAGAACCTGTAATAGCGATAATAGGTGCGGTGACGGAACAGGCAAATAAATCTATATCGCTGATTATTGTTGCACCATTAGCAAGTGCTTTGACAATCGATTTTTCGTGTAGCGACACACCTGGGCTAACAATTAGATGTGTCGCAACTTTAAAAGCCGCCTCATCAAATCCGCCAGTAAAAACGGGAATATCGGGCGTTTGTTGAAAAAACTCATCCATAGACGGATTATCACGACTATCAATAATCGCAAATATAAGCCCCAATTTATGCAAAAAACGCGCAACTGAAACGCCTGTGATACCCAAGCCCACGACCAAAATTTTGGAATGTTGTGGGTCTAAAGCAAAGTGTTTTTTTAATGCGTCGATAGTATCCATTGCTTATCTCAACTTGAGGGTTGCTAAACCAATCAACACTAAAATAACGGTGATAATCCAAAAACGTACAATCACACGCGGTTCTGGCCAACCTTTTAATTCAAAATGATGATGAATGGGTGCCATACGAAATACTCGTTTACCCGTCAATTTAAACGAGGCGACTTGTATAATGACGGACAAGGTTTCCATAACAAAAACCCCACCCATAATCACCAATACGATTTCTTGCCTAACCAATACTGCCAGCACACCTAAGGCTGCACCTAAGGCTAACGCGCCGACATCACCCATGAAAACCATCGCTGGATAGGCGTTAAACCATAAGAAACCTAATCCCGCCCCCACTAAAGCGGCACAAAATACGATGAGTTCACCCGCGTTCGGTAAATAAGGAATTGCGAGGTATTGGGAAAAAGTCACATGACCTGATAAATAGGCGAAAACCCCTAAACCCGCAGCCACCATCGTGGTTGGCATAATTGCCAATCCATCCAACCCGTCAGTTAAATTGACTGCATTACTGGTGCCGACAATGACAAAATAAGTAAAAACCACATAACTCCAGCCCATGTTGAGCATCACATCTTTGAAAAATGGAATGATAAATTGGGTTTCTGCGGGTAATACGGCAGTTTTATACAAGAAAATAGCCGCTGTTAAACCAATAACCGACTGCCAAAAATATTTTGCTTTCGCCGATAAGCCGTCACTGTTGCGCTTGACGACTTTTCGATAATCATCAATAAATCCGATCACACCGTAACCCATCGTCACCAACAAAATCACCCAAATATAACGATTGCTTAAATCTGCCCACAACAAGGTACTGATAGCAATAGCCACCAAGATTAATGTGCCGCCCATCGTCGGTGTACCCGATTTTTCATAATGGCTTTGTGGACCTAATTCACGAATGCTTTGCCCAATTTTATTGCTACTTAACTTTCTAATCATCACAGGACCAATAATAAAGGCAATGGTCAATGACGTTAATGCGCCAAGAATGGCGCGAAAAGTCAGATAGTGAAAGACTCGAAAACTACTATCAAAGCTCATTAAATATTCTGAAAAATACAGTAACATCGTTTACATCCTAAAATTATCAATCAAAGCGGCAGCTATCTGTTCCATACGCCGCGCTCGTGAGCCTTTGATTAAAAGAGTTTCATCCCCTTTAAGTTCTTGTTTTAATACGGCTATCAATTCATCTTGTGAGTCAAAAAAACTCGCGCCTTCACCATAAGTTTGTACGGTATAACGGGCATCATCACCTATGGCTAATAATCGCTGCACACCACTGGCTTTTATCAACTCGCCTATTTCGCTGTGTATTTTTACGCTGTCTTCGCCTAATTCACCAAACGCACCTAAAATCAACCAAGGTTTAGTCGAACAATCGGCTAATACAGCTAAACCCGCTTTTAACGAATCGGCATTGGCATTGTATGTATCATCAATAACAATATTACCTAAGCGACTGACTAGCGGTTGTAAACGTCCAGTGACGGGTTTTACGCTTTCTAAGCCTTGTTTAATTTGCTCAAAGCTGACACCTAAAGCAATACACGCCGCTGCCGCTGCCAAGGCATTTACGACATTATGTTGACCTGCAAGTTTAAGATTTATGCTAAGTGCCGTTTGTGCATAAAACAAGCTAAAACTGGTTATAAAGACATTATCTTGAATGCTTGTATGAATAGCAGTGGCTGTCACATCGGCATCAGCATTCAAGCCAAAGGAGATTATTTTTTTATTGCCAGCCACGTCCTGCCAATAATCAAAATAATCATCGTCCCTATTTAAAATCGCCACGCCATCGGTTTTAAGCGTTTCAATGATTTCACCTTTTGCTTGTGCTACACCATCGACACTGACAAAACCTGCAATATGCGCCGCGCCTGCATTGGTAATGACGGCTACATCGGCGGCAGCGTAAGTGCTACTGTATTCAATTTCTTTTGGGTGATTAGCACCCATTTCAATCACCGCATAACGGTGTTGCTCATCCAGTCGCAATAGCGTTAACGGTACACCGATGTCATTATTCAAATTGCCTAGGGTAAATAATACTTGGTGATTGACGGCTAGAATCGCTGCTATCATTTCTTTCACCGTGGTTTTACCGTTACTGCCTGTTACGCCAACCACCGAAACGGCTAATTTTTTTCGCCACTCGCCAGCCAGTTGTGCCAAGGCGAGTGAGGTATTATCAACAATAATATGCGGTAGCGTGGAATCCAAACCTAGGTTTGAACTCCCATTAGCATGGACAATCGCCGCAATCGCTCCTGCTTGCTGAGCTTCATCAACAAAATCATTGCCGTCAAAGTTTTTGCCTTTGATAGCGATATATAATTGTTTTGCCTGAATAGCACGAGTATCGATACTCACCGATGAAAAAATCACGTCTTCACCAACCAGCCTACCTTGGACAATTTTTGCGCATTCACTTAGCTTCATTTCCATTAGTCAACTCTCACAATAACGCTTTTTGTACACAAATACTGTCACTAAAAGGGAAACGCTCTCCCTTGATTTCTTGATAATCCTCATGTCCTTTACCCGCAATGACAATACAATCACCCATTTTTGCTCTGCTAATCGCACTGTTTATAGCCTGTTCACGGTTTTGTATCACTTCGATTTTATCGGAGACTTTACAGCCTGCCAAAATAGCATTGACTATATCCAGACCATTTTCAAAACGCGGATTATCATCGGTAATAATAACCTTATCCGCCCATTGTTCAGCACACGCTCCCATTTGCGGACGTTTACCCGTATCCCGATTACCTCCGCAACCAAATACTACCCATAAATCCTGTTGGCAATGTTTTCTAGCACTGCTTAACACCTTATCCAGTGCATCTGGCGTATGAGCATAATCAACAAAAACTAACGGCTGATCGTCACCACCAAATTGCTGCATACGCCCTGCTACGGGTTGTAGCGTTGCCAGTTTTTGTGTCGCCTCGCTTAATGAAGCTCCCAACGCCAATATCACCGCCAACACACACAACACATTCTCAACATTAAAATCACCATAAAGCGGAATCGTCACATTGTGAGTTTCAGTTTGCCAACATACGTCAAATTCAATGCCATCTAGCTTATTGATGATATTTTTTGCTCTGATTTGTTCATGCACTTGCATCACCTTCGATGAATCCGCTGCATGGGTGATGCCCCATACTCGCACGGTATGGGGAACTGCTGCCAAAATTTGTTCACTATAGGCATCATCTAAATTAATCACCACAAACGCTAACTCTGGCGTTTGCAACAATGCTAATTTAGCTTGCAGATAATTTTCCATAGAGCCGTGATAATCCAAATGATCGCGGCTGATATTGGTAAACACCGCGCCTTTAAAACGCACACCATTCACCCTACCCTGCTCTAAACCATGCGAGGAGACTTCCATCGCCACTGTTTTTTTGCCAGTGCTTAACAGTTGGGCAAATATGCTTTGTATCGCCAACGCATCAGGGGTAGTGTTCAAAGTTTTATGCAGATTACTCCATTCGCCCCAACCTAAGGTGCCGATAATGCCGCAATCCTCCAGCATTTGACTTAAAAACTGACTGCATGAGGTTTTTCCATTGGTGCCAGTAATGCCAATCACCGTCATCAATGATGACGGATCGCCGTAAAATCGAGCGGCAATATCACCTAGCACTAAGCCTAAATTGTCTATAGCAATCATCGGCACAGTACCCTGTGAATTTTCGAATAATTGTTTGCCACCCCCAGCTGGATCAAAAATAATTGCACTCGCACCTTGGCTAATCGCTTGTTTGGCATAACTTAAGCCATGTTGCTTAGAACCTGCTAGAGCAATAAAAACATTGTCAGCAACAACGGCACGGCTATTCAAGCTTAACCCTGTAATTTCATTCACCGCGTGTAAATCGGTCTGTGAAGATAAAGCAAAACCTGCTAATAACTCTGATAATTTCATAAAGACTATTTTATTGCGTTTGCCGCGTTAGCAAAATAGGCATGGTTTCTTCTTGGTCGGGTGCGACATTCAGTAAACGTAACGCACCTGTCATCACCTTAGAAAACACGGGAGCTGACACCAGACCACCATAATATTGACCTGCGGACGGTTCATCAATCATCACGACAATAATCAAACGCGGGTTAGAGGCAGGAGCCATGCCTGCAAACACCGCAAAATAACTATTACTGCTATAGCCATGACTACCGCTAGATTTTTTTACTGTGCCTGTTTTACCCGCAACTGTATAACCATCCACTCTGGCCTCATAGGCTGTACCGTCTTTCATAATCACGTTTTCTAACATTTCTCGAATAGTCTTGGCGGTTTTAGCGGAAAATACTCTCTGTGGTTTATCATCTTCGTCACGCTTAAGTAAGCTCACTGAATGTAAAATACCATCATCTGCCAAAGCGGTATAAGCTCTCGCCAACTGCACAGCTGAAACACTCAAACCATAACCAAACGACATGGTTGCACGGTCAAAATCATGCCATTTTTTATAATCTAACAAACGCCCACTGGCTTCACCTTTAAGTCCTGCCTCTGCTGAACTGCCAAAACCTAATTTTTTATAAACCCCCCAAAAATATTTAGGCGGCATTTTTAATGCTATTTGAGTCACACCAATATTGCTGGATTTTTTTAAAACGTGCATTAAATCCAACGCACCGTAGTTGTGTACATCCTTGACCACATTTTTGCCAACTTGATAACTACCGTTGGTATAAAAAACCGTGTTAGGGCTAACATAACCGCCATCTAACGCTGCCGCTGCTACAAAAGGTTTAACGGTCGAACCAGGTTCAAATATATCGGTTAATGCTCTATTCCTATACAAGCTTTCTTTTAAATCTTTTCGACTATTAGGATTAAAGGTAGGTTGATTGACCGCTGCCAAAATTTCACCATTCTTAGCATCCATCACCACTAAGCTGGCTGATTTAGCGTGGTTAGCGTTCACTGCTACCTGCAATTCTCGATACGCCAAATATTGAATACGTTGATCGATACTTAACTCAATATTTTTTCCAGACACAGGTTCTTTGATGTTTTCAACGTCATCAATAATTTGCCGCAATCCATCTCTAATGACGCGTTTACTACCCGATGTTCCTTTTAATAGCTGTTCATAGCCTGCTTCGATGCCTTCTTGCCCGACATCATCGAGATCAGTAAAACCCACTAAATGTGCAGTCACTCCGCCTGTTGGATAAAAGCGTTTAAATTCTCGATCAAAATAAACGCCAATTAGCTTTAAGGCTTTAACCTGCTCACTAATATCTGGATTTATCTGCCGTGCTATGTAAGCAAACTGTTTGTGTGTGTCATCCTTAATCATATCCAGCACCTTGTCCTTAGGTAAGCCAAGTAATTTTTCCATAAGAGCGATTTTCAGCAATTTTTGCTTTTTATAATCGCTCAACACACTGGCTTTTTGGGCATCGGTCAATGCTACGCCTGGCTGACTATCTCTGAGTGCTTTTTCCAATTGCTTAAGCTGGTTTTTGTCATCCATATTAAGCTCGCGTGGATTGATGGAGATAGACACAACAGGAGTACTAATCGCTAAGGGCGCACCGCTTCTGTCTTTAATCATCCCTCGGTATGCCGATATGGGTTCATCATCGACCAGCCGCATATCACCTTGATCTTTGAGAAATTGCTTATTCAATACCTGCAAATCGACAGCTCGACCCACTAACACTGCCATACAAGTCATCATAAAAAAAATGAGAATTTTTCGCCTACCCGAAAAATCCCTTATTGGCTTTTTAACCTCGTTGTTGCCTCGAAAATCCAACATTTATGGCTTGATATAAATAATTTTTTCGTGTAACGGCAAGACCAGTTTCAATTTCTCGCGTGCAACCAATTCAACTCGATTTTGCTCTGAGAATGTCGTAACTTCCAATTGCGTTTGTCCCCACTCAACTTCACGCTGATCCAATTCTCTTTCTTGTTTTTGAATTTCGATAAAAATCAGCCGTGAATGGTATTTGCTATAAATAACAGCCAACGCACTAAAAATAAGCACGGTGGTTAATACCCCCAATAGCCGATGAATTATCATGTAAGCTTCTCTGCAACCCGCATCACCGCACTGCGTGATCTAGGGTTTTCATTGACCTCTAGTTGATCAGCACTTAAGGCTTTACCAATCTTTTTTAATGACCCTTTAGCCATATCGACTTCTTTAATAGGCAGTCTACTAGGATTGTATTTAGCCCCTGATTCATCCTTAATGAAGCGTTTGACAATTCGATCTTCCAATGAATGAAATGAAATAACGACCAATCGACCCTCAGGCTTTAACACACGGACAGACTGTTGCAACACGGTTTTTAATTCATCCAACTCGTGATTAATTTCAATACGAATAGCTTGAAATGTGCGTGTTGCAGGATGCTTGTGTTTTTCTCTGGTATGAACAGTTTGGGCAATCAAGTCAGCTAATTGTCGAGTCGTGTTTATCGGTGTTATTGCTCTTGTTTCAATAATGGCTTTGGCAATACGGCGAGCAAATTTTTCTTCGCCATACTCAAATAAAATCTTAACCAAGTATTTTTCATCAACATTAGCTAGCCATTGTTCAGCCGAAACCCCTGATAATCCATCCATGCGCATATCCAAAGGACCATCACGCAAAAAACTAAAACCTCTTTCTGGATTATCAAGTTGCGGCGAAGACACACCCAAATCAATCAAAATACCATCGATTTTGCCTAACAGTCCTTCGTTTGCAATGGTATTTTCCAACTCAGAAAAACACGCATGAATTAATTTAAAACGGTCATCTTTTTGCAGTGTTTGGGCATAATCTGAATTTATGGCATCCCAATCACGGTCAAAAGCCAGCAACCGCCCTTGTTCACCCAATAAATTTAAAATTCCTAGGCTATGTCCGCCACGCCCAAAGGTACAATCCAGATAAATACCGTCTTTTTTAATTGCCAGCTGTTGCAATGCTTCTGCAAACATAACGGGTAAATGTTCCATTAATAACTCTCCCCGTTAAAAAGATAAATTGGCTAATTCTTCAAAACCATCATCGTCATCGTTATTTAGCCATTCATTTTCTTTGGCGAGCCATGCCTGCTCATTCCATAGCTCAAATTTATTAAGCTGACCAACTAACATAATTTTTTTATCCATCCGTGCAAAGTTCCTGTGTTTTCGGGTAATAACAAACGACCTTGTCCATCCATTTCACATTCAGAGGCATTGCCGATGACAAATCGTCTTAACTTACCTGCCATTTTATTTAAAGTGGGCAATTGGCTAATAGTTTGCTCAAGTTTTTCCCATTCGGGTAGCGGATAAAGCCATAAACAACCTTCTTCACCCGCACAACGCTCATTCACCGCAACGGTGACAACAAGCTGTCCTTCAGCACAGTTACGCAACATCTCACGATAACGCGTTGGAATCGCCAACCGACCTTTATCATCCAAATTAATTGAGCTGATACCACGAAACAAAAACCACCCCAATAAAAACCACTTTACACCACTTTGCACCACTTACTAGGCACTATAAATTCCAAACCCTGCATAGTCAAGAATGATTTCACTTATATTCTTGCCTTTTTGACGATAACTTACCTGCCACTTATCAATAAATTAAAACACAACCGCATAACATCAATAAGGTATGTCGCCTTATTAAGGTAAACCCTCCAACTTAGCTGTTTACTTTATAGTTAAGCTCTTAACCATCAATAAATCGACAGTTATTATTTAATTAGTTACCGATAATAACTCCTAATCCCTTTGAAGTAGGTTGGTATAGAGTAGATTTTTAAATACTAACGCCAAGTAAAGCTTAAAAATAAAGTAAAATGAACAGTTTTGTAAAATCCAACTTCGTCAATTTCAAATAGACATCAAAGGCAGACATGAAAAGTTATAAAATCGCAGTATTAGCAGGTGATGGTATTGGTCCTGAAATCACTCAGGAAGCCCTTAAAGTGCTTAAAGTCGTTGAAGAACGCAACGATGTTAAGTTTGAATTAATGCCCGCTGCGTTTGGCGCGTGTGCTTATTTTGAATTTGGCGATGCGTTTCCACAATCCACCATGGATATTTGCGACGCTGCCGATGCTATTTTGAAAGGCCCAATTGGTTTGAGCCACGAAGAATCCAAACAAATTCCGATAGACAAACAACCCGAACGTGGTGCGTTACTGCCTATGCGTCGTCGTTACAACACTTACGCTAACTTTAGACCTGTCTCATTACCCAAAGCCCTCGCACATTTCTCACCGTTAAAACCTGAAATTATCGGTGAAGGTATCGATATTATGATGGTCAGAGAATTGGTCGGCGGCTTGTACTTTGGCAACAAAGAAATGGGCGTGAATGAACAAGGCTTGCGTTATGTCAAAGAAACGCTGGAATATGATGAAAATCAAATCCGTCAAATACTAGAACAAGCCTTCAAACTGGCGCGTAAACGTAAAAAAACCCTGCACAATATTCACAAAAGCAACGTGTTAAAATCCAGCGTATTGTGGAATGAAATTTTAGAAGAAGTGGCAGTCGATTATCCTGATGTCACCGTTTACCATCAATTAGTCGATTCAGCCGCTACCAACCTATGCCTAAAACCCACCCAGTTTGATGTCATGGTCATGGAAAATATGTTCGGCGATATTTTAAGCGACCAAGGCGGCGGTATTCTAGGCTCATTAGGCTTAATGCCCTCCGCCTGTATCGGCCCTGATAAAGCCTACTACGAACCCTCACACGGCTCTGCGCCTGACATTGCAGGCAAAAATATTGCCAACCCGTATTCTATGATTGGTTCAGTTGCCATGATGCTGGAAAACAGTTTTGGTATGGAAGCCGAAGCAAAAAACATCTGGGCAGCCATGCAAGCCGTGTTCGCTGATGGCTATTCAACTGCCGATTTATCGAAAGCTGACAGCGGCGTTAAGATGATTAGCACCAGTGAATTTGGTGACAAAGTGGTTGAAAAATTGCGAGCGATGCCGAAAGTGGCTTGAGTTGTGTTGTTGTCACGCTAAAAATAAATCTGCGAGGCTTTTAAAATCTTGCAGGCTTGGGTTTTGCGTTTTGATGGAAGAATGAACGTAAGGTGGGCAAACAGCTTTATCGTTTGCCCTCCATTTGCCGATAAAAGCGGTGGGCAGAAAAGCTTGCCTACCCTAATATGACAATATTGTGCTAATTAATCTGCATAAATAATCCACTTTATTACACTTTCAATTTTGAACACAATGAACGTCCACTTGCAGCCGATTAGTTTTAAAAAATACAGTTTACTTCTGATTTATTTATTCTTTGCTATGGCGATCATTGCGTGGAGTATGGAGTTTTATTTTGAAAAACTGTACGGTAATTTAACACGCATGGGGCGTTTTTCGGAACGTGATTTTGGCTGGCAACTACAGCGACCTGAAATTCCTGACGAACTGCTTAAAGATTACCCAATTGCCGAGGCGGATATTTTAATTATTGGCGATTCATTTTCTGAGTCGCGCGTTTGGCAGTCTAAACTAATTGCTGATGGCTTAAAAGTGAGTACGACAGGTTGGGGCAATTTTGGAACATGGCAACCATTAAAAACAGCTGAAGCTATGCCCCATGATTTGGGTATAGTAATACGCAAAGCTGGGTTTAAAGGACGTTATATTATTATTGAAAGCGTTGAAGAGCTTTTTCAAAAACGCATGAAGTCCTTGGCTAAGGAAAGTCATCCTATTATTAAACACAGCTATGCTATTGATAAATCATTTTATTCGTATCCCTTTACGCATCGCGAGACTATCTCCTTAAACAAACTTAATGGCACGGATTGGAGTATTAAAACACTGTACAATAAAATTAAATTATCGTTGCATTTACCTGAAAAGTATTTGAAATCAGGTGCAGTGCAAGTGAGTATCTTTGATGGCTGCCAAGTATTTTCCCATCGCTTATGTAACTATGCTCTTTTTGTTGATGAAGATTTTAAAAAAGAAACCTTCAATTCAATCGACAATGTCCTTACTATCAATAAAAATTTGCAACAAGTAGGTATTCAATCAATATGGGTAGTTGTGCCAGATAAATCCACTGTTTATTTAGGTTACGGTGCATTAAATGAATACCCTTATCAAAATATTTGGCGCACTTTCACCCAATATCCTGAATTGATTGCGCCCGACTTAGGCGCGGAATTTATTAAAGAAAGCCGCATTATCAAAGATTTTTATATGCCTAATGACACCCATTTAAGCACTGATGGTTTCTTATATCTTGGCGACCTTATGACGCGTGGATTACATAATATGCAGGCGGGTAAGCAACAACCATTTTTTCAGTAGCTCGCTATTGTCAATCGACATTTTTACGTTTTCAATGAGTACAATGCAAAAATAATGAACATTCATCTATATCCTGTGAGCTTCAAAAAATATAGTCTCATTTTGCTATCTTTCTTTCTCTTTGCGATAGTTATTGAATTGGGTATGGAATTTTATTTTGAAAAATTGTATGGCGATTTGACCCGCGTCGGTTATTTTACAGAACGTGATTTTGGTTGGCGATCCCCTCAACAGGTAATTCCTCCTGAATTGTTTAAAGACTATCCGCTAGCTGAAGCGGATATTTTAGTCATAGGCGATTCATTTTCTACGCCTCGCGCTTGGCAAACTCGCTTGGTTGTCGATGGCTTAAAAGTTGCCACAATGCACTGGAATGAGCTAGGAAAATCTGTAATAGCGAATCACGAGCCATTGCCAGATAATTTAGGCGAGGCGTTGCGAGCGGCAGGATTTAAAGGTCGTTATCTTGTCATTGAGAGCATAGAACGATATTTTCAATTCCGCATGGAAACACTCTCTAAAGAACACAATCCGATTGTTAAGCACGATATTGGCATTGATGCTGCACCTTTTGCCAAACGCGAGCGTATCTCTCTAAGTAAACTTAATGGCGCAAATTGGGGACTCAAAGCCCTAAGCAATAGCATTAAGCTGTCTTTAATGTCCAATAAATATTTGAAATCACACATAGTAGAAGCCATTAAATTCGATGGTTGTCAGCTATTTTCTAATCGTTTATGCGGCTATGTTCTTTTTGTTGATGAGGATTTTAAAAAAGAAACCTTTAATTCAATCAATAATGTATTGGCGGCTAATAAAAATTTACAAGCGGTTGGTATTCAACCAATATGGGTCATTATTCCAGATAAAGCGAGCATTTACCTTGGTTACGGTGAACATAATCAACACCCTTATCAGAACATCTGGCAACAATTCGCTCAGTATCCAGAACTTGTTGCACCTGATTTGGGTACAATCTTTACTGAAAAAAGTCGCACGATTAAAGATTTTTATATGCCAGATGATCCACATTTAAGCACTAATGCTTATCTATATTTTGGCGATTTTATGAGTAAAGAGTTGCATAAACTGCAAGCCAATCAACCTAATCCATTTCAGTAGCGCGTAAATTAGGTAGAGCGATAAAAAATCAACACAGTACAAAACCCAATTACCATTGATTTCCTATAAAGGCTCTTTAAGGTACAGTCAACTCCAATTCTTTTATTTTACGAGTCAGAGTATTTCTGCCATAGCCTAACAAAATAGCCGCCTCATGACGCTTGCCTTGCGTGTACTCTAACGCGGCTTTAATTAAAATAGCTTCAACATCAGCGATAATATGTCTGGCTATATCATTTTTTTTGTTGAGCAAATGTGAATCGATGACTGTTTTCAGTAATATTTCCCAGTTACTTTCGATGTGATGTTTTTCAGCGGGGTTGTTAAAAAACTCTGGCGGTAAGTCGTGCAAATGAATTTCTCGACCTGATGCCATAACGGTAAGCCAGCGACAAGTATTTTCTAATTGCCGCACATTGCCCGCCCATTCTAGCGTGCTTAAAAACGCCTCTGCATCGGGTTTTAAAATTTTTACTTCGGCAGTCAGTTCTTGTGCGGCTTGCTGTAAAAAATGGCGTAATAGCAATGGAATGTCTTGTTTACGTTCGCGTAGCGGCGGAATATGGACACGAATAACATTGAGCCGATGAAATAAATCTTCTCGAAAGCGTCCTTGTTCAACCAGCACTTCAAGATTTTGATGAGTCGCTGCGATAATACGCACATCCACTTTTATCGATGAATACGAACCTACGGGATAAAATTCGCCATCGGCTAATACCCGCAATAATCGCGTTTGTAATTCGGGAGGCATATCACCTATTTCATCAAGAAATAAGGTACCATCGTTGGCTTGCTCAAACCGCCCCGCCCTGCGTTGTACCGCGCCTGTAAACGCGCCTTTTTCATGACCAAATAATTCCGTTTCCATTAAGTCTTTAGGAATTGCAGCCATATTAAGAGCAATAAACGGTTTTGCACTGCGCGGACTGTGCCGATGCAAGGCTTTAGCCACTAATTCTTTGCCTGTGCCTGATTCGCCATTAATTAATACGGTAATGTGAGAACGCGCCAGCCGTCCAATAGCACGAAATACTTCCTGCATAGCGGGAGCTTCGCCGATAATTTCGGGGGTAGGTTCTACACTAACATCACTAACGTTGATGTGTGCATCTTTTCGTTGCTGACTGTGAATACACGCTCGCCGCGCTAAATCAATAACATCTTTAATGTCAAACGGCTTAGGTAAATAATCAAATGCTCCGCCATGAAATGCAGAAACTGCACTTTCTAAATCAGAGTGTGCGGTCATCACAATAATAGGTAAATCAGGGTGGCTACGTTGCAGTTTTTCCAATAATGCCAACCCATCCATACCTGGCATACGAATATCAGTTATTAAAGCATCGGGTAAGTCATTCTTTAAGTTGTTGAGTAAACTGTTGGCATCTGCAAAACTGCGCGTAATAAAATCAGCTTTTTGCAGGGCTTTTTCCACCACCCAACGAATCGATTTGTCGTCGTCAACAATCCAAACAGTTTCTGATTTATTCATTGCCTTCGCCTAAGGGTAAAAAAATTGAAAATACGGTATGCCCCGATTCACAACTACATTCAATCAAACCGTCATGCTGATTAATCAGGGCTTGCGCAATAGACAAACCTAAGCCTGTACCCTCGGCTCGCCCCGTCACCATTGGATAAAATATTTGTTTCATCATCTCTGATTCTATGCCACGACCATCATCGATAATATCGCACTTAACGACAAGTTTATAGTGTTTACGCCCGATAGTGATATGCCGATGAATACGGGTTTTAATGATGATATGACCTTTGCCATCGGTAGCTTGCACCGCGTTTCGAGTGATATTTAACAAAGCTTGAATTAATTGATCTTTGTCGGCGTTTATGTTGGGAATACTGGGATCATAATCACATTGAATGCTGAGATTGCCGATAGATTCTGCTTGAACAACATTTCTAACCCGCTCCAATACTTCGTGGATATTGAGCGATTTTTTGTTGGGCAATTTGTTAGGACCTAACATCTTATCCATTAAGCCCTGCAATCTGTCGGATTCAGCAATAATAATCTGAGTGTATTCTTTCAATTCAGGGGCATCTAATTCTAAATCCAGCAATTGTGCCGTACCACGCAATCCGCCTAACGGATTTTTAATTTCATGTGCCAAGCCTCTAATTAATAACCGCGCAGTATTTTGTTGGGTTAATAACTGCTCATCTTTAGAAATCCGCAAATGATTGTCTATTTGCTGCAATTCAACCAATATTTCCTGCACTTGATCAGCATATAATAAAGGTGTCGCACTAAGATTAATAGTCACGCTCTGTCCCATACGGTTAAGAATGGTTGCGTGATCCACTAATGGTTCGGCCATCGTTAGACATTGATGTAAGTTAGCCAGCAGCGTCGGATTAGCTGTTTTAAACAAATGCAGGGCATCATGCCCGACTAAATGCCGCGCACTATCAGTCAGCATTATTTCACCTGCCGTATTGATATAAGTGAGGATTAAATTTTTATCAAATAGCAAAATAGCGGTGGTTAGATGATCGAGAATGCGTTTATACATGGTTTTTTTTGAACATGATAGCGGAAGAAATGTCTTGTCTTAAAGTTTAGAGCAATTTATAGACCAAAAGCATCAGCTTAGCTTTGCGATGTACTTTTATTTTTTATGCACTATTATAGCGCATTGATTATGCTATTTTGCTTATGTTGCGTTATGCTGGTGCGGCACAACGTCAGTAAGCCAAAAAGCGGTAACTTAGAGAGCGATTTGTTAAAAAACGAGTTATTTTGACCTTGAATGCTAAAAAAACGCTTATAATCTTGTGTTGAAATTTTTTTATATTTATTGAGGTATTAGCGTGGAGCTAAGTGGCGCACAAATCCTACTTCAGAGTCTTGCAGATGAAGGGGTAGAGTATATTTTTGGCTATCCAGGTGGAGCAGTATTGCATATTTACGATGCAATTTTTCAGCAGGAAGCAGTGAAGCACATTTTGGTTCGGCATGAGCAGGGGGCAACCCATGCTGCCGATGGTTATGCACGAGCGACAGGTAAACCAGGGGTGGTTTTAGTCACATCAGGACCTGGTGCAACCAATGCAGTCACAGGGATTGCAACTGCCTACATGGATTCTATTCCAATGGTGGTAATTTCGGGACAAGTATCATCGCCTGTTATTGGTAGTGATGCGTTTCAAGAAGTTGATATGGTTGGCATTACCCGTCCTTGTGTGAAGCATAATTTTTTAGTCAAAGATGTTACCAAACTGGCTGAAACGATTAAAAAGGCTTTTTATGTGGCAACGACAGGACGACCAGGCC
This sequence comes from Methylococcales bacterium, assembly GCA_026398895.1. Taxonomy (GTDB): domain Bacteria; phylum Pseudomonadota; class Gammaproteobacteria; order Methylococcales; family Methylomonadaceae; genus UBA4132. The sequence continues at coordinate 26,031 of JAPLRZ010000024.1, forward strand.
CTGTGGTGGTGGATATACCCAAAGATATTACCGCACCCAATATTACCGTACCTTACAAGTACCCTAAAAAAATCGCCTTGCGTTCCTATAATCCTATTATTAATGTGCCAAAAGAGCAGATTAAAGCAGCGGTTGAATTATTGCTGAACGCGAATAAACCAATGATTTATTCAGGCGGTGGTGTTGTTTTAGGTGAAGCTAGCGCGGAGTTAACTGAATTTACCCAACAACTCGGTTATCCGATTACCAATACCTTAATGGGTTTGGGATCGTATCCTGCCACTGACAAACAATTCGTCGGTATGTTAGGAATGCACGGCACTTATGAAGCCAATATGGCAATGCACGAAAGTGATGTCATTATTGCCATTGGCGCACGTTTTGATGATCGGGTCACAGGTAAGTTGGATGAATTTTGCCCTTATGCAAAAATTATTCATATAGATATTGATCCCGCATCGATTTCAAAAACCATTAAAAAAATCGCCATTCCTATCGTTGGCGATGTTAAACCCGTATTAAAGCAATTATTGGAATGCTTGAAAGACAGTAAAAAGAAACCCAATAAAAAAGCTTTAGATGCGTGGTGGCAACAGATTAATGAATGGCGTTCAGTCAACAGTTTGGAATATGACCGTAACAGCGATTTGATTAAGCCACAATATGTGATTGAGCAACTGTATCAAGTCACTAAAGGCGATGCTTACGTCACCTCCGATGTTGGTCAACATCAAATGTGGGCAGCACAATATTATCATTTTGATAAACCGCGCCGTTGGATTAACTCAGGTGGTTTAGGCACGATGGGCTTTGGTTTGCCTGCCGCGATTGGTGTTAAGTTAGCGTTTCCAGAGGCAGATGTGGCGTGTGTCACAGGTGAGGCCAGTATTCAAATGTGCATACAGGAATTATCAACGGCGTTGCAATTTAAGACTCCTGTGAAGATTATCAATTTGAATAATCGTTACATGGGCATGGTCAGGCAATGGCAGGAATTTTCTTATGAATGTCGATACTCACATTCGTATATGGATACCATTCCAGACTTCGTTAAACTTGCCGAAGCCTACGGCCATGTCGGCATTCGTATCGACAAACCCGAACAAGTCAGACCTGCCTTAGAACAAGCATTTGCGATGAAAGATCGTACGGTATTTTTAGACATTATGACCGATAGAACTGAAAATGTTTACCCAATGATTGAAGCGGGTAAAGGGCATCATGATATGAAATTACGCGTTGCCTTAGGTACATCAACGGATCGGGAGTTGGCATGATGAGGCATATTATTTCCATCCTGATTGAAAATGAATCAGGGGCATTATCACGGGTAGCAGGTTTATTTTCTGCACGCGGTTACAATATTGAATCTTTGACGGTCGCGCCTACTGAAGACCCTAGTTTGTCACGCATGACCTTAGTAACACGCGGTAGCGAAGATATTATTGCGCAAATCACCAAACAACTTAACAAGTTGATTGATGTGGTCAAGCTCATTGATTTAGCCGATAGTCCGCATATTGAACGTGAGCTGATGATGGTCAAAATTAAAACCACTGAGCAAACGCGCAATGATATTCGTAGTGTGGTCGATATATTTCGCGGCAGAATTCTCGATGTCACGCCTAGCTCTTATGTGGTAGAAATGACGGGGTCTTCCGAGAAACTCGATGCGTTCACTGCCGCTATCAACCACGACACCATTATTGAAGTCGTGCGTTCAGGTGCGACAGGTATTTCACGCGGTGAAAAAGGCTTACATTTATAACCAATTTATCCACGAAAGACACGAACAGCACGAAAATACAAAACAATGGTTTTCGCGTCTTTCGTGCTTTTCGTGGACACTGCTTTCTGTAACATTAAGCATCGTCACATTTATTTTTTAACACCAACACTCACAGGAAAACTCATGCAAGTTTATTACGACAAAGATGCAGACCTCTCACTCATCAAAGCAAAGAAAGTAGCCATTATTGGTTACGGATCACAAGGTCATGCCCATGCCCTTAATCTAAAAGAATCTGGCGTTTCCGTTGTCGTGGGCTTACGCACAGATTCACCTTCAGTCGCTAAAGCTGAAGCACATGGTTTAAAAGTAAAATCCGTTGCAAAAGCGGTTGCCAGTGCTGATATTGTTATGATTTTAACTCCAGACGAGTTTCAATCAAAACTGTACAAAGATGAAATCGAACCGAACATCAAACAAGGCGCGACTTTAGCGTTCGCACATGGCTTTGCTATTTTATTCAACCAAGTCGTGCCACGCAAAGATTTAGACGTGATTATGATTGCGCCAAAAGCACCTGGTCACACCGTGCGTTCTGAATTCGTCCGTGGTGGCGGCGTTCCTGATTTAATCGCTATTCATCAAGATGCGTCAGGCACAGCAAAAGCAACGTGTTTATCATACTCCTCTGCTATCGGCGGTGGTCGTTCAGGCATTATCGAAACCACTTTCCGTGACGAATGTGAAACCGATTTATTCGGCGAACAAGCGGTTTTATGCGGCGGTGCTGTTGAACTGGTCAAAATGGGCTTTGAAACCCTAGTTGAAGCAGGTTATGCACCCGAAATGGCGTATTTTGAATGCTTACACGAATTAAAATTGATTGTTGATTTAATGTTTGAAGGCGGTATTGCCAACATGAACTACTCCATCTCTAACAATGCAGAGTATGGCGAGTATGTCACAGGCCCTAAAGTCATCAATGAAGAAAGCCGCCTCGCAATGCGTGAAGCCTTAAAAAATATCCGTAACGGTGAATATGCGAAAAAATTCATTGTAGAAGGTTTGACCAACTACCCAGAAATGACTGCAAAACGTCGTTTGAATGCCGAGCATCCAATTGAAGTCGTTGGCGCACAACTGCGTAGCATGATGCCTTGGATTAAAGCCAATCAAATCGTTGATAAGTCTAAAAACTAAATCATCACTTATGGTTTAGTCACACAAAAGCCTGTCTCATGACAGGCTTTTTTTATGGGTGATGGTGACTATAATAATGCCGTTGTGTGTCGAAGATTCACGCCTCGACAATAGTTTTACTGCATTAGTTATATCATCTGTCCAAACCTACGGTTTTTGTACATTCCCCCACAAGTTCTCTTAGAATAGCCTGCAAAATTATTGGGCGTAGCCTTGAATACAAAATCATCACCCCCATTGTAGAAACTTGATTGTAGGCTAGGTTAGCGACAGCGTAACCCAGCATTTAGCTAACAATAACAACAGGCATAAAGTATGAGTACAGAACCAGAAATCCTCGAAACACCGATTGAAGATATTATCACCGAAGAAGAACAGTCGCATACCGATGTGGGCGAGCATGAATACACCATTGATGAGCTAAAACAAGAATTAGAAGAAGCCAAGCAAATGGCTCATGACAATTGGGATAAAGCGGTGCGTGCGCAAGCGGAAATGGAAAATCTCAAACGTCGCACCCAAAAAGATTTAGAAGACGCGCATAAATACGCGCTGACAGGGTTTGCTAAAGAGCTACTGACTGTTTTAGACAGTTTAGTTTTAGGCTTACAAGCTGCCACAGGCGATAGCGAAGAAGTGCAAAAATTCAGAGTGGGTAGCGAAATGACTATCAAACAATTTGAGTCGGTATTCGCTAAATTCAAAATTGAAACCATAGACCCGATGGGTTTACCGTTTAATGCCGAACACCATCAAGCAGTCATGATGCAGGTGGTTGAAGGAGCAGAGCCTAATACCGTGGTCAACGTGTTTTCCAAAGGCTACACGCTCAATGGTCGTTTATTACGCCCTGCGATGGTTGTGGTTGCAAAAGCCGCTGATTGATTTGGAGTCCAATAGCTTTAGCTATTGGAAAACAGCTAAAGCTGTTTTACTCCAGTAGTTTTTAGCAATAAGACTTGAAGCCCGAAAAATAACCCCCACACAGTAACAACTTTTACACATTCAATAGGAATATACAGCAATGGCTAAAATAATTGGCATAGATTTAGGAACGACTAACTCCTGCGTGGCAGTCTTAGAAAACGGCGTGGCAAAAGTCATCGAAAATAGCGAAGGAGCGCGTACTACGCCTTCTATTATCGCCTTTAGTAGTGATGACGAAGTATTGGTTGGTCAATCGGCAAAGCGTCAAGCGGTTACTAACCCAAAAAATACGCTATTTGCCATCAAACGTTTGATTGGTCGTCGTTTTAAAGATGATGTCGTCCAAAAAGACATCAAAATGGTACCTTACAAAATTATCGAAGCAGAAAACGGTGATGCGTGGGTAGAATGTCACGGTAAAAAAATGGCATCGCCAGAAATTTCTGCTCGTGTATTAATGAAACTAAAAAAAGATGCAGAAGCCTATTTAGGCGAAACCGTCACCGAAGCGGTTATCACCGTGCCTGCATATTTTAACGATTCGCAACGTCAAGCCACCAAAGATGCAGGACGTATTGCAGGCTTAGAAGTTCGCCGTATCATTAACGAACCCACTGCCGCCGCGTTAGCATTTGGTATGGATAAACCTAAAGGCGACACCAAAATTGCGGTGTATGATTTGGGTGGTGGTACATTCGACGTGTCGATTATTGAAATTGCTGAAATCGACGGCGAACATCAATTTGAAGTATTAGCCACTAACGGCGACACTTTCTTAGGTGGTGAAGATTTCGACTCACGCGTCATTGAATATTTGGCGGCTGAATTTAAAAAAGACACAGGCGTTGATGTCCATAACGATCCACTGGCTTTGCAACGTTTAAAAGAAGCAGCTGAAAAAGCGAAGATTGAATTATCATCTAGCCAACAAACTGATGTGAACTTACCGTACATCACCGCTGATGCCTCAGGCCCGAAACATTTAAACGTTAAATTAACCCGCGCAAAATTAGAATCCTTAGTGGATGAATTAATTTTACGCACCAAAGCACCGTGCGAAATGGCGTTAAAAGATGCAGGCGTTTCAATCTCTGAAATTGACCACATCATTTTGGTAGGCGGTCAAACGCGTATGCCGAAAGTACAAGAAATGGTACAAAGCATTTTTGGCAAAGAACCTCGTAAAGATGTCAACCCAGACGAAGCGGTTGCCTTAGGCGCGGCGATTCAAGCGGGCGTGTTATCAGGTGATGTCAAAGACGTGCTGTTATTAGACGTTATTCCACTGTCACTGGGCATAGAAACGATGGGCGGCGTGATGACCAAGTTGATTGAGAAAAACACCACCATTCCAACCAACGCGCATCAAGTGTTCTCAACCGCAGACGATAACCAAACAGCGGTAACGATTCACGTCTTACAAGGTGAGCGCGAAAAAGCGGCGGCAAATAAATCACTGGGTCGTTTTGACTTAGCGGACATTCCACCTGCCTCACGCGGTATCCCACAAATTGAAGTCTCGTTTGACATTGATGCCAACGGTATTTTAAACGTATCAGCAAAAGACAAAGCCACAGGCAAAAAACAATCGATTGTTATCAAAGCCTCCAGTGGTTTATCCGATGACGAAGTGGAACGCATGATTAAAGATGCCGAAGCCCACGCAGAAGAAGACAAAAAATTAGTTGAATTAGTCCACGCCAGAAACCACGCCGACGGCATGATACACGCCACTGAAAAATCGATGAAAGAATTAGGCGAACAAGTTGGCGAAGAAGAAAAAACCAGCATTCAACACGCGATTGATGCACTGAAAGAAGCGGTTAAAGGCGATGATAAAGACCTTATCGAAGCTAAAACTAACGACTTAACTGAGCTGTCAGGCAAACTGGCAGAACGCGTTTATGCCCAAAAAGGCGGCGAAGAAGGCGGTGAAGCGCATACCCACACAGGTGGCTCTAATCCAGCGGATGATGATGGCGTGATTGATGCGGATTTTGAAGAAGTAAAGAAATAAAGTGTAGGGTGGGCAGGTTTTTTGCCCACCACATATTGAAAATGGTGGGCAAACGATAAAGCTGTTTGCCTACTTTACTTGGCTTACGTTTGTTAATTGAGGTTAAAAATGAGAAAATATATAACTGGTGATGTTGTTAAACTAAAATCAGGTAGTCCTAATATGACAGTTGTTAGATATAAAAATGCAATCAGCGGAGGAAAAGCAGTAGAAAGTGACAATGTTGAATGTACTTGGTTTGATGAAAATGAATTAAAAACTGCGATTTTCCATGAAAATACTCTGGATAAAACAAACTAAGCAAGCGATGTAGCCATGTGTGTTAGGTTAGCGACAGCGTAACCCGACCTAGAAACTGTTTACTCACCTTTGGTTACGTCATCTTAGACGTACTTACTGAGTACGATTTACCGTCTATAATTTCATTTGTTGTTTCCTGATACGATTGAGCCTTAAGCAACTTTTTTTTCTTAAGCTCTTTAATATCATTAGATACTGTTTTTTGAGATGTCATTGTATAAGTAGAAATTTCTGTTTGTGTTTTACCTTGTTCATGTAGAAGCTCAACTCGTTGTAAACGATCTTCTTTACCAAGAGGTTTAGTAATATCAGTTTTTGACTGTTGACTAATTCCTGAAAATTCGTGCTTCTGCATAATAATACGAGAGTTGCCATCTGAAGAGTCTGCTGAAAATTTAACAGAACCGTCATCATTCCACTCCATTTTCGCATTTTTAAAATCCCCATTATTAATGCTTTCAACAATGTCTTTAATTTCTTTTGGGATTTTTGTTGGATAATTTGCCATAGTTTGTACTCCTTAAAAATTGAGCTATTGAAAGACATTATACTAAAAACTATCAAAATTACTAGAAATTACTAGCAAGTAGCCCGCATGGAGCTTGCGGAATGCGGGGCTTTTCGTTGATGATGTCTCTGTTCCCCGTGTTCCGCTACGCTCCACACGGGCTACCAAATCGGTGTAGTCGCGTAGGTTGGGTTGCCGTTTTTTGGCAACCCAACATTTACACCAATATATTGAGTTGCGAAAAAATGCAACCCAACCCACAAAAACAAAAGTCGGTTTATACTAAGGTGTAACCCGACTTTTTTTATTTATTACTCTGACACCATAATGTCGAAAATTCGCCTTATTATTAAAAGATTATCTAATCCGCGTGTTAGAAGACGTTTAAAAATTGGACTGTCTATCTACGGTTGCATCATTCTACTTTGCTTAGTATTTAAGATCGCCTATGACATCGGTTACTTTAATGCAGAGGCATTAAAACGAGAAAAAAACGCACAATTATCCACGACTAATCCCGTACTCACCACAGAAAAAGCCAGACAAATTGTTGCAGGTGCATTAAAAGAAGACCCCAGTAATCCGCAAACACTTGTTATCCAATTGATAGATAATAATCAGCATTTTGCCATTATTATGATTGAAAAAAATAAAATAAAACAAATCGCTTATATTATCGATCTGCGTTTATTTTTTATCGGTAATTTATTAAATGCCGAAGGTTATAATCTAACCGAAGGCATGGAAAATCAATATGATATTAAGCGTGAAAATTATAATAGTGGCTCAGTAAAATGATACAGCTAAAGCAGTATAATTTGATTATTGATAAATTTATGACCTGCTCACTAGATTTTCGTAAAAAAGTATTGGCAATAAAAGCCCAAGTCGCGTAGGTTGGGGTGAGGTACGAACCCATACGCATCAAGCTAAGCCATCTTTTTTAGAGCCGTTATTCCTAATTGATTGTATTTACGGTATCTACTTGCTTTGGGGAATTTTCAATACTTAACGGTTACATCGCCATTTTTCTTTTTTACATTCTTCTTGTTGTTGTTCGATTCCTTTTTCAGCTCCTTTTTCAACTACTTCTTTAACTACTTTTTTAATTTCACCATGTTTATCAGCTGCTGTAGCACCGTCTCTAGCAGCTGCTGTAGCACCGTCTCTAGCAACTGCTGTAGCACCGTCTCTAGCAACTGCTGTAGCACCGTCTCTAGCAACTGCTGTAGCAGCATCTCTAGCAGCAGCTGCTGTAATACCACCCAAAGAAAAAGAATTCGCCACGCCAGTATACATAATTGCTGAAATCAGAATAATCATACTTGTTGTTACTTTAATTTTACTTTTCATAATAATAATTTTTTTGAGGTTACAATCGTTGTAAAGTTTTTTAAAATGTTCACTAATTATCATCACTATTGAACACATATTCTTTAAAATTATTTATATACAATTCGTAAAGTCACTGCCGCTAACAGACAAAATGATACAAATACTAATAATTGTCGTATTTTTATATTTAATTTGCCTCTATACATGGGGGATTATTAATGTCGATTAGTAACTTGTAACTTCGCTGTTTCAAGCATTTTAGTTACATTCGTAACAAGTATAGGAATTATTTCTTGAATTTCTACCTCACACTTACCAATGTAAACTTCAAGTTCTTCTTTTGCATTATGTTTGTCTCTGAATATCTTCCAAACAAGTATTGTCAGACCTACTGGCCACAATACCGCAAAAACAGGTATTTTTATCCATAATAAAGCATTATTTTTCTCTTTTGTTACACCAAAACAACCTCCAATATATCCATTAGGTATATAACCTAAATGAATAATGAAAGCCTCATACATTTTGAAAGTTTTTTTAACTTCAGCATTAACTAACTCTTGTATTTCACTTGGTAATTTTTTAGCAGCAGATTGAATTTCCATTTCTATATCATTTTTCCCCCATCCCATAACTCCAAGATTGTCATCAACTTTTTTTCTTGATTCGCTTACCCAATCTTTAAGAGTATCCTCCATAACGCTTTTACAGCGTAACGGCAATCTAAGAATCAGCGCGTCAAAAAAATCATTAAAGACTTGGTTTTCCACCTCTTCTTTACCAAACGGTTCACTAGTTCCCCCACTCCTTGTTTTTATTTCTTCACTGCACACAGAAATAATAGCCAAGCCCTCTATTTGTTTGTGCAACTCTGTCTTTAAAGCCTTTTCAATATCCTCACCCACTTGGTCGCATTTCGTCAAAATCACATTAACTTTATATTTTTCGTCAATGAATTTTTTGATGATGGCGGTATCGCACTCTTGAATTCTCGCCCCGCCTGCCTGAATACAATAAAACACTGAATGAAACCATTGCTCAGCCGATTTATCCACGCCGCGAATTTTAAACTGTTCGTTTAAATCTAGTATCCAGTTTTCGTAACCATTAACCTCAAGACCAAAAGAATCAAAGAAGCAAATAGGTAGCCCATTAATTTCAGAATCGACAGGATGAAAGCCAGGAGGTGTGACTGGTCTGCCAACTCCCGCCTCTACAACTTTTTTTCCAAAAAGATAATTTATCAGCGAACTTTTACCAACACCTGTTTGACCGACGATCACTACGTTATAACTAGCACTCATGAGTTATCCTTGTTTGCGTTTAAAGTTTTTAGTCACTTCATCGGCAAAGAAAGTATCTTTACCGTCTATAAATGCCTTGAGTTCGGTGGTATTTCCGCTGAGAGCTTTTTCTGAAAACGTGGCGCAAAATTCAGAAACGGTTGTGCCAATGGCATAAACCATTGTTGCTGCAACCGCTCCAGTAATCATGCCACCTGCAACTGTACCCACAGCAGGAAACATTTTTAGCAATTCCGCTACTACCCACATACTACTTTGAGCCATCAGTGAGACAAGTCCAACACCTGCTAAATCTTTGACTTGACTGGCATAAGAACCCATGTCGTAAATGAACAAGATACGCGCAATCATGCCCGCTTGATTAGAAACTAGAAGAGGCGCGTTAGCAAAAGGAATCGGAGCAAATCCCACAAGCCCCGCACCTGCTATATGTTGAAGAATGATTTTATTAGCTTCGGCGCGTTTAAGGTTAATATTTTTACGTTGCGCAGCTACAAAACTAATTTGAAGTCCTGTGGGAAGATTATCAACTGACCACTGACAAAGTTCAGCAAGTTGTAAATTATTCAGTTTGTCTTCAATCGTCGTTTCAAATACCTCAATCTGAGGTAACCACTCTTTTATCGTTTGACGAAGTTTTCTGGCATCCTCTTCATTCAGTAAATCTGCTTTGGTCAGAACAATCGCAATAGGCAAACCCGCTTGCTGTATTTTTTGGATAATCGAAATATCGAAATCAACAATTCGCGCACCACCCGCTTGAATACAATACCAAGCTATATGAATTGGATTGTCACTCTCTCTAAAATCAGTCGCGTATTCAACAACCTCATTGAGAAATTTTTGTTCTTTCCCTGAGCCAATTTCATAGCCTTGAGTATCAAACAAAACCACAGATTTTGAATCACATGAAAATGATTCGATATGTTTTGTTACAGGTTGTCCAACACCGACTTTTGCTAAGTCTTCTCCAAAACAGGTGTTGATTAAAGAACTTTTACCTACTCCCGTGCTACCAATTAAGAGGATATTAGGCTTTTTTACACTGCGTTTAAATGCGACAAACGCTTGTTCAAATTTTTCTTCAAATTGTTGTTGTAAGTCCAAAATGTATTCCTCTTCTTTAGTGTCTAATTGGATAAGCATTAGGCAATACAAAACACATAAAGGGTAGTGGGTTAAATCTGTTGCTAATAATCCTCATAGCCTAGAAAAATCAAGGCATCAAAAAGGCGTTGGCGCATAAATAAAGTCATTTATAATCGGTATGTTATGCTATTTATCTTTGGTATTTTTAGTGAAAAACGGCGGTTTTTCATCAAAAACCACCAAACTAATAAATGCAACCAACTAATTAAAAAGTATTTTATTCATGCACCAACGCCCATCAAAAAGTAAAAGCAAAGGCTTTAATTAAGCTACCACCCAAAAACATTGTATTTACTGTATCTTTAAGTGTGAATATATTTCACGCTATTATATTCATCGCTGTTACTGATTAAGATAAGGGGTGACTAGATAAACACAGCGACAAAATAACAAATACCCGTGTGGCGGTGCAACAGGCTTTACATGTGGCGAAAAATGCCACATCGTAGTCAGAAAAATAATTCCAGCTTAATTAATCACTTATTGCAGATAGTACTCTGAACGTAGCTTATTATGATGATTTAAATGTGAATTAAGAGCTAAATAGAAGCCAATACACTGATATTGAGGAAGACTCACTCAACCTCAACAAGAAGGTAAGCAATGTACTGGCAAGACCGACTAATAACGATATATCTCTATGTATGCAATAGATTTGTTGCCAAATAACCTTAACCTAACCTGAGTTCGACATAAGAAAGGATAAAAAAAGCAGCCTTTTAAAAAACTGAAAGAATATACCCAATCAACTTGAAGAGACTGTGTTGATATTTTCAAAATTATAGTTAATTCAAGCCCTATAGGGATTCAGAGATAAGTTCTTAGTAACAAGTAAGGATGTATTGCTTAACGTTGGAGGTCAGGCTTTGCCTGACTTGCAAGCAAAGCTTGCACTCCTAAATACACGCAAACTTATTGTCACGCACTTACAGCATCTTGAAAGGCAATAGATATAATATCGACCAAGAAAATTGTTCAAAAAAGGCTACGACACATGATTTTACATCAATTATTCTGCGAGACTGACGATTTTTGCCAAGACTTTCTACCCGAATGGAAACGGACACAGCTGGAGGCAAAAAGCGTAATAGAACAAAGTGCTTATGTGAAAGCGAAATAATGACCATTGTGGTCTATTTTCAAATGAGTGGTTATCGCACGTTCAAACACTTTTACCTGAAACACGTTTCAGTATAGTGGCGGCAACTGTTTCCTGGTTTGCCAAGTTACAACCGTTTCGTGAAACTGATGGCAGAGGCTTTAAATCCTTTGGCTGCCTTC
>JAPLRZ010000059.1:0-57720 GCA_026398895.1 Methylococcales bacterium
AAAGCTCGGACATTTGATAACCTTTTAATAGCTATTGGAAATGCTTTTAAAATTATTACCGTTGATAATGCACATGGATATTTTTACCATGCTAACCAATTTTAATTTAAAGTAACTAATGATGATTGAAAACACTGTAACAGATGATTGCTATCCAGACGACCAGCAGGGGAAGATGAAGCCAGCGCATCAACAAAATCACCTGAGGGATGCTGACGGAGCGCATAGCGACTAATTCCATACCGCTCATAACGGCTACGCAGAGGGCAGCTATTGCAAAAAATAAATGTGCTACTTACTGTTTTTGTTTGAACCAGACAACAAGGTGTAACAATGCCAAGGTTAAAATAGATGCTGCCATCATCGGCCAGACAATAGTCATCCAATTCATCTAGGGTGGATGGGTAAGAGATTGATAATGTGGGTTGTCATTCTGGTTTTTTAGTGGGTTAAGACGCTGGTTTTTATAACGCAATACGATGGAGATGGAGATGGCTATGAAAACCAATGATGCCAAATGTTTCCAAACCTGCGTATTACAAGTGTAGTTTAAGTATAACAGGGTTGGTGTGTAGCGTTGATTTTCAGGCGTTAGCCTTGCCAATCTAGGTCTAAAGTCCAATAGCCTGAACACGTTCACTTCTGTTATTGTAAAGACGGCACGCACTCAAACCAGCAATAGCAGACAATATTTTGCAGAGCTATTCCATTAATAATCAAAGGATAAAAATGAAAACTCGCTTTTCCCTGTATTTCAAACCCTTAGCTCTTGCGGCTGCATTGGTAATGACTTCTAGCGTTCACGGTGCAGAAACTACCGATAAGAGCATCGTTAAAAATCCGTGGGCATTTGATCTTACTGCCTATCTGTGGCTACCTAGCGTGGATGGTGATTTCTCTGCGGGTCGCTTCGACAAGTCGAAGGATATTAGCTTCATCAAGATTGTGGATCATCTGCGTAATTTCCCGATGGCTTTTAATGGGCATTTTGACGCGTATTATGAACGGCTGGGATTCTATTTGGATGGTACTTACTTTGGACTGGATTTTAAACCCGCTTTAGAAAAAGGTGAAAGTAAAGGCGTATCACTGCGTATGGGTATTATGGATTATGGCGTGTCTTACCGTGTATTTGGGGCAGCCGCTTCGGAACGCGTCAGTAACTGGGATGCGAAAACCAGCGCACCTATTTTTGACATCTACACAGGCGGTCGTACTATCTGGCTGGGTAATAAAGCAGAATTTGGTCGTGTCAGTGCGTCGAGTGACGCGTCTGTTACTGCACCCGTGATAGGTGGTCGAGTCACTGTGGATATTACGCCAAAATGGTATGTTTCGGCGGATGGTAGTGTCGGTGGTTTTGGTGTCGATAATGTCAGTCTAACCACGTCTGCACTCGGCAAAGTAGGCTACCGCACCAGTCTGTTTGGTGTACCCGCTTCAGTGGAAGCAGGATATAAAGCGTTAAGCGTCAAAGTCAATAAACCTATTTTGACTACCGATGTCATGATGCACGGTCCTTATATTGGGTTGACGGGATATTGGTAAACGGCGGTATTTAGTTTTAGGAAGCACTGCTACAGGGTAGTTATAGTCAATGCTCTATAAATTAATAATTGACCGTTCGTCCTGAGCTTGTCGAAGGGCTGATAGTGATTCGACAAGCTCACCACGAACGGCATTCACTTTATAGTGGATTGATTATATTAATCGCCGCTTACTATGCGGCTTACTTAAACTAGGAGAAATAAGATGACCAATTTTAAAAAATCTACTGTGATTCGGACGGGCTTAGCTGTACTTATACTAACAATGCTTATCAGTGCTTGTGCAACGGAAGCACAGTTTCTGACACAAACTCAGCCATCCGCGTTGAATACTGCACTAACAAGAGGGCGTTTTGAACTCAATTGCCCCGATGCAACAGGTACAGTGCTGTCAAAGAAAATGACCTATATCAATGGCGTGGGTATCGGCATGGGCGGTGGTGCTGGTTATGAGTGGGGCGAATACACGGTGGGTGTCAAAGGCTGTGGAAAATCAGTCGTTTATGAAACCATGTGTCGTGATTCGGATAATTGTAATGCCTTTGCAGGCAACGGACGTATTTTGGATGCTGTACAAGGGCAATAACTATTTTGATTGCTTAACTGCTTTCAAAAAACTATCTGTGATGATTTATAGTCTTTAATTTGATACTGAAATATCAGCTATAAATTATCCATAACAGAGACACCGTTTTTCAACAACGTAAGTCAACCAAGAGGTACTACCATGATTCCAATACACTGGCGGCAACGCCTGCTTCATCCAGTCGCACTCGCCTTGGGTGCGTGCATGATGGTCTCAGCTGCACACGCCGCAGAAACCAAAAAGCCCAACATCGTGGTCATCATGGGTGATGACATCGGTTGGTTTAATATCGGTGCGTATCATCAAGGCATGATGGCAGGTAAAACCCCTAACCTAGACAAGATTGCTACCGAAGGGATGCGCTTCACTGATTACTATGCCGAAGCCAGTTGTACCGCAGGTCGTGCCAATTTTGTCACGGGCGAATTACCGATTCGTACAGGTATGACCACAGTCGGACAAGCAGGTTCACCTGTCGGTATTCCTGATGAAGCGGTCACTATCGCTACCACGCTTAAATCGATGGGTTATGCGACAGGGCAGTTTGGTAAAAATCACTTAGGTGATTTGAACAAATTCTTGCCAACTGTGCATGGTTTTGATGAGTTCTTCGGCTATTTGTATCACTTAGATGCAATGGAAGACCCCGCTCATCCTAATTATCCGCAAGAGTTATTAGCAACCGTAGGGCCGCGTAACATGGTTCACAGTTGGGCAACGGATAAAGACGATTCAACTGAAATGCCACGTTGGGGAAAAATTGGTAAACAAAAAATCGAAGATGCAGGCACGCTGTATCCGAAACGCATGGAAACCGTTGACGATGAAATTCTTGATCTCACATTTAAGTTTATCGACAAAGCCAAAAAGGACAACAAGCCCTTTTTCGTGTGGTTAAATCCAACGCGTATGCACATCGTTACTCATTTATCTGAGAAGTACACAAAGCTGCGTACCTCAGAAAACGGGTGGTCGGAAGAAGAAGCGGGTATGGCGCAACTTGACGACATCGTTGGCTCGGTGATGGAAAAGCTCAAAACCGATGGTCTTGATGACAATACCATCGTTGTCTTCACTACCGATAATGGTACTGAGAACTTTACTTGGCCAGACGGTGGACAAACACCCTTTGCAATGGGTAAAGGCACCGTCATGGAAGGCGGATTCCGCGCACCCGCGCTTATTCGTTGGCCTGGAAAAGTCCCTGCTGGCAAAGTTGAGAATGGTATTTTCTCAGGTCTTGACTGGTTTCCAACCCTCGTAGCGGCGGCGGGTGATGCCAATATTATCGAAGAGTTGAAAAAAGGCAAAAAATTGGGTGACACACAGTACAAAGTGCATCTCGACGGTTATAACCAAATGGATTTACTGACGGGCAAAGCTCCATCGGCTCGTCATGAAGTTTTCTATTTTGCGGAAAGCACGTTGGGTGCAGTGCGTGTTGATGACTACAAATATCGTTTCATTGACCAGCCTCTTGGTTGGTTGGGTGACAAGAACCATCCAGATTTACCATTCCTAACCAATTTGCGCTTAGATCCGTTTGAGCGCACAGGCTGGCCTCGTGGAACTGGTGAAGGGTCTCAGGAATATTTCCAGTGGTTCAAGTACGAATTTTGGCGTTTTGTGTTTGTTCAAGAACAGGTGGCGAAAATGGCAATGACGGCTGTTGAATTTCCACCGATGCAAAAAGGCGCGAGCTTTAACCTTGATGCAGTAAAAGCTAAGATTGAAGCGGCTAGAGCGGCAATGGCAAAATAAGTCATGTAACTTTGTAGGGTGGGCAGATTTTTTGCCCACCTTTTTAATTTATTCAGGTAGGCAAAAAACCTGCCCACTCTTAACCATAAGGAAAAACAGCCATGAAAAACTATCCAACTAAAACACTATTAGCTCTAAGTCTATTAGCACTAACCGCTTGTACTACCACGCAAAAAGCAGACATTAATCAATCCAGTCTGAACTGTGCGTTTCTTGCCAATGACTGTTCAAAATTAACAGCAGGCGGCAAAGATCAAGCGGGTCTACGTTATATTAATCCAGCCGCGCAATGGACTCAGTACAACAAAGTGCTGATTGCGCCTGTGTCTTTCTGGGGTGATGATTCAACAAAAGTCCCCGCTGCCGATCAAAAAGCCTTGGTGGATTATTTTACCGAACAACTCAATACTCAACTGGGGCAAAAATTTGAAGTAGTCACTCAAGCAGGTGCGGGTGTTATGAAAATTGAAGTCGCTATGGTCGATGCCTCAGCAGCGACTCCCGTATTGCGTAGTGTCTCCATGATAGTGCCACAAGCGCATATGTTGGCTAACCTCAAGTATTTAGCCACAGGTACCTTCCCATTTGTCGGCGCAGCACAAGCTGAAACAAAAGTAACCGATGCAACAACAGGACAAGTATTAGCATTAGCGGCTGATAAACGCATCGGTGGTGGATCTATGGCAGCTGGTTTTCAATGGAAGTGGGGCGATGCCGAAAATGCCATCACTCATTGGGCTGAAATGGCGACTACTCGCTTATCGGCTTGGACTTCTGGTACACCTGCACAGTAAATCGTTGTAAGGTGGGCAACTTTTTTTGCTCACCTTACAGGTTTTCATTGAGCATTCCGCTCACAATTGCAAGTAAACTTAAATAAAGGAAATAGCATGAGTACCTTAATAGTCGTTGGTTATGATGACGTTCACAAAGCAGAAGAAGTACGGCAGCATTTTTGGAAATTACAAAAAGATTATTTAATAGAATTGGAAGATGCGGTGGTTGTCACCCACGATGCCAACAACAAAGTTAAATTACATCAAGCTGTGAACCTAACGGCGGCGGGTGCAGCGTCAGGTGGTTTCTGGGGCGCGTTAATTGGGTTGCTGTTTTTAAATCCATTATTAGGGCTGGTCATCGGTGCGTCAGCAGGTGCAGCGTCTGGCGCGCTTACTGATATTGGTATCAATGATGATTTTATGAAACAACTGGGTGAAACCTTAAAACCCAATAGTTCAGCGTTGTTTGTGTTACTGAGAAAAGAATCCTCCGCACCTGATAAAGTTCTCGAAGAATTAAAAGGCACAGGCGGCACAATTTTGAAAACGTCACTGTCGCATGAAGATGAAGACAAACTGCAAGCGGCTTTAAAAGGCTAAGGCGAAATTAAGCCGCCGAGATTTTTAAAATCTTGGCGGTTTGCATTTTTCCCCGATCAACACTTTCTTAAATTAAAGATAATGCTATGCCACAAGCCAGCCTGACTTGGAAAAATAGAAAAGATTATGAATAAGATAAAACAGATAGCATTAATTACGCTAACACTGACGCTAAAC
This sequence comes from Methylococcales bacterium, assembly GCA_026398895.1. Lineage (GTDB taxonomy): Bacteria > Pseudomonadota > Gammaproteobacteria > Methylococcales > Methylomonadaceae > UBA4132. The sequence continues at coordinate 5,451 of JAPLRZ010000059.1, forward strand.
CCTGTATTTGCAGAGGAAGTCAAAAAAGACAGCGAGTCAGAATTGGCAATGAAACTGCAAAATCCCGTTGCCAACCTTATCAGCGTACCATTTCAGAGCAATTGGGATTTTGGTATCGGCCCTAAGAAAGCGATGCAATATAAAGTCAACGTGCAACCCGTGCTGCCGTTCTCGATTAGCGACAAATGGAATCTTATCACGCGGACTATTATGCCCATTTACTATCAGGAATCTGTTGCAGAAGGTAGCAAAAGTCTCGGTGGATTAGGCGACATTAACCAAAGTTTCTTTTTCTCACCAAAACAGCCGATTGGCGGTTGGATTATGGGTGCTGGCCCTGTGTTTCTTTATCCCAGTGCGACTGAAAATGCACTGGGTGGGCAAAAATGGGGCGCAGGTCCAGCGGCTGTGTTGTTGAAGCAGAAAGACGGCTGGACTTACGGCGCATTGGCTAACCATATCATGTCATTCGCAGGTTCAGACAGTCGCCCGCATATCAGTGCCACCTATTTGCAACCGTTTCTATCTTACACCACAAAAACCCACACCACCTTTGCCCTGAATACGGAATCGACTTACGATTGGCAAAATAGCCAATGGACAGTGCCTGTCAATGCGCAGGTTGCCCAATTGGTTAAACTTGATAAACTCCCTGTACAGTTTCAGCTAGGCGCACGTTATTATCCAGAAAAACCCACAGGCGGCGTGGATTGGGGTGTGCGTTTTGCTGTCACTTTATTGTTTCCAAAATAGTTCTGTATTCACATGACCAGTTTATTAATCGCTGTAAAAATTATCCCCGTGATATTCATCGCATTGTTTCCTGTGATTAATCCAATAGGCACTGCACTTATTCTTTACGGCGTAACCAAAGGCGTTGACAAGAAAACATGGGCATCCATGTCGAGAAGAATCGCCCTATATTCGTTTCTATTTTTATCGTTTTTCTTTTTATTTGGCAGTTATATTCTCACGCTGTTTGGCATTTCCATTCCTGTGGTTCAGTTTTCAGGTGGTCTTGTCTTAGCATCGATGGGCTGGAATTTTTTGAATCAAACAACGGAGAGTCACTCTAGCGATGAAAAAATGGATATGCCCTCTGTTTCAATTGAAGAAAAAGCGTTTTATCCGTTCACTTTTCCGTTAACAGTCGGACCTGGAGGAATGGCAGTTGTATTAACATTTAGTGCGCATTTAAATAGAGAGTCCGAACTCCTCGTTACACTGGAACAAGGTGCGGCAATTACGGGTATTCTTTTGATGTGCATCGTTATTTCTCTTTGTTATCGCAATCTTAAGTTTATGACCTCGCGATTTTCAGCTTCTGGCGCGTTGGCAATGTCAAAAATTGTTGCTTTTTTTGTGCTGTGTATTGGGGTTCAAATTGCTTGGGCAGGTTTTAAGGCACTTAATTAGCTATCTAGGCTGGGGGGTGTAATGCTACTGGAGCGCAGGCTTTGCCTATAAGTGCAAACAAAGCTTGCACACCACCTTACGTTCAGCATTATATATGTAGCATTACCAATATTTGAATTCTTGGATTCAAGATATTATAAAAGGAGTACGTCATGAGCAAAAAAAAATCTGATGAACACCACAGCGACCATGACAAAGTCGCTCGTATTACTGTAGATTTACGTTCGAGAGCGGATCGCAAGGCAGAAGGAAAAGCGTTGCGGCTTGCCGTGCCGTTAGCAAGTCACTCAGTCTGGAAAGCTCCAGAGAATCGCCGCGATAGCATCGATCTACTGATTGAATCAAGTAGCGGACGCGTCCCTGAATTATTGCCCATTCGTTATGGGCGGATGTTGCAATCGCCGTTCACTTTTTACCGAGGGTCTGCCGCTCTTATGGCTTATGATCTTGCGGGTTTGCCAACTACGGGAATCAATGTCCAAGCCTGTGGCGATGCCCATTTAGGCAACTTTCGAGGTATCGGCACGCCTGAACGGAAAATAATTTTCGTGATTAACGACCTCGATGAAACCCTGCCCGCGCCTTGGGAATGGGATCTTAAACGCCTGTGTACCAGTCTTGTGGTCGCGGGACGCATTAACGGTTATACGCAGAAAGAACAGCGTAGTTCCGTGTTAGCCTGTGTTTCTAGCTATCGAGAACGAATGCGCGAATTCTCTAAAATGAACGCGTTGGATGTGTGGTACTTTCACATTGATGCGGATGAATTTCTCGAACATATAGCAGATGGCGCGGCGAAACGGCGAGTTGAAAAACGTATAGAAAAAGCACTTGACCGTAGTACCCTCGATGATGATTTTCCCGAAATGGTCACCTTTGAAAATGGGGTACATCGCATTCGAGATAATCCACCGTTGATTTATCATGTGCAGTCCGATGACAAGGCTATCGAAGATGCGGCTGTACAAACGGCATTTCAACTTTATCGGGACTCACTGGCAGATGACCGACGCGTCATATTAGATCGCTATGAATTCAAAGATTTTGCCAGAAAAGTGGTAGGAGTGGGTAGTGTGGGTACCCGTTGTGGCATCGTATTGTTGATGAGCGGTTCAGAAGACCCGTTATTTTTGCAATTTAAAGAAGCCCGTGCCTCAGTATTAGAACCTTATGCGGGTAGAAGTGCTTACGAAAATCACGGGCAACGCGTGGTGATGGGGCAACGCTTAATACAGCCCGTCAGTGATATTTTTCTGGGGTGGGCAATAGGCAGGGAAAAAAACCACTTTTATATGCGCCAATTGCGTGACATGAAACTCAAACCACAAGTGGAAATATTTGAACCAGAGACCATGAAAATATTCGGCGAATTAGCAGGTTGGTCATTAGCCGCCTCTCATGCCCGTTCGGGTGATTCCGCAAAGATCGCAGGTTATCTGGGTAAAAAAGACGAGTTTGATGAAGCGATAGCGGATTTTTCTGAAGCCTACGCGGATCAAAATGAAACGGATCATCAAGCCTTGGTACAAGCTGCGCGCAATGGTCGCTTGCAAGTTCATATTGAAAGTTAATTATTTATGCACGGTGGGCAGGTTTTTTGCCTACTTTTTATCTTATTCTGATGGGTAAAAAGCCTGCCCACCGTGCTTCACAACCAAGAAAAATATTATGAAAAACTTTAATTTTTGTGCTGTTCTTTTATTGGTAAGTCTACTGACTCTTACAGGTTGCCAATCCACAGGCGGTCAATCGATAGGTGGTCAGTTGGCAAATTCCTCAGCTGACATTAGTCGTGATTCTAACTCAGCACTGCAAGCTCTTTATGCAACCAATCCAGAGGCGAGACAATTGGCGAAACGCGCTAAAGGCATACTGGTATTTCCAAATATTGTCAAAGCTGGATTCTTAGTAGGCGCTCAATACGGTAATGGTGGTGCCTTGTTTAAAAACGGTAGAACAGTAGGTTATTACAATATCCTTGCTGGATCGTATGGTTTGCAAGCGGGTGTGCAGTCATTCGGATATGCGATGTTTTTTATGGACACTGCGTCGTTAAGTTATCTTGATCGTAGCGAAGGCTGGGAAGTTGGTGTCGGCCCGAGTGTTGTTGTCGTTGACAAAGGTATGGCTAAATCACTGACCACCACCACAGCGCGAAACGGCGTGTATGCGTTCATCTTTGATCAAAAAGGTTTGATGGCTGGATTAGGATTGCAAGGCTCAAAAATTAGCCGTATCAATCCTAATTAAAGCCATTGCATTTTTAGAGTCGATGGGGGTTAAAAAGCGTAACTAAATCAATAATCGCATTAAGTTTTTTCTCGTTCCCACGCGCCGCGTTGTAGACCGCAGCGCGGTCTGTATGAATTCCCACGCAGCGCGTGGGAACTAGATAAACTTAGGTTACTTACAACATAATCAAAAGGCAAAACTATGAAAATCACCCCCACCATCAACTTAATGTTGATTTGCACCTTAGCACTCAGTCTGTTCACTGGCTGTGCAACCACCAACGATGCAAGCTCCCAAGCACGAACCAAACTTGGCACTATTCCCGCATCCCATCCTGAACGGGGTTTAGGGACGCTAAAGGGTTATCTCGACCCTAAGGCAGTTCCGAACAGTGTCGCGTTAATTCCACCACCGCCAGCTCCTAACTCGGCGGCGTTTGCTCACGATGAAGAAGTGGCGCGTAGCACGTTTCCGTTACGCAATACACCACGCTTTGAGCTGGCGGTTTCCGATTACGATTTGAAAGTCCCTAGCTTGGTCAACACTTTTTCCTGTGCGATAAACGCGCAAATTACCGAAGCCAATGCCCCGTATTTATACACGGTGCTACGTCGCTCTTTTACTGATATAGGTGTATCAACCAGTGCCGCGAAGGATTATTACAATCGCTTGCGCCCTTTTCAGGTGAATCACGAACCTATCGGCGTTCCAGAAGCGCGTGCCTTTTTAGAAAAAAATCACTCTTATCCGTCAGGACACACGGCTATCGGTTGGGGCTTTGCTCTTATCCTAACGGAAATTGCACCCGATCGCGCCAACGAACTGCTGGCACGCGGTCGGGCGTTTGGAGAAAGTCGCAACATCGTCAATCATCATTGGTTTAGTGATGTGGTTTGGGGGCGTTTCATGGGAGCGGGTACTATTGCGCGGTTACACGCTGATCCTACTTTCCGTGCGGATATGGATGCTGCCAGAGCTGAATTTGCGGCGATTCGCGCTCAAGGTCTTGCACCGACACGCGATTGTAAAGCGGAAGCGGCGGCACTGGGAACAAAAACCAATTAAATGCGTTGCAAACATTCACGCCGAAATACTCAGGCAAGCATTTTAGGCTGGCACAAGGCACAGCCCCTACTTTTACGCTTAATTTAATGGTATAAAATGATACCGTTCGTGGTGAGTTGTGAGCTTGTCGAACAGTCGAACCACATTCACACCGCTCATGACAGGCTTTGACAAGCTCAGTGCGAACGGTTTTGTAATCATTTTATTAATGGTTAGCTAAGTAGATAAGCATCTCTCTTTTAACATTTTGCTGGAGTCCAATAGCTTTAGCTATTGGCTAGAAAACAGCTAAAGCTGTTTCACTCCTGTTAAAAGACTTTTAAGCGATTACTTATAACAGTGGACAGCAACTATAAAATAAAAAATAATGAACCGATTTTTTTTAACTTTGGAGTAACCATGAAAATCAATAAATTAAAAAAACAGGCTGCTAATTTGGCATTAGTGTTGTGTGTAGCAAGTGCGTTGGTAGGATGTTCTACTATTCAGTCGGCAAGTAATGAAGTGAAGGATTTAACGGTTAAGCCTGCACCTGATGCGGGTTTTATCGCCAATCCTGAGCAACAAGGTAAAGTAGACTATTTACCCTTTCAAAAAGTCTGGATAGATCCTAGTTTCAACAAAGCCAACTATTCAGAAATAGTCGTTGCGCCTGTTAATACTCAATATATGCTGAAAATGGACTGGCTGCATGATATGAGTTCCGCTGTTTGGTTTGGTGACGTTCAAAAAGATATTGCAGAACTCGCAGTGTATTTTCATGATACGGTTGCCAAAGAATTTAGATTAGACCCAAATCATCGCTTCACCGTCATTGAAATTCCTTCGCAACATAAAGCACCTGCTTTGCGCTTAGAAATCGCGCTAATTGAGGTTGATCCATCAACACCCGTATTACACGCGGCTGGCTGGGCAGTTGTCGGTGGTAGCACTGCTGCTGGTGTTATCAATCAGCGTAGAGCAGCGTTTGAAGCTCGTCTGCGTGATCTGCAAACTAACAAAATAGTTGCCACTTTCGCTGATCGCAATATGCAGGATGTCGGCCCTATTGATATGACGCGCATGACTTGGTATGGTCCAGCTAAAGGTATTATGGATAACTGGGCGAAAGAGTTTGTTGCAGTCGCCAACCGTAAACCAGGTGAGAAAGTAACCAGTCCTACTGCATTTACCCTAAGACCGTTCTAATTTGTAACTAACGTTACTATTTTGTCAGAAGTGTGAACCCCAGCATTTGAATAAGCTGTTGGGGTTCAAACCATTATTGTTATACTATTCCACCGTTTATAGTTTTCCCTGTATTTCGTATCAACGCATAAAAGACATAGTAAATACCCTTATCAAAACAATCTGGATATATTTATGAAAAAAATACTCTTCACTTTTATTGCCTTCGGCCTTTTAGTTTCCTGCTCCTCTACTAGCATTGTCAGTTCATGGAAAGAGCCATCGACAACGCTTTCAAGTAATCAAATACATAAAATTCTTTTTATTGCTCTTCTTAAGGATGAATCCTACCGTAGACAGGCAGAAGATAAATTGGTGTCTTTGTCTAAGGGCAAAGGCGTTGCTTCTTACGCTTATATGTCGAATGACTCAACAAAGGCTGATCTTGAACAACGCGTTAAAGCCGATGGTATTGATCTAGTGGTAATTATGCGTTTAGCGGATGTTCAAAAAGAAACTCGGTATGTGCCAGGGAGTAGTGATATGTATGGCTACAACGGTATGTATGGCTACGGTGGTTATATGGGCGGCTATAGATACGCAGCACCTATGTATTACGACCCAGGCTATTACACGACCGATAAAAAATATTTGGTAGAAACTAATGTCTATTCTGTAGAACCCAACAAGCTATTGTGGGCAGGCACTACTTCTACCATGAATCCCTCCGAAATTGACACGACAACCGAAGAAATTGTTAACGCGGTTGTTGAGAATATGAAAAAAGAAGGCTTTCTATTAAAATAATAATCTGTTCAGTCTTATTCCCATGCTGCGGCATGGGACTGTAGCCGCAACGCGCCGCGTTGCGTAACACACCGCAGCGTAGCGCGGTGAAAAATCAATTCCCAAGCGGCGTGAGGGAACTAGAAAAAACTAAAAATACTGGAGATGTTATGAAAATTTTATTAATAGTAGCGTGTATGTTTTTTACCTCAGGCGTTTATGCAGGCTGTGTAACAACCCCACGCGGCAAGACTGTTTGTGATGCGACTGGCTCAGCAGCAGTAGTTGTCGCTCCTAGTTCCACAGCAGTTGTTGTTCCTAATACGAATAGTGCCGTTAAAGTGCAGACAAATGGTTCAACAGCAGCAGGATATAATGCCCGTACAGGTAATGCAGCGGTATCGCAAACTAACGCAAACGGTGTAGCACACACAGAAACCAGTCGTGGCGGTGAAGCGTACACTAAAAATGGTAAGGGCGTTGCTCAAGGTCCAGGTGGTACGACTTGTGCAAAAACTGCACGCAACCAAGGCTGTCGATAACGCTGTATTTTCAACTGTTTATTTGATTAGCATGGGCAACGACAAAATCGTTGCCCATTTTTTTGTTACAAGAGGTGGGCTATTTTTATTCATGTTATGAAATGGTCATTGCTGGGTTTAATGCTAGTGACGACAACACTTTGGATGGTATTGGCGATTTATTTCGGTGATTCTCATACTGACATGGTGCAAACGAGCAGTGCGGCAATAGTCGGATTGCTTGGTTTAGCGACTCTGATTAGCTTGGGCTTTGCACGGTGGCGCAAACATTTTTTAGTTGGTTACTCACTGCTATTTATGCTGGTTTTGAGCGGGTGGCTGTTGGCTGTTCAGCCGTCTAATGAGCGGCAATGGCAAGCGGATCTTGTTGTGCTGCCTTATGCGACAGTCGAAGGTAATTTAGTCACTGTCCATAATATCCGCAATGTCGATTATCGCAGTGAATTCGATTTTACTCCCGCGTATTACGATAAAACTTTCGATTCGAATAAACTTGAGGGTGTCGATTTGTTCGCGGTTTATTGGATGGGTCCTGCGATTGCGCATACCATTCTGAGTTTTAATTTTGGTGATAATAATCATCTTGCGGTGTCCATTGAAGCCCGCAAAGAGCTAGGCGAAGGTTATTCAACTATTAAAGGTTTTTTTCGCCAGTATGAACTGACGTATATTGTCGCCGATGAGCGTGATGTGATTCGTTTGCGGACTAATTACCGTAAAGACCCGATTGAAAACGTCTATCTTTACCCGCTACATCCGCCTAAAGAAAACCTACGGCGTTTGTTTCTGGAATACATAAAACAAATCAATGAACTGCATGAAAAACCTGCATTTTATAATACCTTGCTAGATAACTGCACCACCGCTATTTGGTTTAATACGCGTGTAAATCCAACACATCTACCGTTTTCTTGGAAAATTTTGTTGAGCGGTTATGTGCCTGAATATATTTATGAATCAGGAGGATTAAATACAAAAATCCCGTTTGAGCAATTGCAACAACAAGCGCATATTAATTCAGTAGCGAAATTGCTGGATAAATCACCCGATTTTTCACAGGGCATTCGAGCGATTGTTGAGAAACCGCAGTAACATTTCAGGCTGAAAGAATGCTTTAATATCAACGTAGTATTTTTACTGTAACCTTTAACTCTTCTCTTACATAACATACTGGAATCAAAGCATGAATAAACGTACTGTAAAAATGCGATGGTTGTTGTCATCGCTGTCAATTGCCCTGCTGTTATCGGGTTGTAGCAGCATTGGTAAAGGCGCGATGGAGGCTTTTCTGGAAAAAGCAGAAAGTGAAGATACGCGCCAATGTCAGGTATGGGGGCAACCTTTTACGGGCATTGAAGCGGAGATAGCTAATAAGAATAAACACACCAAGGTCTTATTTGTGCATGGTGTTGGCGATCACATTCCTGGCTATACCACTGAATTTTTAGAAAAACTAGCCAAAGACTTAAACTTGAACGAGCGTTCAGTAGAGCAGAAAAATATTGAACTGGTCGCGCCTTTGCTACCTGATAAAAATCTTGGTAATTTGCGCGTCACGCATTTACTCAATGGGCAAAATGGACAGGAACTGACGTTTTACGAATTAACGTGGTCAGAAATTACCCGCGCAGAAAAGAAAATGCTGGCATTTGATACCTCAGGTGATTACGATTTTCGCCGCGCTAAAATCAACGGACTATTGAAGAAATTTAGTAATGATGCAGGGGCTGATCCTGTTATTTACGGTGGAGAAAGCAGAGTACCTATTTTAATGGCATTTGCACAGTCAATCTGCTGGATGACAACGGGGGATTTTCAGAATCTGCCCAAAAGCGGCAAACAAATGTGCAATGGTTTGAATGATGAGGCGATTGAATATATTAACAGAGATAATTATGTATTTATTTCTCACAGTTTAGGCAGTCGTATTATTACTGATGGTTTGGATCGTCTGGTTGGAATGCTGGCAAATCCTGAAAAATACACGGTCGGTAATAAAAAAGTAAATATGACCACCAAATCAATAGAAGCTCTGCAAAACAAACGCATCCCTATTTATATGCTATCCAACCAACTGCCCATGTTGCAATTGGGTAGAAAACCGCCCGAAGTGGCTGGAAAAGATACCAGTTATTGTCAGGCAAACGGGGCGAATTATAAAAAACGTATGTTCAGTGAAACCGACATTGTTGCCTTTAGTGATCCCAATGATTTGTTAAGTTATGCCATACCGCAGGAATTTGCAGAAAAATACATTGATTCCCGACTCTGCGCCAATATTACCAATGTTAATATCAATATCGCCAAAGTCATGGATGCGTTTGGTTTGGCTGATTTGGCTAATCCGATGGCAGCCCATGTCGGCTATGATACCGATGATCGCGTGGTTGCCTTGATTGCCCAAGGGATTGGCACTAAAGCCGAAGCACCGATAATAAAACAACGTTGTACATTTACTAAAGAAGTGAAGTAAATCCTCTTGGTAGAGGGTTAAATTTGTTACAGTCATGGAAACAACAAATTTTGTAAATCAAACCACTATTATCAATAAAGTTCATTAAAAATAACCTGAAAAATGCCAAAATTGGCATTTTGCTCTATAAAATCATGGTCTGTGTGATAATCTATCCGTAGGGGCAATGTTATTCATTGCCCCTATTCATTTAAGTAATTATTTTTTATTGGCTAATTCTTGTATTTTGCTGCTTAGTAATACCGAACCTTCACCGAAATATGCACCAATAGCAATAGACGCGGTGACGATTAATAAAGGATTACCCCAATGCGCACTTAGTAATACTTCTGGGGTTAATTTTCCCCCTTCTAATAAATAAGCAAAGGTAGCTGAATAACCCAATACGCTGGCTGGAATAGTTGCTAGTGCTGGAAAATGGGCAGCAAGACACAATACAACAACAGAAACAGCAACGGCAACAGAAGCCATTAATGGGAAAGCCATTGAACCTGCTGGAATAGTGGTAATAATAACTGCGGCTACCCACGCCATCAAAACACCAAACGCGCCACAAACGATGACATTTTTTTGTGCTTCTTTAGTCGCACCAAAGGCAAAATAAGCTGCCCACGCAATAGTCAATGCCCATATTAAAAATATACCCGCTGTAGGGCCGACGGCTAAAAAAGTTGCAACGCCGCTTAATGCGCCAATGCTTAAAGAAAGTGCGGTAAGATTGTTCATCGATAAATCTCCAAATTGTTCACCTCTGTTGTTATTTAATTAGCACTCATGTAGAGGTATATCCATGATAGCTAAGGTTTTTTTTCTGTTGTTCCAGTTAACACAGTCAAATGCTTTATTTTTAAGCCTGTGATTAGCAAGCTTACTGTATAAATGCTCATGGCTACGACTATCCATTTTAGCAAATTTATCACGCGTTCTGTTGCACTCCACGCATTCCACCACTCGGCATTCACCCAATAATACAAAACTGCTGTCATTGCAGCACTTGCCAACAAGACACGAGCAAAAAATAATAGCCAACCTGTTGCAGGTTGATAAACCTTATCTTTAAGCAGTTTTTTTAGCAAGAGTGCGGCATTAAAAAATGCACCTAATGAGGTGGCTAAGGCTAAACCTGCGTGTGCTAACGGAAACACTAACGCCACATTTAACGCTAAGCTAACCCCCATCGCAACCATGCCATAACGTACGGGCGTTTTGACTTCTTGGCGCGAAGTGAACGCAGGAACGAGGACTTTAATCAATAAATAGCCTAGCAAGCCTACTGCGTAGGCTCTTAAACTTAGTCCTGCTAAATGTACGTCATTGATACTAAATTCTTTGTACTGAAATAGAGTAGATAACATGGGTTCAGCGAGCATGAATAAACCTATGGTTGCTGGCATTCCCACTAATAATACTAAACGCAAACCCCAATCCAGAGAATTGGAAAAAGCGGTTGCATCTTCAGCAGCATGATTATTAGCTAAGCTGGGTAAAATCACCGTACCCAGTGCCAGCCCCAAAATACCCAGCGGAAATTCTACTAATCGATCAGAATAATATAACCACGATACACTACCAACCGTTAAAAATGACGCAATTAAGGTATCCAGCAATAAATTAATTTGTGTGACTGAGACGCTAAACATGGCGGGTAACATCAGTCTCAATACGCGCTTAACACCCGTGTCATGAAAATCAATGCGTGGGCGAGGCAGTAAACCTAAACGTATTAAGGGTGGAATTTGAAATAATAACTGAACAATCCCTGCAATAAAAACCCCCCACGCTAAGGCTATCACGGGCGTATCCATTAAAGGAGCGAGCCAGATTGCGGTGATTATCATGCAGATATTAAGAAATACAGGGGTCAGTGCGGGGACGGCAAATTTTCCGTGTGCATTTAAAATGCTGCCTGCAAAGGCGGTCAAAGAAATAAATAATAAATAAGGAAAGGTGATTTGTAACATCCATACCGATAAATCATGTTGCGTTCCCTGCCATGAAAAACCTGGTGCTAATAATAAAATGAGCAACGGAGCAAGCGCGATACCAATAATCGTCAGCAACAGCAAACACACTGCCAACGTGCCAGCGGTTTTATCAATGAATAGCTTTAATGCCACTTTAGTGCCTTGCTCTTTATAATCCGCAAGCACAGGCACAAACGCATGAGCAAACGCGCCTTCGGCAAACAAACGCCGTAAAAAATTGGGAATTTTAAATGCCACAAAAAACGCATCAGTGGCTAAATCAACACCAAACAAACGGGCAATCAACATATCTCGAATAAATCCCAACAATCGGGAGATAAGCGTCATGCTTCCTACCACGACTGTTGATTTAAAAAGTCGCCCACTCACTGTAACTGTCCTTATAAGATATTTAAATAGATTGACAATAATAGCAGTTAAAATGATAATACACGGCTATTTCACTCAACTTTAAAAGAATCGAGACACTATGGCTAATACAGCACAAGCTAAAAAGCGTGCGAAACAAGCGGAAAAAAGCCGTGTTCGCAACGCAGGACAACGCAGCAACTTACGCACTTTTGTAAAAAAAGTTATTGCTGCTGTAAACGCAGGCGATAAAGAAAAAGCGCAAGCTGCCTACAACACTGTAGTGCCGATTATCGATTCTGCTGTCAACAAAGGCATTATTCATAAAAATAAAGCCTCACGCGGCAAAAGCAGATTGAACGCAAAAGTAAAAGCAATCGCTTAATAATACTTTTAACTTCATTCTCACCTAAAAAAGGCTGTCACCTAAGGGTGACAGCCTTTTTTATGGGTCGCTTATTTTTATAGCTAACAGGCTACGTTACAAGGTAACTCCATCCAAAATCTGTTTTAAAAACGGAATGGTTAATTTGCGTTTAGCGGCAAGTGAAGCTTTATCGAGTTGTTTTAATAATTGCCATAAATCGGATAAATCACGATCGTAATGGCTGAGTAAAAATAGCCCAACTTGTGGGGAAATTTCAAAACCCATTTGATTGGCTTTAAAAATTAATGCGGTAATTCGGTCGTTATCAATTAAGGGCTGTAATTTCAGCGTTAGCCCCCAGTTTAACCGTGTTTTAAGATCGGGTAATTGAATGCCTATCTCGTTTGGTAGGCACGCGGCAGAAATAATTAGAGTATGTTCGCTGTCTCGATGCTGATTAAAAAAATGAAAAAATGCCATTTCCCAGTCGGTATTACCTGCAATCGCCTCAACATTATCGAAGCACACCAAGTCTAATCCGTCTAATCCTGTCAGAATCTCCGCGTCAGGCAAATGACTACTCGCTAAGTCCAAATAAAAGGAACTACGGTGCAAACTGTGCGCTAGGTGACAACAGGCTTGTAGCAAATGTGTTTTTCCTAAGCCTGTTTGTCCCCAAAGAAAAACTTGTAATTCTCCACTACCCGAAACACTGTTTTGCAAGTGACTAATAACTTCTTGATTACTCCCCGCAAAAAAATCTGCAAAGGTTTGATTGACTCTGAATTCAAACTGTAAAGGCAATTGTGTTGACATAATAGTGGCTACTTTTTTACCCAACGGACATAAGCAATCGCGCCAAAAAAAAGCATTAAACTAAATATAACTTCTAATGCTGCATAGTAACGCTCACTTGGATTGCTGTAGGTTTCTATACTGCCATGAATAAAATATAGCAGACTAATATAAGCCGCCCACGCACAGCTTTTGGGTTTGCTATTTAATAAACCACGCATCGGCACTAATAATGGCGTGACTGTTACCAACAAAACCAAGGCAACAGGAAATTGAGTAGGGGGAGCAAGCACGGTATACCAGAGCATTGATAAAATAAACAGCCCGAAAAATCCAGCTAATGCAAGCACATAACCCATCTGTGCTATTTTCATACGCTGAGTTTTAACCGTTGGGCAGTTTTAGCTAACCGCGTACCTAAGGCACGGCATAGATTTTTTTCATGTTCAGAAAGTCCACCTTGTTCCAGTGACCAATGACTTGCGCCATAAGGTGTCCCGCCTGTAGTGGTTTCGCGTAATGCGGTTTCACTGTAAGGCAAGCCAAGTATCAACATACCATGATGTAATAATGGCAACATCATTGATAACAAGGTGCTTTCATGCCCGCCGTGCATACTCGCTGATGAAGTAAACACTGCCGCAGGTTTACCCTGTAACGCGCTCGATAACCACAATGGCGTAGTTTGATCGATAAAATATTTTAGCGGAGCTGCCATATTACCAAAATGGGTCGGGCTACCTAAGGCTAAACCATCACAAGATTTTAAATCGTCTAGCGTAGCGTAAATCGCGCCATGCGCAGGAATAGAATCAGCAGTTTTTTCGCAGACCGTAGAAACATCGGCAACGGTTCTAAGCACCGCTTCAACACCTTCTACCGATTCCACTCCTCGGGCGATTAAATTCGCCATTTCAGCGGTAGATCCATGACGGGAAAAATACAAAATCAGAATTTTAGTCATAAAATAGCTAGTACCGCTTCAGGTGGACGACCAATTGCAGCTTTACCGTTAGCAAGCACAATAGGACGTTCTATTAATATGGGATGTTTTATCATCGCTTTAATCAAGCTCTGTCTATCCAGCGTTTCATCATCCAAGTTATTCTCTTGATACTCAGGCTCTTTTTTACGCATTAACTCACGCGGTTCTATAGCCAATAATTGTAACAGTGCGTCCAATTGTTCAGCACTGGGTGGTGATTTTAAATACTCAATAATCACTGGTTTTATGCCACGCTGTTCCAGTAATTGCAAAGTTTCTCTGGATTTTGAGCAACGCGGATTATGATAAATAGTAATGTTCATGGTACGAGCGACTAATATATAAAAGGTTATAATAGCACTTAACAAAATTTAGGTAGTAAAAAAGGTAATATAATGAAAGAAAGGGTAATAGATAGAGCTAAGCAATATTGGTTATTAGCACGTTTTGACCGACCGATTGGTATTTTAATTTTATTATGGCCTGCATTATGGGCATTATGGGTAGCCAGTAATGGTAAACCTGATATTCTGGTACTCACGGTGATTTGTTTGGGTGTAATAATAATGCGGGCAGCAGGTTGTGTGATTAATGATTATGCTGACCGTGATTTTGATCCCCATGTCGAGCGTACTAAACAACGCCCAATTGCCGCTGGTAACGTTAGTCCAAAAGAAGCATTAGTCTTTTTTCTAGTATTAATTGCCTGCGCTTTCGCGCTGGTATTATTGCTTAATATTTACACTATTTTATTATCATTTGTCGGTGCATTTTTGGCCGCCAGTTACCCATTCATGAAACGTTATACGCAATTACCACAAGCCTATTTGGGCATTGCGTTTGGTTGGGCTGTGCCTATGTCTTTTTCTGCGCAAATCAACGCAATTCCAATGGTTGCATGGCTTATGTATATAGCCGTTATATTATGGGCATTGGTGTATGACACCATGTATGCAATGGTTGATAAGGACGATGATTTAAAAATAGGCGTTAAATCCACAGCAATTTTATTTGGCGATTATGACCGCCATATTATGGCAGTATTACAAATAATTATTTTGGCGTTACTGATAGTTATCGGCACACTACAGCACAATGGCTGGGCTTATTATATGGGGGTAATGTGTGCGGCTGGTTTATCGGTGTATCAACAACGTTTGATTTTTCACCGCGACAAGGTTTTATGTTTTAAAGCCTTTTTAAATAATAACTGGTTTGGACTGGCTATTTTTATGGGCTTGCTAGTGGATTATAGCGGGCGATAAGTTCTTATTCAGGCGCAGTAAATGCGTTGGTTTTTTGTTTTTCGTCATAGAACCGTCATTCAACGGTTAATAGACTGTCATAATCAGTTGTTATTCTGTTCACTTAGAACATTAAGCGGAGCATGACTGACATGACATTACATTATCGTTCAATTTGGATATCCGATACCCATTTGGGTACTAAAGGCTGTAAAGCCGAGCAACTCAGAGATTTTCTCGATAACGTCGATTGTGACACTTTGTATTTGGTTGGTGATATTATCGATTTATGGAAATTCAAATCGGGCTTTTATTGGCCCACCTTGCATAATGACATTGTGCAACGAATTTTTAGCAAGGCGAAAAAAGGCACGCGCGTTATTTATATTCCTGGCAATCATGATGAGCCGTTACGCAAGCATATAGGAATGCACTTTAATGGCGTGGATATTCAACTGGATGCTATTCATGAAACCAAAGATGGGCGACGATTTTTGGTGGTACACGGCGATGGTTTTGATAGCATCGTCTGTAACAACGAAAATTTGGCTTATATCGGTGGTGAAGTTTACGAAGTATTATTGGATATGAATCGCTGGTTTAATAGCCTGCGCAGCGTACTGGGTTACAGAAACCAATGGTCTCTGTCAGCGTTTCTAAAACAAAAAGTAAAGAATATTATTCAAGTGATGGATAATTATCAACATATTCTGGACTTAGAAGCGCAAAAAAGAAATGTAGATGGCATTATTTGCGGGCATATTCATCATGCCGATATTGCTGAAATGGAAGGCGGTAGAACCTATTGTAATACGGGCGATTGGGTAGAAAGCTGTACCGCGTTAGTTGAAAATCATGCAGGGCAACTGTCTATTATTCGTTGGCTGGAAGAAAGTCAGTATTTGTTAGATCAACAGTTAGAATTAGACACTGAGCAAGCGCAGGCGGCGTAGTATTAAGGGTTTTTGCTGTACTCAAGAATTCATTAAACGTAGCGAATGCAACAGATAACATCCCTTAAAGGGATGTTATCTGTTAAGTGCGTGGCAATAAGTTTGAGGAGTGCAAATCATGCAAAGCCTGTCCTCCAACCTTAAGTAATACACCCGTACTTGTTGCTAACAATTTATGGTTAATTAACAATGCCCAAAATAGCACCTAATTCAATCATGGCTTTTTGATAAACCTTGCGTTTAAAATAAACCACGCTGTTGAGTGGCTCCCAATAATCCACCCACCGCCAACTATCAAATTCTGGCTTGCTACAATGGTCAAAACGTACCGCTGAATCTTGGGTAATTAAGCGTAACATAAACCAAATTTGTTTTTGTCCAATGCACAGGGGTTGCGAATTTTTGCGAATATAGCGTTCTGGCAATTGATACCTAAGCCAATAACGCGTCCGACCAAGAATTTGTACATGTTGCTGTTGCAAGCCTGTTTCTTCCCACAATTCTCGATACATCGCAGTTTCAGGGTCTTCGTCGTCATTGATGCCGCCTTGCGGAAATTGCCAAGCATCCATACCCATCCGTTTTGCCCAAAACACGCGACCCTCATTATTGCAAAGGATGATGCCCACATTGGGTCGGTATCCTTTAGAGTCTATCATGTTAAAACCTGTCATTTACCTTTGCTATCGCCTAATCTTGCCTATAATAGAGGGGCGGTAATAGCTTAAGTAGTTTGTAATTGCCGCCATTGTTCCATAAAAGAACCCTATATGCCATAGTACATAACGCTTTTAATTACTTAAAAACAGGATTCATTGTGAGTTTAGCAATTTTTGATTTAGATAATACCTTGATAGCCGATGACAGCGATTACTTATGGGGGCAATTTCTTGTCGATCAAGGTATTGTGAATAAAGCAGAATATGAACACGCTAATGCTAAATTCTATGAAGATTACCGTCTAGGTACGCTGGATATTGTTGAGTTTTTACGCTTTTCTTTACGACCCTTAGCCGACAATCCAGTTGAGCAACTCTATCAATGGCGAGCTCAGTTTATTAAGGAAGTTATCACGCCAATACTGTTAAAACCCGCTCAGCAACTGGTTGATAAACATAGAGAACGGGGAGATACCTTATTGGTCATTACCGCTACCAATCGCTTTGTTACCGAACCTATTGTTAAACTTTATGGCATAGAACATTTATTAGCAACAACGCCTGAGTTTATAGATGGCAAATATACAGGGGGTTTTAATGACATTCCCTGTTTTCGAGAAGGTAAAGTGATACTATTGCAACAGTGGCTAAAAAACTCTACTGAAACGCTGCAAGATAGCTGGTTTTACAGTGATTCCCACAATGATTTGCCTTTGCTTAACTTAGTCGATCATCCTGTTGCGGTTGATCCTGATGAAAAATTGGCATTGTTTGCTGAGAAAGCTAATTGGTCAATTATTAGCTTGAGAAATAATGACTGTCCGATACAGCATTATTAATAATAGTTAAAAACACATAGCGTATCTTAAAAACGCACCGCTTTAAGATGCTATAACTGTGTTAAAGTAAGTCATTAATTCAATTTAATGCCCATTAAATTATGCCGACACATAAATGCTAGAAACAGTAGAGATGCCTACTAATTGTGTCGCGTTGACTAAAAAATACTGCAATAGATTATGAGTAACACTATCCCTCTGATCAATAGAAAAGTTGTTTTTGAATATCACGCATTGGGGGTGATTATTATCCTATCCTATTTAGTGACTGCTCTACGAATGGAAGCATTCTGGGAAATTTTGCCTGTTATCAGTACTGCTGGATTATGCCTAGTTACTGCGGGTGTGGTGTTTCGATTCAAACGCCCTGAGTGGATTCCGACACTTTCCTTTATCAAAAACCAGACACAACAAGTGATTTTTGATTCGTCCGCTTATCTATTTACTGCCTTAGTTGTTATATTAATGGAAGCGTATTTACTTGACCATCCATTGATTTTTATTGGCAAAGCGGTGATTGCCATTCTTAGCATTGGCTTTTATACGGCAGTCGGCATTGCACTAGAAGTTGAATACGGACACATTAAAAGTTATCAGGGCTGCGAACCAAAAAATATCACTCAAATTACCCCAGCTGCTCGCAAATGGCGTTACCTTCAGGTAACGTTATTAACAATTGTATTGTTAATTTTCGGCTTAGCATGGCTAGGGCATAGTGTGCATCCAGATAAACACGATTTTATAGAGCTATTATTCGTCAGTACTACGATTATCAGCTTCTCTCTCTATCTAATCTATTTGTATAATCGCAACTTTATTTATGTGCTGGGAATGCAAGTCAATGTTTTAGGGCGTGTAGAAGATGGTCGTTTTGATATAGTTGTACCCACAGTCAGTGATGATGAGTTAGCACTGTTAGCGACTTACCACAATGGCATGATTGATCGTTTGCGTGATAGAGAACGTCTCTACCGTACATTGGAAAAAAGTGTTGGTGCTAATATTATGAATAAATTACTTAATACTGATGAAGCGACCCTCAAACAAGGGCAAACCTATAATGTGGCAATTTTATTCTGCGATTTGCGTGGCTTCACCAGTTTGGGTGAGTCAGCGTCGGCGGAAGAAATTATTCTATTTCTCAATGTCTACTTCGCTGACATCAGTGGTGTCATCAGCGAACATAACGGCATCATCAACAAGTTTATGGGTGATGCAGTACTGGCTATTTTTGGGCTAGAAAGCGACGGGAATCCAGTAGAAGATGCAGTCAACGCAAGTTTGGCGATTGTCAAACACAGTACGGACTTCTATATGCCCAATGCCATGCACCCAGAATCAGGTGTTGGCATTGATTTTGGTTCTGTTATTGGCGGCACTATCGGTTCTGAAGAGCGTTACGAATATACTATTATCGGCGATGCAGTTAATAAAGCCAGTCGGCTGGAAAGTTTAAGCAAACGTCTAGGCTACAGCATTATTCTTTCGCAAAACGCTTATAAATGGCTTTCTAACGATATGCGAAAAAATTTCGATAGCCTAGGTGAACATAAAGTGCGCGGGGGAAATGAGCCTATTACCATATATGGCAGCGGAAAAAATCAAAAAGATAGCCGTCGCAACTAATCAGGACACGCTACCATATAATGGGCGTGATGCTATTGTCCCATGCTTGACTCTCTAATCATATAATCACTTAGATCTATCCCTACCGCATTAGGATCAACTACTTTGGTAATGTGAAGTTTTGATAACCCTTCTTTTTCTTTAAAATGCTCCAAGTTGACAACCAGCGGCTGATAAAGTACGCCTTGGCTGTTTTTAACAACCATAATAGTGGGTAACAAATGCCTACCTGGTTTGGTACTAATCACTATCGCTATTTCACCATTATTGAGTTCAACTACACTACCAACTGGATAAATACCTAAACATTTAATAAATTCTTCAACCAATTCACGATCAAAGAAACTACCACGCATCATATAAATAGATTTCAACGCGTCTGAGCAAGACACATGAACCTTAGCACCAGGATGGTTAGTGACTATTTCATAAACATCAACAATCGAAACCAGTCTGGCAAAATAGTTAATTTCAGTATCTTTTAAGCCTTTAGGATAGCCTTTACCATTGACACGCTCGTGATGTGAACGAGCAACCTCTATGGCTACGCCTGGAATATCAGGGGTACTCAATAGAATTTCTGCACCATATTGTGAGTGTTTTTCCATTTCTTTTTTTTCTTCGGGTGTTAATCCTCTATTATGTTTATCGAGAATCTCTTGAGAAACTTTAATCTCCCCGACATCATGAAGCAATGCCGCATAGCCTAAATCGGAGAGTTGTTTTTCATTTAGACCGAGGTGGCGACCGAAAAGCAAACTAAGAATACACACGTTAAGACTATGACGAACGGTATCTTGTTGTCTGGATTTTAAATTACTAAACAAAGCGAGTGCGCTAGGATTGTGAACCACGCCATCGATAACCCCATGAACGCAGGTTTTAAGCTCTACAGGATTAATTTCTTTATTAAGGCGAAAATCATTTAATACACTATGCAAAGAAGTCGTTGTGCTTTCATAGACTTGACGGGCAACATTTAAATTTTGCTCGATTTCCTTATCTTCTGGTCTTAAGGAAAACTTAGCGGGTGCTTGACGAGGCTGCGTGCTGGGTACAAAAGATTCCTCTACTGGTTTCGCGCCAACAGTCCGACATTTGTATATAAAAAATTTATTGGCGAGCGCAGGATTGCTTTTTTCCTCATCAATGTCAACAGTGCGACAGTATTTCTGAAGTTGCTGAATTTGCTTTTCACTTTTGATGAGAAAGCTTTGGAATAAAAAAGGCGTTCCTACCCACGGTCTATCCAAAGTAGAAACAAACATACCAATTTCAACGTCTACGGTTTCATATTTTATCATTGCGAATTTCCAGTACGGGTAACTCTTTGCATAAGTACTCTCAGGTACAGGTGGCTAAACCATTATTTCTTTTTAATATAAAAAATCTGGGTGTTTGATTGTTTTACCAGTTTAATAATTTGATGTCCCGCTTGGTCAGTATAAACACCAAAATCCAAATGTGCCGCAGGATCGGTGGCGGTTACTTTTACAACATCCCCGCTAATCATTTCCATCAAGGCTTTTTTTAGCCGCAATAACGGTAAGGGACACTGTAGACCACTCGCATCTACTTCTCGATTAAATTCAACCATGACTGTGTTTTACATTCTCAATTTACATCTACAGTGCTTATAATAGCATTCTCTATTAAATCTAAGAACTATCAGAATAAAATGGATTATCTTCCAATTTTTGTAAACCTCAAAGGGCAAGATTGTTTGGTTGTGGGCGCGGGTGATATTGCGGCACGAAAAATTGATTGCTTAGCGCGAGCAGGGGCAAAAATAACCGTTATTGCTAAAAAAATAAGCCCTATTGTCACCGATATGGAAGTTACTCATTCGCTAACTCTACTACAAAAACCATTTTCACCTGAAGACTTGCGTGATTTTAGACTGGTTGTGTCCGCTACCAATAATGATGAAACCAATCGATTGGTTGCAAAAACTGCCGAGCAACAAAAAATTTTAGTCAATGTAGTCGATAATCCTGAGCTTTGTAGCTTTATCCTTCCTGCAATTATAGACCGTTCACCGATTATTGCCGCTGTATCTTCTAGTGGTGCGGCTCCTGTGTTAGCACGCCTACTAAGAGCGAAAATAGAAAGCCTAATTCCCCCTAGCTATGGACGACTTGCCGCACTGGCTGGCAAATTTAGGCAGCCTGTACAGCAACACATTAAAAATCCTAGTCAACGGCGAATTTTTTGGGAGCAGGTTTTGCAAAGTAACGTTGCTGAACTTGTATTTTCTGGCAACGATGAGCAAGCAGAGCAACAACTTCAACAGCAACTTAGCAACCAAGACAATACCCCGTCCGTTGGTGAAGTTTACCTAATAGGTGCAGGACCTGGTGCAGCGGATTTATTAACCTTTCGTGCCTTACGCTTGTTGCAACAAGCCGATGTCGTCGTTTACGACCATTTAGTTTCACCAGAAATTATTGATTTAGCACGCCGTGACAGCGAAAAAATTTATGTCGGCAAACAACGGAAAAACCATACCCTACCACAAGAATCTATCAACATCCTGCTGGCTGATTTAGCCAAAGCAGGTAAACGAGTCGCACGATTAAAAGGAGGTGATCCTTTTATTTTTGGACGTGGTGGCGAAGAAATCGAAACACTCATGCAGCAAGGCATTGCTTTTCAGGTTGTTCCTGGGATTACCGCCGCTTCAGGTTGCGCTGCCTACGCAGGTATTCCGCTCACCCATAGAGACCATGCCCAATCTTGTACCTTTGTCACAGGACATTTGAAAGACGATTCTATTCACTTAAATTGGACACAATTAGCCGCCCCGCAGCAAACTATTGTTATTTATATGGGGCTAGTGGGACTAGAAAAAATTTGTCAGTCCTTAATTGCCCACGGAAGTCCTGAAAACTTACCGTGTGCTTTAGTGCAACAAGGCACTACCCATAATCAGCGTGTCATTATCGGCACGTTAGCCACCTTACCTACACAAGTTGCCGATCTCGATATTAAGCCCCCAACCCTTATTATTATTGGTACTGTGGTAACACTTCATGAGCAACTTCGCTGGTTTGAGGGCTGATTTGTCATATAGATGTAAAGAAGTAAATAAAACAATTGAATTTTGCCGCTAAATTACCTATTCTTTGACGGCTTAGAAGCAATTTTTCACATACAAAGAACGTAGGTTCTTTATTTAATCATCAAGAGAGGTCAATATGAAAAAATCATTAGCTGCATTAGCAGGCGTTATGTTAATCGCATTAAGCGGCTCAGTATTCGCTGGCGAAGCCGAAGATGTCGGTCAAAAAATCTATGAACGTGCTTTCGGTCGTGGTTGTGGCTCTTGCCATGATATTGCTTCAAATCCTCAGTTGTCTGCGTTAATTAAAGACGGCAAACTGGACAGAGCAATGTTTGAAAAAGTGTTGAAAGAAGGCAAGGGCGGTATGCCTAAAGCCATTGAAGTTATCATGGCAATACCAGCTGTTACCAAAGCAGGCTATGGCGAAGATCAAGCGGTTGACGCACTGTATGCCTATTTGAAATCTAAATAATTAGATTTATTCGCGCACAAAAAAGCCGCTCCAACGTTAATTGAAGCGGCTTTTTTTATGCGTGTTATTCTTTGTCAAGATTACGAGTAATAATCTCTTTATAAGGTAGTCGGTATCGACTTTTAACCCAAATACCTGCAACGACTACTAGCAACAAACCGCAAGAAGCTAGACTCAAATAGACTAGACGCTTCAAGTCGGACATTTCTTCAATTAACCGCTCATTAGGAACTACCGCTTTAGCCTCATTACTAGGCGCATCAGAATAAACACGCAACGCTTTAATATCGCTACGCAATTCTTCGATGGTCAAGAGGGAATCAGGTGCTGTGCCTAAACGAACACTGTCTTCCAGTGTTCTTAGCTTGCTTTCGATTGAGCCACTAACCAAACCAACAAACTGTCCTTTTAAAACATTAACCTCAGCGGATAATTCAGGATTCATCTGATTGTTAAAAGTTTTGGTTGCAACAAGTTTTTTATTCGTTACCTCATCATGGCTAGGAAATAAAAACAAACCCGCTACCACAATGACCGACATCAAGAAAAAAACCGCAAATAACAACCATCGGTTTGCTTTAACCAGATTCTGATAACTAGGTATCGCGTGTAAAACCACTAGCTTGGTATTTTTTTCGGGTATGTCGCTCATTATGGGTTTCCTCTCAAACTAGGCAAGAACCGCCTGCTTGGACAAATAGTAATTATGTGAACCTTGCCAGCGGGCAATTATACAAGCTTAATGCTTTTTTAATATCTTATTTCAAACGCTTAGCCGCCGCAATACGCATACGCAAGGCATTCAACTTAATAAAGCCTGCTGCGTCTTTTTGATTATACGCACCGCCATCCTCTTCAAAGGTGGCAATGCTTTCATCAAATAAACTGTCAGTCGTTGATTCACGCCCGACCACAATCACGTTACCTTTATACAATTTCAAGCGCACTTTACCGTTGACGTTAGCTTGAGAAGCATTAATCATGGTTTGCAACATCTCACGCTCAGGACTCCACCAGTAGCCGTTATAAATTAACGACGCATAACGTGGCATTAGCTCATCTTTTAAATGCGCAACTTCTCTATCCAGCGTTAAAGATTCAATGGCACGATGGGCTTTTAGCATAATCGTTCCTGCGGGCGTTTCATAACAGCCGCGTGATTTCATGCCTACATAACGATTTTCCACAATGTCCAAACGTCCAATACCGTTCGCACCACCGATTTTATTTAATTGCTCCATCACGGTTGCAGGTGAACACGCTACGCCATCCAACTCAACAATATCGCCTTGTTGATAGGTCAATTCAATATAAGTGGCTTTATCAGGCGCGTTTTCAGGGGAAACCGACCAACGCCACATCGCTTCTTCTGGCTCTGCCCACGGATCTTCTAAGACGCGACCTTCATAAGAAATATGCAATAAATTGGCATCCATTGAATACGGCGATGTTTTACCGTGTTTCATTTCCACAGGAATACCGTGTTTTTCAGCATAATCCAACAAGGATTGGCGTGACGTTAACTCCCATTCGCGCCACGGTGCGATAATATGAATATCAGGACGCAAGGCATAAGCCCCTAGCTCAAAACGTACTTGATCGTTACCTTTACCCGTCGCGCCGTGTGAAATAGCTTTCGCGCCTGTTTCATTGGCAATATCTATTAGCCGTTTAGCGATTAGAGGACGGGCAATCGATGTACCTAATAAATATTCGCCTTCGTAAATCGCATTAGCGCGAAACATTGGAAATACATAATCACGGGCAAATTCTTCGCGTAAATCTTCAATATAAATTTCTTTAATACCCATTGCTTGCGCTTTAGTACGAGCAGGTTCAATTTCTTCACCTTGCCCTAAATCAGCGGTAAATGTAACCACTTCACAGTGATAAACATCTTGTAACCATTTGAGAATAATGGAAGTATCCAAACCACCTGAATAGGCTAATACCACTTTGTTAATATCTGACATGATGCTTTTACCTTGAGTTAAATTGCGGTGAATTATACGCGAAAATAGTATCTGCACTAGCAACATCCCCACTAGCCATAATAGTTTGTGTCATCAAGATAGCTCTTTAATAAAGCAATTGGGACATTTGCCTTCCGTTTTTCGTGCTGTTTCGGGTGATATGGAAACATGACAAACTGCACAGAAATCCAGCCATTATTTTCTCCTAACTAACACAAACTAAAATTTATCCGACTATCGAATACCACTCGATAGAGATGTTATTTATTGTTACCTCTTTCCCATGAGTAGTTGACTGATGTAATAATGTGCAGCGGTGTAAACGGCATTATTTCACTCGCATTCCAGCAACCGCCCCACTATCTGGACTCAATAAATAAATTCCATTATCCCCACCTGCGGCAAGTACCATGCCTTCTGACAAACCGAAACGCATTTTTCTGGGAGCGAGATTTGCAACCACCAGCGTCAAGCGACCTTCCAATTGTTCAGGAGAATAAGCCGATTTTATGCCCGCAAAAATACTGCGCGTTTCATCGCCAATGTCCACCGTCAGATGCAATAACTTATCCGCGCCTTCTACCGCTTCGGCTTTCAGAATTTTAGCAATGCGCAAATCCAATTTTCCAAAGTCGTTAATGTCGATAGTGTCGGCTATCGGAGAAAATTGTTTTTCTTTAACAACGGGAACGGCAGTTTTTTCCAGATTTTCTTTAGACGCTTCAATAATTGCGGCAATTTTATCGGGTTCAACGCGGGTCATTAATGGAATGAAATCATTCAGTTCATGGTTTAACAACGGCTCTAACTCGTCTATCCAGCCGTGAACTTCGCTGTTTAAAAACACTTCCGCACTGTAAGTTAAGGTTGGCAACACAGGTTTTAAATACGCCACCAGCACACGGAATAAATTTAACCCCATCGTGCAGACCTCGTGTAGCTCCAAAAATTCTTTAAAACTAAGTGGATCGCTTTGTGATGTTAAAAACTCTTTGAACGTAAGCCCGCTTTCCAGTTCTGGTAATTTTTTTGCAATCAACCACGGTTTTTTCTCATCAATATAGCGATTGGCTTTATCTGCCAGAGCCATAATTTCGCGCATCGCTTTGCCAAACTCGCGGTTTTCATAAAATTCCGCAATGATTTCATTAGCCGCTATGAATTCAAACCATAATTCAGGTTCAGCCAATTCAGCCGACAGCCTATTATTAAAGCGTTTGGCAATAAAACCGCTGCAACGACTACCAATATTCACCACTTTGCCGACTAAATCCGAATTAACCCGCTGACTAAAATCATCAAAATTCAAATCCAAATCATCCACGCCCGCACTGAGTTTTGCAGCAAAATAATAACGCAGATATTCAGGGTTTAAATGATCCAAATACGTCCGCGCTGTGATAAACGTGCCGCGAGATTTGGACATTTTCTCGCCGTTCACCGTTAAAAAACCGTGGGCAAAAATCGCACTGGGAGTTCTAAAATTGGCACCTTTTAACATCGCAGGCCAGAATAACGCATGAAAATAAATAATGTCTTTACCGATGAAATGATACAGTTCAGTGTCACTGTCTTTTGCCCAAAACGCATCGAAATCCAGCCCTTTCTTATCGCACAGATTTTTAAAACTCGCCATATAGCCAATCGGTGCATCTAACCAGACATAAAAATATTTATTCGGTGCATCAGGAATTTCAAAACCAAAATACGGCGCGTCGCGGGAAATGTCCCATTGTTGCAAACCGCTGTCTAACCATTCCGCTAATTTATTACGCACTTCAGGTTGCAAATGTCCAGCCTGTGTCCAGTCGGTCAACATCTCGGTGAAATCAGCCAGATTAAAAAAGTAATGCACCGATTCTTTATCTATCGGCTTTTCGCCAGAAATTGCTGACACCGCATTTTTTAATTCCGACGACGCATAATTTGCCCCACACACTTCACAACCATCACCATATTGTTCAGTCGCGCCACATTTTGGACAATCACCTTTAATAAAACGGTCAGGTAAAAACATCTCTTTCACAGGATCGTAAGCCTGTGTAATGGTGCGTGAACTGATATGCCCTGCCGCTTTTAAGCGGTTATAAATCAACGAGGAAAAATGTTTATTTTCTTCCGAATGAGTGCTGTGATAATTATCAAACGCCACGCCAAACTCGGTGAAATCTGCCAGATGTTCCTTACCCACTTGGGCAATTAGTGCTTCAGGCGTAATACCTTCACGATCCGCTTTCAACATAATCGGTGTGCCGTGGGTATCATCAGCGCACACATAATGACAAATATTGCCGCGTTGTTTTTGAAAACGCACCCACATATCCGTTTGCAGATATTCCAGCATGTGACCGATATGAATCGGACCGTTGGCATAAGGTAACGCGCTAGTGACAAGAATTTTTCTATTCGACATGGTGTTTAAGTTCAGAATACAAGGGGAAAATTAGGTGAATATTATGGCATAAAATCCACTATGTCTGACGCAAAAGGCTTAGTGATTGATATTAGAACTAACGCACAATAAAGTGATACCGTTCGTGGTGAGCTATGAGCTTGTCGAACAGTCGAATCATATTCGCACCATTCGACAAGCTCATGACAGGCTTCGACAAGCTCAGTGCGAACGGTTTTTTTAATCATTTTTTGACTATTAGCTACAGTAAACAAAAACACAACAAATTTACACAACATGGAGAGGGTTTTGATGAACTATGAAAAACTGTTAGCCGTGGCTTATGCCGAGGCTAAAGCTGGCTTTGATGAAGGCGGTGTACCCGTCGGGGCTGCATTATTTGACAGCGAAGGCGTGTTGCTTGGACGTGGGCGTAATCGTCGAGTGCAGGATAATGATCCTTCTGTTCACGGCGAAACTGATGCCTTTCGTAAAGCGGGGCGACAAACTACTTATCGTGATAAAATTTTGGTAACAACCTTAGCACCTTGTTGGTACTGCTCTGGTTTAATTCGGCAATTCAACATTGGCACGGTGGTCATCGGTGAATCAGTTAATTTTGAAGGTCATAGGGATTGGCTCATTGAAGCAGGCGTGAAAATCATTGAGCTAAACGATGCTCTATGTATCGCGCTAATGCGCCGCTTTATTGAACAATCCCCACACATTTGGTTTGAAGATATTGGAGAATGTCATAGTGCTTAAACAGCTCGTTAAAATCCTGTCGATAGTCTGGCTATTGCTGGGCATTAATTCCGCTTGGGCAACCGAGCTAGAGCCAGTAACACTGCAATTAAAATGGCTACATCAATTTCAATTTGCTGGTTACTACGCTGCCAAGGAAAAAGGCTTTTATAAAGACGCAGGGCTGAATGTCACGATTATTGAGGCAACGCCTGACACGGATGTTGTTCAAGAAGTCATTACGGGTCACGCTCAGTTTGGTGTTGGTACTAGCGAACTGATTTTAAATCGCTATCGCGGTGATAACGTGCGAGTGCTAGGGGTTATTTTTCAGCATTCGCCCTTGAGTTTGATTACCTTGAAAGAATCGGGTATTGATAATATTCATAAATTGCTGGATAAAAAAGTCATGATTGAACCCAGTTCCTCAGAGTTGTTTGCCTATTTACAACAAGAAGGCTTTACCGAAAAAGCCTTCAAACTAGAGCATCATAACTTCGATATAAATGATTTACTGGCGGGTAATATTGATGCTATGTCAGTCGATGAGACGACTGAACCCTATTTACTCAAGCAACTAGGACGCGCTTACAATCAATTTAGCCCTCGAATGGGTGGTATCGATTTTTATGGTGATAATTTCTTCACAACAGATGCCGAATTGAAAGCACATCCACAACGAGTGGAGGCATTTACAGCGGCAACAAGTCGCGGTTGGCGTTATGCCATGCAGCATTCTGACGAAATTGTGCAGTTAATTTATAAAAATTATTCACAACGTCACAGTATTGAATATTTACAGTTTGAAGCGGCGGCGATGCACGATTTAATGCAGCCTGAATTGATTGAAGCAGGTTATATGAATGCGGGGCGTTGGCAGCATATCGCAGAAACTTATCATAGATTAGGGCTATTGCCAGAGAGTTTCGATGTTGAGACCATGTTGTATTTTCCCCATTCAGCAAATAATTTTCAAGAACTTAAAATCAAGCTTTACTATGCTGCGGCTGGCTTATCACTATTGATTTTGCTATCAATTATTCTGTTTCGATTTTATCGAACAGCGCGACTCAATGAAACCAAGCTCAACACAATGTTCAATAATGCACCATTAACTATGATTGTCTTGGATGCTGAAAATAGAGTGCTACGCTGGAATGCCGAAGCCGAAAAAACTTTTCTCTGGTGTGCTAAAGACATAGTGAACAAAAACATTTTAATCATAGTTCCTCCAGAAAAACACACAGAAGTGGAAAAAGTTCTGGAGGCTGTACATAAAAGTCATAATGTTCTGCACCACAAAAACATCAACATCAAAAAAGATGGCAGTGAAATTTTATGTGAATGGATGAACGCGCCTTTTAAGGACGAACAAAATCATTCTGGCTTCATGATCTGCATGGCGCGAGACATCACCGAACAAGAGCAGTTAAAGAAAGCACTTGAACACGCCGCGCATTATGACAATTTAACATCGTTGCCAAACCGAGCATTGATTTTTGAAAAACTGAAACAATCGTTAGAAACCGCCGCACGGCAAAGAACTAAAGTGGCTATTTTGTTTCTCGACTTAAACGGCTTTAAAGCCATTAACGATACGCTTGGACACGAAGTGGGCGATGTATTACTGATGACAGTTGCGCAACGTCTTCCACAGGCTATCCGCGAAAGCGACTATGCAGGTAGACTAGGCGGTGACGAGTTTTTAATTATTTTGCAAGATATAAAATCGCTGGAAAACGCACAAAAGATTGCTAATACTGTACGAAATTTGATTCGCCAACCGTGTGTGATTAACACTGAAACTGTCACCATTGATGTCAGTATTGGTATTAGCCTTTATCCAGACGATACCACAGAAATTAATGCTCTCATTCACCAAGCCGATAAAAGTATGTATCAGGCTAAACAGGTACACTACTTCCACGCTTGAACGCACAATTTGGTAGTGCTGAACATATAATGCTACTGGAGTGCAGGCTTTGCCTGCAAGTGCAAGCAAAGCTTGCACTCATTTTACGCCCAGCATTACATATATAGCACTACCCACAATTTACCCAACGATGGGTTTTAGCATCGACGTTTTACCTACCATAACGTCCACGGCTTTCAACAAGCGTTTAAAAACCGACTGTTGAAGATAAGGGATATTATGTTTTTTACACACCGCTTCCACTTGTGGTTGCACTTTTTGATATTGACTTAGCGGCATATCTGGCCACAAATGATGTTCAATTTGATAATTCAACCAACCGTAGAAAAAGTCATTAAAATTAGACCCCGTTGGATAATTCACTGAACCTAAAATTTGCCGCAAATAAAATTCGCCTTTGCTATGACTTTTTTCATCAAACATCATCACATCATCACCTGCATGATTGGGAATCATCACCAGAAAACTGTGCATATTGGTGAAAATTTCTGCCAACAATGAATTAAGAAACACGCTTAAAACCGCAAAACTGCCCAACGGTAAAAACAGCAATGGCAGCAACACAAAGCGATAGGCGGTATAAGGCAAAATACTTTGTAGCCATAATGCCCTGCCCTGTTTGGTAAACAAACTCCATGCACCAAGGCGGGTCATCGCTGGCTTAACTTCTCCCTGTCGTCTAGCAGAATGTAAGCAAAACTCTTTATGGGTTCTAGGTGTGTAATAAACCACTTTCCATATTCCTGAGAAAGCCGCCACAATCACATAGCGTGACCACATCGGCAGCTTTGATTGTCGCAGCCATTCCATATTATGTTGCGCATTATTGGGATCGGCTTTTTCACCCAAACTGTAATGATGCAATACGTCATGTTCATGATGCCAACCCGCGACCGTAAACCAGTCTGGCCAATCCATAAAACGTCGCCAGCCATGAGCAAATTTTTTGCTGGTGTAATTTTTATCGACACCTTTCAGTTTATCATAAGCTCTATGAACAATCGGATGTCCTACTTGTGTCCAGCGGGTAAAACTACCCTGACTGATTAATAACGCGGAAAGGGGATTAGGAAAAATCCATGCCGTGCCATAACCGATAATCGAGCAAATTTTTCCCCATTTTTCCATTTTGGTTAAATGCTCAAAATCCTCAATGCCTGTATTAGCTAGTGATTGTTGATGAATTGCGGTGATGTCTTTGACTAATTGCTCGCGATTTACCGATTGGTAACTGTGTAAACTCAAAACGTGTTGCCTCTGTGTGCAGTGGTGTGGTGTTACAGCAACCTAGGTTGAGTTGCCGCCTTTTTACAACCAGACATAATACGCGGGTTTTGTTAAGTTAGCTATTGCCAACCCAGTTAAAAAGCAGAAATATTAACCCGCCATTCTAGTCCACTGTCTTGTAAATTATAATCTGCTTTTGGGGTGGCTTTTTTTAGGGCGTGTGCGTAAATGATTTCAGTAGTTACTTGTTTAAATGCTTGCCATTCTAAGCCTATACCTATGGAATATAGATAGCTGATATGTGCGCTATCACCACGATTTTGACCCGCGCCATAATCCATAAATGGGAAAATAGTTAATTGACCCGAAAAGTTTCTTTCGCCTTCATCTTTAATTAGTGGATAACGCAATTCGGCTGACAAGTCATAGGCTTTATCTCGGACTAACTCATTTTCACGATAGCCACGCACACTGTAACGCCCGCCTAACGCAAAGCGTTCTAAGGTCATTAATTTGTCATCGCTGTATTGTACATCGCCGCGTAAAATCAGATTAGCATCGGTATCAAACACTTGTCCTGCATATTGAGCTTGCCCTAACCAAGAGACAAAATTGCCATCTGGGTTGCTTGGGTCGTTATGCCACGTTGGTGCAAGCGCGTTAATACCTACGCTAGTCGTTGAACGCGCTGAAAAAACCTGATGCTCTAAGCGTTCGGTGAAATCAAGGCTAAAACGCAATACTGAATCCTTGCTGACACCGTCTTTACTCGCTCCTTCCGAGAAAGGAAAAGGTTCATTTAAGATGCCAAGAAAAGTTTTATTCCTTTTGAAGTTAAAAACCACTCCTATATTTAGATTGCGGTTTAACGTTTGTATCAAAGGCTGGCTTAAACCAAACTCGTAGTTCGCATAACGACTTGTAATATTGAGTGGTTTTAAGGTTCGTTCAACAATGGTTGCGTTGTTACGATCAAAGTGAAAATTGAATCGAGTGTTGTGCGCATTCAATGGAATCGAGAAACTGCCTGAACCACCCAATAAACCTTCACTATAAGCGACAGAGCCGCTGACAATATCACCCAAACCCGTCAAATTGCGTACCCAACCGCTTAAGTGATTTATTTCACCACCAATACTGGGCGGGGTGTAATTGTCAGCGGTCAAGGAAAGTTGATAAGGTCTAGCACGCGTTACATCAACTTCTAAAATACTGGTCCCGCGTTTACTGGCAGGAATTAAACTGCCATTCATACGTTCAATCAGTGGATCAAGCAATAATTGCTGAAAATTTTGCCGTAACTGATTAGTGTCTAATACTTGTTCATCATCCGCATATAAACGCTCGCTGATGTATGAGGGGCTTAACCATTCTGTGCCTTTGACGCGAATTTCGGTTAATTTTCCTTCGATGATTTGCAGGGTAATAATACCGTCTTGAAATTGTTGATTCGGAAGCACCGCGCCTGAATTCACATAGCCTTGTTGAACATAATACTGGCTTATTTGTTGACGTAACTCTTCAAGTTCAGGTACAGATACCGCTTTGCCGATAAATGGTTGAGCAATTTTTTGTAAATCGTCATCACTAATCACAGTATTACCTGTGAACTTTATACCTTTGAGCTGAATTTTAACGGCATTTTTATACGTTTGTGGCAGCAAAATTTTTTCCGCAGGCGGCAAGGTAAAGCTGGGTAGTTTTTCGGGAATGGTGTTAGGCAACTTGGGGCGATCTGTACTGGGTCGATCAATAATTAAACTATCGATAGGTGATTGTCTAATCGTCACATCGGCACTCAATACCGATGACGATAGTGAAACACCAATAACTAAGGCTGTAAGTTTGTGCATGGAAATGACCCTCCCGACAGAATGATTGGCTTAGCGGTCGCTATCGATGAAGGCTTGACGGTTGCGGTTTCTGTTGCTAGCGGAATAAAACCGTATTGCGATTCATCGGCTGGAATCCCGCCTTGGCCACCACGCACTAAACGACTGCCTAACATTGCTGAACTTTGGCAAAGGCTGTTATCAATACTTGGCATGACTAATTGAGCAGAATCCAAACCACTAACGCTTGCACTAATATCAAATTGCGGCGAAGTAACATTAATCGCGCCATTCACTCCATTTTCAGAGGCAGCTTGAATGACGTTAAGCCCTGAAACAAAGGGTCGCCACGCAACACGACGACCACCAAGCGTTAAACGGCTTTGGCTAAAAAACAGTGCTTTTAGATTGAGATTAATATTGCCACCCGAACCACCCACCGCATTGGCTTGTATTACCCCCGTGTCCATAACCAAATAATCGGCTCTGACATTAATATTGCCACCGTTGCTATTCGCACCACTAACAGAGGTTAAAAAACCTGAATTTTGTAAAAAAATTAACTGCCCACCGTTAATAGTAATAGTGCCACCATTACCCGTATTGGCAGTTGTAGCGATAAAGGAGCTATCCATTGTAAGCCAATGTGAAAAATTAATAGTGATGTCACCCGCATCGACATTGCCCGTCGCCGCTGTGGTAATTTCGCTGTCTTTTAGAGTAATATCGGGGGCGGTAATATTAATATTACCGCCATTACCTGTTCCTGAAGTCAGCGTGGTAATCTGCCCTTTATTTAATACCGCCACACTGTGTGCTTTAAGCTTAACAGTCCCCGCATTACCCGCGTTGGCAAGCACTGCATTTCGTGAACTACTAGAAATCAATGCGCTATTACCTTGTCCATCAACTGAAATAGTAGCGGCATCAATGATGATATTACCCGCCTGACCTGATCCCCAAGTATCACTGACAATCTGTCCAGTATTTACTACGTTTAGGCTAGTGGCTTTAATGTTAATAGTTCCCGCATTACCTGCATTGGTTATCAGGTCATTATTGGTATTACTGGCAATACCCGTAAATTGATTGCTGCCCTGTCCATCAATAAAAACTGTCCCTGCATTGATATTAATAGCACCCGCATTACCTGTTCCCCACGCATCACTGCTAATTTGTCCACGATTTAACACCCCTAACACGCTGGCTGTAATGAAGACATTGCCCGCATTACCCGCGTTAGCTATCAGGTCATTATTTGAATTACTGGAAATCCACGCACCATTGCCTTGTCCATTGACTAAAATACTAGCCGCATTAATGGCAACATTGCCTGCATTACCTGATCCCCAAGTATCACTGCTAATCTGCCCACCATTTGCTACCGTGATGCTATCGGCTTTAATACTGACCGCACCCGCATTACCCGCATTCGCTATTACCTCATTATTGGTATTACTGGCAATGCCCGTGAACTGATTGCCACCTTGTCTATCAACAAGAAGGGTACTCGCCTCGATAGCTATATCCCCAGCATTCCCTGTGTCCCAAGTATCACTACCTATGCGTCCACCATTTAATAGGCTTAAACTATTGCTTTTAACGAATACGCCACCAGCGTTGCCAGAACCCAAGGTATCGGCAGTCACTGAACTACCGTCCTTAATAATAATGTCGCCGCCTTGCATCGTAATTTTTCCGCCTGCATTACCACTGGTATCTAGCGAACTTGCCGCTGTCAACTCAATGCGTCCAGTTAAGGCGGTGGTTGGTGGTGCGTTAAGTGGTAACTCAGTAATGGTGTTACCCGTTCCATAAATCTGAATATTACCCGAAGGACTGGTCAAGCTACCGTTATTAATGGTCACATTATGCCCACTCAGTGAAACCACGCTACCGTCTTTAAAATCAAGCACACTGCCCTGCACGTCGATATTACCGCCTTGATTATTTAAAAAACCAAACCCAGTCGGTTCAGCAATGGATAAGATATTGGCAGCAAGATTAGTTGCACTAAATTGGCTACCATCGGCAAATCGTAGCGTGTCGGCGGTACTCATATAAAACGCAGCAGGAACATCGACTTGTGCATTAATACCAAAGGTCACGCCTGCTGGATTAATAAAATAAAAATTAGCGGTGCCGATAGTCGA
This sequence comes from Methylococcales bacterium, assembly GCA_026398895.1. GTDB lineage: Bacteria > Pseudomonadota > Gammaproteobacteria > Methylococcales > Methylomonadaceae > UBA4132. The sequence continues at coordinate 40,723 of JAPLRZ010000059.1, forward strand.
TTGCAGTAAACCATTGATATTGGAAACCTGTCCGCCTGTCACGCGACTAATGACATTTTTTAACGCATTATCGCCCGTAAAAGTCGCGCTTTCACCCGTGTTAATAGTAAAGGTATTAAAGCTGTGAAATAAATTATTCCCTACCGTTGTCCCTAAACTTTGCGGAATGTCCATTTGTCCTGACAAAGTGGTCGCACTACCCAGCGAACCATCGGTAATTACCTGTGCATAAACTGAAGTATTCATAAGCACGGTAAAACAAAATAACCTAATAACTGTTTTCATAAAAATACCTTTTGAGTCAAGAGCAAGCAAAGCTTGTACTCCGCCACTAAAATCCGCTTGATTTTGTATTCGCAACAGGTAATAGTGAACCACTGAAACCCTCATACTTCTATTTATTATAAGTTAGTCATTCGTGAAATGGTCACATAAACCCTACGTCACCGTATTTTTTATCAGTCTCATTGTCTGGTCGAGTCTGTTTGCCTTACGCACCAGTGGCGTATTACAGGCGATGGAGCTATTGACTTACGATACTCTATTTAGTTTACGCCCAGACAGTGAGCAAGCATCGCCGTTGGTGTTAATCAGTGAAACCGAAGCCGATATTCAACGCTATGGCTATCCGTTATCCGATGGTATTTTTGCGAATAGTTTAGAAAAATTACTCGCGGCGAGTGTGCGTGTTATTGGCGTTGATAAATACCGTGATTTGCCCGTCGCCCCTGAATCGGAACGACTCAATAAAGTGCTGACTAGCCACGACAATATTATTTGGATTTTTTTCGTTGGTGATAATGAACAAGGTCGTATAAATCCCCCCGCTGTACTAAAAGATTCCACGCAAATTGGTTTTAATGACATGGTCAATGATCCAGACGGTGTATCACGGCGCGGTTTATTATTTCTTGATGACAACGGTACAACCCATTATGCCTTCTCTTTATTATTGGCATTGAATTACTTGGCGACAGAAAATATTCAGCCACAAAACGATGCTCAGGGTTATTTGCAACTGAGTAATAGCATCTTTTTACCGTTACAACCAAGCACAGGCAGCTACGCAACTATCGATACAGGTGGTTATCAATTCCTGTTGAGCTATCCGCATTTACACAGTAATTTTCCGAGCTTTACTATCAGTGAATTATTAGACGGTAAAATACCTGCACCAGCATTACGCGATAAAATCGTGTTAATCGGTGCGATGGCTCCCAGCTTAAGCGATTACAAACAGCTTCCTGATAACAGTCGTCATTATGGTGTTGAACTACACGCGCATATCATTGACCAACTTATTCAAACCGCCTTGCATGATTATCCTTTAATGCGCGACTGCTCAGACACCATAGAATACGCTTGGCTATTGTTTTGGTGCGTACTGGGTGGCGTGGCAAGTTTTTTTCGGGGTGGCATGGTGCGATTATCTGCCATCACCAGTATCGGCTTACTGGTGTTGTTTGTCAGTGCGGTGTTGGCGTTTAGACAAGGTTTATGGCTACCGTTGCTATCATCGGTACTCGCGTGGTTGTCGGCATTAATTTTCGGGGTATTGTGGTTCTCCACTATAGATCGCAACGAACGAAAACAATTACTACGGCTGTTTGAGCAACACGTCTCCCCACAAGTGGCAACCGCGTTATGGGAAAAACGTGATGAATTTTTTATTGGCGGCGGTGTAAAACCCGATCAACTCACCGCTACCGTGATGTTTACTGATTTAGCTAATTTCACCACGATTGCCGAAGGCATGAATCCGCTCAGCTTGATGAACTGGCTAAATGAATACATGGATGAAATGAGCAATATCATTATTGCCAAAGACGGTATGATTAATAAATATATCGGTGATGCCATCATGGCGGTGTTTGGTGTGCCAGTAAAAAAACTGATTCGGCTGGGATTGCTACTGACGCATTGAACGCAGTAGAAAGTGCGGTGCGTATGGGCGAAAGACTCCACGAACTTAATGTGCGTTGGCAGCAACAAGGGCTACCCATGATTGGTATGCGAGTCGGTATTTATACGGGTTCATTGGTTGCAGGAACGTTAGGTGGACAGCAACGCATGGAATATACTGTGATTGGCGACACTGTCAATACAGCGTCTCGACTGGAAAGTTTCGATAAAACTGTCGCCACACCCAATGCACAACAACCCTGTCGTATTTTAGTGGGAGAAAGCACATGGCAGCTTATTCGCACTCACTACAGCACCGAACGGATTGGTGAATGTCAGTTGAAAGGTAAGCATAATATGCTTAACATATACCGCGTTCTCGATCGTATCACTCACTCATCACTATAATAATAAGGACTCTTACCCATGAAACGCGCCGCTCTTTCACTTATTCTGTTCACCGTTGTGCTATTGCCAACACAAGCAACACACGCAGAACGTTCTATCGCTTTTAGCCCTCCTCAACTTGGCACACCCGCAGCGCGTGTCGGTGGTGGAACACGCAGCATCAAAAAAGCGATTACTCAAGCTCATGTTATTAGCGTCGGACAAATTCAACTTTTTGCGGCAACTAAAACAGGATTGACCAGTTTAGCGACACCAACATTGTACTGGAACACTTCTAGCATTCCTCCCTACGAGGTTGAAATCAGTGTGCAACAAGGTGAAAACCCGCCATTGTTGAAAAAAAATATCGGGAAAATTTCAACGACGGGAATTCAAGCCATTCGCCTTGCTGATTACGGCGTAACCTTAGTGGCTGGGCAGGACTACACTTGGTCGGTCGCACTGATTACTGACCCTGAACAACGCTCAGACGATTTATTGGCTGATGCGACTATTCGCTATGAAACCCCCACCAAACCGCTAACCGATACTGCCGTTATGACTAAAGCAGGTTATTGGTATGACGCGGTAGCACAATTAGTCGAAACCAACTCGCCTAAACTACCCGAACTATTACGCAAAGAAGGCATTGCTTTCACAGTTGCCAAGTAATTTTTGACCGTTGTTGATTAGTTAGGCAACAACGGGTAAAAAATATTTTTCTCTAAAATAAATGGCTACATTGACCAAGGCAATCAGCACTGGCACTTCCACCAACGGCCCGATCACAGCGGCAAAGGCTTCACCCGATTGCAAACCAAAAATAGCCACTGCGACGGCAATCGCTAATTCAAAATTATTGCTTGCCGCTGTGAATGACAGTGTTGCCGAAATACGATACCCCGAGCCTAGTTTTGCAGACATAAAAAAGGTCAGTAAAAACATAATCAGAAAATAAATCACCAGCGGCACGGCGATACGCAACACATCGAACGGCAGTTGTACAATGACTTCGCCTTTGAGTGAAAACATCACCAAAATGGTGAATAGCAAGGCAATCAGTGTTATTGGGCTAATTTTGGGAATGAATTTTTCTTCATACCAGATTTGCCCTTTACTGCGTACTAAAAAAAACCGTGTCAACAGTCCTAATAAAAACGGAATACCTAAATAAATCAACACACTTTTAGCGACTTCTACAATAGTAATCGGTACTTCCAAACCAGAGGCGATACCTAACCAATCAGGCAATACGGTGACAAAAATATAGGCATAAATGGAAAAAAACAGCATTTGAAAAATAGAGTTAAACGCCACCAAGCCCGCGCAATATTCGCTATCGCCGTCTGCTAATTCATTCCATACCAATACCATCGCAATACAACGCGACAAGCCAATAATAATCAAGCCCACCATATAGTCTGGATAATCACGCAAAAACACCACCGCCAGCATAAACATTAATACAGGGCCAATAATCCAGTTCTGCACTAAAGACAATATCAACACTTTGGTATTCTTAAAAATACGCGGCACTTCTTCATAACGTACTTTTGCCAGTGGCGGATACATCATCAGAATCAAGCCGATAGCAATCGGAATAGAGGTTGTTCCGACTTGAAACTTTGTCAGCCATAAATTAAAGCTAGGCGCAAAATAACCCAAGGCAACACCCGCCGCCATCGTGATAAAAATCCACAGCGTTAAAAAGCGTTCAACAAAACCTAAGCGTTTTTCTGTTTGTGTAGTCATAATGTTTCTGTACCGATTTTGTTCAAGGCTAACGTTAATTCAGCCGCTGGCATGGTTTCAAACGGCAAGGCTAATAATTGCTGAATGCGTTTTTCCAATGCGTTGTAGGTGGCTTGAAACGCCGCCGCAATCTCTTCTTCGCTACCTGAAACATGAGCAGGATCAGGCAAGCCCCAATGTCCTCTCACTACGCTGTTTAAATACACAGGACAGGCTTCACCCGCAGCAGAATCACACACCGTAATGGCAATATCAATGTCTTGATCGGCAAATTCATTCCATGATTGGCTCGTAAAACCGTCAGTCGCAATACCGTTACGTTTTAAGGTTGCAAGCGCGTTAGTATTAATCTTGCCAAGCGGACGACTACCCGCTGAAAATGCCTGCAATCTATCGGTCTGCGTGTGATTAATTAACGCTTCGCCTAACACACTACGGCAAGAATTTCCCGTACATAAAATTAAAACTTTTAACATAATAGCCTCTGGTTATTTTTGAGTGACTCATAAGGAGAGCAAGCTCCTTTTTGGTAAAAATTGTCTAATAACACCTATTTTAGTTCCAAAATTGTTACATGAGAATTAAACTGAGAACATTTAGCCACCAAATAGGATAATCCATGCCCCATTTTGCCTTAACAGCCATTTCACCGATTGATGGTCGCTATGCCGACAAAGTCGAAGCACTGCGCCCCATTTTTAGTGAATACGGTTTAATTCATTTCCGCGTTCTTGTTGAAGTACGCTGGTTACAAGCACTTGCCGCGCATCCTCTAATTCCTGAGGTATCAGCGTTCAGTGAATCTGCAACTGAATTATTGAACACTATCGTCACGGACTTTTCTTTGACCGATGCCCAGCGTGTTAAAGACATTGAAAAAACCACCAATCACGATGTCAAAGCCATTGAATATTTACTCAAAGAAAAAATTGCAGGCTGTGCAGAACTTGAACAAGTCAGCGAGTTTATTCATTTTGCCTGTACCTCCGAGGACATTAATAATTTGTCTTATGCCTTAATGTTACAAGCAGGGCGGCTGGTTATTTTAGAGCAACAAAGCGACTGTATCGCCGCGTTAAAAAAACTCGCTTTAGAAACTGCTGAACAACCGATGTTGTCGCGCACACACGGTCAATCAGCCACACCAACCACAGTAGGCAAAGAATTCGCCAATGTAGTCGCCCGTTTGTCACGGCAAAAACAGCAACTGGAAGCAGTGGCATTGTTAGGCAAAGCCAACGGTGCAGTGGGCAATTATAATGCTCATGCAGTCGCGTATCCCGATGTCGATTGGGCTGAGTTTGCCAAATGTTTTGTCGAATCACTAGGACTGCAATTTAATCCCTACACCATTCAAATTGAACCGCATGATTATATTGCTGAATATTTTCACGCGCTGTCACGCTTCAATACCATTTTGTTAGATTTTAACCGTGATATTTGGGGCTATATTTCCTTGGGTTATTTCAAACAACGCACGATTGCGGGTGAAGTGGGTTCATCCACCATGCCGCATAAAGTCAATCCGATTGATTTTGAAAATTCAGAAGGTAATTTAGGTATTGCCAATGCGATGTTTGGTTTTCTGGCAGAAAAACTGCCCGTGTCACGCTGGCAACGGGATTTAACTGATTCCACCGTGTTGCGTAATATTGGTGTCGGTATCGCTCATACCAGTATCGCTATTCAAGCTAGTTTAAAAGGTATTTCTAAATTACAAATTAATGTTGAAGCGATTGAAGCGGATTTAAACGCCAATTGGGAAGTATTGGCAGAACCGATTCAAACGGTGATGCGTCGTTATGGTGTTGAAAAACCTTATGAAAAATTAAAAGAACTAACCAGAGGACAGCGGATTACAGCAGACCAACTGTGGATTTTTATTGAAAACCTAGAAATTCCTGAGGACGCTAAAGTAGCGTTATTGGCACTCACACCGCGTAACTACACAGGTTATGCGGCACGGTTAGCAAAAGATATTTAGGTGCTGCCTACACACTGAGTGATTTTTATCTTTTGATACAGCGGAATACAAACCTAGGTTTGTATTCCAAGTTACTCACGACCTATTTATACAACGACTACAGCCTAAAAACCGCTACTTATCAGGTTAATTTTTTTATGCACATTGATCCTTTTACCATCGTTATTTTTACCATCATCATTTCATTACTGATGAGTGCTGGCTTATATGTGATGTCACGAGATTATTTAACCGATGTCAAAGGCATACGCTATTGGGCAAAGGCATTGTTATTAATGGCGATAGGTTGGATTTTATTAGCTCTATACGGGATTATTCCGAATTTTTTCTCGCTGGTAATAGGGACTACCGTTAGTTTTTTAGGATTGGTTTTTTATTTTCATGCCTTGGTGGCATTTAAAGAACTCAAGGTTTCCATGCGATGGCTATATATACTGGTCGCCATTGTCTTTATCGGACATATTTATTTCGTCCACATCAGCTTTAATATGGCTGCTAAAATCGTTTTGACCTCGCTATCTGTTGCAGTCGTGTTGCTGGCAAACAGTTTTTTGTTATTGACTAAACAGCACGGTGTTTGCCCTAGAAGTCATCGTTTAACAGCGGCTTTTTTTGCTTTTGCCTCGTGTGTCTATGTCATACGAGCAATTTATTATTTAGTTTGGAATACTCAACCTGAACAAACCCTGTTTCAGCACAACATCATTCAGGATATAGCCTATTTAACCAACGCTACTTTTATTGTCGGGACTTCTTTCGGTTTTGCGTTGATGTGCAACGAAAAGTATCTTACCGAAAAAAATCAGGCGCAAGTAGACCTGAAAAAATCGGTTTCATTATTGAATACTATCCTTGAGTCCACTGAAGATGCTCTCTTAGCCGTTGATTTAACGGGTAAAATTACTAAATACAACAGCCTGTTTGTTAAGATGTGGGCTATTCCTGAACCTATGTTCAATGCAAAGAGCGACGAACTACTGCTCAACTTTGTATTGAGTCAGCTTGTTGACAAAGAAAGCTTTATTAATGAGGTAATAAATATTTACAAACACCTTCATGACGATACTTTTTCCGAACTGCATTTCAAAGATGGCAGAATTATAGAGCGTTATTCCCGACCACAATATCTTAACGATGAACCCGTGGGACGAGTGTGGAGTTTTCGGGATGTCACTGAGCGCAAACGAATGGAACAACAACTGCGTGATAGTGAAGATCGTTTTAGAGATTTATTTGAGAATGCCCCGCTCCCCTATCAATCACTGGATATTGAAGGTAATTTTCTATCTGTCAATCAAGCATGGCTTGATATGGTGGGCTGTCAACTCAGCAATGTCATTGGGCGATTTTTTGGCGATTTTATGACCGAATCATCAAAATTATTAGTGACTCAAACCTTTAGTCAATTTAAAACAGAAGGGGGTATATCGAGTTTTAAAAAAGAAGGCTATGTATTGAGTCCTCTATTTGAATTGGTACGCCGTGATACAGGGGAAAAACGCTTAGTAAAAGTAAATGGGCGTATTATCAGAGACAATCAAAGGGTATTCCAGCAGACGCTGTGCATTTTAACGGATGTCACCGAACAATATCGGCTTGAAGTAGAATTGAAAGAAAGTGAACAACGGTTTCGGCTGTTGATTGAGAAAATGCCTTTAGCCTTGGGCTTAACCAATGACAGAGATGAGTTAATTTTTATCAATGACCGCTTTAAAAACACTTTTGGCTATAGCTTAGATGATCTTTCCACCATTGAACACTGGTGGTCGCTTGCTTATCCTGATGAAAATTACCGTCAGCAAGTAATCGCAACATGGACAACTGCCGTTGAAAATGCCGCCCGTTTAGGAACGGACATTGAGCCGATTGAATATCGGATCACCTGTAAAGACGGTGTCGAGCGCGTGATGGTGGTTTCAGGAATTGACTTTGCCGAGGGTCATATTTACACCTTTATCGATATAACTGAGCGTAAAGCTGACGAAGAAACTATTAAACAACTCGCGTTTTATGATCCATTGACTAACTTACCCAATCGCCGATTACTAAGCGAACGCCTTAAACATGGCATCGAGATTAATCATCGAAAGGGAGATCAAATGGCAGTATTAATGATGGACTTGGATAAATTTAAAGAAGTTAATGATACCTTAGGTCACGCGGCAGGTGACGAGTTATTAAAGCAAGTGGCTGAGCGTATTAAAATCCGTTTGCGTGAAATCGATACCGTGGCGCGTTTAGGCGGCGATGAATTTGTCATTCTCATAGAAGAAGTCAAGCATTATGAAGACGTTGCTCAGGTTGCAGAAGCCATTATTCACACGCTGAGCCAACCATTCACTTTATATGACAGTCATCAAGTTGCTATCAGTGCCAGCATTGGCATTGCCATTCATCCAGATCATGGTAAAAGTATAGGAGAACTGATGGATAATGCCGATACCGCGCTCTATCAAGCAAAAGATTCAGGACGCGGCTGTTTTGTTTATTTTTCTGCCGCGAGTTTGATATAAGTAATCGCTCAAAAGTCTTTTAACAAAATGATAAACAGACTTAACCGTTCGTCCTGAGCTGTGAGCCTGTCAAACAATCGAACCACATTCACGCTTCGACAAGCTCAGCGCGAACGGTTTTTTAATCACAAAAACTACTTTAGCTATAGCAGAAAAAATCTGGAATTGCCAAACTCTCAATTCCTTCGACGGCTAAATCCTGTTTAAAATAACCCCGTAATACGCCCATCATCATCAATATCGATACGTTCAGCGGCGGGGGATTTGGGTAAACCTGGCATGGTCATTATATCGCCTGCAATGGCAACGATAAAACCTGCACCATTAGCAAGTCTGACATCACGGATTTCTAGGGTATGTCCAGACGGCGCACCTTTAGCAAGCGGGTTAGTGGAGAATGACATTTGAGTTTTGGCAATACAAACAGGAAATTTGCCATAATCGCTATTCCACGCGCTAAGCTGAGCTTTTATTTGGGGGTTCGCGTTAATGCCCGCCGCACCATATAATTTGGTGGCTATGGTTTCAATTTTATCCCATAAGCTTAAATTTTCATCATAGACGTAGCTAAAACTTGGCTCACTGTTATCAACAATTTCCAGCACCGCTTTTGCTAAGTCTTCCGCCCCCGCGCCGCCTTTTGCCCAATGTTTAGAAGTCACGCAGGTAGCGCCTAAGTTGGCGCATTTTTCTTTGAGTAAGGCGATTTCAGCGTCTGTATCAAAGGAGAAGTGATTAATACATATTACGCAAGGTAAACCATAATGCTGGGTGATGTTGTAATAATGCCGCTCTAAATTGGCAAAACCTTGTTCTATGGCAGCAATATTTTCTTTATTGAGTTGTTCTTTAGCAATACCACCATGAAACTTAAGAGCGCGTATGGTTGCCACTAATACCACAGCTGAGGGTGTGAGTCCTGATAATCGGCATTTAATATCAATAAATTTTTCCGCGCCTAAATCGGCACCGAAACCTGCTTCAGTAATCACATAATCAGCCAGCTTTAACGCAGTCTGGGTGGCTATGACAGTATTGCAACCGTGGGCGATATTGGCAAAAGGACCGCCGTGAATCAGGGCGATATTGTTTTCTAGCGTTTGTACCAAATTGGGTTTAAACGCGTCTTTTAATAGTGCCGCCATTGCACCGTGTGCTTTTAAGTCTCTTGCATAAACAGGGGTGACTTTATCAGATTTATATCCGATGATTATGCGTCCTAAACGATCTTTTAAATCTGTGCGGCTAGTTGCTAAACACAAAATCGCCATCACTTCCGAGGCAACCACAATATCAAAACCATCTTCACGCAAATAACCATTTGCCGCACCACCCATGCCAACCACAATGTCACGCAAAGCACGGTCGTTCATATCAACCACGCGCTTCCATTGAATACAACGAGGGTCTATGTTTAACTCGTTGCCGTGATGAATATGGTTATCGATAAGAGCCGATAATAAATTGTGTGCGACACCTATGGCATGAAAGTCACCCGTAAAATGCAGATTAATATCTTCCATTGGTACAATTTGCGCATAACCGCCACCAGCCGCGCCCCCTTTAACACCAAAACAAGGACCTAAGGATGGCTCACGCAAACACATCATGGTTTTTTTCTTTAAACGATTCATCGCATCGCCTAAGCCCACAGTAGTGGTAGTTTTTCCTTCACCTGCGGGCGTTGGGCTAATCGCAGTGACTAAAATTAATTTGCCGTCTGGTTTGTCAGTCAAACTATTAACATATTCCAAGGACATTTTGGCTTTGTAATGTCCAATAGGGTCTAGGTGCTGGGCATCAATACCGTATTGTTGTTTGACTAAATCAATAATCGGTTTCATGTTCGCTTGTTGGGCGATTTCTATATCAGACATTACGTTTCCTAATCATAGTTAAAACAAGCTTATTCGCTTTGTCCGTTGCTAGTAGCTGCCGCTTGTTGGTTTTCCAGTGCTTTGGCGATAATTTCTTCATAAAGGTTTATTGCTTGTGCGTATAACGTTTGCCATTCTGGCTGTTTATCCACTAGTGATTTAATATCATTGGTATTTTGAGAGACTTGTTCTAAAAACTCCATATCACCGTCGCTGAGTAATTCACCCTTATCAACTTTACCTTTAATCCACAGAAGTTCGGGTAGTCTTTGTTTTTCAAATCGATCAAATACCGCAATTGTAATACCTAGTTCTTTTTCAGAATGTTCCATTTTTTTACCTCGTTGTTATTGTGTGTCATAAACATTGCTCGCAATGCGTTTGAGCTATTTTATGCTTGATTATCTTCTTGTTCATATTCAATACTAGCACCCAGATGAAAAAGTCCATTTTCTTGGCGTTCAATTCTAACGATTACGATGATAAATGAGGTTGAAAACATAATAGGGGGAGCAGGATGTACTTCTACCTCTACTTTTTCACCGATTTGAAATTCGTGATCACAGCAAAATGAAATCCCAGTGATGCTTAAATTTATACAACTCGCTTCATAAAATTTATTAGCGTTCATAGATCTAAAACGCAGATCGCAACTTACATTTACGCGTGCCGCGCTTCGTTGTTCAATAATGTTACTCATAAGTTTTATCCAATAGAAATTAAATTGCTAGCCCGTATACTCATCCCACAGTTTGTCCATGCGTTTGGCAGACACGGGGTAAGCGGTTTTAAATAACGCGGTATGGCTTTAAGTTGTGTATAAGGGATATGACGAATAAATCCTGTATAAATCAGCAAATCTAACTGCTCGTTAATATCTTTTGCCAGTGGATCATTCGCATTAAATCGCTGTGATTCTGATTTTATCATACTGTAAAGCGTCATGATGTCTAAGGTAATTTTACCCGCTTCATTGGCTACCGTCATTAATTGCGCTGAAAACTTTATGTCAATGCCGTTTGTGTGTGCCGTTTTGCGCTGCCACTGCCAACAATAAGCTGCGTATCTTATCGCGTTCTCATCAATAACCAGTTGTCGCGAATTCAAATAAAAATCGCTCGTTGCTGTGTTTGGCTTGTTGTTGTAAAGCGTGAATGGCTTTGACTTGGTAGGGTCTTAATAGGCGTAGGTTATTGTCGTTGAGGTACTCTTTTCGTGTGTTTAGGTTTTGAAATTTGGGATCGTCTTGGAAACTTGAGTTTTGCGTCAGGGCAATATAGTCATCATTGATGAGTTCATCGGCTAGGCGTTTGTTATTGGGAATAAAACTGGCTTTGTGTTTGAGAGATTCCAAGCGTGGAAATTCGCTGATTAGGTTTGGATTGCCGTGTTTGATGTCCCAAAAATAATGCAGGTTGCCATTGGAGAGGATGATAAAGCGCACTCTTTTACTTTGTGCGTAGCGGCGGGCTTGTTCTTTTCCATCTAGCGGGTTTTTGTCTTCACGTTTGGCTTCTAAAACGACTAACGGGAAGCCGCGTTCATCGAGTAATAGAAAATCGATGTAGCCGTTTTTGGTTTGTTCAAAATTATCGCCTAGGCTGTCTAGTTTGGTGTTGGCTTCAAGACTGATATTGGCTTTGCCGTGTTCGTCATCAAAGAAACGCCAGCCTGATTTTTCCAGTAGTTTGTTGATTTTTATGCGGGCTTGGGCTTCTTTGGTGGACATATTTTTGAATAGAGGGCTTATTTGATGGAGGAGAGTGACAAACCAAGGTTTGGACTCCTGTTGGAGTTCAATCCTTGGTTTGTGCGTGACAACAGCGAGGCTTATCCGCGCTCATCCCAGAGTTTATCCATGCGTTTAGTGGATACAGGATAAGCAGTTTTTAATTGTTGGGCGAATAAGGACACGCGGAATTCTTCTAATGCCCATCGGAACGGTTCATGTTCTGGAATGATCGTGTCTTTTTTGACCTTCTTTTCAACGTCTTTCCAATAGCGAACCGCATAACGGTTTACTTCTTGAACTTTTTGCGCGTTGTTATCATGTTTATCCAAGCGATACTGCGCGGCTTTTAAATAACGCGGGATAGCTTTAAGCTGTGTATAAGGTGTGTTGCGAATAAAACCTGCGTAAATTAACACGTCCAACTGCTCATTAATATCTTTCACCAGCGGATCATTGGCATTCAGTCGCTGTAATGCCGTTTTTATTGCTGTGTAAAGAGTCATAATTTCCAAGGCAATTTTACCCGCTTCATTAGCCACGCTAACCAGATTCGCTTTATTATCGCGCAAACTTTGTTCAAATTCGGCTTGGGTGCGGATGGTTTTACCATCGACAAACACACTGTACAGAATGAGCTTTAACATATCGTCTTTGTAGCTACTGCCTTGTAATGTTTCTATAATAATCGGGTGTTTAGGCAAGCGGTTATAGCTTAATTCTATCGCCGCAGATTGTGACATATTCTTACTGATGTAAGTACATTCTTTACGCAGTTGCAAGGCAAATAAACGCATCAAACCTGCCGCATGATGTTGTAAGGCTTTTGATTCAGTGTCAAAAATACGCACACCCACTGCATCGCCTTCATCAACCAGCGCGGGATAGCCCATAAACTGTTGCCCACCTTGAATAAATGAATAAGTTTCGGGCAAATCTTCAAATGCCCATTGAATACAGCCAGTGTAATTCAATTCATCGGCGGCGATTTGTTCAAAACTATCGACTGCTTGAGTGGCGTGTTTAGCTTGCAGTTGTTTTAGATTGCGTCCGAAATCGAGCAATTTACCGTCTTCATCAATGACGCGAAAATTCATTTTTAAATGCTCGCTGACGTTATCCATCGCCCACGCATTCAGAGGAATCGCTTCACCTGTCAGTTTGCGTAAACGATTGCCTAACCATTCTTGCAACGAGCCTTTAAAATCGGGTTCGATTTCTAAGCACTGTTTTACTGTTTCTGGCACAGGGACAAAATGTTTGCGCAATGTTTTGGGTAAGGATTTTATCAGTGCGATACATTTTTCTTCCAGCATCCCTGGCACTAACCAATCGAATGCCGCTTGTGAAAATTGATTGAGTTGATGCACGGGAATAATCGCGGTCACGCCATCTTCATTATGTCCTGGTTCAAAACGGTATTGCAGGACAATGGTCAGATTGCCGATTTTTTTACTGTCAGGATAATCCCATTCATTCACAGGATTATTTTCCTGCTCACGAGTTAGCTCTTCTTTGTTCAAAAATAGCAGTTTTGGATATTCGCGTTCTACTTTTTTACGCCAAGTGTCTAGCGTCACGCCACTGAATACCTCAGGCGGCAGTTTATGATCATAAAAACTATATAGCCATTGTTCATCTTCGACCAAATCGACGCGCCGCCCTTTATGCTGAATCATACCGACTTCTTCCAGCAGTTTTTGATTAGCGACATAAAACGGCGCGTTGCTGTGGTAGTCGTGATCCACCAACGCCGATTGAATAAACATCTCGCGGGCAGTTTTAGCATCAACGTGGTCATAAGGAACACGCCGCCCTGTTTGTAGTGTTAAACCGTATAACAAGGTACGTTGCGACACCATGCAACGCGCACCTTTTTTCTCCCAATGTGGGTCAAAATAGTTGTGTTTGACTAAATGCGTGGCAACTGCTTCTATCCATTCGGGTTCAATTTTCGCCACCGTCCGCGCATAAACTTTGCTGGTTTCCACTTGCTCAGCCGCCATAATCCATTTGGGTTTGGCTTTGTGTTGTCCTGATCCTGGGAAAATGAAAAACTTTAGCCCCCGCGCACCAATATATTCATACTGTTCATGCCTAAAACCAATATTTGATAACAACCCTGTTAATAAGGCGCGGTGGATATTTTCGTAAGCCGCCTCAGTGGTATTGAGCGGCATTTTTAAATCGCCTTTCATCACCTGCATAATCTGCGAGTGAATATCAAACCATTCACGCATTCGTAAATACGATAGGAAATTATCAGAGCAATATTTGCGCAGTTTGCTATTGGATAAGTGCTTTTTCTGCACCTCAAAGGTGTTCCAGATAGTTAACAGCGTCAAAAAATCCGATTCAGGATGACGAAACGCCGCGTGTTTTGCGTCCGCTTGCTGCATTTTATCGGCAGGTTTTTCGCGTGGGTCTTGAACGCTGAGCGCGGCAACGATAATCGATACTTCGGTCAAACAACCCTCGTCATGCGCCGCCAATAACATTCGCGCCAGTTTGGGATCGGTGGGAAATTGCGCAAGTTTTTTACCTGTTTCAGTCAGCTTGCCCGCTTTATCCAGTGCGTTGACTTCGTGCAGCATGGTTTTACCGTCACGAATCATCTTATCTTCGGGCGGTTCGAGAAATGGGAAATCCTCAATATCGCCCAATTTCAACGCTGTCATTTGCAAAATAACCGCTGATAAATTGGTGCGCATAATTTCAGGTTCAGTGAATTCTGGACGCGCTAAATAATCATCGTGTGAATACAGCCGTATACATATCCCTTCGGCAACCCGACCACAACGCCCAGCACGTTGATTCGCGCTGGATTGGGAAATACGCTCTATCGGCAAGCGTTGGATTTTACTGCGATGACTGTAGCGACTAATCCGCGCATGACCCGTATCAATTACGCCGCGAATCCCTGGAACGGTTAAAGACGTTTCCGCGACATTGGTCGCTAACACGATGCGAATTTTACCGCCTTTGGGATTAAAAACGCGCTCTTGTTCGCTAACACTGAGCTTAGAATACAGCGGTAAAATTTCGTATTGATTGGGATGGTGTTTTTTTAACGAATCGGTAGTTTCACGAATCTCGCGTTCACCACTTAAGAAAATTAGGATGTCACCGCGTAAATCCCGATATAACTCATCAACAGCATCGAGAATAGCGTTTTGCAACTCGTCACCTGTTTCGTCATCTTCTTCAGTTTCGCGTTCAATCGGACGATAACGCATTTCCACAGGATAAGTTCGCCCTGAGACTTCAATAATCGGTGCGTTATTAAAATGCGTAGAAAAGCGTTCAGGGTCGATGGTTGCCGAGGTAATGATGAGTTTTAAATCAGGGCGTTTAGGCAATAGCCACTTCATATAACCCAATAGAAAATCAATATTTAAACTGCGCTCATGAGCTTCATCGATAATAATGGTATCGTATTGATTCAAATACGGATCATTTTGCGATTCGGCGAGTAAAATCCCATCGGTCATTAATTTAACCAAGGATTCAGAATGAGTTTTATCGTTAAAACGAATTTTATAACCGACTGATTTACCCAACGGCTCACCCAATTCTTCGGCGATTCTATCGGCAACCGTCCGCGCTGCAATACGCCGTGGCTGAGTATGACCAATAAAACCCGCCGCACCCCGTCCTATGCTTAAACAAATTTTCGGCAACTGCGTGGTTTTACCCGACCCCGTTTCCCCGCATAAAATTAACACCTGATTAGCTTTGATTAATTCAGCAATTTCCTCTTTTTTACCCGTCACAGGTAAATCAGGAAAATTCAACGCTGGAATACTGGCAAGGCGTTTATTGCGTTGTGCCACCGATTTTTCAATCCGTGCCGCCAATGTAGACAACGCCGCCTCAACGCTTTTGCCCTTTTTAGACTCACTACGCACAGAATCCAACTGCCGTTTTAAAACGTGCCTATCGGAATTCAAACAAAACGCTAACTGCTGGCTAAGGTGTTTAATCATGCGGGGATTGAGTTCAAATTGGGGCATTATACCGTTAAACGACTCATACTGTTTATGACGCGCTGTTTCATGTATTGGCGTTGTGTAATCAGGCGGTTTTGTGACGGCTGATAAAAGGTATTATGCTAAAATACAGCCTCTTGAGATACAAAGTTGAACATCACAGCAACACTGACTTAGGATAAAAACATGACTGCAAATATCACCCAACTGCTAGAAAAAGTGGCAATTTTACCCGATGTGATTCAGGAAAAAATCGCTTTGCAATGGCAAACCACGCTGGAACAACCGCAACCGCAACCAAAACTAGAACAGTTAGCCCTAGACGCTTTGGCTCTGAATACAGGATCACAGTCTTTAACCCGCTACTAATGCAATCTCTTGATGTTCGTACAGCTTTTTTTATCTGCACGGGTTTTATAGCCATTTATGGCATCGGTATGATGCTATTTGCGCGTAATGTATCTGCTTCATTTAATGGTTTATATCTATTTGCAATGGCTAATTTTTCACTAGCGATTGGTTTTTCGTTGCTGTTTTTAATGGACTATATCGATATATTCTGGTCGATTCTTGTCGCTAATACTTTCATATTGTTGGGTGCTATTTTAATTTATCACGCGCATCTGCGTTTTATTAATTATCCAAACAATCCACTGTTATTGTCTGTTTTTTTATTAATCAGTACATTTTGTTTACATAGTTTCTTTCTTTATATTAATCCGAATAAGTTCCTAACAAAAAGTCAGCGTGTATTCAGAGCCAAACCCAGTGCCAATAGAGTCAATCACTTGTTCGAGTTCGCTAGAGGTAAAGGATTTGAATGGTAGCCATTGGTATTTCATTTTTCGCCATAACATCTCAATGC
>JAPLRZ010000059.1:57725-109773 GCA_026398895.1 Methylococcales bacterium
ATTGTCAAGAATAACCACGAGCGGTTTTTCAACCTGTTTCACGACTGCCATCAAAAAAGCAAAAAACCATAAGCCTGTCACGTTCTGCCAAAGCTTAGTCATCAGCAGTTCGCCTGATGACAGTAACGCGCCGATGACATTCAGCCGTTGTCCGCGTGTCGCCGTCACCGCGTGGGTTTCACCGCTTTTTGTCCATGCTGAGCGAGTCGGGGGGCAAAACCTGCTTCATCGACATAAGCCAGTTCAATCTCACCCGCTTGTGCCTGCTCTATCAGTTCGGCGATGTCTCGCTCGGCTTGCTCAAATCGCTGGGCATCACGTTTTTTTTTTAAACTACAGCGTGTTCGGTTTCGCTAATACCTGCCATTTTTATAAAATGCTTGAGCAAGCCGCTTCAAATCTTCGTTTCCAAAAACTGGGCAAGGTCAACGATTTCATAAGTCATCAATATTCAAAGATTGTGCTTTACCTTCGGCAATCTGCTGTTTTGCTAATCGTGCTTGTTGGATTAAGGAGCTTTGCGTGTTTGCAAAAGCGGTATCCCAACGTAACTCATCTTGTAAGTCGGCGATATAGGCTTGTAAATGTTCGGCAACTTGATTTTGGCTAGCATCGGGTAATGTTGTCATCATTTTAACAACAGTGGCAATGGCTTCGGATGACATAATGTGTTCCTTCGTGTAAGTTGGTAGACCTGCGAGGTTTTTAAAACCTCGCAGGTCTTTATTGTAAACGTCTCAATAAAATTGACTGACTACTAACGGGTAAAAATAACCTTCGGCATCATAGCGGACTTAGCGACACCTTCAGTGTTTTGCCAGTGAATGGTCACGTCCTGTTTGTTGTCAATAATGGCGTTGCTATCTTCGCAAGCAAGATGAAGATAAGCGACTAATTCACTCAGCCCTTTTTCTAGCGGATGGTGTTGGCATAAATTTTCTAAACTAATTTGGGTTTGGGTTTGCAGGGCTTTTTGAATACGCGCTTGCAACACACTGACATCAACATGGTTTTGTTGATAAAACAGTTCACTGACAAATTCCGCCGTGCCTGCGGTCAGTGCTTCGTTACTCATGCTGGAGCGAATGGGAGCGCGAAACAACGGTTGCGATAACGGCAATTTTATCTGAGCTTTCATGTCATCAATCATCATAAAATCACGCTCAGACGGTGGCTGTTGTTTAATGGCAATGGCGTTTTTTTCTAACTCATGAATAATGCTCATGATGCGTTTATTTTCTAACCATACTTGCTCATCTAAATAGCGGCGTAATTGCTCAACCAAACTGGAACTGGTACGCTGCACTTTCCCCCCTGCTTCCAATAAATGATATTTCATTTTCGGCAGTAATTCGTCGGGTGTACAGGCTTGCACGTCTTGCAAAGCCAACACGTCTTGAATGAGTTGATTAAACTTTTCTTGTTTCGCGGGCGACATTAACAAGCCCCAAAAGGCGCGAAAACTTTTGCCTTGATCGGAATCCCCAATGGCATCATGTTCACCGAAAATGTCATCCAGTAATTCACCTTTGCTTTTATTACTAAGGGCGATTTTTTCGCGGGTATGGCGATCCAATTGGCGAAAATTTTCTTCCACTTGGCGAAAATCCATCAACAAACTCCGCGCCGTTTCTTCCAATTGATAAAAACGTTCTTTGACTTGTCGAGCGTCATAACTGATAACCGCACCGCGTTGTAAACTGGTAATTTCAGCTTCAATCGCCGCTTTTTGCCGTTCCAATTCAGCGATGCGTTGCTCTGGGTCGGTTTGCGTAGCTTGTAAAATGGTTTCCAATAAATCAAACACCGTTAATAGCCGCGATTCCGTGCCAATGAATTGCTTTTGTTCCAAGCTGCGTAACCAATCAATGGCTTTTTCACTGGCGGGTGTTAAATCATATTCAGGTTCGTCACTTTGCGTCGTGTAATACTTGCGCAAAAACGCATTATCGCCACTTGTCCAATCGTTTAAATAGGCGTTGGCAGTTTTTGGATAGACCTTATCTCCATGAATCTGGTGTAAATGAAACAGCGTATCGGTTAATTTCTCGCTTAATTCATTCTGACGTAAAGAACGACAATTGGGCGCGATAAACACCCGATAAAAAAAACTAATAATCAGCGGCGCGTTATCGGCACACAATAATCGCCATGTCGGATGTTGGCGTAATTTAAGTAAATAATCGTGTTCCATGTTGGGTGATTCGATGTGTGTTTAAGGTTTGCGATTTATTCAAACAAATCCACCGACGCGCCCAATTGTTTAGGTGGTTGTAAACCAAAATGGGTATAGGCATTTTGCGTCACTACCCGACCACGCGGGGTGCGCATGATAAAACCTTGTTGCAATAAATACGGTTCTAATACATCTTCAATTGTGCCGCGTTCTTCGCTGATTGCTGCGGCTAGGGTATCGAGTCCGACTGGACCCCCTGCAAAATTTTCTATCATGGTCATTAATAATTTGCGGTCTAAGGCATCGAAACCGTTGCTATCGACTTTGAGCATATTCAATGCTGCGATAGCGCAATCTTCTGTTACTGTACCATCGCCTTTGACTTGAGCAAAATCACGCACACGGCGGAGTAAACGGTTGGCGATGCGTGGCGTACCGCGTGAGCGTCGGGCGATTTCAAACGCGCCATTTTCTGCCATTGCAATACCTAATACGCCTGCTGAACGAGTAACGATGCTAGCAAGTTCTGCTACGGTGTAAAATTCTAAACGCTGGACGATGCCAAAACGGTCGCGTAACGGCGAAGTCAATAATCCTGCGCGGGTGGTTGCACCGACTAGCGTGAAAGGCGGTAAATCTAATTTAATAGACCGCGCTGCTGGACCTTCGCCTATCATTAAATCGAGCTGATAATCTTCCATTGCGGGGTATAAAATTTCCTCTACCGCTGGGCTTAAACGGTGAATTTCATCGATAAATAATACATCGTGGGCTTCAAGATTCGTGAGTAAAGCGGCTAAATCACCTGCTTTTTCTAATACAGGGCCTGAGGTTTGCCGAATGGCTACCCCCATTTCAGCGGCGATAATATTGGCGAGCGTAGTTTTTCCTAAACCAGGGGGACCAAAAATCAAAACGTGATCCAAGGCTTCTTGCCGTGCCACTGCCGCTTGAATAAAAATTTCCATTTGAGCGCGTAATTCCACTTGTCCGACATAATCGGCTAGTCGCTTCGGACGTATAGCGCGGTCATGGCGTTCGTCATCGGTATGACTACGCGCGGTTATCAGTCTATCGGTTTCAATCATCGAATCGCGCCTTGTAATGCCATGCGAATAATATCTTCACAACTTTTGCCTTCGCTATGAATACCTTGCACCATTTTATTGGCATCCAGTGGTTTGTAACCCAGCGAACATAAGGCACTAACCGCCTCTTGTTTGGCATTACCAACACTCTGTGTGATAGTAGTGGTGGCAATACTGTCTTCTAATTGCGGCAATCTATCACGCAGTTCAATAATCAACCGCTCAGCGGTTTTTTTACCCACACCTGGTAAACGCATTAACGCAACCGTGTCATTTTCATGAATACAGCGGTGCAGTTGTTCCGCACTCTGCCCTGATAAAATGGTCAACGCCAGTTTAGGACCTACGCCATTGACTTTAATCAGCGTTCTAAACATAGCGCGGTCTGCTTCGCTGGCAAAGCCAAATAAACTATGGGCATCTTCGCGTATCACTAAATGGGTATGCAGGGTTATTTCTATCCCTAGAGCGGGCAGTTCATAAAAAGTGGTCATCGGTGCTTCGATTTCATAACCGACACCGTGTACATCCAGCACCAATAACGGTGGGGCTTTAAGTACTAATTTACCGCGTAAAAATCCAATCATGTTAATAATCCAGTCTGCAAACGCAGTGCCGTTTTTTGATAATGGGTGTGACATATCGCAATGCCCAGCGCATCACTGGCATCGATTTGTAGATTGCCTTGTATCGATAACAATATTTTTACCATGTGTTGCACTTGAAGTTTATCGGCACTGCCCTTCCCTACTACTGCTTGTTTGACTTGTCGCGCCGCGTATTCAAACACGGGTAAACCCTTAGTTTGTACCGCACAAATTGCCGCGCCGCGTGCTTGTCCTAATTTAAGAGCAGAATCGGCATTTTTGTGCATGAATACTTGTTCGATTGCCATTTGTTCAGGGTGATACATTTCAACAATCTGCACGATGCCATCAAAAATTTGTTTTAACCTATCAGGGAAATAATCGGCTTCAATGCGAATACTGCCGCTGGCGATATACTTAAAACTCCGCCCTGATTCTTCGATAATCCCGTAACCTGTGAGTCTTGAACCAGGGTCTATGCCTAAAATTCTCATGTTATAACGATTTTAAAATCAGCAAAATACCTGATATAAACAGAAACACCGCAAATAACTTAGTATATTTTTCATTATCAATGTTTTTATACAGCAGCTCTTCGGTTAATAAAAACATAATTATGCCAATTTGTATGAAGGTAATTTTGTCCGCGTAGGCGATAGTGAATTGAGTGCCGAGTAATAACAAGGTGATTAACTGACAGCTTGCCACAGTCGCATAACTTGCCGCCGCCGTGACGCGGGTTTTATCTTTGGTGTAGTTTTTGGCGTAAATGATGATGGTCAACATTGAACCGCCCAAATTACTCATGCCATGCACCGCGCCCATAATCATTAAATACAGCCGTTCATACACCACTATCGATTTTAACAATCGCTCGATAATCGGTAAAAAGCTTTTTAAAGCGACAAAAATCAGCACAGCACCAATGAATATGCCGACATTCACTTTTATGGATGTCACTAGCCACAAAAACACCACCACAATAGGTGCGGTGTAAATCAGAATATTTTTATAAAATGCGGTATCGAGGTCTTCGTAGTGTCTGACAAATTGTAAGGCACTGACGGCAATGGACACAGGCAGTAATACACCCAGCGCATCTACGAAACCGTAACCCAGTAACAATAATATCGGCGTGCCAAATAATAAAACTCCGACTCCAAAAATGGATTGAATAACTGATACCACGATGATGGTAAGTAAAATATCAATTGGCATGGATTTCCTTTTTAAATGAGAGGGTCATAAATGAGAGTGGGCAAGCAAGTAGTATATCAGAGTGCATGAACAGAGTTTGTCGCTACCCTTAAACGCAAGTCTGTGACATAGATAAACCCCATACGTTGCCAGCTTAAAACTGAACGGTGTCACTCCTGTGAGAAAGAAGCTGAATGAACAAGGAGAGTGAAAGAAATGAACACGCTAGGGCTTGATGTGAGTAACGAGTAGCTAGAATGCTGAGATACACGAGCTTAGCAATCGCCAATAACGAAAAAGCGGTCAACGACCGCTTTTTCTATTCGAATCCGAAGTGCTGGTTATTTCGTGGGTGTTTCCATAGGTTTAGGCTCAACAGCAGGAGCGACAGGGGCGACAACAGGCGCAGTAACAGCAGGGCTATTTTTTTCCCACTTGCCACCCGCTTTGAGACACTCTTTTTTAGTTTTCTCTACAACAGCATCCTTCAGCATACAACTGTGATTCTGCGCGGGTGGTGGAGTGGTGCTTTTCGATGACTTAGCCAACGCGACGGATGACAATAAGACGAGGGCGACGGCAAGAACTATTTTATTCATGGTTATCTCCTGTTACATTAAGAACAAATGATTGAAAATTCAAACATAGAGCGTTAAGTTTGACAATGTATTGCTCTCTTTGTCAAGCCTGTTCTACATTTGAATCGTAACCAGTGTGGAGTTCAGAGGCTATGAAAATTACAGTTGAAATGGTAAATGGGTAGAGACGATACCCACTCCCCCATAGGCATCAACTTAAGGAAAATACATACCCATCAATAAGATTGCTGATAAGCATTAGGCTTTTTTTTGTACTCCTCTCTTACAGACAAGTAGGCGGCTTGGGTAGCCCTGCTAATTTACACGCATCACGCAGTGGTGCGTCAGGAAATAAGCCATGCAAATAGCGACTATTGCCTTTGTCTTCGCCTAAGGTTTTGGCAATGGCTTTGGTAAAAACACGCATATTGGGTAGGTGTTTATAGTGCTGATAATAATTGCGGATAAAGTGAATAATTTCCCAGTGGGCAGGGGTTAAAACGATATTATTTAATTGCGCGTGTGTGGTTGCTACACTTTCATTCCAGTCTGCTGCATTGATTAAAAAGCCTTGTTGAGTGGTTTCTGGCATTACGACCATGATTGAATGACCGAATGTTTGACGGTTAAGGCGACTAACTGCGGATAATCAATGACGCTAATACCCGGCACCAGCTCTTCTGCGCGGATACCGCGCACTTTTAAGGTATCGGTTAACACATAAAGTCGATGGTTTTTGAGTAATACGCTTAAAATTTGATTTAACTCGCCTTGTTGTAATAATCGCAACACGGCATTATCAAGAAACACCAGTTCATCGCTAACCGCGACGCGCTCGAATACGGCAGTTTCAATCGGTGATTGTGAAATAAGATGTAGCACTTTAATTATTATCGGTTAATTTCAGTCCGATGATACCGATAATTACCAAGGTAATGGATAATAAACGCATCCAGTCCATCGATTCTTTGAACAAAATAATGCCCATAATGGCAACGCCCACCGCACCCATGCCTGTCCATACCGCATAGGCTGTTCCTAATGGTAGGCTTTTAATTGCCCACATTAGTAAGCCAAAACTACCTGCACCTGACAGACAAGTGATGATGCTTGGTAATAATTTGGTAAAACCTTGGTTGTATTTAAGGCTTAAGGCAAAGACGATTTCTACACACCCTGCGGAAAATAAAAGTAACCACGCCAACAGATTTCTCCTTCTCTATTATCGTCTATCTTGTGTGCGCCATAGCTGCACGATTTCTTCGACATTCAAATCCGTCACGCCTCTACGCCAGCCAGTCACATAATCCACGTCATTACTTTTTGGCTCTGGATTCGGTTTGTAAAGCTGTACACGCGTTGGTAACGGCACGGCTTCACCTAATACTAGAGCTTCGCCTCTGCCAAGTGAACTTAACACATCGGCTAAATTACCTTCAGATTCTGGAATCAACCCTCTAATATACATTTGATCTTCTAAGCTGGTGGTGCGTAAGCAGATAAAAGAGCTGCATTGTGACAGCATGGTTTCGGATAATTCGGTGGGTCTTTGACTCACCACGCCAATAGACACGCCGTATTTTCGACCTTCTTTGGCAATACGCTCCATCATTTTTTTCGAGCCTTCAAATTGCCCGCCTTTTTCTTTGGGAATATAGACATGGGCTTCCTCACAAATCAGGGTAATGGGAAATTCACGACGGTTAGGATTCCAATAATTAAACTCGTAAGCTAAGCGACCCACTTGCGCGGAAATTGCAGGGCGAATATCGGACGGCACGGCACTTAAATCCACCACCGTAACATTGGCTTTTTTGTCACCTAAGCCGACAAAAGTGCGTAATAAATCCACCATGCTTTCTGAGCTTTTGCGTTTTTTGGGTCTAAGTAAAAAGTCGTAACGCACGTCGTTTAAGCGACTTTGCATTTTAATCAGGAAATTATCAAACTGTCCGTATAAAGGACCTAGCACTTTACCAAATGCCTTTTTTTCTTCATTGGCGGTTTTAAACGCGATGTACAATTCTGCTAAAGAAAAATAGATAGGCGTATCAATAGAAAACGTAGCCAAACCAATACGCTTGGATTCTTTGCGTTTAAGCTGCATCAATACTTCGCTCATGAAAGACATTTGCGTGGATGCACCTTTGTCTTCGCGATCAATAAATAAATCGACTAATTCAGCGTAGCTCATCATCCAATAAGGCATTTCCATTTCTTGTGCGTCAATACAATTCACTATGCTTTCATCAAACGCCGAATATCTCACACCTTTGGTATCTTTCCAGCAATACTCACCGTGTAAATCCAGCAAAATAATATGACTTTTGGGCATAGCTTTAACGGCACGTTGAATCAGATTAGTCACTGTCCATGATTTGCCTGATCCAGACTGCCCGACAATTGCAAAATGCCGACTAAAGAAAATCTGCGGATCAAGACTGAGATCATAACCTTTATGCGAAGATAGTTGCCCAATAAAGAATTTATATTTGCGATATTTGGAGAAAATAGCACTGACTTCAGTAATACCCACCGCATAAACCTTTGCGCCTGAGGTAGGGTAATTGGTGATACCACGCAAAAAAGTACCGTCTGCTTGAATTTCACCCACGGGAGCTAAGGCAATAAAGCGATCCGTTTTACGCATATCCGCATTATCAAAACGGTGCTTTTCCCACATTTGAATGGTAATGGCTAAAATACTAATATCAGCTTGCCGAATAGCGACATAGGAACCAATATGACCGACTAAAATTTCTTCATTGTCTACTTTGATACGCGAGGTATCTTTGACATACTCATCTGCGATTCTGGCATCCATACCGTTATTACGAACTTCAGATAAATAGCCAATGAGAATACTGGATGGCTGTGTGGACAATGTTAGACTCCTGTTTGTTGAGATACTGCGATTTTAGGTTTATGGTTTTCAACTTAAAGTGGGTTCACTCAAGAACAGATATTACAAGACAAACGGAAATACGCGAATTTTAAATGCTTGAAAATAAACTATTCCACCCTAAGTTGGACAGTGCTATTTTAGACGAACACGCTTTATCGTAGCTATTTATTTATCCACTCATAAAGTTCTGTCAACGTAGGATCGCATTTACAGCAACCCGTACCACAAGAAGATTTCAGCGGCACAACGCGCACATAGCCTTTGCTAATCCATTTACTCAGCATACCGCGTAGGGCATCAGCATCAATGTTAAAATGATTCACTAAATCAGCCAAAGCAACTCTATGCTGTTGTTTTAAATAACTTCTTAAATCAGAAAGAATCATTAGCTAAGTTCCTGAAAGGTTTTTTCTGGTTTTCTGCCAAGAAGCCATAAGCCAAACAATATTGATGAAAAAGTCAGTAATAATCCCGTTATCCAGATTAGAGAATAGCTTGGATGTTCGCTATAAGTCATGGTTTGATAAAAAATCGTTGCAGTCATATAAGCAATGCCTGTCGTCCAAAACACCACAAACAGCGTCCAATTACGGTTAGTTTCGCGGTAAATGGCGGCAGTGGCAGCCACACAAGGCGCGTACAATAAAATAAATAATAAATAAGCAAACGCGCCTGCTTTGCCATCAAAACTATGCTGCATAGCGGCAAAAGTCGTGGTATTCACCGCTTGTTCCTCATTCACGGCATTGAGTCCTAATGGGTCTAGGAGATTAGTTGCTACGGTGTGTAAATTTTCGGGAATGGTTGCACAAGCTGCTATTAGCGAGCCTTTAAGATTAAACACAGGTGGCTCATTTGGTGCGTTAGCGGTTGCCATTTGACTATACAACGCATTCAATGTGCCGACCACCGCCTCTTTCGCTAACACGCCCGTAAAAATACCAACGGTGGCAGGCCAATTATCGTTGCTGATCCCCATCGGTTTAAACGCGGGCGTTAAACTACGTCCAATTTCGCTTAATACTGATTTATCACTGTTTTCCTGACCGAAACTGCCATCTGTTCCTAGTGCATTAAGAAAATTTAACACGAGTACCATCGGTACAATCACTTTGCCCGCATTGGTTAAAAAAGAATGCAGTCTATCCCAAGTGCGTAACAATACGCCCCGAAAAGTCGGCAAATGGTAAGTGGGTAATTCCATAATAAATGGCGTAGTTTCGCCTTTAAATAGGGTGTGACGCATGATTAAACCCGTCAATACCGCGACCGTAATCCCCAGTATATATAAACCAAATACCAAATTCTGCCCACCGACAGGAAAAAACGCCGCCGCAAATAACGCATACACAGGCAGTCTTGCACCACAAGACATAAACGGATTCATTAAATTAGTCAGTATGCGGTCGCGTTGATTTTCTAGCGTGCGTGTCGCCATAATTGCAGGCACGTTACAACCAAACCCGACTATCATCGGCACAAACGACTTTCCTGGGAGTCCAATTAAACGCATGAATCTATCCATGACGAACGCCGCACGCGCCATATAGCCAGAATCTTCCAATGCGGATAAAAATAAAAACAAAAAACCCACAATCGGAATAAAGGTAGCGACCACTTGAATACCGCCACCTAAGCCTTTGGTGATTAATACTTGCAACCATTCTGGGGTAGCGATTTGAGCCAACAATACGCCTAAACCATCGACCAATAACGCACCGACTACCTGATCGAAAAAATCCACAAATGCACTGCCGATGTTGATGGTAAACATAAACATGGCATACATCACCAACAGAAAAATCGGAATGCCTAAAAAGCGATTTAACACGATACTGTCTATCCGTTCCGTGCCGTGGCGACTAATTTCATTTAGTTTACACACTGCACCTTGAGTGATTTGATTGACAAAACCGTACCGCGCATCAGCGGCTAAAATATCGATTTCATCATCGGTTTCTTGTTCAACTTGCTGCTGGTATTTTCGCGCTTTGGGTAAAAATAGCTTGCCTGCAATCTCCTTCGCCAGCGTATCATCTTCTAATAAACGCAAGGCTAACCAGCGACAATCGCAAGGATAGTGCCGTGCAGTTTCAAGCAACAGCGGGGAAATTTTTTCAACTGCTGCTTCTAAGGCAGGATGATAAGTGATACAAGCAATGGGAATGGGTTTAGCGATAACCGCGCTATTGATTGCTGTTTGAAGCTGATGAATACCGAAACGACTCGCCGCAGAAATCGCAATCACAGGGCAGCCTAATTGCTCAGCCAAAAAATGGGTGTCGATTTTAATGCCGCGTTGTTTCACCACATCGATCATATTGAGTACCAAAATCATGGGTACGCGCATTTCAATAAGCTGTGAGGTTAAATAAAGATTACGCTCAATATTAGAGGCATCGACGATATTGACAATCAAATCAGCGGCTCTACTTGCTACATAATCACGAGCGACTTTTTCATCTAGTGATACCGAATCATCGGCTGACTCTAGGGAATAAGTTCCTGGTAAATCGACCAATTCAATGTGCTTATCAGCAAAGCGATACTCGCCCGTTTTTTTTTCAACGGTGACACCAGGCCAATTGCCGACATGTTGCTTAGAGCCTGTAAGAACATTAAATAGCGTAGTTTTGCCGCAATTAGGATTGCCGACAACACCGACGGTAAAATCACAATCCATTACAGTTTCTCTATTTGTAAAATTGCTGCCTCAGCTTTACGCAAGGTGAGCGCGAACCCACGCAATTTTATTTCCACAGGATCACCCATAGGCGCGAAACGCGTAATACTAAATTCTGTTCCAGGCGTTAAACCCATTGCCAATAAGCGTTTACGGTAGGCTTTACCCGAAGGTTCAAAGCCAATTATTTTCCCCAAATCGCCTACCGCAAGATTTTTAAAATTAATAGCCATAATAAAGCCCCAAGGGTAAAGTGTGCTTGATTGCCAAGCGATTATCGAGTTATCAACAATCATTCTTATTGAGTTAGACTATAGCATACAAAAAGCCGAGAGTGACAAGGAATTACACTAAAACCCAAGATGTACGATACAGTGCAAAATAACACCTAACCCTTGCCGCTTAATCACAATGAGAGAATAGCGTACACCCAATCACATCCCTGTGGCTGGGTTTCAATTCATAAAAAATGAGCGTTTAACGCAATAGCGGGATACCCGTATTTTACTGCTGAGTTTTTTCGATGGTTTCACGTTGCTCAGCCGCAGAATCCTGAATCGTTTGGTTGACTTGTTTAGAATCCTCTAACGCTTTTTTGGCAGTGTCTATACGTCCAGTCTGCGTATTTATAATACCAGTAATACCCGTCGCATCGGCTTTAGGTGCTTCCGCCTGAGGTTCTTCTTTGCTGCAAGCGGTACTAGCGATTAGCACCAGTACCGCTATTACTGAGATAATTAATTTCATTTTTTTCCTAAGGTAGTTGTGTGGCTTCAAACGCTTTGTCGTAATCGACACCGACACTGACGATGAAACTGGTCGCTTCTTCAATATTCATGGTGGAGGTTACGATTTTTGACTTATCAACAATGACAGTAAAGCCAGAAGTAGGATTGGGTGAAGTCGGAATAAACAGGATGAACTTGTCCTTTTGTCGATTTGTGACATAGGCGGGTACCCAAATACCCTCTTTTGGATATTCAACATAAACCACTTCTTTGGCAATCGCTTCATCATGTGACAAAAACATATTGATGACTTTCTTCAACACACGGTAAACAGTGTTTAGTAGCGGAATTCTGTCAATAATAAAGTCAAATGCTCTAATAACGAAAGAGCCACCTTTTTGTGCGATGGTGTGACCTATCCACGCCAGTAGAGCAAAACTGATAATAAAAATAAGCGCGGTATAAAGAGAGCTGTCAGAAAAAATATAAACAACACGAAATAGATCGGAGATTAAACCTTTAACAAAAATGATAATCTGCAATACGATAACGATGGGAATAATGGCAAAAACGCCGATTAGGAAATTATTTAATAACTTTTTAGAAGTTTGGTGCATTTTTTTCTCCTCGATTTAACTCATGCGTCATTACTCAATGGCTAGTATGTTGTTGCCATTATTGGCTGATTTCAACTACCTGACGCTTATAATAGTAGCGTTAGAATTGTGCAATGTATAAGCTCTTAAGTCTACAAAATTTCAAGCCACTGCCTTGTTTATCTTAAATTAGACCACTATATAGTAGTGGGCAAAGCACAAATATGCGGGGTTTTATCTGTCACTAACGACGTAGACAGTATATAATCCCCCACTTTTCAATCATTTACTAAATACACTCTGGAAAAAAAGCATGTTGGGGAAACTGGTTAAGTTTGTTGTAGGAAGCCGTAACGATAGGCTTATCAAAAAGAAAACGAAGCGGGTCAAGCACATCAATGCCTTGGCTTTCGAATACGAAAAACTATCTGATGCGGCGTTAACAGCAAAAACGCAGGAGTTTCGAGATCGCTTGGCACAAGGCGAAACTCTGGATGACTTGATTCCCGATGCGTTTGCAGCAGTGCGAGAAGCCTCGACGCGGGTTTTTGGTATGCGTCATTTTGATGTTCAGTTAATTGGCGGCATGATTTTACATGACGGCAAAATTTCTGAAATGAAAACGGGCGAAGGTAAAACCTTAATGGCAACCTTAGCGGCGTATCTTAATGCCTTGTCTGGACGAGGTGTTCACGTTGTCACGGTCAATGATTATCTCGCTAAGCGTGATGCAGAATGGATGGGCAAGCTTTATAATTTTCTGGGCATGACCACAGGGGTCATTATTAGCCAAATGGAAAAAAGCGAACGCCGCAGTGCGTACGCCGCCGATATTACTTACGGCACTAACAACGAGTTTGGTTTTGATTATTTACGCGACAATATGGAATACACGCTGGAACAAAAAGTCCAACGTGATTTAAGTTTTGCTATCGTCGATGAAGTCGATTCTATTTTGATTGACGAAGCTCGTACTCCGCTGATTATTTCTGGCCCTACCGAAGAAAGCACCGACGTTTATATCAAAGCCAACGCCATCATTCCCTTTTTAATCAAACAAGAAAAAGAAAACGATAAAGAAGGTAATACGGTAGGCGAAATCGGCGATTACACGGTGGATGAAAAAATCCGTCAAGTACATCTCACCGAATCAGGTCATGAACACGTTGAACGCTTAATGGCTGAACATGGCTTAATGGCTGAAGGCACTAGCTTATATGGCGCGGCAAATATTCGTTTAATGCACTACTTGAACGCCTCATTACGCGCTCATGTATTATTCAAAAAAGACGTGGATTATATCGTTGCCAATAATGAAGTTATTATTGTTGATGAATTTACTGGGCGTATCATGCCTGGTCGTCGTTGGTCAGAAGGGCTGCATCAAGCCATTGAAGCCAAAGAAGGTGTGACCATTAACAACGAAAATCAAACTCTCGCCTCCATCACTTTCCAAAACTATTTCCGTTTATACGAAAAATTGTCAGGCATGACGGGGACTGCCGATACCGAAGCCTTTGAGTTAAATTCAATTTACGGGCTGGAAGTAGTCATTATTCCGACGCATCGTCCGATGATTCGTAAAGACAAAGGCGATGTCATTTTCCTGACCACCGATGAAAAATATTTAGCCGTTGCCGAAGACATTAAAGAATGTAGCTTACGCGGGCAACCTGTATTAGTCGGTACAACCTCGATTGAAAATTCTGAACGCCTGTCTGCCTTATTAATCAAACAAGGCGTTACACATGAAGTCCTCAACGCCAAACAACATGAGCGTGAAGCCCATATTGTTGAACAAGCAGGTATGCCAAGTGCGGTGACCATCGCCACCAACATGGCAGGTCGTGGTACTGACATCGTGTTGGGTGGTAATCTGGAAGCTGAATTAAAAGCCCTAGGTGAAGAGGCTAGTGAAGAAGCCAAAGCCCATGTGCGTGGCGCGTGGTTAGATAGACACAATCAAGTTATTGCCAGTGGTGGTTTGCACGTTATCGGTTCAGAGCGTCATGAATCACGTCGTATCGATAACCAATTAAGAGGACGTTCAGGTCGTCAAGGCGATCCTGGTTCTACACGCTTTTATTTGTCGCTACAAGATGACTTAATGCGTATTTTTGCCTCTGAGCGCGTTGCTGGTTTAATGCAAAAATTGGGCATGGGCAATGGTGAAGCCATTGAACATCCGTGGGTTACTCGTTCTATTGAAAATGCGCAGCGCAAAGTTGAAGCGCGTAACTTTGACGTGCGTAAAGAAATTCTGGCGTATGACGATGTGGCAAACGACCAACGTAAGGTTGTTTACGCACAGCGTAATGAACTAATGGCGGCAGAAGAAATTTCTGACATTATCAGTGCAATCCGTGCGGATGTGGTCAACAATGTCATTACCCAATATATTCCAGCCAAAACAATGGTGGAACAATGGGATATTAAAGGCTTAGAAGAACATTTACAGCACGAATTTACGGTTGAAGTTCCAGTGCAGAAAATGCTGGACGACGATCATAATTTAACAGAAGAAAGATTACGCGCTCGCATTATTGAACTTCTTGAACAAAATCACCACGAGAAAGAAAAACACATCGATGGTGGCAAACCTGTGTTACAACATTTTGAAAAATCAGTGATGATGCAGGTGTTGGATAACAGTTGGAAAGAGCATCTATTGGCAATGGACTATTTGCGTCAAGGTATTCATTTACGCGGCTACGCACAAAAAGACCCTAAGCAAGAATACAAACGTGAAGCCTTTGAAATGTTTAGCACCTTGCTGGAAGACATTAAATACGAAGTCATCAGTATTCTATTTAAAGTCAGAGTGAGTCAAGACGAAGAAGTACAGGCACTGGATGAACAACAACAAGCTCCCAGAGAAATGCACTTCGACCATGCACCCGCACCGACGCTAGATGCTTATGAGCAGTCATTACTTGAGGCTGAGCATGATGAAGTACAAGAAGACGAATCAGAGCAACCGTTTGTTCGTGAAGGACATAAAATAGGGCGTAACGATCCTTGCCCTTGTGGTTCAGGCAAAAAGTATAAACAATGCCACGGTGCATTGAGTCACGAAGAGTAAACAAAAAAGGGAGCGTTAAGCTCCCTTTTTTATGCACCGCTCAATTGTAGCTTGAGTTAGCGATAGCGTAACCTAACATTTTGAAACAGCTTAAGAAGCTGCTAAACCTGCAATGTTATAGCCGCAATCCACATAAGTAATTTCGCCCGTAATACCCGAAGCCAAATCAGAACACATAAACGCCGCCGCATTACCGACTTCTTCAATAGTTATATTTCTCTTTAATGGCGAAGTATCCGCCGCTTTGTTGAGCATCGCTTTAAAATCATTAATGCCTGACGCTGCCAAGGTTCTAATAGGGCCTGCGGAAATCGCATTAACGCGTGTACCTTCTGCACCCAATGCTACCGCCATATAACGCACATTCGCCTCTAAACTGGCTTTCGCAACACCCATCACATTGTAATTAGGAATCGCACGTTCCGCGCCTAGATAAGTTAAAGTCAATAATGAACCGTTACGACCTTGCATCATAGCGCGACCTGCTTTTGCCAACGCAGTAAAGCTGTAAGAACTGACATCATGAGCGATATTGAAATTTTCGCGGGTGGTCACATCCACATAATCGCCATTCAGTGCGTCACGCGGTGCAAACGCCACTGAATGCACGATACAATCCAGCCCATCCCACTGCTCGCCCAGTTTGGCAAATACGTTGTCGATATGTTCATCAATACTGACATCACATTCAATGATGATGTTAGAACCACATTGCGCAGCCATATCTTCAACACGACTTTGTAGCTTTTCATTTTGAAACGTGAACGCTAATTCCGCACCTTCGCGGTGCATCGCTTGCGCAATTCCCCATGCAATAGACCGATTACTGGCTAATCCGACTATCAACACTCGTTTGCCCTGCATAAAACCCATGATTCTCTCCTCGTTGTTGTTATTAAAATAAAAGCTAAGCTAAGATTATTTTCCTACTTACCTACAGTGAAGCCGCGATTGACAATAAATCAAGCTGAGCGGACTATGTATAGAATCATAGCAATAGTTAAACATTAACACCACCGTTCATGACTACCCCCTTATTGCGACAATTGCTTTAAAGCCTTTTGTGCTTTTACATCGCCTTGTTCAGCAGCTTTGCTAAACCAAGCGACTGCTTGATCGTTGTCTTTAGCTACACCTCTGCCATTTACATACATAATCCCTAAATTATATTGCGCATCTGCATTGCCTTGTTCAGCGGCTTTGCGAAACCACGCGACTGCTTGTGTTTCATCTTTGGCGACTCCTGTGCCATCGTTATATGTAACCCCTAAATTAGATTGCGCTTGTGCATCGCCTTGTTCAGCGGCTTTGCGATACCACGCAACTGCTTGGGTTTCGTCTTTGGCGACACCTCTGCCATCTGCATACATAACTCCTAAATTATATTGCGCTTGTGCATCGCCTTGTTCCGCAACTTTGCGAAACCACGCAACTGCTTGGGTTTCATCTTTGGTGACACCTGTTCCATTTGCATACATAAGCCCTAAACTAAATTGTGCATCTGTATCTCCTTGTTCCGCAGCTCTACGAGTCCCCGCAACTGCTTGGGTTTCATCTCTGGCGACCCCTGTACCTTCTCCATACATCATTCCTAAATTAGCTTGTGCTTTTGTATCGCCTTGCACAGCAGCTTTGCGAAACCACTCGACTGCTTGGGCTTCATCTTTGGCGACTCCTCTACCATTTTCATACGCAATCCCTAAATTAGCTTGTGCTTTTGCATCGCCTTGTTCAGCAGCTTTGCGAAACCACGCGACTGCTTGGACTTCATCTTTGGCGACCCCTCTGCTTTCTGCATACATAGTCCCTAAATTAAATTGCGCTTGTGCATAGCCTTGTTCAGCAGCTTTGCGAGTCCACGCGACTGCTTGAGTTTCGTCTCTGGCGACACCTGTACCATTGTCATACGCAGACCCTAAATTAGATTGCGCATTAGCATAGCCTTGTTCAGCGGCTTTGCGAGTCCACGCAACTGCTTGGGCTTCATCTTTGGTGACACCTTTGCCGTCTTTATACATAGACCCTAAATTAGCTTGTGCTTGTGCCAATCCTTGCTCAGCGGCTTTGCGATACCATCCGACTGCTTGGGTTTCATCTTTGGCGACACCGTTACCATCTCTATACATAGATCCTAAATTA
Organism: Methylococcales bacterium; assembly: GCA_026398895.1. Lineage (GTDB taxonomy): Bacteria > Pseudomonadota > Gammaproteobacteria > Methylococcales > Methylomonadaceae > UBA4132. Next base: position 75,485 of record JAPLRZ010000059.1, read on the forward strand.
GCTTGTGCTTGTGCATAGCCTTGTTCAGCTGCTTTGCGATACCACGAGACAGCCTGAGCGTCATCTTTGCCGATACCTGTGCCGTCATGATAGCAGCCACCTAATAAATTCTGTGCTATCGGTTGTCCTTGTTGCGCCGATTGTGTCCAAAAATCAAATTGTTTGGGGCAGTTTTTTGAAAAATAGGGTTTGCTTGAACCAATGTGACGCAAACTACTGTCTCTTTCATCTGCCATTACTTTTAGGCGAGTTTGTGTATCATCGGCAATCGCTATACTATTGACTGCAACAAGACATACTAAAATCAAAAATCGTTTTTTCATGATCTATTCCTTAGGGTTTATGGGCATTTGATAACGACACAGACTAACAGAAAACAGTTAGTAGTCAGTCCATTTTATTTTGACGACTTTAAAGCTACTGGCTAGGCTTAACCGTTCGCCCTGATTCTTCGACAAGCTCAGAACTAAAGGCGAGTCGAAGCCTGTCATGAGCTTGTCGAATGGGGTGGACGGTTAAGCCGTTCATGGTTCGACAGGCTCACCACGAACGGCTTAACCTTAATGACTGCCAGTCCTTTAAAGGATTGGCAGTCATGCTCAAAAGTAAAAATACCAGATTTAATACACTACTCAAATTATTAATAACCCTCCATCATGCTCAGCACCCTAGTCCGTTTTTCCATTCGTTTTTACGGTATTGTTATCGCGTTGGCGGTAGTTATTTTATTGGTGGGTGGGTATCGCTTTACCACCGCTGGTTTGGATATTTTTCCTGAGTTTTCCCCTAAGCAAGTGATTATTCAAACTGAATCTATAGGCTTGTCGGCTGAACAGGTTGAGGTATTAGTCACCCATCAGATTGAAACCGCTGTGAGTGGTTTGGTGGGCTTAAAAGCGGTACGCTCTGAATCGATACAGGGCTTGTCGATTGTCATCGCGACGTTTGCAGAAAACAGTAATGTTTATCTGAATCGACAATTGATTAGTGAACGCTTGGCGAGTTTGATACCGCAGTTACCAAAAGGTGTTACCCCGATTACGTTACCCTTGTCCTCGTCATCAGCAACGGTTTTAACCATCGGTTTAAGCTCGGAACAGCAAGAGTTAATGGCGTTGCGCAGTTTGGTGGATTGGACACTGGTGCCGCGTTTGTTGGCGGTGACGGGGGTTGCGGATGTCAATGTGTTTGGCGGCGAGATTAAGCAGTTACAAATTCAACTTGATCCTGTGCAGTTGCAACGTTTCAATGTGTCGCTGGATGAGCTGATTCAAACTGCTGCCCAAGCAGGGATGATTCAAGGCAGTGGTTTTATTGAAAATCAAAATCAACGCTTTACGCTACAAGTGACAGGGCAACCGCAAACGCCAGAACAATTTGCCAAAATACCCTTACTCAACCAAGCATCGGGTAATCAGCCAATTACCTTAGGTGAAGTTGCCCACATTGAATACGCGCCAGAACCCCCAATAGGCGCGGCGCAAATTATGGGCAAACAAGGCATAGTCATGATGGTGATTGGTCAATACGGCGCGAATACCTTATCGGTATCGCGGCAGGTTGAACAAACGCTGAAAGAATTTGAACCGCTGTTTCAAAAGCAAGGCATTCAGTTTTACGCACATTTATTTCGTCCTGCTGATTATATTGAAACTTCGTTGCGTAATTTATCAGGGCATTTGCTGTTAGGTGGCTTGTTTGTGGTGATTATTTTGTATGGTTTTTTGTTTAATATTCGCACCGCGTTTATTTCCGCGCTGGCGATTCCTGTCTCTTTGATGGGGGCGATGCTGGTGTTATTACAGGCAGGAGTTAATCTAAATATTATGGTGCTGGGCGGTTTGGCAATTGCCTTGGGCGAAGTGGTGGATGATGCCATTATTGATACTGAAAATATTTTTCGCCGTTTGCGTGAAAATCGCTTATTGCCAGAACCGCAAGCGGTGGCTTACGTCGTTTACACTGCGTCTATGGAAGTGCGTAGTTCCGTGGTGTATGCCAGTTTTATAGTCGCGCTGGCATTTGTGCCATTATTAACATTAAACGGTGTGGTCGGACGTTTATTTGCACCGCTGGGCTATGCGTATATTTTGGCTATTTTAGTGTCGTTGCTAGTGGCACTCACGCTTACGCCCGCCTTGTGTTATGTGTTGTTGGGTAAAAATAATTCAGTGTCGAGTAATGATGACCCACCGCTGATTAAGCTTCTTAAACCACGTTACAAAGCGTTTTTGGGTGTGATTGCTAAGCACTTTAACGCGGTGATTATTGCCAGTGTATTGTTATGTATCGCGGGTATTGCGGCGTTCTCCCATTTTGATAGCAAGCTATTACCCGAACTGCGCGAAGGGCATTATATTGTCCACACCACCAGCATTCCAGGGACATCATTACAAGAATCCTTGCGTATCGGCAGCCAACTCACGGAGCAGTTTATGAAAATTGACGGCGTGCAATCGGTGTCGCAATGGGCAGGACGAGCTGAACGCGGCGCGGATACTTATGGCAGTCATTACAGTGAATATGAAATTCGTTTGAATCCGTCATCAGGTGCAGAACAACAACGTATTCTTGAGCAATTGCGCGACATTCTGGGCAATTTTTTGGGTATTTTATACGAAGCTAATACTTTTTTAACTGAACGAATTGATGAAACTATTTCAGGCTATACCGCGCCTGTGGTGGTGAATATTTATGGTAATGACTTGAATGTGTTGGACAGTAAAGCGCAAGCGGTTTCGGCTATTTTGCATGATATGCAGGGAGCGACCGATATACAACTACGTTCACCACCTGCAACACCGCTGTTACAAGTTCAGTTAAATCTCGACCAGCTTACCGCAACAGGTGTCAGTGCTATGCAAGTCATGGATAGTTTGCAAACTGCTTATGAAACCCGTGTGGTCGGTAAAAACCTACAAGGCAATAAAATTTATAATGTGGCAGTAGCGTTGTCGCCTGAGTTAAGACAACAACCCGAATCTATTGCACAATTACCATTAAGAGCGCGAGACGGTAGTCTGATAAGATTGGAGCAAATTGCCGACATTACTCATACCGCCAGCCGTTATAATATTCTGCATCAAAATTCACAACGGCGGCAAACTGTGACTTGCAATGTGCTAAATCGCGATTTGGATGAGTTTATGGCGGAATTAAAAACGCGGGTATTAACAGATATTGCCTTTACCGCTGACAGTTATCCTGAATTTACAGGCGCGGCAGTTGAGCAAGCCGAAGCGCGGCGTAATTTAATCGGTTATTCTTTGTTAGCAGGCGCGGGTGTGTTAATGTTAATTTATATCGCCATCGGTAGTTTACGCAATGCGTTACTGACATTGGTTAATTTGCCGTTCGCGCTGATAGGTGGTGTGGCGGCGGTGTTGTTGACAGGTGCAACTTTATCGGTAGGTTCAGTGGTGGGTTTTGTCACTTTGTTTGGAATTACAGTACGAAATAGCATTATGCTGTTGTCGCATTATCAGCATTTAGTCGAAGAGCAAGGTAAGGTGTGGAATTTGGATACTGTACTGCTGGGCGCAGGTGAGCGTTTACCGTCCATATTAATGACCGCTCTGGTAACTGCTTTAGCGATGTTTCCGATTGCCTTTAATAGCGATAATGCAGGTCGCGAGATTATGGGACCAATGGCTGCTATTATTATTGGTGGTTTAGCGTCGTCAACACTATTGAATTTATCATTGCTGCCTATTATGCTACTGCGTTATGGACGTTTTAAATGATGCTGAATTTTATGTCCTGTTACTTACTTTATGTTCAATAGCTAACGCGATTGAACTCCCGTTGTCCATTAGGTAAAAACATTTTGCTTATGCCCTGTAAATTTTGCTTACAACTTGTCACACTGATAATCGGCTTACTTGCCGCAATAACTGTGCATTCGGAAACCATCGATTTACAACTACGCTGGCATCATCAATTTCAATTTGCGGGCTACTATGCCGCTGTGCAACAAGGCTATTATAAAGATGCAGGGCTGGATGTAGTCATACACGAAGGCTCGCCCGACAAAATCCCCGTTAATGAAGTGTTACATGGTCATGCGCAATATGGTGTTGCAAATAGTGAATTAGTGTTGGATCGCTTAAAAGGCGATCCGCTGGTGTTACTGGCAGCTATTTATCAGCATTCACCTTCGGTGTTACTGGCTCGAAAAGAAGCGAAAATTTTTTCACCCAGCGATCTCATCGGTAAAAAAGTCATGATGATAGACCCACGCGTTGATGTTGATTTTCTCGCTATGTTCAGTAGTGAACGCGTTAATATAAAAGAGGTTCAGATTATTCCCAGTAGTTTTGATATTCAAGATTTAGTGACAGGAAAAGTGGATGCCTTCAATGGTTATCTCAACAATGAACCCTATTTGTTAAAACAACAAGGCGTTGAATTTAACGTACTTAATCCGCGTAATTACGGTATTGATTTTTATAGCGATATGCTGTTTACCAGCGAAAATGAATTAAAGCAACATCCAGAGCGTGTTAAAGCGTTCCTGAATGCCAGTTTGCAAGGATGGCAATATGCACTCTCACATCCACAGGAAATTATTGCCTTATTACAAAGCCAATACAAGGTAACTAAAACCAAAGCACATCTGGAGTTTGAAACCGAGGCTACCCGCTCACTGATAACCTCAGACTCGGCAGAAATAGGTCATATCAATCCTTGGCGGCTTGAACACATGGCGGATATTTTTATACAAGCAGGCATGGTGGCTAATAATGATTTATTGGACAACTTTATTTATAATCCTAATGCCACTGAAGAGCGTTTAGTCCACTACCTAAAAATCATGGTGTTGTTTGCGTTCTGTATTTGTGTGCTTGCCGCAGTTCTGTACGCCTCCTATCAATCTATAAAAAGAGAAAGTCACCAGCGTGAGCTGATAGCGGAAGAATTGCATAGCCGTACCGATGAACTGGCATTACGCAATCATATTTTACAGGCAATTAATCAAGGCATTGCTTTACCCGACTTACTGAATGAATTAGCACAGCAAGTTGAAAAACTGCATCCTGGAATGCTCTGCTCAATTTTACTAATCGATGACAATAATAAGCTACGACTTGGTGCAGCTCCCAGTTTGCCTTATTTTTATACCCAAGCTATTAATGGCTTGGAGATTGGCGAAAGCATGGGCAGTTGTGGTACGGCGGCTTATTATAGCGAATGCTGTATTGTTGAGGATATTCAACAGCATCCATTTTGGGTTGATTTTCGTGATCTAGCTCAACAAGCAGGCGTGCAATCGTGCTGGTCTCAACCCATTAAAAACAATCAGGGCAAAGTGCTGGGGACATTCGCTATCTATCATGCGCAGCCAGCAAAACCATCTGCCGCAGACATCGAATTAATTGAAAGTTATGCCAGCTTGACGCAGCTTAGCATTGAGCAGTCACGAGCAGATATGGCATTGATAGAAAGCGAACGGCGTTTACACTTTGTCTTAAAAGGCAGTGGTTTAGGTTTTTGGGATTGGAATGTCGAGACTCATAAAGTAGAAATTCATACTATTGAAATGAAAGTTTTTCGCCATCACTATCCCAAAATATACCCTATCCCACCACAATGGTTGGATTTTATTTATCACGAAGACCGCGAAAAAGTCTGGCAATCAATACGCGCCGTGCTGAATGGTAAACAAGCAAGTCATCAAATTGAATACCGTGTGCCAGATGACAAAGGTGTTCTACATTGGGTTTTGGATCATGCCAATATTGTTCAACGTGATTCAGACGGCAAACCGATACGCATGAGCGGCACACATATTGATATTACTGATCGTAAATTTTCAGATCAACAATTACGCGAGAGTGAACAAAGGCTAACCCTCTGTCAGCATTATGGTGGCGTAGGAACGTGGGAATTGGATTTAATTACTCATCAAAAAATCTTGTCACCCATCGCTTGTAAACTACTGGGTGTTTCTGAATCATCAGAAACTAAGTGGGAAGATTTTTTAGCGGTCATACATCCAGATGACTGGCATATCTTTGTTGATGCTACCCAAGCACATCTCGAAGAGAGAGAAAAATATGATGTGGAATACCGTATTATCGATGCAAATAAACAACTGCGGTGGATACGTTCAGTCGGACGCGTTGATGAATCCAGAAATGCCGAGCCGACTTATTTTAGAGGTATTATGCAAGATATTACCGAACGTAAAGCCGCCGAAGAACAAATTAGGCAACTAGCATTTTATGATCCGCTGACTAAACTACCTAACCGTCGTTTGTTAGATGAACGCTTGCATCATGGTATAGAACGAGCGCATCGTGAGGGTAATCAGCTTGCCGTATTGATGCTTGATTTAGATCGTTTTAAAGCCGTCAATGATAATTTTGGGCATAAAGCAGGCGATGAACTATTGCAACAAGTGTCAGAACGAATTTTAGCTCAGTTGCGTAAAATAGACACAGTGGCGCGTTTAGGGGGCGATGAGTTTGTGGTTTTACTTCCCGACATCAATCATCACGAAAATGTCGCACGAGTAGCATTAGCGATTATTTCTGAACTAACCAAACCGTTTTTGCTACGCGAAACCGATAGTGTGAACATTGGCACGAGCATTGGTATTAGCTTCTATCCAGAACACGGTACTAACCCAGAAATACTGCTAGATCGTGCTGATACTGCGTTGTATCAAGCCAAAGATCAAGGACGTGGTTGCTTTTGTGTTGCTGTCTAGTCGCCTGTTGGAACGATTGAATTGTATGTTGAGAAATAATTCTCTATGATTGCAAACTATTTTTAGCAATACACGAGAAAAATCATGAAACTGATAACCGCGATTATTAAACCGTTCAAAATGGATGATGTCAGAGAAGCTCTCTCTGAAATAGGCGTTGCTGGCGTTACTGCCACCGAAGTGAAAGGCTTTGGTCGGCAAAAAGGGCATACCGAACTTTACCGAGGTGCTGAATACGTTGTTGATTTCCTACCGAAAGTTAAGTTAGAGATTGCTGTTGCCGATGAGGTACTGGATAAAGCCGTGCAAGCAATTGTAAAAGCTGCCAACACAGGCAAAATTGGTGATGGAAAAATATTTGTCTCTAACCTAGAACAAGTGATTCGTATTAGAACAGGTGAAACTGGGGAAGAAGCCATCTAATGGCACTATAAGGATATAACAATGTCGTTTTCAGCTAGGTACGCACTGCGTACCCTACCACTACTGTTACTGCCAAAACTGGCTTTTGCAGACGCACTCCCATTAAATCAAGCCAATACTGCGTGGGTTTTAACTTCCACTGTCTTGGTTTTATTTATGACCATTCCTGGCTTATCGTTGTTTTACGCAGGCTTGGTCAGAAGCAAAAACGTGTTATCGGTATTAATGCAATGTTTTGCCATCACCTGCTTAGTATCCATATTGTGGCTAGCAGGGATTTATAGTTTTATTTTTACCGATGGTGGAGGTTTACAGTCCGTCATCGGTGGCGCGTCTAAAATATTTTTACCCGATATAAACACCACCGTCTTGGTGGGTGATATTCCTGAAACGGTTTATTTCATGTTTCAAATGACGTTCGCCATTATCACGCCTGCCTTGATTGTTGGCGCGTTTGCCGAGCGCATGAAATTCTCTGCCATGCTATGGTTTAGTGCCTTATGGTTAATTATTGTTTATATGCCTGTCTGTCACTGGATATGGGGCGGTGGTTGGCTAGCCAAATACGGCGCGATGGACTTTGCAGGCGGTATCGTCATTCATGTCAACGCGGGGGTTGCCGCCTTAGTGTCCGCGTTAGTATTGGGCAAACGAAAAGGTTTTCCCACCACTGCAATGCCACCGCACAATATGACCATGGTGGTCACAGGTGCGGGTATGTTATGGGTCGGCTGGTTTGGTTTTAATGCAGGCAGTGCCTTAACATCAGATGGGCGTGCAGGTATGGCAATGTTAGTCACCCATATCGGCGCGGCTTCTGGTTCGTTAACGTGGATGTTTATCGAATGGAAACGCTTTGGTAAACCCAGCGTTTTAGGTATCGTCACAGGTATGGTTGCAGGTTTAGGTACGATTACCCCTGCCTCTGGTTTTGTAGGTCCTTTTGGAGCGTTATTTATTGGTGTCACTGCTGGGTTCGTGTGTTTTTATGCCACGCAATACGTTAAACGCACACTAAAAATTGATGACTCATTAGACGTATTTCCTGTCCACGGCATAGGCGGCATCACAGGTTCATTATTAACAGGCGTGTTTGCTGCCAGTAGTTTGGGTGGTTTAGGTTTACCTGAAGGTGTGAGCATCATCAAACAAGTCGGCATTCAAGCGTTGGCGATTAGCGCGACCATTTTATGGAGTGGCTTATTCAGTTATCTGATTCTAAAAGGTTTGGATAAATGGATCGGTTTACGCGTTACCCCTGATGAAGAAGTACAAGGGCTGGATACTGTTCTGCATGAAGAAACGGGTTACTTAGATTTATAGTGTTTCTTAGACTATATTTAAACCCAATCTATCTACAACTAAAGAGTTTTTGGTAATGTGTTAAATCTGTTACCGCGATATTAATGACTACCAGTCTTTTAAAAGACTGGTAGTCATGCTCAAAAGTAAAAACAACAGATTTAATCCCCTACCCTATTTTGACTCCAGCAATCATCTCTTTAGCCTCCCCCATAGCGATTATTTATTCTCACTTTTAACGCCAAGTACACGACAATGTCAGTGCATTGAAGCTACTCTTTTTGTTGTTTATTTTTAACATTTTGTAGTGAATTTGTCTTTTTACATTGAAGAAACTCAGTGCAACTGCTAGAATCAAAGCTGTTAACTATTATTATTTATTCTTTGGAGAATATTATGCTAAAAAAACATTTACTTGTGCTTGCTGTATTAGCAAGTATAGGCAGTATCTCTCTGGCTCAGGCTGACGAACCTGTCGATACCCGATGGTATGCTGCTCCTTTCGGCACCTTCCTAAAAACAGGTGGTGATCGCAACTCACACGATGGTTGGGGTGGTGGACTGGCTATTGGTAAAATGCTTGACAAGCACTTCAATGTTGAAGTGAAAGGTATTTATCAAACAGCAACTGGCTATAACGATTGGCGTGACCCTACTAGACAAAATGTCGGTGGAAGCTGGGATATAGCAGGCGCAACTGCCGACGTACAATATTTCCTCTCTCGTAACGCCTTCTCACCTTACACCGTTATTGGTTTAGGTGGCATAACAACTGATGTTCCAGGTCGTAGCGGCGTAGGTTTTATCGGTGAAGCGGGCGCGGGTTTTACCTACGAACTACTCGACAACCTGTTAGTGCGTAGTGATGTTCGCTATCGTTATAACCAAAACTTCAATGCTAATTTACAACAAGGTACTAACGAATTTCACGACATGGTAGTCAATGTTGGTGTCGTTTTACCCTTTGGCCCTAAACCAAAAGCTGAAGAACCCGTTGCTCCAGCACCAGAACCTGTTGCTGTTGTCGATTGCTCAACGCTAGATTCTGATAATGACGGCATTAATGATTGTATCGATAAATGCCCTGGCACTTTAGCAGGTAGCAAAGTTGATGCGACAGGTTGCCCAATCAGCTTGGAATTAAAAGGCGTAAACTTCAAATATGATTCTGCACAACTGACTGAAAATGCACAATACATTCTCGATGGTGTTGCACAAAATCTGATCAATTACCCATTGAAAAATGAACTTGAAGTTGATGGACATACCAGCAGCGAAGGTAGCAACGCTTACAACCTGAAATTATCACAAAAACGTTCATTGTCTGTTGCTAATTATTTAGCCTCAAAAGGTGTAACCAATAAATTACACGCGAAAGGCTATGGCGAAAGCAAACCAGTTGCTGATAACCGTACTGAACAAGGTAGAGAACAAAACCGTCGTGTTGAATTAATCTGGATTGGAAATTAATCATCCGATTAAATTAACCGTGTCTGATAAAAAAGCCCGCTACTAGCGGGCTTTTTTTATGAACATAGTTGTCGATATTTATGTAACAATACAATTGAAAAACTTGCCTATATCACTATTGAGGCATAATTTAAGACAGTATAGATTTTAAACATTATCAGATAGTTAGGAGTGAATCATGAGTATTTTTTCAAAAACTTTTATTCTGGGCGTTGTTTTTGCGATAAGCGTCTCTATTGCTCAGGCTGCTGTGGAATTAGTGACAGCTAAAGATGCGTCTACCTTGTATGCCGAGAAAAAAGCGGTCATTGTCGATGTGCGTGAAGATGATGAATGGAACGATGAGCATATTGCAGGTGCGCTTCATATTCCTTTAAAGCAATTAAATGACCGTGTGTCAGAGCTACAACCCTACAAAGACACCACTATTATTACTCAGTGTAAAAGTGGTGGGCGTTCTGCTAAAGCCTTGGAGTTATTGAAAACCGCTGGATTTACTAAGGTGTATAGCATGGATGGCGGCATAAAAGCGTGGGATCAACAAGGTTTAGCAACCACAAAATAATCGATTAATTGGAGAACATATAATGACCGTGAGTGCGGATGATTTTAAAAATGCGTTGCAACTGTGGGCGAGCGGTGTCACCGTGGTAACGACTCAATCCGAAAAATTCGGTGTGCAGGGTATGACAGTCAGCGCGTTTTCTAGCGTGTCTGTTAATCCACCGCTAATTTTGGTATGTATCAATGATGCGGCAGATACAGGCGATGGTATTGTAGAAAGTCAGTGTTTTGCCGTGAATGTCTTAACGGCTGAGCAACAAGACACCTCCAATCAATTTGCAGGAGGCACTAGCCAACAACAACGCTTTGACAATGCCGATTGGTCAGCGGGTATCACAGGCGCACCGTTGTTAACTAACAGCTTGATGTCGCTAGATTGTACCGTGGTTGAAAAAGTACGGGCTGGCACACATTGGATAATTATCGGCGAAGTGCAAGCCGTTGAATGCCGTACAGGTGAACCGTTGCTTTATTATCGTGGGGCTTATCGGCAAGTTGCTAGCGATTAGTGCTTAATATTCTCCCCGCACTAAGGGACATAGGTATCTATACATAATTAAGCATAATAAAAATAATGGCTTATAAAAAAGCCAAACTCCCTCTCCTGCTGGAGAGGGTTGGGGTGAGGAGAATAAAATCAAGTATTTACATTTCCCCTCATCCCAACCTTCTCCCTCTGGAGAAGGAGTAATAGCACTTGTGTAGATACCTATGCACTAAGGGACGGGGAGTTTTACTACTATAGCTAACCGTGGATAAAATGATTACAAAACCGTTCGCACTGAGCCTGTCGAAGTGTGAATGTGGTTCGACTGTTCGACAAGCTCACAGCTCACCACGAACGGTATCATTTTATTGTGCGTTAGCTCTAGGTTGTTATGCCAAACTGCAAGTAATATCTCTATCCACACTCTTCGCACCAATTCAACAAAACCGTTATTACTTGGAAAAAGCAACACCATGATCGATACCCAACCGACCAGCAAAAAAAATAATAACGCTTTGTTTAATCCCAAATTTATTAAGAAAGCCATAGAGACCGCTGGCATTCTTAAAGAAGGTGAAATTCCCGCTAAGCATAAAAAAATTATCGAAAGACGTTTAAGCAATCAGGCTATTCATCAAAAATCCAAAGAACTTGAACAAAGCCATGATTTTTTGATTTTCTTTAAAGAATTATTGGGTTACAAATCGGTAGGCGACCAGACGAATGCCAAAACGTGGGATGTAATGAATGAACTGAAAGGCATTGATTATGCCCTAGGCGAATTTTCTAAAACTCAAAAAATCGTGTGTGTACCGTTTGAGCTTAAAAGCCCCAAGACTTCTGATTTGACTCGCCCCATGTTAGGCAGAACGGAATCGACTGTTATGCAGGCAGCTCGCTACGCACTGAATAGCCAAGGCACAGCAAAATGGTTTTTAGTCTCTAATTGCTTGGAATTTCGCCTTTATAAATTCCCTGAATCGACCAGCCAATACGAACAGTGGTTTATTGAAGACCTGATAAAACCAGAGGAATATGCGCGGTTTGTGTTATTGCTCAGTAAAGCTAATTTATTAGGCGGTACAACTGAAACACTGTTTAACGACTCACAACAACAACAAAAAGACATCACCGCTCAACTGTATCGTGATTATCGGCAATTACGCATTGACTTAATTAACGGCTTAAAAAAAGACAATAACAGCATTCGCCGACAAACAATGGTAAGACTTAGCCAACAGCTATTAGATAGAATACTGTTTATCGCCTTTGCTGAAGACCGCGACTTACTGCCTAGAAACACCTTAAATAATCGCATTATTGAAAAACCCAGCGTGGGTTATACGGTGTGGGATGTCATAAAAAAACTGTTTACTGACATAGACAAAGGCAATACCAAGCTCAATATACCTGAATACAACGGCGGTCTGTTCGCGCCAGATTCAGAATTAGAACAACTGAATGTCAGCGATGACTTACTCAAAAAATTCAAAATTCTATACGACTATGATTTTGACAACGACATCGGCACACCCGTTTTAGGGCATATTTTTGAACAATCCATTGCTGATTTGGACGAAATTTATGCCACCGTTAGTGAAGAGCAAGAACTACAAAGTTCTGCTAAAGCAACCAGCACCACAGGCAAGCGCAAACAAGACGGCATTGTCTACACCCCTGAATTTATTACCGATTACATTATTCAGCACACCTTAGGCGGTTATTTAAAGCAGAAGCAAGACTGCATAACGCATGAACCAGACAGCGCGGCTTACTGGTTAGCCTATCGAGAAATATTAGCCAGCACCCGCGTACTTGACCCCGCGTGTGGCAGTGGTGCGTTTTTAATTGGCGCGTTTAAATATCTGAAAAACGAATACGATTTTGTCAATCGCCGTATTCAAGCCCTAGACCCGCAACACACCGATTTATTCAGTTTGGATTTAGACGCGGAAATACTCAATAACAATCTGTTTGGTGTTGACCTTAATCCCGAATCCATAGAAATCACCCAATTAGCCTTGTGGTTAGAAACCGCTGAACGTGGCAAAAAACTCAAGCCCTTAGATAAAAATATCCAGCAAGGCAACAGTATCATTCATCATAAACACACTGACAAACAAGCGTTTTTATGGAATGTCCAGTTTAACAAAGTCATGCAGTCTGGCGGTTTTGATGTGGTGTTAGGCAATCCGCCGTACGTCCGTCAAGAACGCTTAAGCGACATCAAGCCGTATTTACAGGAACATTACCAAACCTATCACGGCGTGGCTGATCTTTACACCTACTTTTTTGAATTGGGGCTTAATCTACTGAAAAAAGGTGGGCGTTTAGGCTATATCTCCTCTTCGACATTTTTTAGAACCAACAGCGGCACACCGTTACGCGAATTTTTAAAAGTGCAAAGTAACTTGTTAACCGTGATTGATTTTAACGACTACCCCGTATTTGAAGGCGTAACCACTTATCCAGCAATCCTAATCATGGAAAAGCCTGAACGCTTACGCAAAAAAGCCCCGCAATCAAACTTTAGTTTTTTAAATATCACCGCCAAAAAAGACCCACAACATGGCGCGTTAAAACAGCAACTACAAACTGACTTCGGCGTGATGAAACAAGCCGCGTTAAAAGCCGATGCGTGGCAATTGGAAGATGAACGCTTTTCTACTGTACGACAAAAAATCACTAAAGGTTATAAAACCTTGAAAGAGGTTTATAAATCACCTTATCGCGGTGTTTTAACTGGATTGAATAAAGCCTTTGTGATTAATGCCCAGCAATATGAACACTTAAAACAAGACGACCCAGACGATGAAATTCTAAAGCCATTTTTAGAAGGCAAGGATTTGAAACGCTGGCGGGCAGAAAGTCGGGATTTGTATTTGATATTATTTCCCAAAGGTTGGACGTATAAACAATTGGGCTACACCGAAGAAAACACACTCCTCGTTCCCACGCGCCGCGTGGGAATGCCGTCTCAACGCGCCGCGTTGAACAACACACCGCAGCGCGGTGAAGATGAATTCCCACGCAGCGCGTGGGAACTAGATGAATCGGGTGAATTAACGGAAGCGAAAGCATGGGATTATGTACAACGAGAATACCCCAACATAGCCAAGCATTTGAATTCATACTCAACACAAGGGCGAAAGCGAGGAGATAAAGGCTATTTTTGGTGGGAACTGAGGTCTTGTTCTTATTATAAGCAATTTGAAAAAGAAAAAATTATCTGGTGCGATATTTCCAGTGCTAATAATTTTTCACTTTATAAAGAATCGGTATTTTTAGCTAATACTGGTTATATCCTACCAACTAACGATTTATTTCTGTTGGGTTATCTGAATTCCTCTGCTTGTGAATGGATATTTAAAGCTAAAAGCACCATGATTAGCGGCGGTTACTATCGCTATATTCGACAATACATTGATACCATCCCCATTCCGACAGCCGATGAAAACCAACAAAAAACCATCGCTGATTTAGCCGAACAATGCCAAACCCACGCTAAAACCCGTTATGAGTTAGAGCAAAAAGTACAACGCCGTTTTATAGAAAACTTACGCCCTACAGATAACCATGAACCGCTGAATACTAAACTAACCCAGTGGTGGAAACTATCAACGGTGACAGAATTGGCAACCGAAGCGCGTAAAGCCTTTAAGTTAAAAAAGTCCGAAACGTTAAAAGTCGATTTAAGCAATCTAACTAAACAAGATGAATGGGAAAAATATCTCAAGAAAAAAACTGGCGAATGGCAAGATACGACTAACACCATTAATGGCTTAGAGAAACAAATCAATGAAGCCGTTTATACGTTATTTAAACTAACTAAGGAAGAAATCAGTTTGATTGAACGTAGCACCTAAAACAACAAGCAACCACACGCTTAAATTATATGCTGGAGTATCTACTGGTTCTTTTGAATCGTATTACCTTTATCGGCACACCATTCAGGCGTAACTGATCGAATATGAATATCCCGTTGTGGAAACGGAATTTCAATATTACAGTGTTTTCAGTTTCTATTAGTTCCCCGAAATGGAATACAAACCTAGGTTTGTATTCCTGATAAGTAACTAAGCTTCATTGAAAACCCTGTATGTTCACTTAAGGCTTTTGCGAGTCGAATATGTAAATCGTGAGTGACGGGCATACGATTTATGGTTTCACTGACAAACACCCGCACTGAAAATAGTAAAGCACTGTCGCCGAATTCAACGCGGATCACGGTTGTTGATGGCTGTCGGAATGCCTTTATGCCCTGTCACACTATAGACTTCATCGCAGTCCACCTTGTCGGTCACCTGCACCGCTTGTTTTCGGCTAACGACTCCTTGCCTTAGCTGCTCTGCCATGCGCTGGCTATCAGTGGCACATAAACCCAGCTCTGCGGCACAAGGGCGGCTGAACTATTCAAGCCCAGAAGATATAAATAACTTATCCATACCTTAATCGATTGATGACAGTCATTCTTTCCCCGTTTGCGGATTTTATTCGAGCCACAAAATGGGCAATGACAGCCACTTTTCCAACGTAACTTCCTCATTGTTGCGTAAACTTTGCCTTCATCGATTAATTCTTGAAGTCGTAGTAGAGCTAACGCACAATAAAATGATACCGTTCGTGGTGAGCTTGTCGAACCACATTCACCGCTTCGACAAGCTCAGCGCAAACGGTTTTATAATCGTTTTATTGACGGTTAGCTATATCATGGGCAAAAAACAAATTCTATCATGTCCTCAAAACACGATATGAGCCTATGATATTTAAATATTGGAGAACAAAAGGCTATTTTTTGCCTTTGAGCAAATCGGTCAGCATAAAATCATTACCTTTGGTATACACCGCTGGATCTTGACTCGAACCCAGCATTTTTTTAGAAACAGCGGGTAAGGTTTTGGCGATATTGTCCGCGATACTGTGAGCGGTGATAGGTTCATTGGTGTTTTTCTTGTCTATTTCTTCTGCTATTAGATAGGTAAATAAACCATGCCCCAAACTTTTCAGCTCCATCGCTTCTTGATCTTTTGTAGCGGCGGCAATGACAGTAATCCCTAATGAGCGACTTAATCTACGCGATAGATAACGTTGCCCATTTTCTAATTTACTGAAAGCATTCAAGCCTGCGCCTGAGTAACAGGCATCAACCATTAACAGGATGTGCTGTATTTTGGAATTTTTGAAAATATCGCTTAATTCGCTAGAGGTGATCCCATAAGTGGCAATTTGTTCAGCCGTTGGCTCTAGTTTGGTTTCGTGAGGTAAAAAATACCATTCCTTACCTAATGCCATGCCGTGTCCTGCGAAGTAAATAACTAATACATCTTGCTGCACACCTTGGCTTAGTTCTTTAAGTTCAGCCAAAATCTGTGGCTTGGTGGCTTTTTCGTTGATTAGAACCTTGCTGGCGATCATATTGGAATTGTTTTTTATCGTTGTTCCAATCAAGTTCGCATCGGCAACGCTGTAATGTAGATTCAAATTGTGGTCGCTGTATTTGTTGATACCAACCGTCATAAGACGCACGGCGGATTGGTATGCTTTGGTTTTACCATCAAAACTGATTTCAGAGCTGCTGTTTTCAATGCCCATGTCATTGCTGGCAACCACTTTCAGGGTGTTTTTACCTGCACTGGGGCTAATATTGAGAGCTAACATACGGTGTTCGGCATCATCCGATGTTGACTTAGTGATAACAGCCTCTTCATTACTAATGAGTTTGCCATTATGATAAAGCTGTATTTTATCGATACCACCACCGCGATCATAAACATCCAATTTTAATGCGACTTTATCGCCTGTAGTTTGCTGCTCTGCCAACTGTAAATCTACTTTAGGCGGCAGACTAAATCCCTCGTCTACCCTGTTAGGATTACTATTCAAGTAAGCCTGATTTTGTAACACATTGGTCAATAAACCTGGTTCGTAATAGTTTTCCGAGAAACTATCCAAGGGAATTTCATTTTTTTCATCGACCATCCAACTGAAATTTTCTATCGAATCATCTGAACCATCGAAACGACCAAACTCATCCATCACTGTCCAGCCTTGTAGTGAGGAATATAAGCGCAATATTTTTTTGCCCGTTGCAACATCCCACAATGCTGAATCACCATTCGCTAACACGGTGAGCAATTTTTTACCGTCTTCTAATAGCTTGGCAAACTTAATCGGGTTTTCTTTATTTTGTACACTGAGTTGAATATGACCTTGTGCATTACCTACCCGCACCGTGCCATCTTTAGCGACATAGGTGTATGTTTCTTTGATGTTATCAATAGTATCCACGTCTTCTTGAAACCCACCTGCTGGTTTTTTGCTACCCGTTGCGATAGACCAGTCTGACAACATACCATTGGCTGATCCCACAGACAGGGTATCATTGTTCTTAAAGCGCATATAAATAAGGTTTTCACCCGCATTAGCTAAGGATTTAACAATTTTACCCGTGGCGAGGTCAATAATATCTATCGCATCGGTGATGGATTTTGCTTTATTATCCTTAGTCACTGCATAAACCCCAGCTTGGCGACTTAGCACTGCGCCGTAGTGTTGGTCATTGCTCAGTGCCAGATTATTCACCACACCGCGTTCATGATCGAACGACCAGCGTTCTTTGCTTAGTTTGGTATCCCATAAACTCAGTTTATGGTCTCCCGTATTCATTAACAACAGACGACCGTCGTCAGTAGTTACAAAATGATTAATATCTGCCCCATCAATAGCCAATTTGTCATCAATCATTGAACTAATAATATCGTGAGGACCAATTCCTGCTGTGCTGGAAATTGATAATAACTCGCCCTTATCATCAACGGCACTGATGTCAGTTAATGCTTGTTCTTTACGCCCTGTCACAATTTTACGTTGTACACCGCGTTGAAAATCCCAGATTCTAACTGAACCATCTTCCAGTAATAATGACAAAAATTGTTTATTGGCACTCAGTTGTAAACGCTTGACCCGTCCTGCACTGTTTTTCATCTTGAGTTCAGCGAAAGTGGGTTTCCTTTTATCATCAACCGTCAAGTCAGAATCAGGTACGGTACTGGAATAAGGGGTAGCTGGGGTAGCTGCATTGACGGTAGAGGTTTGCAATGATGAAATTTGCTGATCTAGGTTAAAGATAGGAATAACAGGAGGAATAATAGTAGTAGTAGGAGGAGAATTAACCGTTAATTCATTGATAGAGGCGGTATTATCAGAGAAAAGATAACCCAAACTACTGGCTAAACCGCGTAGATAAGCAACATCATAAGAACCCGCCGTGTTTGCTAATCGAGCAATACTATTCTGACTAAAAAATCCACCGACACTAAATTCCGCTATGCCAGTGATACCCGCTGTACTACTGGTATCACCGTTAATAAAACCCGAAAAACTGGCTGGGGTAAAGTTGTCAATCGTCCCACCCAAACCTATAGTTTGACTGCTAGGGGTAACGCTTAGTACAGGCGTGATGCTGTATAAAAACCAATTACCTGTGGTGGCATAAGCGGGTGTTGTTCCTGTATAGGGCTGAGCATAATGTTTGTTGGGGGCAGTCATGCCATTGAGGATATTTTGTGCAGGGTCGGTGGAATAGACCGTCCATTGATTGGCGGTAAGCGGTGTCGTTGAACCTGAATTATTGACAAATTTCCCCTCGATGGCTGTCAGGACAATATTACCAGTTCCCGTGTTGATGCTTGCTCCTGCGCCTAAAGTTAGAGTTGCAATACCTAAATCACGATCGGCTGCAATTGCGTTAGGATCACCTGCAATGGCGGTGAAACCGCCATTGCCTGTGGTAATGCTGGCGTTAAGAGTAATATTGCGTCCTGCCTGTAAAGTCAAGTTGCCGCCATTGTGAGCAGGGGTGGTAATGCAGCCAACGATGGCAGCGGTAGGGGTGACAAAGATGTCAGCCCCTGACTGTAAGGTAATATCGTTGTTAGCTTGCAAAATGACATTAGTGCCTGACTGTAAGGTGGTTGTTAATCCAAAAGGAGGATTTCCACCAGGACCATCGTTGGTCGCTATAGTCGTAGTCTGTCCGATATTGTTAGCAAAAAAAACACTACCAGCAGACTGATTACTGAATACGCCTGAAGAAATAATAATATTTTTAGGGTCTAGCAACAAACTACCGCCCACACCTGCATTGGCAGCCCCTGCATAATTTAACAAACCTTTGCTGGACACTTCAATACTGCCTACTTTATTGGCACTGATGCTGCCGTAATAATCGGTTTGCTGGTCAGACCACACCACCACTTGACCCTTACCGCCATCGGCTGTTAACGTGCTGGCACTATCAATGCGCGTCGTTTTAGCGTTAGCAAGTGTCATGTTCGCACCATGAAAATCACCGCCTACTCGAATTAAGCCGCCTTTTTTAGTCCCCGATGCGTCCAGTTTAGCGGCGGTCAAGGTCACGCTATTGGAAGCAATGACATCAATAGTACCGCCTTGTTCGCCTGTCGCACTCAGCTTGCCAGAACTGGTCACGCTGTTTGTGGCGGCTAAATGCACCGTGCCACCTGTGGTCGTGCCGTCGGCATGAGTATGTGCGACGGCAGTTTGAGTGATGGTATCACTGGCAGTCAGTGTGATTTTTCCGCCGCCACCTGCTGAGCCATCGGCATTGCTTGTGCCTGAGTCAATGAGTGTATTTGCGTTGATACTTATTGTACCGCCTGTTTGACCTGAAACATCCAGCGTCCCTGTTTGTGTGACTGTGCCGCCTTCGAGAATAATTTCACCATTGCGACTGACTAATCCTTGAGCGCGAATAATACCGTCCTGATTAATCACTGTGTCGATTAACTGCCCTGCGGCTTTAGCCGTTAAAACCACCCTGCCCCCATCGGCTTGTATCGCACCTTTATTAGTGATTTGTGCGTTTAATGCGGCTTCGGAGACTTTGACTTCGACTAGCCCATCGCCTTTAAAATCTAAATCGACGGTTTTGCCAGCGGCAAATATAGCCGTCCCTTTGGGGGCGGTGATGCTACCTGTATTACTAACTTGCGAACCAATCAGCGCAACCACACCGCCATCAGGAACGTTGATTGTCCCTTGGTTGTCAACCGTGCCAGTCGCATTGTCTTGAGTGAAGTGCTGAATGCCATTTAAAAAATCGCTATCTTTAATGTTATGGGTACTGGCAATTAAACCACCGACATCCACTTGTGCGCTTTTACCAAATAACACGCCGTTTGGATTGACTAAATAAACTTGTCCGTTGGCGTGCAGTTGTCCTTGGATTTGACTAGCATCTTGTCCAACAACGCGATTCAATAATGCGGCTTGGGCGTTAGGTTGTTGAATGTTGACCGCTTCGTTAGGAGCAATAGAAAAGCCTTGCCAGTTGATAATAGCTTGTTGACTGGTTTGGTCTATTTGCATTTGTCCAGCAGTGGGCGTGTTGATAGTGACTTGACCTGCAATGAGTTGATCGCCTGTTGGCAATGCCCATGCCGCAGAAGAGCAAAGTAATAAACTGGTCGCTAATAACGGCGTGGATGACTGCCAGTCCTTTAAAGGACTGGCAGTCATTACATCAACATATTTATTACGTTTGGATGAATTTTTAGCCTTGCCTTTGGTATTTTCGGAAACGGCAATCCAAGTGGCTAGGGATTCACTCCAAATGCTGCGGTAAATGTGGTTCATGGCACGATTCCTTTTTAGTTATGCGACTTTTATTAAATAAGCTCTTTGGTAATTAGGAAGTGATACATTTTGACTTATTTAGGTTTCTTGATTTACAGTTATCACGCTATCGTAAAAGCGTTTAAAAAATCTACAAAAGTATATTTACATTAACTAATATAAGTTTGTAACACATTGATTTAAGATAGAGATAGTTTATTTTTGTTTAGGATTATATACTTAAGTTTCGGTAGAATAAATTCCCTATAACTATTTGTCACAAAACAAAACCCAGAGGTTAATTATGAAACTTAATGCACTCAGATTACTGTCTATTGCCTGTTTGCTATTAATCACTAGCATTTCTTATGCAGCTGAGGCAACCCTCGGTCATCAATCAAAAAACAACGCTAAAGTCAATATGGAGGAGACAGATTACGAGGGTGACACCCCTCAAGGTGCTTCGTCACGGTCGATAGGCAATGCCTTAGCCCATAAGTCTAAAATCAGCCCTGTTAATCCTGATAAGCAACGCATAGAGGAACTAGAAGACTTAGTTTCACAACAGCAAAAGCTTATCGAAATGTATAAAAACCGTCTACCTCCTGAGTAGATGTATAAAAACAAGCACATTAGCAAGGATTGTCAGTCATATCGGTTTTGTTAGCTCCAATAATGCTTGTCATAACGTTGTCTTCCTGACAATTCTTGTTAATCAAAAACCAACTAATTGAAGGCTAAAATAATGAGCAGTGACGGCAAAATAAACTCGGATATGGCTGAACTTGAAAAATCTATTCAGCAAAAGATGCAAAAGTTGGAGTCTAGTAAAATAGATTCAACCACAGCAACAACCGTACAAAAAACATCTGATACTCCTGACTGGTGGTCGGTACAGGATGCAATGACCATTAGTGCATCGGTATTAGTGTTTGGCTGTTTTATTATGATGCTTTGCACGATTTTGTTATACCGAGGAACAACTTCCCACGATATTTTAAAATTATTCGGCACCATGATTATCGTTATTTCTGCGGTATTTTTGGTCGTTGCGGGTTATTCTGACACGCAAATAACGCCTATTGTCGGCTTATTAGGTACGATAGCGGGGTATTTGTTAGGAAGTAAAGATACAACGGAACAAGACGACAAAGAAGACAAGGATAAAAGTAAATAACACAATTCTTCACACTATGCAGGGCTATAGCACAATAAAATGATTCCGTTCGTGGTGAGCTGTGAGCTTGTCGAACAGTCGAACCACATTCACACTATTCGACAAGCTCATGACAGACTCAGTGCAAACGGTTTTGTAATTACAAAAAACGTTGGCTGTATTAATGACTGCCAGTCCTTTAAAGGACTGGCAGTCATGCTCAAAAGTAAAAACAACAAACCTTCTCTTTTTTAAAAGCCACCCAAACTATTTAAGGACACTATCTTATGAAAATCGCACAGTTTATTTTTGCCTGTATGCTTTTATTATCAGCTAGTATTACTAACGCTGACGGACTTAGACGAGGCGGTTCTCTTTTTGGTGCTGTTGAATCAAACGGCGATGTTCGCATCGATGGCAGTATAAAAGGACGGTTTGAGTCAAATGGCGACATTCGCGTCAACGGTAGCTTAGAGGGACGTATTGAGTCTGATGGCAGTATCAGAAAAAATGGTAGTTTGGTTGGAAAAGTAGAATCCAATGGCGATGTTAGGATTGATGGCAGTATCAGAGGAAAAATTGAAGACAATGGAGACGTAAGAGAAAAAGGAAGTATTGTTGGCTCAGCCAGTGGCATCAACAAAGAACAAGCGGCTGTTATATTTTTCTTTGGCTTTTTTTGATATAGCTAACAGCCAATAAAATGATTAAAAAACCGTTCGTACTGAGCCTGTCGAAGTGTGAATGTGGTTCGACAAGCTCACCACGAACGTTATCATTTTATTGTGCGTTAGTTCTAACTCAAGCTTAATTACAATGTGGTGGAACTCAGGCTTTGCCTAACTTTGCAAGCAGAGCTTGCACTCCAAAATACACGCCACTAATTGACAAGAGCTTATACCCGTATGCACGGTCATTAAAGCTATTGGGGTTCTATTTTTTGATTGCTCACGCCATGCGGCACATGAGCTGCTGCCACTTGCTGCTCAACAGCGGATTGACAATGTCCTTTTTGATCGTCAAAAAATATATCTGCACCAAAGGCTTTTAAAAATGCGCCTTTGGGTAAGCCGCCTAAAAACAAGGCTTCGTCAATGCGAATTCCCCATGCTCTTAGGGTTCTCACTACTCTTTCATGGGCGGGTGCGCCGCGTGCGGTGACTAAAGCGGTTCTTATCGGTGAGGCATGAGGTTCAAACAGATTTTGAATATGATGTAATGCACCGAGGAAATCTTTAAGTGGTCCACCCGATAACGGGGTTTTGGCTTCATGGCGTTCATTTTCAGAAAATACCGCTAAGCCTCGTTGCTGATAAATACGCTCTGAGTCATCGGAAAATAAAACCGCATCACCATCAAAGGCGATGCGCAGTTGTTCGGAAGTTTGGGTGAGTGATGAGCCATTCAGAATGGTTGCCGCCGCAAAACCTGCGGCTAGCGTTTTACTGACATCATCAGCATTAGTAGATAAAAATAAATGCGCTCCAAAAGCAGAAATATAGCTATACGGTGACGCGCCACTGGTAAATGCAGCGCGGGTAATCGCTAGATTATGATGGTCAATAGAATTAAAAATTCGCAAACCTGTATCCGCGCTGTTTTGTGAGACCAATACAATTTCTACCAGCGGCTCTTCTTCTGGACAATTCGCATTAATTGCCAAAAATTTTTTCACTAAAGCAAAACCGTAACCCGCTTCTAACACTTCATCTTCATGGTCTATTTGATAACGGCAAAAAGCGTCTTTGCCTTGGGTTTCAAAAATAGCATGAGATTCATCCAGATTAAACAAGGCTCTGGATGAGATCGCAACAACCAGCTTGGGTTTAGTCATCGATTAGGGATTAATCCAAACTGAATCCAATTTAAGCGTATCTTTGGCTTTCTTGGCGTAGGCAGTTGCCTCATCCTTATTTTTAAAGCCTTTCACTTGTAGGCGATAGCGAGTTTGATTTTTAACCGTGAAAGGGGTGATCGTGACAGGAATACCTTTTTGCGCATAACTAGCGGCGGACTTTTTAGCATCTGCCAGTTGATTGGATGATGCTAAATTGACTGTCCAGCCAGAGTTAGCTTGTGCCTTGTTAGTGCTGCTAGGTGGATTACTGATAGTAGTCGGTTGTGGATTGGCATTACTGCTTGCTTGTGGATTAGTCGCATTCATGACATTGTTAATGTCATTGGCTGGAACGGCAATTGCTTTGTCGATTTCACTTTCTTTTTTTGCAGTAGCGGTAGTATTTTTGTTAGCGGTTTTGCTAGTAGTTTGCGGCTTAGCGGTTGCCACAGCAACAGGCTCACTTTGCTCTGCGCTGGTGTTTTTAACGGCTTTGGTTGCAGGTAGTGTTTTAACAGCGACTTCGTGTGCTGGCTTTTTCTCCACCGCAATCGCCGCCACTATCGGCTGCGGATTATGAACAGTCTCTGGCAATTTATTGGTATTGGCAGCTATTTTTATACCTGCTGTTTTCTCTAAATGAGAAATTTTGTTTTGCAATACGGCTATTTCATTGTGCAAATCATCACTTGATGCTTCAGATTGTTGTTTCAACTGCTCTACGACACCATTTAATTGATCGATAGAAGGATCGGTACCTTCCAAATCATCAGAGGGAACTTTAGCAATGTGTTTCATGTTATCTTCAAGCGTAGTGGTTGTGCCTGCTAAATCAGAGACTTCTGATTTAGTTTTTAATAGCATGACCCCCAAAGTTGTGGCAGCAACTAACGCCGCGACTCCAAAAAATACTGCTGTATAAGTCACCTTTTTTATTTTTTCGGAAAAGTCTTGTATCAGTTGTTCTTGTTGTTTGTTGATACTTTCTTGTTTGGATTTAAACTGACTTAATGCCGCGACTGCCATGCCTGCACCGTTGACAATGGGGGCTTGATTATCCACGGGCGGTTCTACATCGATAGTGTCGCTATGGATTTGCTCGTTGGGCGTGGTAAATGTTTTTTCGAGTGTCATGGTATCTTGACTCCTATCAACAGTACTGAGTTTTTCAGTTTCAGCCGCTAACACAGGTTCAGGCTTAGTGGTCTTCCGCTGTTTGCGTTTATCAAAATAGTCCACATAAAAACTTGTTTTTATGTCTGAAATAGTCTGTGTTGGCTGCAAAATCGATTCATTGGCAACAAAACCATTGGCTGCAATAGTATTTTCAGCACTTGGTTTTTTGGTTTTATCACCGCTAATAGTGGGGTGTTCCGTTACCTCATCATCGGAAAAATGCGCTATCGGACTAGGAGCTAGATTGATGTTATCAGGAAGTACCTGAATTTCTGCTAACTCAAAATCAAAGTTCTCTGATTGAGGACTGAGTCGGTTTTGTCTGGACGTTGGTTTTTCGTCTGTGGAATCTGTCATGGTTGAACTCATGGATTGATGGGTAAATTTAGGTCTAAACGTCATTTTCATGGATGATAACCTGAAAAATGCTTTATCCTATATTCTATTACTAATAAAACTTAATGTTGGTAAAGTTTCGCTCATTTATCAATAATCTCCAAAAGAAATTAAAAATACTATGCAACTTGCTATCACTATTTTAGGTTCTCATCAAAGTCGTTTTATGGCAGAAATACTGCCTGCCATACGCGACTGTAAATGTCATATTGTCGAAATAAGATCGTCCACTATTGGTCAATCTACCGCTGCTTATCTATTGATTCAAGGTAATTGGAATCAAATTGCCAAATTTGAAAGCACCTTGGACGTGATACAAAAGCGGCTAGAAATAAAAGTTCAGAGCCTTAGAACCGAGGCAAAAGACAAAACCAAGGATTGCTTACCCTATTCATTGGAAACGATTTCCTTAGATCATGAGAACATTATAGAATCCGTTGCCACCTTTTTGCTGGATCGTGACATAGAGTTTGAGGAAATCACAGGTAGCTGTTATCAAGCACCTTATTTACAATCGTCAGTATTTTCCAGCAAGTTTGTTATTTTAGTCCCTGCATCTGTGTCTTTGCTAATGCTACGCGAAGAATTTATGGATCTTTGTGACCAACTCAATATAGATGCTATTCTCGAACCCATAAAACGTTAGGACACCTCATGACTCAAGTGACTGTTAATCAGCCTGTTGCTGATTTTGAAGCCCCCGCAACAGGCGATAAAACCATTAAACTGTCGGATTATGCAGGGCAGTTTGTGCTTATTTATTTTTACCCCAGAGACAACACCGCAGGTTGCACACAGCAAGCCCAGAATTTCCGTGATGCCCACGCACAATTTACCGCGTTAAATACCGTTATTCTTGGCGTATCGCGTGATAGCGTACGCAGCCATGACCGATTTAAAGCCAAGCAGGAGTTGCCGTTTGATTTGCTTGCCGATCAAAATGAGGCACTGTGCCAGACTTTTGAAGTAATAAAAATAAAACCCATGTATGGCAAAGAAGTACGCGGTATCGACCGCAGCAGCTTTTTAATTAATCCAGACGGCGTACTTGTTAAACAATGGCGTAAAGTGAAAGTAGCCAATCATTGTGATGAGCTATTGCAAGCGATTAAGCATTTTGCCGCTGATAAAAGTCTATAACTTGCCTAACACTGAAAAATAGTTGAGAATGCACACCTTTTCTACTGACCATCCAGAATCGACTTAATGAATCAGCCTATTCGTTCAATACTTTCTGCATTGTGCAATCGCCAGCGGTTAACGCTTGCGTTGGGCTTGGTGCTGGTATTAGGCGTGGTGCTGTTTAATAGTTTAGTAGCAGTTGATGTCAACGGCTGGAGTAGTGGTTTCACTCATCCATTACACGGTGGCGATCATTTTCTAACCATGTTGGCGGTCGGTATCTGGGCAGCGCAATTGCGTGGCAAAGCAATTTGGTTATTGCCGCTCACTTTCGTGGGCGTGATGAGTTTAGGTGGTTTAGCAGGCGCGGCTGGGTTATTTATTCCCAGCGCAGAACTGATTATTCTCTTGTCTGGCTTGGTGTTCAGTGTCTTTATTGTCCGCAAAATCCGTTTTAGTAGTCAAACCAATGTCATCATCGTGGCGTTTTTCGCATTTTTTCATGGTTTTGCACACGGGCAAGAAATATCAACGTCTGCCAGTTTAATTTCTTATACCTTAGGTTTCATGGTAGCGACCTTGCTACTACACGGCGCGGGTATTTTAATCGTGCGCTTGCTGGTGGTTATTTTCGCGTTATTCATTAGTCATTTAGCGACTGTACAGTCATCGGTTAATAATCTGCTAGTTAAAGCACCTGTACAAACCACACAAGCTAACAACACACACGAATTTTTCATTGCGGTGCGTCCCATTCCACCCGATGATAGTCATGATCGACAACTGCTATACAGTGCTGAAGATGGCGATAGTAGCGGTGTAGGATGGGGTGAGCGTAGCGAAACCCATCATAAACAATCCGCTATACGATGGGTTTCGGCTATCGCCTCTACCCATTCGACGAAACTCCCATTGTTGCGTGTTATTCATCATGCCTGTTGCTCTATAGCGGCTAAATGGCTAAGTGCCGATTGGTTAGATAATCAGCTTTTAGGTATTCATTTTTTAACCAGTGGTGCGGGTAAGACTTCGCCCCCCGTTGCGTCGATTAGCCATAACACGCCTCGCTTTTGCTCTACTGCTGTTTTTTGTCATTCTGCCACTCACGGCAAACAGGTTTTCAAAACCACCCCAGATTTCGATTTATCACCTGCGTTTCATACGCTAGCGACCAGTTTTTTAACCAATGGCGTAGGCGCGACTTCGCCGCCTGTATTGACAGTATCCGCTGTTGTTATTCCATTCGATGTAACCGAGCTTGCTGTTCGCAACTCGACCCCCTTTAAAAGTTCTACCGCGCTGTCAATCAGCCGCACCCTATTTTCCAACACTTCGGCAATCTCCAAAACGCGATTCAAATCGCGCTCGCTTTTGCTTGCAATAAATTTAGTCATTCAGCTTAACGGTAACGATTATTCAATAACAGAGGATTTATCATGAAAAATTATTCATTAAACGGCGTGTTTTTTTACTGGCGTTATTTTTGCCCGCTTTGGCTCATGCCCATTCGATGACTATTACCGTCATCAATTGGATCAGTGGCTTTAGTCATCCCTTGCAAGGTTTGGATCATATTATTGCCATGTTAGCAGTGGGCTTTTGGGCAATACAATTGCGTGGCATCGCTTTATGGGCATTGCCGTTGACTTTTATCAGCGTCATGAGTGTTGGTGATTTGCTTGGTACGCTAGGTTTAACCATACCAAGTGCGGAGCTGATTATTTTATTGTCAGGATTGGTATTAAGCGTGTTGGCAGTTAGAAAAGTGCGTTTTGATATGAAGATTAACGCGCTGATTGTGGCATTTTTTGCTTTTTTTCATGGCTATGCGCACGGTGTTGAAATAGCCGATGCCAGTAATTTTTGGTCGTATAGTTTCGGCTTTATTACTGCAACGATATTGCTGCATGGTGCGGGCATGATAACAGCGGTTTTCATGCAATTCGCAATACAAGCAAAACATCGTGTTCGTTCATAAGTTTACCTTTAACCGATACCGCGTAGTGTGTCGGGGCGCTGTTACAAGCACTTAAATACAGCATTCGTTTTGGCGAATGCTGTAACTACGCATCTTATAGTAACTATAAATTCCTTTAGGAGGAAAACATGAAAAAAGTAATTGCATTATTAATCATGGCAGTGATGGCTGTCGGTTTATCAGGTTGTATTGATAGTCAAGATGGCGCAGGCGGTAAAATTCCAGCTAAAGACGTACCCAAATAACTAACACGTTATGACCCAGATTCCCGTTTTTGAAACTGGATTTTATTAACTTAGCCTCGTTCGCGTGTTTGACACGCGAACGAGAGACCTATCTTCCTATAACTATCATTTAAGGATTTAACTGATGAAAATATTAACAAAAGTGTTGATTTCACTGCTTATCGCTCTGTCTATTACGGTTGTTTCTTCACCTGCGTTTGCCGAAGCTGATGCAGGTAGAGTGACTTACAAACCAGCAGAAGCGATTGATATAGTGGCAGCTAAAATACAAGAAGCCATCGATTCTCTTACCACAGGCGGTGATGCTGAAGCAGTCACTAAATTAGCTAAAACCGCTCTTGATGGTAGCAAAGAAATTAACGCCAACGACAAAGTGGATGCAAAACGTTCAAAAGCTAATGATGCCTTAAAAAGAGCGATTAAACAGTTAAAAGAGGGCGACAGACAAGGAGCTGAAACTGAATTAAGAGATGCACACACCAAATTTCTTGATTTGAAAAGCTTGATTTAATTAACACAGTGACAACAACGAACTCACACTCCATTTTTTATTTTAGGAATAATCTTATGAACGTATTAAAAAAAATCTTAACCTCTGCTGTCATCGCACTGGCTATGACTACCTCTTTGACTGTTTCAGCGGCTGAAAAAACTAAACCCGCACCTGAAGCCGTTGAAATAGCGGTAACAAAAACCGAAGCTGCACTCAGCGCGTTAAAGTCAGGCGCAAGCGATGAGGAAGTGAATAAGCTGATTAAAGCTGCCTCTGAGTCTACGGGTGAAATTTACTCCAACTACAAATCAGAAAAAGTGCGTGATACCGCAATTATCAAATTAAAAGCGGTGCGCAAACAAGTCACGGCAGGTGATAAAGCGGGCGCGGAAGAAGCCTTACAAAAAGCCCTTGATGACATTAAAAGCATGAAAGGCTTGATTTAACTCGCACCTTCGCTGTCAGTGCGCTTTTAGCGGTCTGATAGCGAAACTTTGGAGGCTTTAAATGACAATCATAGAACATCACAGCAGTTTATCTAAAACATTGATACGAACCCAAGCGGCTATTGCTTTGTTCGTTTTACTGTGGCTAGGTGGATTTGATTTCTTTTTCCCCAGTAATTTTCGCTTGCAAGCGGGTTTGCATGGGCTGAGTACCATTGCCGCCTTGGTGACAGGGACTTTTTTAACCCATCGCGCTTATCACTTAATGCGTGGCGTACACATTAATTTTAAGTCCTTACGTTATTGGACGCTGACCGCCACGGTGTTAAATTTTTTGGGCGTGGCAAGCGGCAACTGGATGTATATGCGCTATCGCGGTGAAGGCGGCGCGAAAGATTGGATACTGGCGCACACACCAACTTTTCACAATGTGATGATGGAATTTAAAGAATTTATTTCCTTATTTCCGTTTCCGTTGATGCTGGCAGTGACGTTTATTTTGTTTTACTACGGTGATGACATTGTCACGCGCCGCGATTTACTTAATTTTGTCGGACTGTTGATTTTAATCGCGTGGCTGTTTTTATTACTGGGCTTTGTCGCGGGTTTAACACTGGCTAAATTACATTTTGTTTGAGAACCATCATGAACGACAACACAGAAAAACATTCATCCCATGAGCTTTTTTCAGGCGTGGTGATTGCCGCGACTTTATCGCCATTACTGGGTTTTTATACCTTGATGATTACCCATCATATCTCGCGGGTGTCTAAGCCATTAGATCAACTGATCCATTCGTATGGGCAATGGATACCTGGTTCAGTTGGTAGCGGGGCGTTAGGTAGTACGGGGTCTTATTCAGGAAAACTCGCTTTAGCGTTAATCGTTTGGCTGACAAGCTGGGCAGTATTTCACGTTCTTTGGCGTAAACAGGAATTATCCATTCAAAGTTGGCTACCAATTTTTTCAGTCGGCTTATTAATTGTCACACTTGGGTTTATTCACCCTGTTATCGACCCTGTGGTTTTATTCATTCTCAACCTGTTAGAAGTGTAACTATGAAAAAAATACGCTTAGTTTTTATCAGCCTATTGCTACAGCTACTCTGTCAAAACGTGTTTGCCGAAGGCATTTTGATGGAGGTGAAGCCCAAAGACAATTCCGTTGTTTCAGGCTTTGACAATAAAGTGACTTTAGCATTTAGCGGTAATGTCAGTGAACGCTCACCCACATTAGTCGTGATAGACAGCACAGGCAAACGTGTAGATAACAAAGACCTTACCTTAACTATCGGTGACAAAGACCGCAGTATTCTAAGCGCGACTACTCAAATATTAGCCGCAGGACGTTATGTCATTCGCTACCGCGTAGTGACTAAAGACGGCTTAGTTGTCAGTGGTATTTGTCGATTTGAGATTAAAGTATGAAGACAATAATTAGAATATTGCTGTTACTTTTAACAGCGACCAGCACGTTTGCTTCCGTACCACTCGCTCCACGCATGGGTGCAGGGGGCAAACTGGATATGTATGGCTGTATGCAGAGCAATGATTATTACATTGCCAACTTTGCCGCTTATCCCATTACGCAACAATCAACAGATAAAAAAACACTCATTATTCCGCAATGTGTGGATTCGCCTTACACGGGAAATACCCAAATTAGCATTGATTTATTGGATCGAGACGTAAGACGTAAACCCGTGTGGATAAAAGTGTTTGACAATCACCAAGCCTTAATTGCCCAAACCGACCCCGCAGTAGCCAAGCAAGGTGTGATTACCACCGCTGTTAATTTTCCCCATCAAGGGCAATATGATGTAGTGCTGTATGTGGAAGACAACGAATTAAACACTAATCCCGAAGCCAGTGCGTTACATATTCAGCTCAAAATCGCAATGACAACCGCAGGTGCGCCTGCATCAGCAGGCGGTTTTTTAACAGTAGCGATTGGGATTGTCTTGTTAGCATTAATACTGGGGTTTTTAATACCTCGTCAGCTAAAACCAAAAAAATCAGCAATCTAAAAAATATTTCAACATCACATAATAATAATACCGAGGCAAAAAATGCACATCCAACAGATCGTCCCATTAAACCTATCCTGCAAATCGCAAACCCTACGCTTGCAAAAAGCAGGTTTAGTGATAGCCGCTTGTCTATTGATGCTTAATTATGCAGGCAATGCACACGCCGCCGATAAGACTAAAGACAAGGTCAATAAGCCGATTAAAACCCAATCTAAAGCCAAAGTCGAAAAGTCGATAGAGCTTACTGAGATGGAAGTCACCGCTACACAACGAGCCGATGATTTAGTGGGCATTGCGGGTAGCGCGTCACAAGGTAATGTCGGGCAAGAACAATTAAAATATCGCCCAATTACCCGACCCAGTGAAATTTTAGAAACTGTTCCAGGTATGATTTCCTCACAACATAGCGGCGAGGGTAAAGCCAGTCAATATTATTTACGCGGTTTTAATTTAGATCACGGCACCGATTTTTTAACGCAAATCGATGGTGTACCTGTGAACATGGCTTCGCATTCGCACGGTCAAGGTTGGATGGATACTAACTTTTTAATTCCCGAAATGGTAAAAACCGTTAGCTATCAAAAAGGTAACTACTATGCTGAAAACGGTGATTTTTCCAGTACAGGTGCGGCAAATATTCAATATTTCAATGAATTACCCACTAACACCGTTAAATTTACGGGCGGAAGTTTTGATTATTACCGTGGTTTAGGCATGGGATCACGCAAACTAGGCAATGGTAATTTATTGTTTGCAGGGGAAACCGTCCACAATAACGGCCCTTGGTCGGTAGGCAATGACTACATGAAATTTAACGGTGTATTGCGTTACAGTGAAGAGTACGCAAAATCGGGTTGGAATATCACCGCAATGGCTTATAAAGCCGCGTGGGGTTCGACTGACCAAATTCCTAAACGCGCCGTGTTAGATGGAACGCTCAACCGTTTTGGTAATATCGATCCCACCGATGGCGGCAATAGTCAGCGTTATAGCTTAACAGGTGAATGGCATCGGCATTCTAACGATAGCGAAAGCAAAGTCATCGCCTACGGGCTATTTTCTAAGTTGAATTTATTTTCCAACTTTACTTATTTTTTAAGTAATCCTGTGCAAGGTGACCAGTTCGGACAACCCGATCAACGCTATACCACAGGCTTAAAAGCCACTCACACCTTTTTTCATAAAATTGGCAGTGCGGAATCAGAAACCACCCTCGGTTTACAAGTGCGTAACGATAATGTTAAAAATGGTTTAACCCTCACCCAAGCCAGACAACAGCATGACATTGTGCGCCAAGATAGTATTTGGATTACCAACATCAGCCCCTACCTAGAAAATAAAACCCGTTGGAATGATTGGTTTCGTAGCACTGTCGGCGTGCGTTTTGATGGCTATCGTTTTAATGTCAACAACAGTAATCAGTCGGCAAATAATGGTACCCAAACCGCTGGTATGTTTAGTCCAAAACTGGGTTTAATTTTTGGCCCGTGGGCAAATACTGAGCTTTATTTAAATGGTGGCTTAGGCTTTCACAGTAATGATGCACGCGGCATTAACACCCAAGTTGATCCTGTTACAGGTTCATCTACTGATGCTAGTGGCAATCAAATTAACAAAGCCGCTCCCTTAGCGCGGACTTATGGTGCAGAAGTCGGTGCGAGAACAACGTGGGTAAAAGGCTTACAAAGCACGTTAGCTGTTTGGTGGTTAGACATTGATTCTGAACTGTTATTTGTCGGTGATGCAGGGACTACCGAAGCCAGTCGCCCCAGTCGCCGCTATGGGGTGGAATGGGCAAACTTTTATTCACCCACTGATTGGATGACTTTTGATATGGATTTAAGTATGTCTAAATCACGGTTTCGTGGCAATGATCCAGCAGGCAATTACATTCCTGGTTCTGTGGGTACAGTGTTAGCGACAGGCGCGACCGTCCATGATGTCTGGGGTGGATTTTTTGGTGGTCCACGGTTACGTTTCTTTGGCCCACGTTCATTAATTGAGGATAACAGTGCGCGTTCCAGCGCGACCATTTTGTTATCAGGCATGGTCGGTTACAAATTCAACCCAACGTGGACAGTACAAGCCGAAGCCTTCAACCTGCTTAACCGCAAAGATAGTGGCATAGACTATTACTATACCTCACGCTTACCTAATGAAGATGCGGCGGGCGTAGCTGACAAGCATTTTCACCCTGTTGAACCGATTAGTTTTCGCTTGAGTATCTCTGCAAATTTTTAAGCATTCAATCACATAGAGCGCAATAAGATTATCGTCTATTGCGCCCGTTGTTTACTTACATCGAAATAGCCTATGAGTGTTGAAATCTAGTCAGTTCATATATTTAGAAAGTAAGCTATTGATTTAAAAATACTTTTATTATCTGTATTTTTTATTGGTACGCGCATTGGTACACAAAAAATCAAGGCTTAACTGATATTAGATAGCACGGCTTGATTCTATAACAATCAATTATAGTTATTTAATGCTGCTATCAATGATCAGTGAAAAGTGGTTACTTAGTGGCAGTCATCACCAATGAACAATCTTTGACCACTGAATAAACCTTAACCGTGGTTTCGATAATGGCAGGAAGTTCACGCTTAAGCCGCTTGGTAGTCATCGGCAATAGGCAATCTTGACCACTGGCAAGGCTTAACCTTAACCGTGCTTTCATGGTTTCGATACTGGCAAGCGGTTCATGGTCAAGCCGATGATCTAATCCAGTGCTAAGCCTTAACCGTGGTTTCGATAATGGCAGGAAGTTCACACTTAAGCCGCTTGGTAGTCATCACCAATAGGCAATCTTGACCACTG
>JAPLRZ010000046.1 GCA_026398895.1 Methylococcales bacterium
AGCTCGGACATTTGATAACCTTTTAATAGCTATTGGAAATGCTTTTAAAATTATTACCGTTGATAATGCACATGGATATTTTTACCATGCTAACCAATTTTAATTTAAAGTAACTAATGATGATTGAAAACACTGTATGTACAACAGATACCATCCCTTTAAGGGATGGTATCTGTTTTTAAACATTGACAGATTTACCCACTAACTTTTTAATCCATCAATTATTATTTTTTATTAAAATAATAATAACCGCCGTATTTTCCTTTCAGCGTCATATTATTATCGTCTTTTTCTACCACGGTATACAATTCAAACCTGTTGCTACCGACAATGGCGGTTTTTAATTTACCATCCTCTATTACATAATCTACAGGCGGCTGGTCGTAATAAGTTCCTTCGCGAGGAATATGTAAGATTGTCATTTTGCCATTTTTAAATACCCAAGTATCTTCCCTATTAATAGCTTGCTTATCGGTTAAAGAGTTTTTAGTAGATTGTAACTTCCAAGTACCTTCCACTTCCTCTTTAGACTGCAAAGTAACATCAGCATAAACCGCACTTCCAAATACCGATAAAACCAATAACAACGACGCTAGATTTATTTTTTTCATTATCATTCTCCTCTATTAAAATTAACTAATAATAGCATTCTACTCTACGCAGGAGAGAACGAAAGTATTATTAATTAGTTGTGTGTAAAACTTGTTATAGCGACATTAATGACTGCCAGTCCTTTAAAGCATAAGTATCTACACAAGTGCTATTACTCCTTCTCCAGAGGGAGAAGGTTGGGATGAGGGGAAATGTAACTACTTGATTTTATTCTCCTCACCCCAACCCTCTCCAGCAGGAGAGGGAGTTTGGCTTTTTATAACCCTTTGGTGCTAGTTAGCTCCATAAAAATAAACAAAATAAATCAATGTGTGTGATTAAAACATTTTTTGTTTACAGCTATTAGAAAGGAATAGGAGTCAAAAAGCTTCAGCTTTTTACAAATCAGCAATAGCTAAAGCTATTGGACTCCATTAAAAACAATAGCTTACTATTTTAGCTGCTTAATTTAAACTAGCACCAAAGGTTATAAACCATTGTTTTTATTATGCTGAATGTGTGTAGATACCTATGCTTTAAAAGGCTGGCAGTCATTCACAAAAGTAAAAATAACACATTTAACCAATTATATGGATGGATAATGTGTGTGGTATTGAAGACGTTTATTAACAAACAAACTATTGCCATCAATTTTTTTCGCTTGTTTTTTTGTGCCAGCAGCCATATCGGCTATTTGCACATGAGATTGACACTGCGCTGTTGATGCTGGATCTACAATACCTATCGACAGACTTATGAGCGGATAAAAGCATTTATGCCCAGTCCTATTTTCAGTATGTATTCCACCCACTTTTACATCTTCATCCTTATAATAACTTGGAACAATGTTTTGAAATGTGTCTAATATTATTTTACAGCACTCCAACCAGTCATCATCAATGAAAATAACAATAAAATCATCACCACCTATATGCCCCACTTGCCCTTTTTCTGGAGTAATAAACTGTGACAATATATTAGCAACTGCTTTGATAATATTATCTCCTGCATCATAGCCGTAAATATCATTAAAGGGTTTAAAATTATCTAAATCGAAATAAGCAACACAGAAAGGGATTTTTTTTGCGAGTAGTTGATTCATTTGCTCATTAATAGGCACACTACCTGGTAATAATGTCAGAGGATTAGCGTATCTAGCACTCTCAATTTGTTGACGCGTAATTTCCGCAAGTAAATCCATTATCGTAGCTATACCCATATATTCACCATTACGCGTGATAATAAATGCTGCATCATTTCGCATTTCAGAGGTTAGTTTTTTACTAACTGCCTGAATAGAGACCTCTTGATCAATACTTAAGGAGGTTTTGTCGAGAAATAGTTTTATCGGTTTTTTTCCATATAATTCTAACCCGTAACGACTGGCAAATAATTTAGAAAGAAACAGGTCTCGATAAATAATACCTATTGCGACACAATTATCAACTAACGGCAAAATAGCTAAATTACTATTACGCTGAAACACAGACATCACCTCATTGATGGGCGTTTCTGATGAAATTGAAGGAATCAATTTAGTAATATAGGATACCGCTTTAAAAGGGCTTAGTAACACACTGTCAATATCATTGGAAACAAATAATAAGCTATCAATTTTTTCCAATGGAATAAATGCGGGTCTTGCAAAGTAATAACCTTGAGCATGGGTAACACCAAGATTAACTATCGCTTTAAATTCATTTTCAGTTTCGATACCTTCAGCTATCACATTACAATGCAAAGAACTGGCTATATTTTGAATAGAACGAACAAAGTTTAATTTAACAGGATCAGTATCAATGCCACGAATAAAATGATTATCTATTTTTATATATTCGGGTAATAATTCTGACCATAATCTTAATCCAGAATAACCCGCACCTAAATCATCCAGTGCTATCTCAAACCCCATATTTCGATAATGTAAAACCGCATGATTCATTAACTCATAATTATCGGTCGGTTGATGCTCCGTTAATTCTATAACGATAGAATGTGGATCAACACCAAATTTATTCAATAATTTAAGCGTCATACCCGTTTTGAATTTTGGATTTAATAATACTGAAGGACTGACATTAATAAATAATTTTTCCCTAAGACCCAAACTGGCATAGCGTTGTATAGTCAGTTCACGACAAATAAATTCAAGTTTTGTACTTAAATTAAAACGTTGAGCGGTATTAAATAAATTAAAGGCACTGTGTAATGGGCTATCGGATGGCCCTCGAATTAAAGCTTCATAACCGATTATTTTTTTTTGTATTAAAGAAACAATTGGCTGAAAATAAGGTGTTAATTTTTCAGCATCGAGAATAGCGATTAATTCTTTATGTAAACTAGACATTATGAATTTTTATGGGTTATGAATAAACGAGCATAGTTTTTTTTTGTTACATTAATATGACATCACTATTTTTAGTGTGTCATTATGTTTTGTGGCGGCACAACAGATTCGCGCCATGCGGATAAATTTACATCTACAGTTTAAACTCTGACAAAAACGTCGCTTCATTCATGACTCTAACACCCAATTCTTGCGCTTTAGTCAGTTTAGAACCCGCTTCTGAACCCGCAACGACACAATCAGTTTTTTTAGAAACCGACCCTGCAACTTTCGCACCTAAATTTTCTAACAAGGCTTTGGCTTCTTGTCTGGGTATCGATAGCGTGCCTGTTAATACCCACGTTTGACCTGCTAGCGGTTGCGCTTGTACCGCTTCGGCTTGCTCATCTTGCCACGCCACGCCCGCGTTGATAATGTCAGTAACAATGGCTAGATTTTTTTCATCTCGAAAAAAATCCACGATACTTTTTGCAGTCACAGGCCCTACGTCTGGCACTTGCATTAGTTCTTCAAAGCTGGCGGTTTGAATCGTAGGCAGGTTTTTAAAATACTTTGCCACATTTTTTGAACCACCTTCACCCACATCGGGTATGCCTAAGGCAGCTAAAAAGGTACTCAGTTTGGTTGTTTTTGAAGCTTCGATAGAATCCAGTACATTTTGCGCACTTTTTTCGCCCTGCCCTTCTAATGAAGCAATATCGTTGAGTTGGATTTTGTAAATATCGGCAATAGTTTTCAATGTGCCGTTGTTATAAAGCACTTCAATGAGTTTTGTGCCTAAGTTGATGATATTCATACACCGACGCGAGGCGTAATGTTCGATGCGTTCTGCACCTTGCGCGGCACAAATCAAACCACCTGTACAACGAAATGCGGCTTGACCTTCGATTCTTGTCACCAACGAATCACAGACGGGGCAACGCTCTGGTATCACTATAGGTTTTCTGCTTTCGCCTTGTTCGATAACTTTGGCGACTTTGGGTATTACATCCCCTGCCCTTTGGATTTCTACACTGTCACCGATACACAAGCCTAAGCGTTCAATTTCGTCCATATTGTGTAAAGTGGCATTGCTAACCGTGACACCTGCCACAAATACGGGTTCTAATCGTGCGACGGGGGTTAATACGCCCGTGCGTCCGACTTGAAAATCAACGTCTAATAGTTGCGTGGTGGCTTGTTGCGCGGGGAATTTTCTGGCAACTGCCCATTTAGGACAACGGGAAATAAACCCCAACGTTTGTTGTGTGGCTAAGTCATCGATTTTGTAAACGATGCCGTCAATTTCCATCGGTAAACTGTCTCTGAGCGATTCCATGCGTTGATAATTTTCGGTAAATGCCTCGAAACTGCCCGAAAAAGCATAGCAATGGGGGTTGCGTCTAAAACCTAGCGAGATGAGGTAATCGATCATTTCTGAATGACGAGTAAAGCCGCGCTCACCTTGGTATTCACCAACGCTGTAGGGAATAAATTGTAAATCGCGTTTAGCGGCGATTTGTGGATTCATTTGTCGAACTGTACCCGCAGCAGCATTTCTGGGATTCACAAACACTTTGCTGTTTTGTTGTTTTGCTAAGCGATTGAGTTTGGCAAACGCGGCTTTAGGCATGAAGACTTCGCCGCGTACTTCTAGTTTTTCAGGCGGTGAATTGGTCGCCAATTTTAGCGGCACGGATTGAATGGTTTTGATGTTGTGGCTTACGTCTTCACCAATTTGCCCATCACCGCGTGTCGCCGCGTAACTAAAGTATCCATGATGATAATGGATGGTAATGGCTAAACCATCGAGTTTAGGTTCGCTAAATAGTGCTAATGAAGACGGACTGACTTCCAACTCTTTAGCGGCTTTATCAAAAAAATCGACAGTTTCTTGCAGAGAAAACGCATTGGCTAAAGAGAGCATTTTCACACCATGCTCTACTTTTTTAAATTCGTCTATCGGTTTTGCGCCAACACGTTGCGTGGGGGATTCTGGACTAACTAAATCGGGGTTTTGAGCTTCTAATGCCAGTAAGGCTCGAAAAGCGTGATCGTATTCAGCATCACTGACTAGCGGATCATCGAGGACATAATAGGCGTGATTCCATAAGTTGAGTCGCTCAACCAGTTGTTCGTAACTTAGATTCAAGATTCCTCCAAGGTGGTTATAAACTGTCCACGAAAAGCACGAAAGACACAAAAAAATAAGCGCGGGTGCGTAGGAATAACTATGACACCATAGACGTTACAACGTCTCTATGGTGTCATAGCTGAGGAAGTATTTGCGATTAAAAAACCCGTTCGCGCTGAGCTTGTCGAAGCGTGAATGTGGTTCGACAAGCTCACCACGAACGGCATCATTTTATTGTGCTTTAGCTATATGTTAATAATTTTCGTGTCTTTCGTGGACAAAATTACAAACTCTGCCGAATAGCCTTCACGGTCGCTTCGGTCAGTGGGTGTCTTTGATGATCCCATATATCGCCTTCTAGCTCTATCGCTAACATACGAATCGTTTCTACATAGTCATCAAATACAGAGAGTGCGTCATCTAAGGCATTGGGCTGCATAAAAAATACAATACCTGGGCAGTAAAAATTTTCTAAATTACTACTAGGAAATGTACCTGGTTCTACCATGCAGGCAACACCAAAATCGACCAATTGATTAGCATCTATGCGTTCAAATATTTTTAAATTGCCGTATTTAAGCCCTGCTATTCTAAATGCACGAATTAAATCCAGCCCATTAAAACCTTCTGTTGCTCTAGCTGCCAAACAAAATTGAATAATATCGGGGGTAATAAGACGCGGCTGAACAGGAGTAGAATCATCATCTTCCTCGTCATCTTCGTCAGTCGAATAATAGCTCTCTGGTGGATTAGCAATGGCAGAGCCTAAAGGTTCAATATATTCTTCATCCTCATCATCGTCACTGTTTTCTGAATCATTACGCGACTTCTGTATTTCGCGGTCGTCATCAAAATCCATGTCTCGTTGTGATTTTTTGTCTTTCAAATAACCCCACGTCAACATGGCAATGACAATAATCAGCCCTGTGGCAATAATTACAATTCTTAGTATTTCTTTATCCATTAGATTTCCGCCATTGTGATTGCCGCTTGAATATCAACTGCGACCATTCGCGAAACACCTGGCTCTTTCATGGTAACACCTGCTAACTGCTTTGAAATTTCCATTGTAACCTTGTTATGTGAAATATATAAAAACTGCACTGTCGCGGACATTTCTTCAACCATTTTTGAAAACCGCCCCACATTCGCATCATCCAATGGTGCGTCAACTTCGTCTAATAAGCAAAACGGCGCGGGATTCAATTCAAAAATTGAAAATACCAATGCCACCGCTGTTAATGCTTTTTCGCCACCTGATAGTAAATGAATACTGCTATTTTTTTTTCCTGGCGGTCTAGCAATAATAGTAACACCTGATTCTAATAAATCTTGCTCAGTTAATTCTAAATACGCTTGCCCACCACCAAATAATTTTGGAAATTTTTCTTGTAAGCCGTGGTTTATTTTATCGAATGTTTCCTTAAAACGTAACCGACTTTCTTTATCAATTTTACTAATTGCCAATTCTAAGGTTTGTAATGCCTCAATTAAATCGGCGTGCTGGGTATTTAAAAAGTCTATGCGCTCCGATTGTGCCTTATATTCTTCAATCGCTGTTAGATTAATCGACCCTAAACGCTCGATTTGTGCCGTTAATTCATTTACTTTCTGTTTCCAAATTGACTCTTGTGCTTGTTCAGGCAGATTTTTTAATACTTGTTCAGCATTGGCATTCATTTCTTTGAGCTGTTCATTGACAGTTTGCCCACGCACTTTACTTTCTTGACATTCAAAGCGTAGTTTATCGAGAGCTTCTTTTTCGTTTTCTAAGGCTCTTTGTACGCGGGTGTGTTGTTTGCTCAACTCGGTGATCTCAGCTTCCAACGCGTCTTGAAATTGTCGCTGTTTTTTTAATCCTTGTTCCAGTTGATTTTTTTCAGCAGATTGCTCAGTAAGCAAGGTTTTTTGTTCAGTCAGTGTGAGACGAATGTGTTGCTGTTTTTTTTCCAGCTCAAGCAATCGCGCCACCGCTTGTTGATGTTGAAACTGTAGGCGTTCTATTTGTCGGCTGGTGATTGTTTCAGATGACCGTAATGAATCAATTTTCGCTTTCAGACTAAAAACTTGCTGCCTAGCTTCATTAACCGCATGGTCTGTTTGATGTTGTGAGGATTGCAGGGCTTGATTTGCTGTTTCTAACTGGCATCTGGTTTGTTCTTGCTCTGCCATACTGTCTTCGGCTTCGGCTTGCAACTCGCGGGTTTCGCTGATAGCTTCGCTGGTTTCATTGAGCTGAACACTTAGTTCTTGTTGCTCATGGTTGATTTGTTGTAAGCGGCGGTGTTGCTGTTCTAATCTGGCAGATTGCGCACTGAGTTCTGAATTTTTCAGTGACAGCTCCGTGCCTAATTGATTATTTTGTTGTGCAATGGAATCACGATTAAGTTCAGCGGCTTTTAGCTCGGCTTCGGTGTCAGCTAACTGATCTTCAAAATTTGCAATCTCTTGTTGCAACTGCTCTAGCTGTTGTTTAAACAAGCGTAATTGTTTCTCGCGTTGTAACACGCCTGTTTTATTATCTTTACTACGCTGAATTTTTAACCAGCCGCTACTGAGCCAAACTCCATCACGGCTAATCACCGATTCATGAGCTTGCAATCCTGCCGCTAAACGCTGAGCCGTTTCCATATCATCAACGCAATAAATACCAGCCAACAAGCTGGATAAATCCCAAGGTGCGTGGACTTTAGTTAATAGCGTTGTCTGGTGTTCTTTGGAGGACTGACAGTCATGGGAGTGTGTAGCAATCACCGCCAATGATTCATTTGTTAAACGCGGTAAATGTGGCAATATCGCGCCAATATCTTCCAAACAAATCGCCTCTAAATAACTGCCTAATACCGTTTCCACCGCTGTTTCCCAGCCAGTTTCAACTTCCAGATATTCAGCCAAACGTCCAGATTGCATTGCCACAGTCGGCATTTGTTCTAGCCAACTACTGAGATTTTTATTATCTTTGCCCATTGCGTGTTGCTGTAACAACTCCAACGAGGTGATTTTTCCTTTAAGCTGTTGCTGTTCGGAGCGGCGATGATGTAGCTCATTATGTAGTTGCTTGATGTGTTGGCGTTGCTCACCAATTTGTTGCTGTAATTGTTCGAGCTGCGCTTGCAAATCTTCACGCTGAGTTTCAATAAGCTCAATACTGACTTCCAAGGATTCAATATCATCGGCTAAATCCACTTCCGACAATTGTTCATGCTCTGCCAATAGCTTGTCTAAACGGCTTTGTAATTGCCGTTGTTGTTGCGCTAAATGTTCGCTACGCAATGTGTAGCTTACGGCTTGTTCTTTATAACGGGCGTGTTTAGCTTGATAGTCGTTCCATCGCGTTTGCCATGCGTGGCGTTGCTGTTGCGCATCTTGTTGAAAATCCAACAGGGTTTCTTGGCGTTCTTGTGCAACGGTGTAATTTTCTTCCGCTTCGAGCAACGCTTGTTTAGTGTCTTCCAACGCCTGCCTATCGGTTTCCAGCTCGCTTAATGCAGAATCGGCTTGTTGCTGAGAACGTCCGATTTCCAACACGGTGTCTTCATGAGTGCGTTCATCATGTTTAATCGCTTGCTCAATACGACCTAATTCAGCAACGCTTTGATAATAATCGCCTTGACTGTCGTTAAATTGTTGTTGCTGGGTTTTGTATTCAGTGCGTTTCGCTTCTAAACGGCTATCGACATCACGCACTTCGACAAATAAACGATTGTGTTCAACGGCAACTTTTTGTAATTGTGCCTCTAATTGAGCGGCAGCTTGTTGATAGGCTTGCCAACGCATTGCCAACAATTCGGTCTTAAACTGCCGTTCTTGTTGCCTAAGCTCGGTATATTTTTCGGCTTTTTCGGCTTGTTTTTGCAGGTGTTTGATTTGCTTTTCCACTTCATCACGCAAATCATCCAAGCGTTCCAAATTGTCGCGGGTGTTGCGC
The DNA here is from genome assembly GCA_026398895.1 of Methylococcales bacterium. Taxonomy (GTDB): domain Bacteria; phylum Pseudomonadota; class Gammaproteobacteria; order Methylococcales; family Methylomonadaceae; genus UBA4132. Next base: position 8,980 of record JAPLRZ010000046.1, read on the forward strand.
ATTCGGGTTTCGGTTTCACTGCGGCGTTCTTTGTATTTAGAAATGCCAGCGGCTTCTTCGATATGGACACGCAATTCATCGGGCTTGGCTTCCACCATACGCGAGATCGTACCTTGTTCGATAATCGCATAACTACGCGAACCCAAGCCCGTGCCTAAAAATAAATCGGTAATGTCTTTACGCCGACAGCGTGAACCATTCAGCCAATACACTGACAAGCCATCACGGCTAACCTGCCGCTTAATGGCAATGGTGTCGTATTCTGCATACTCGCCGCCGATTTTACCTTCGGTATTATTAAACACTAATTCGACTGACGCAGTGCTGACGGGTTTACGAGTAGACGAACCATTAAAAATGACATCCGCCATATTACCGCCGCGTAAATGTTTAGCTGAACTTTCGCCCATTACCCAACGCACGGCATCAATAATATTCGATTTACCGCAACCATTCGGGCCTACGATAGCCGTTAGATTGCTAGTAATAGGAATCACCGTGTGATCGACAAATGATTTAAAACCCGAAAGTTTTATTTTTTCCAACTTCATGGAGAACAAATGGACAGTTAAACAGTGGGGTATTATCTATGATAGTGAACAGAGTTTCGACTGTTTTCTGTTCTGCCACGAAAAACACCAAAAACATAGTGTGTGCATATAGCTAACAATCAATAGAGTGATTATAAAACCGTTTGCACTGAGCTTGTCTAAGCCTGTCATGAGCTTGTCGAATGATGTGAATGTGGTTCGACAAGCTCACCACGAACGGTATCATTTTATTGTAGGTTAGCTCTAGCTTGATGGTATTTTCAGGAAATTTGTTACGCATGATTTATAATCTTACCAACTTTTTTAACTCTCTTTGCTAGAACATGACCACACTTCCTTGGCAACACTCGCACTGGACGCATTTACACAGTTACATTCAGCAACAGCGCATTCCACAAGCCTTATTGATTACAGGCGGTAAAGGCGTTGGTAAAATGGAGCTTGCCAAACAGTTTGCTGGCGCATTATTGTGTGAACAGCCAAACGCTGATAGTCATGCCTGTGGGCATTGTCATAGTTGTTTGTTGCTAAAGGCACAAACCCATCCTGATTTTATGTTACTGCAACCTGATGAAGGTAAAACCACCATTGCGATTGACCAGATTCGTAGCTTAATCACGAAACTCAACCTCAAGCCGCAGTTTGAACGCTATCGGGTGGTGATTCTTAATCCTGCCGACAAGCTTAATAACGCCTCTGCCAATGCGTTTTTAAAATGCTTAGAAGAACCTAACGAACGCACCGTCATTGTGTTAATCAGCGAAAGACAGAGTAAACTCCCCGCAACGATTCGCAGTCGTTGTCAAAAATTAGCCATTGCCATGCCCGATAAAACGACAGTGTTGAGCTGGTTAAAAACTCAATCGGTAAAAGACGACACTGCCGTATTATTAGGATTGGCACAAGGTGCGCCGTTATTGGCATTAAGTTATGCTAAAGACGGAACACTTGCTAGGCGTAATGAATGTTTTAAACAGTGGCTAGAGGTTGCAAAACGCCAAACTCACCCGATATTAATCGCTGAACAGTGGCTTAAGCTACCTGAAACGCCATTATTATTTTGGCTAACGTCTTGGGTGGTGGATTTAATTAAATGTGCTTATCAAAATCATGCCGATAGCTTGTATAATCCAGATTTACACACGCAGTTACAGAGTTTGACGCAATCGATCTCACTAACAGGATTGTATCGCTTGTACGATTTACTGTTACTCAGTCGAGCGCGATTAGAAACACCCATCAATAAGCAATCGCTGTTTGAAGAAATTTTAATACAATGGTCTGAACTCAATCGGAGTCGTTAAAATGTCAGAACTTACACCATCACCCGCCAGACAAGGCGGTGTATTGAACTTATCGATTAAAGATAAGGCGGGCTTATATGCGTCCTATATGCCATTTGTCATCGGCGGGGGCTTATTTGTTCCTACCCCGCGAGAATACGCAATGGGGCAAGAAGTATTTATATTGTTACACATCGTGGAAGAATCAGATCGCTTACCGATTGCAGGCAAAGTGATTTGGAAAACCCCGCCTAATTGTGAGATTCATCGCGTTTCTGGTGTTGGTGTCCAATTTAATGTCAAAGACGCTAAAAGCATCGAAGCACGCAATAAAATCGAAACTTATCTGGCAGGTTCGGCAGAATCTGACCGCCCAACTCATACCATGTAATTATGTTGATAGACTCACATTGCCACTTAGATCGTCTTGATCTAAAACCGTATCAAAATGACTTTTCTTGTTTTATGCAGGAAGTGAAAAATAGTCATATCGAACATTTACTCTGTATCGCTATCGACTTGGAGGCTTATCCCGCTATGCTGGAGATGGTGGAGAATTATCCACAAATTTCTGTGTCCGTGGGTGTGCATCCTAATGTTCATGAAGGTCAAGAACCAACGGTTGATGAATTGATTGCCTTAGGATCAATCAATAAAGTCATTGCTATCGGTGAAACAGGGCTGGATTATTTTCGCAGTACAGGTGATTTAAACTGGCAACATCAACGCTTTCGCAATCATATTAATGCCGCTAAAACTCTAAAAAAGCCCTTGATTATTCACACCCGCGAAGCAAAAAAGGACACTTTGCGTATTTTAAAAGAAGAAAACGCGCAAGAAGTCGGCGGCATTATTCATTGTTTTACCGAAGATTGGGAATTTGCTCAGCAAGCCTTGGAGTTAAATTTTTATATTTCTTTTTCAGGTATAGTAACTTTTAACAGTGCTAAAGAAATTCAAGAAGTGGCAAAAAAAGTCCCCGCTGACCGCTTTCTAATCGAAACTGATTCACCGTATTTAGCTCCTGTCCCACATCGAGGCAGACCCAATTATCCAACATACATTCGTTTTGTCGCTGAACAAATTGCAAAATTGCGCGACGTGTCAGTTGAAGAAGTTGCCGAATTATCTACCGCTAATTTTTATCGGCTATTTAATAACTGATGTTACGCTCACCTCCCGAAAAAAGATTATTCTTTTCGGCATGGAAAAAGAAAAACTAAAGTTATATAGCGATTATGATAATAAGTCAGCCATGCCCAAAACCCGTTTCAAATTAGCTCATAAACTAATTATTGTCATCACTTTGTTACTGATGAGCGGCATTATTTATCTGCATATCGCACCCAAGCCGCCGTTATCGAGTTATTACACCAGTTCTACGGCGGTTTATGCGCGTCGTGGTGAGTTGTTGCGTTTGACCTTGGCTAAAGATCAGCAGTATCGAGTCTGGACAGACTTGGAAGACATTCCCAAAAATATCCAGCAAGCGACCTTGTTGTATGAAGTAAGTAGGGTACGATGGCTTTAATCAAAGAGATGGAAAGTGCTTTGCCGATTGCGGCAAATCCTACCAAGCGTTTAGTTATTTCTTTGAAAGAAAAATATAACAAAATGAAGCCCGATGAGAATTTAAAAATCGTCAAAATTATATATATGGGTGATGAAGGCGGCATTTGTTGTCAAGTTGAATCCACTGCTATGAAAGATCAAGATTTAGTTGTGTCATTAACGCATTTAACCTTGAAAAGTTCACATCCTTTGTATAAGCAAGTTAAGGCATATCAAGTAGCAAGAATAAAGCGGTTAGCAGAACAAAATTCATCTCAATTCAAGGCGTAGTGAGTAAGTAGGGTGGGCAAGCGGCTTTTTGCGTGCATCGCCGATTATGCCACGGCGTGGGCAAACGATAGAGCCGTTTGCCCACCCTACAGGACTACAGAACTCTGATTTTGTTAATTTTTGAACATGGTAATAACCAATTATGATTGAATCAATTGAACTAGGTAGAAAAGAAGATGGTAATCGCTCGATTGCCGATAAAATAATCAAACGCTTAGATGAGCTAGAACAAACCATTGAAAACAATCAAGGTCGTTGGGCTTGGGAATTACTGCAAAATGCCAAGGATAGTATCGCAGAAGAGGATAGCAGAACCGTATCCGTTCAAATAAAACTTGATGAAGAAAGCGTTGACTTTAGCCATAACGGTACATATTTCACCGAGCTAGACATCAGGGGCTTAATAAACCAGATTTCTTCTAAAGAAGCAGAAGAGGGACGGCAAACAAAAAAACTGGAAGGTTCGGAACAGGATTTTTAACTACACATTTGCTCTCAAGAGTTATACACATTAAAGGAATTGTAGAAACAAAAAGTGATGGTTTTTGCAAATTTGATTTTTTATTGGATAGACAAGGCAATACAACACAAGAACTTGCTCCAAAAATAGAGAATGTGTGGACAGAATTCCAAAAGTCTGCCAGAAAAATTGAAATTGATTACGATAAAAATGAATTTAATACCTCTTTTTGTTACAAACTAGATACAGAAGTACAGAAAGCAATTGCTAAAATTGGTATAGATGAATTTTCAAAATTAATCCCATTTGTACTAGCCTTTATTCCTAAAATTAGCCGTGTAGAAATCATAGACAATACAGTAGGAAAAAACACTGTTTTTGAAAAAAATGAATTATGCGACAGTTTGATTATACCTATTTCAAGGATTGAAAATGGAGAAAAAACAGAAGTTTTAATTTTGTATAACTCTAACGACAGAGTTTCAATTGCTACCGAAATTGAAAAAATTGAAAATGGCTATTCAATTAAAAACATAAACAATTTCCCTAAATTGTTTTGTGACTTTCCTCTTATTGGAACTGAAAAATTCTATTTTCCTGTCGTTGTAAATAGTTTCTTTTTTAATCCTATAAACGAAAGAGATGGAATTTGGTTAAAAGATATTACTAAGCTAAAGGTACAAGAAAATAGAGAGCTTTTAGAAAACGCTGTTGGATTATATAAAGATTTAATATTTCAACTTGAAGAACGAGATTTTTTTGATTTATACAACCTTGTGGAAACTCGAATACCATCTACAAATGAAAAATATTTTGACGAAAATTGGTATGAATATAATATTCAGAAACCAATTAGAGAGTTCATTTTAAACGCTAAAATTGTTGAAACAAAAACAGGTAAATTTTCCTTAGATGAAGTGCGTTTTCCAGACCCAAAATTAAACCCAGAAGATAGAGAAAAAATATGGCAGTTTTCATCTGACCTCAAAATCAACAAACTTCCATTAATTCAACACATTCATAAATGGGCTAAATTAATTTGGAAAAACTGTAAAAAAGTTGATATTGAAGACCTCATTGTTGATTTAAAAGGAAAAACAGATATTTCAACTTTAATTAATACATTAGAAGTTGATGAGGAATTAACTTTTATATGGCTTAATGATTGCTTAGATTTTATTAAAAAAATAGGTAACTACAATTCTTTTAATAACAATAGTTTAATTCCAAACCAAAGAGGAAAATTTAAAAATTGTCATGAGCTTGCTTTAGATGAAATAGAAGCCGAAACTATTAAGGAAATATGCTTTTTTTCTGGTTACGATTATTACAATGAGCTAATTCATAAAGACATATTTTTTAAATATGATTACATTGAAAAAATTAAGTTACAAGATATAGCTAATAAAATAACAGAATTACTTAGCTCTGATTCTAATAATGACAGTGAGAATAGGAAAAAAGCCATTATAATGCTTACTGAGTGGTTTGAGCACAACGAAGATAAGGGAAAAACATTTTTTTCTAATCTTTACAAAAAGAAAGAGAAGTTATTAGTTGATACGATTGATGACAAAGAAAATTTATATTGTATTTTGAGAAACAAGAAGTCATTATCAGAACTTGTTGATATTTCGAATAAAATAGAAGAAAACAAAAAAATAATCGATGATGCTATAGAAATAAATAGTATTTTAAAGGAATTTAATGTTTCCAATTTATCTGAATTAAAAGAAATGTTGAAGTCAGCAAAAAATACAACTATAAATAATCCACAAGTTATTATTAGTCAAGATACTTTATTGAGTTTAGGGGTGACTTCAATTGACGAACTGAATGAAGCATTTAAAGATAAATCTCTTTCATCTCAATTTATACACACATCTATACCAACAGTAGAAATGTTTGAATATGTTCAAGGACTAATTAGTCGAACTAAAGAAAATGTTATTGCACATTTAAAAACTCATCAAGACTATGATTGTAGCGAATGGGAAGAGTTAGCTACTACGGTAATTGGAGGAATAAATAAACAAGGATTACCTATACATATAGTGGTTAGACCATCAGATAATGGGCAGGTTATTGTTTATTACAGCTCTGAGAAAGATGCTTTAGATTATGAAAATGCTGAATTATGGATAGATAATGGTAAAGAAAAACCTAAGCACCTAACTCTAGGTAAAATTATTAAAAAAACAGGAATTAATAAGATACCAGTATAAAAATGGATATTACAGACGAAATAACAAAAATTATTGGGCAACCTGAAAGTTCTACGCTTGAATACAAAGCTGTGTTGCCGCCATCAAGAAATATTGCTCAATTAATAAGTTCATTTGCTAATGCTAATGGTGGATATATTATTTTGGGCGCATCTGATAACCTCGAAATAAATGGTTTAAGTTCAGATTTTCACGCAAACACAATTACACATAAGGCGTTAGACTTACTTTCTCCACAACCTAAAATTTATTATCAATATGTTTTTTACAATGGGAAAAGGCTTTATGTAATAAAAATTGATAAATCAGAATCACCTGTATTTTTAGAGGATAAGCTATACAAAAGAATTGAAGATAAAACCCAGTTACAAAACCCTACTGAAATAATTTTTAAACCACTAGGTTACGCAAGAATACAAACTATAAGTTCACAACTTGAAAGTTATAAAAAAGACTCTACAAGTTCAAAAATTAAGATATTAGAACATTATCAAAGTGTTTTAAAAATCATAGATGAGTTAGGAAGAATTTTATATCCAATTGACGCAAATATACCAACTGATAATCAAGAAGGTAAGATATTATCAAGAATATTATTTTCATCTTGTGCTGATAATTTTGAAACATATTTATCTGATTTGTTATATGAAATTTTTTTGGCAGAACCAAGTACATTAAAATCAAAACAACAGGTTACTTTAGAAGAAGTTTTAAATTGTTCTGATTTACAAGAGTTTGTGAACTATTGGGCTTATAAGCAAATTGGTAAGCTACAGAAAGGAAGTGTAAAAGGGTTTATTAAAGAAAATAGTCAGATAAAAGATTTAGGTGTTATTGATGAAGCAGTACAAAATGAAATAGAAAAAATACTTCAAATAAGACATTTATATTCTCACAGAAATGGAATTGTAGATGAAAAATTTCTCCAATACTTTACAAGACAATTTACTTTAACTTCAGAACATCAAATGTCTATAAATGAAATTTGCGATAAATTATGTTATCTGGCTGAAATAGCAAATAAAATTGATTTAGCCGCAACGACTAAATATAAGCTTGCAATTGCTCATTCGTGAACATCATTACATTTCAAGCCAACTCATGCCCAAAACCCGTTTCAAACTAACTCATAAACTAATCATCGTCATCACTTTGTTGTTGATGGGCAGTATTGTTTATCTGCATTACAGTCCTAAGCCGCCGTTATCAAGTTATTACACCAGCTCAACGGCGGTTTATGCGCGTCGTGGTGAGTTGTTGCGTTTAACCTTGGCTAAAGATCAGCAATATCGGGTTTGGACAGCCTTGGAAGACATTCCAAAAAATATCCAGCAAGCGACATTGTTGTATGAAGACCGTTGGTTTTATCAGCACTTGGGCATTAATCCGTTGGCGTTGTTGCGCTCGGTGTGGATGACTTACGGTAAGGATGCGCGGCAGGGTGCGTCTACCATTACTATGCAGGTGGCGCGGCAGTTGTATGGGATTAATAGCCGTTCGGTAAGCGGTAAACTGTGGCAAATTGCGGCGGCGTTTTGGTTGGAATTGCGTTATTCAAAGCATGACATACTGGAAGCTTATTTGAATATCGCCCCTTATAGCGGCAATATTTCAGGAGTAGCTGCCGCCAGTTTGATTTTTTTTCATAAACCAATTTCGCAACTGAGTTTAACGGAAGCCTTGACGCTGGCGGTGATTCCACAAAATCCTGTGCGTCGTGCGCCTAATCGTCAACTCCCAGCCGCGCTACTGAAAGCAAGGCAACGGCTTTGGCAACATTGGTTACAGGAATATCCGCAAGATCAACGCTACGAGGCGGATTTTGCGTTGCCGATGCTGGTGAATGCCAGAGCGGATAAACCATTTCTCGCGCCACATTTAACGAATTGGCTGTTACAACATTATCCCGAAGATAAAACGATTAAAAGCAGTATTGATCTGCCTGTACAAAAAACCATTAAACAACTGGTCGATAATTATGTACAACAAAATCGCTCCGCTGGTATACGCAACGCAGCGGTGTTGTTGCTGGATGCTAATTCCATGCAGGTTAACGCGTTGGTGGGTTCGGCTAATTTTTGGGATAAGCGGATTTTTGGGCAAGTGAATGGCGTGTTTGCTAAGCGTTCACCAGGATCAACGCTAAAACCATTTGCTTATGCGTTGGCATTGGATCAAGGATTGATTCATCCGCGTACCGTGTTAGCCGATACGCCAACTTCGTTTGGTGCGTTTAATCCTGAAAATTTTGATGGGCGTTTTGTGGGGCCTATCACTGCACAAGATGCGTTAGTGCGCTCGCGTAATATTCCCGCGCTAAATATTGCCGCAAAATTATCCAAGCCCAGTTTATACGGTTTTCTTAAGCAATCTGGCGTTTCAAATATGGATACCGAAGAACATTACGGGCTATCAATCACGCTAGGCGGTGCGGAAGTGACTATGGAAGAATTGGCAAAGTTATACGCGATGCTGGCAAATCGGGGCGAATTGCGTTCGGTGAAATATCGCCTTGATGCTAAAGAACAGCCAGAAGCGTCTGTGTCATTGCTTAGTGATGCGGCGGCGTTTATTACCCTAGATATGCTCACTTACAATATTCGCCCTGATTCTAAACGCCGTGCTAAACCCAAAGTCGCGTGGAAAACGGGGACATCATGGGGGTTTAAAGATGCGTGGGCAGTGGGCGTAGTCGGTAATGAAGTGTTAGTGGTATGGGTGGGAAATTTTGATAATGCGGGTAATACCTCATTTATCGGTATTCAATCCGCCGCGCCGTTATTTTTTAATATTATCGATAGTTTGCGTACTCAACATTTGCTTAACGGTTTGGATAACGAACCCGCCATACCGCCTGCCAATGTGCGTGAAATTGATGTGTGTGCAGCCAGTGGCGATTTACCGAATGAAGATTGTCCCGCATTGGCAAAAACATGGTTTATTCCAACCAAATCACCAATTAAAACCAGCACACTACACCGAGCGGTATATTTTGATAACGACACAGGCGCGGTGGTGTGTAAAGATCATGCTAATAGTCACAAAGAAGTCTATGAATTTTGGTCTAGCGAAATGCACCGTTTATTTGTCGAAGCAGGAATGCCGCGCCGTCAAGCTCCCGTGTTGCCTAGCTGTTACGATACGCTTGCCAACAATGCAGAAATCCCCGAAATTGTGTCGCCGTCTATGGCAGGAACTTATACGCTACGCATGGCAAAACCGACGACCATCGGCTTACGCGCCAACAGTAGTCGCAGCAAAGACATTTTTTGGTTTGCCAATAAAAGTTATGTCGGCAAATCCAACGCCTCAGAGACTTTTTCTTGGTTGCCAAGCTATGCAGGAACGTATTTGATTCGGGCGGTGGATAGTGTGGGCAATGCTGACTCGCGGCAAATCACGGTGGAGTTTTTGCCGTAGAGAGGAGTGCAAGTTCTGCTTGCAAAGCCTGACCTCCAAAACCATAGGTATCTACACACAATTCAGTACAATAAAAACAATGGCTTATAAAAACGCCAAACTCCCTCTCCTGTTGGAGAGGGCTGGGGTGAGGAGAATAAAATCAAGTATTTACATTTCCCCTCATCCCAACCTTCTCCCTCTGGAGAAGGAGTAATAGCACTTGTGTAGATACCTATGCTCCAGAACTTATGACCATAAACGACGACAAAAAGACTGAAAGCGGTTCATATACAAATAAACCACTGGGGTAGTGTATAGGGTGAGTAATTGACTCACCATTAAACCACCGACAATGGCTATACCTAAAGGTTGGCGTAATTCTGCACCGTAACCTGTGCCGAAAGCCAACGGTAAAGCGGCTAATAAAGCGGCAAAGGTAGTCATCATGATAGGACGAAAGCGCATCATACAGGCGGTGCGTATCGCTTCATGCCCTGTCATGCCACTGTTACGTTCTGCATTTACCGCAAAATCAATCATCATAATGGCATTTTTTTTCACGATACCGATGAGTAAAATCACGCCGATTAAGGCAATCAAACTGAATTCAGTTTTAAATGCCATTAACGCTAAAATTGCACCCACACCTGCGGAAGGTAGCGTAGATAATATGGTTAATGGATGAACAAAACTTTCGTACAAAATTCCCAGCACAATATAAATAGTCAGTAAGGCGGCAACGATTAACCACGGTTGACTATTTTGCGATTGTTGAAAGGCTTTGGCTGAGCCTTGAAAACCACCATGTATAGACGAAGGCACGGCTAAATCACGCATGGTTTCTTCGATAACTTTGGTGGCTAGAGACAAAGACGCGCCCGCTTTAAGATTAAAAGAGATTGTCGAAGTAGGAAACTGTCCTTGATGATTAACCGATAACGGCGTGTTAGTCATCGCATAACTGGCAAAGGTTGATAACGGTACTTGCGCTCCATTTGGAAAAGTCGCACTAGGCGGTACACTGATATAAATATTTTTTAGCGTTTCGGCATTTTGCGCGTATTCGGGTGCGGACTCCATGACGACATGATATTGATTGAGTGCGGTATAAATGATAGATACCTGTCGTTGTCCAAACGCATCATTCAGTGTGGAATTAATCAAAGTTTGACTCACGCCTAAGCGTGTTGCGGCATCACGATCTATTTTCAGGGTAATTTGCTGCCCTTTATCTTGTTGATTGGTGTTGACATCTTCTAGTTCTGAACGTTGCTGCAAAGCCCGCATAATTTTAGGAGTCCATGTTCTTAGCTCTTCCAGATCATTAGCTTCAAGCGCGTATTCAAATAACGACGCAGAACCACGACCGCCAACGCGCAGTTCTTGTGCGGGTTGAAGATAGAGTTTAGCTCCTGCAATTGCCGATGATTTAACGCGCAAGCGATCCAACAGTTGCTCAACATTGAGTTGTCGTTGTGCTAATGGCTTAAGAATGGCAAACATCTGTCCATTGTTACTGAGTCGTTGTCCACCACCACCACCGCTACCTGTAAAACCAACCACATTTTCAACCTCAGAATCTTCGCTGAGCAGTTTCACAAAACTGGCTAATTTTTCTTGCAGGGCATGAGACGACACACCTTGATCAGCTTGAATATTACCGCCTAAGCGTCCTGTATCTTGAGTAGGAAAAAAACCTTTCGGCACAATGATAAAAAGATAAATATTAAAACCGATGGTTGCTGCCAGTAATAACATCATCAATCGGCTATGGTTTAATGCCCAGTCTAAAGATCGTTGGTATGCCGTCGCTAAGCGATTAAAAAAGCGTTCACTAAAATGGTAAATACTGCCATGTTGAATGTCAGCTTTTTTTAACCACAGTGCGCACAGCATGGGCGTAGTCGTTAGTGACAGCACCAGCGACACCACCACAGCGACTGACAAGGTAACGGCAAATTCTTGAAACAACCGCCCCACCATGCCCCCCATAAAAAGAATGGGAATAAACACTGCAATCAGCGATAAACTCATGGTCAAGACCGTGAAAGCCACTTCTTTAACACCTTTTAATGCCGCCACGCGAGGCGGCAGTCCTTGTTCTATGTAACGCGTTGTATTCTCTAATACCACAATAGCATCATCGACCACAAAACCTGTGGCAACAGTCAACGCCATCAACGACAGATTATCCAAGCTGTAATCTAATAGATACATAGCGGCAAACGTACCAATCAGCGACATCGGCACGGTGATAATTGGAATCATCGATGCCCGAAAATTTCGTAAAAATAAAAATACCACCAAAATAACCAGCACAACAGCAATCAATAAACTGATTCCAACTTCATGCAATGAGGCACGGATAGTGGTAGAGCGATCCATTGCCAGCGATAAATTCACCGCGTTGGGAATCGATGCTTGTAATTGCGGCAACAAAGCTTTGACCGCATCCACAGTGGCAATAATATTCGCCCCTGATTGTTTGTTCAGCACTAATACTACTGCTTTTTTACCATTCAGATAACCCGCACTGCGTAAGTCTTCCGATGAATCCAGCACACTACCCACATCCGATAAATGCACAGGCGCGTTATTACGATAGGCAACGATGAGCGGTAAATAATCACTGGCTTGTTTGGCTTGATCGTTCACCGCAATTTGCCAATGCTGTTCATCGTTTTCTAACGTACCTTTGGGACGATTGACATTGGTGTCAGTCAATGCGGTGCGAATATCGGCAAAACTAACGCCGTATTGTGCCAAGGCAAATGGATTCAATTCTACGCGCACCGCAGGCAACGAACTACCACCAATATTAACCTGACCGATACCATTAATCTGAGCTATTTTTTGTGCCAAGATAGTGGAGGCAATATCGTATAACTGACCGCGTGATAGCGTGTCCGAAGTCAATGCCAAAATCATAATCGGCGCGTCACTGGGATTGATTTTGCGATAATTAGGACGATTGGGTAACGAAGTCGGCAATAAACTACTCGCCGCATTAATCGCGGCTTGCACATCCCGCGCCGCGCCATCAATGTCACGACTTAAATCAAATTGCAGGGTAATACTGGCAGAACCAAATGAACTGGTAGAAGTCATTTCCGTCACGCCAGAAATTCGTCCCAACGCACGTTCCAACGGTGTGGCAACCGTAGCCGCCATCACCTCAGGATTTGCACCTGGCATGGACGCACTAACGGAAATAGTTGGAAAATCAACCTGCGGCAATGGCGCGACAGGTAATTGAAAAAAAGCCAGTATTCCCGCTAAAGCAATCGCCAGCGTTAATAAAGTTGTCGCCACTGGGCGATTAATAAAAATAGCTGAAAAGTTCATTATGCGTTCACTCGGTTAAGCATCAAGACCTGCGAAGCCTGTTCTCGTTCCCACGCGCTGCGTGGGAATGCAGTGTCAACGCACCGCGTTGCGTAGCAGAGTATGACACGGAGCGCATAAATTCCTTATGAAGTGAGTGAGTTAGGTAGACGTTATTTTGTTCTGGCATCGTGTGTGGGAAAAAGTGATGGTCGGCGTAGCACGCCGTTACTGCATTCCCACGCGGCGCGTGGGAACGAGTGAAACCTATACGGCTTTTCAATTAATGATACTTAGATAAAAGTTCCATGAATTTTGTGAATTTTGGATATTCTTTTTCAAATTCATCATTCATTGTGCTGTGATTTTTAATTGCCTTCTCTCTTAAATCCTTAATTTTGTAGTCTTTGTATTCTACAAAGCAAATTTGCAAGGGGGCGGCAATGATTAAAATCGTTATCATGTATTTTGTGCTTGGTTTCATGTCACCTTTTTCTTTATCCTAAATGTTTTGATGATACCGCGTACGTTGGGGTGAGCTTGCGAACCCAACAAAAACAAGCGAGTAGCCCAGATGGAGCGTAGCGGAATCTGGGGTGTGTTGCCATGACAAACCGTTCTTGTATATCATCCCGCATTCCGCAAGCTCCATGGAGGTTACTTAATACTTGAATGCTATAGCATGGACTGACGAAGGAAGTCCATCGTGCTAAGCTAGAGCTAACGCACAATAAAATGATACCGTTCGTGGTGAGCTTGTCGAACCACATTCACACTTCGACAAGCTCAGTGCGAACGGTTTTGTAATCATTTTATCCACGGTTAGCTATATCAATCTTCAATAACGATAGTATCGCCGCGTTTAACCCAGCCCGCTTGAATGACTTTGGCGTAGACTCCTACGCTGGGTAGTTCTTTGCCAGCGAAAGGGACAAGAGGACGGTTTTGAGCAACGGCTTTGAGTATGCCACTATCCGCTGGTAAGTCGCCTTGGGCAAGCGTTGGCATTACGCAACGTGGGCAAGGGTCTGATATTTGTAAACGCAGGCTATCGCCTATTTTGATGGTTTTTCCTACCCAGTCATTTTCGACAAAACCCGTTAGACCGCTAGTATCGAGAGTGATATTGGGTCTAAAACGTCGCACTTCAAAACGTCCTTCAGGGTAGATTTTTTGCAGGGCTTCTAGGGAACTGGTGGTGATTAAATGCAATGCCGCATAATCAAAAAACGAACCTTGAGGTGCGTCACCCGCCACGGCTTCATTGGATATTTCATTGCTTTCACCCTCGTATTCTGGCCAATATTGTTCAAGTGCTGCCGCTTCGGGTGCTTGAGTTGCCAATTTTACAGGGCTTCCTAAAAAGTCTGATAGTTGTTGATTGAGATCAGCTTGATCGCTGTGTAATACTTTGCCGTCAGGCAGAGTAATCCAAACGGGTTGCGTGGTATTAAATTCAAGCGGTGTCGTATAAGCTGCACGAAATGAAAAAAAGTTGGGCCATTTTTTTGGATTTTTGGCACTGACTACTTTGTTGGTTTGTGTATCGATAAGCGCGTAGGAACGATCCCCTAATAAACCGCCCAATGTAATGTTTGCGCCATTGAGTTCTTCGCCCATCATGGATTTTACAGGATAACGCCAGAGTGTTGAAACGGTGATTGTGGTGGTATTTGACATGATTACTCCTCATAGTTTTTATTATAAATTTAAAGGGGCTAAGCTCCTCAATTCGATTATCAAACTAAAGATAAGTTATTGTCAACTTATCGAGTCTAGCAAGCCTCTGCATAAACCATTAGCCTTATGCTAAACTGCTATCAAAATGTTACTCGAACTTTACAAAAAACCATCTGTCTCAGAAGTTGCCACCCCACGCTTATCAGTGGTGAAGTACTAAAAGCAGTTGAGTTATACCTTAGACACTTTTATAAACGAGGACACTATGCACATCATTATATTGCTATTATTGCTTGTCATGAGCCATTCAGCTCATGCCGAAGTTTATAAATGTCGCGCACCCTCAAAACCAACGGTGTATCAGTCCACACCTTGTTCGCCTGATAGTGCCGATAAAAATATCGTTGATATACCTAAATTAGATACTCACCAAATCCAAGAAGCCGAAGACCGATTAAAAGCCACCGAAGCAGAACGGCAAGCATTGGATAAAGCGGAACAAACACGACAAGAAGCGGCCGCCGCGAAATGGCAAGCCGAAGCTCCAGAACGTGCAGCGGCGGCAGCAATGCAAGAAGCGGCTGCCGCAAGGCAATATGCCGCAGCAGCACGACAAGAAGCGGCAACTTTTAACAATCCTTATCCCATATTTATTCCTTATCCTAATTATAATAGCTACAATCGCAACCCAGCTTATAGTCATAGAGGGGCACCTTATATTCCACCGCCTAATTCAACTTTTTCGCATTATGATATGCTGCCTAATCCTGCCACTAATCCCAGTTTTTCACCGTATTCTACCCCCTATCCACCGACTTATATGCCCTCCCCCGTATTTCCTAACCGATAAAAATAGTTAACGTTTAAGTGTATCTTTATGAATCCCAAACAATTTAATATAGCCGAACAGGAAATATATTTATTAAAATTAGTCAGCCAGAAAATAGGTCGATACAGTTTTTTATTGATGTCGATGTTTTTAATGATTGGACTAAAACCATTCTTGGAGGGCTTGGTTCGCGTTGAGTTATTAGCAGATATACTTTTTAGCTGTGTATTAATGTCTGGTATTTATGCGTTGAGTAAACATCCCCTTGCCTTGCGAATTTCATTATTTCTGGTTTTAGCGATTGCGGGCTTGAAAATCAGCCATCATTTTAGTCAATCTACCAATTTTCATACCGTAGAACTTGCACTCAGCGCACTTTTTTTTGCCCAAATGCTTATTATGATTCTCAAACATCTACTAATCGAACAAGACATAACAGCCGATATGATTATGGGGGGTGCGTGTGCATTTATATTGCTTGGATTGGTCTGGGCATACGCTTACTATTTGCTGGAAATATGTCATCCCAACTCCTTTAAAGCAGCGGAACAATTAGGCGATGATATTGGAGACTTCATCTATTACAGCTTTGTCACCCTAACCTCGCTGGGCTATGGTGATATACTCGCTACATCCAAACAAGCGCGTAGTCTAACTATTCTCGAAGCGATTGTTGGGCAACTGTATTTGGCTATTATGATTAGCCGCTTGGTAAGTTTGCATCTTTCAGAATCACGCCATAAATAGCCACTCTTTCTTCATAACGATAGGTCATTAACATGAATCTCACCCTAATTGCCTTATTAACAGCTGCTGGTTTATTTTTTGGTATATTGGGCTGTCTTGAAATTGGACGACGTGTTGGTGTCGCCAGAATCGCACACAATCCAGAGGGCTTAGCAAAAGGCGGCAGCGCGGCAGAAGGTGCAGTATTCGCCTTATTGGGTCTACTCATTGCCTTCACCTTTTCAGGTGCAGCATCAAGATTTGAAGATCGCCGCCACTTGATTACCGAAGAAGCCAACGACATCGGCACGGCTTATTTACGCGTTGATTTACTGCCAAGCGATGCACAACCTGAAATACGCGAACTATTTCGCCGCTATGTAGACTTGCGTTCTACCAGTTTTTTAACGGTAAAAAATAACAAGGACATAAAAGCAAAATTTGCCGAGACTCAGATGCTACAAGGGGAAATTTGGACAAAATCACTCGTCGCCAGCCGAAGACCCGATGCTCCCGCGTCTGCAACTATGCTCTTACTACCCGCATTAAATGCTATGATCGACATCACCACCACTCGAATGACGGCAACGCAGAACCACCCGCCATTGATTATATTTTTCTTACTGACAGGGTTGATCTTCTTAAGCGCGTTGCTAGTTGGCTATGACAGTGCTGATAATAAAGAACGCAACTGGCTACACCCCCTAGTTTTCGCAGGCATCATGTCGCTTACCGTCTATGTCATTATAGATATTGAATTCCCTCGCCTAGGGCTAATTCGTATTGATGCCGCCGATCAAGTTCTTGTCGAACTTCGCAGCAGTATGGATTAAATCAGCTCTTAACAAAAAGTCGGCGTGTCTATTTATCCATACCCTAAAAACCGAATGCGTCAACAATGAACGCTGCCAAAATAACAACTGACTGGTTTGTCTATTTGCTGGAATGTCTGAATGGTATAGTTACACGGGTATTACTACCGATGTTGATGCACGCTTTAACAAGCATCTTGCGGGTAAAGGGGCGAAGTTCACCAAAATGAATCCACCTTCTCACATCATGGCTAGCAAACACTGTGAAAATCGTTCAGCAGCAAGCAAACTAGAATATCAAGTTAAGCAACTGACTCCAGCCAAAAAACGAGCATTGGGTTTAAGTTGGCATGACACAATCAAGGACAAAATAGAATGAAGTTAAAAGAAAAACAGGTTGAAGTGGGCTATTTATATTTAACCAGTGCCAATCAATACCGTGCTGTGCTGGCGATGAACGGTGAATTTATAATTTACGCGCCCAGTTTGGAAGGCACTGCACCTTTAACTCTGAATGCGCCCACAATGCCATTTGAAAATCAGCCATTCAAAAAGTGCCGAAGCGTTATCTTTGCGAAAAAGGATTATCAAGTGTTTGACTCCAATGGCTCTGAAGCGATTAAACATAAATTGGATGAATGTCAGTTAGCCGAAATCATAGCACAGTGTAATGCTAAATCAGCTATTGCTACTCTGTTAGCAGAATAAAGTAGTTACACCAGCCCGATAGAATGTGTTGAAGCATCGTTCACAAGTGATTCACCTGCTATGATTAGTGTAATCTTATCGCGTTTGTCATCCAAGTCATTGCCAATGTCAAAAAATGTGTCTTCGCTTATTGTTA
Source organism: Methylococcales bacterium (assembly GCA_026398895.1). Lineage (GTDB taxonomy): Bacteria > Pseudomonadota > Gammaproteobacteria > Methylococcales > Methylomonadaceae > UBA4132. Next base: position 26,958 of record JAPLRZ010000046.1, read on the forward strand.
CTTGCTGGTTAGTGTTAGCAGCTTTATTGTCACCCGTGCTACAGGCTAAGTCTACTTCCAGTGATAAGGCTACTCAAGCTGTTGATGGTGAGCTAACAACTGTTAAGGCAGGGCGGTTTATTTGGAATCCCGATGCCGCACCTTCTGGAGCGGTGGTGGCATTGGTTAATATTCCTAAGCAACAACTTTATTTGTACCGTCATGGAGTTTTAATCGGTGTATCCAGTGTCAGTACAGGCAAGCGGGGCTATGGTACACCTGCGGGTATTTTTACGGTGCTGGAAAAAGACCGTTTTCACCGTTCAAGAACCTATGACAATGCGCCCATGCCGTATGCGAATCGGTTAACATGGGACGGCGTGGCGTTGCACGCAGGTCATGTAACAGGTACACCTGTGTCTCATGGTTGTATTCGCTTGCCCGCGCAATTTGCCCGTTTGTTGTTTGGTGTGTCAACCAAGGGCATGACGGTGATTGTGTTGGGCTATGAAAGTCAGGCGTTCCGCTTATCGCATCCTGTGATGGTGTTGCCGACGGATAGTAAAGACAATGTGGTGCTGAGTATGCTGGATTTAAGCCCCACGGAGGCGTTTCGTTGGCAATCTGAAAATGGGCAAGAAGGGGCTATTTCGTTGGTGATGAATAAAGCCAGTCAGTTGTTTTTGGTGTATCGCAATGGTATTGAAATCGGACGCTCTAAAATTTCACTACCCGCCATCGAAACCAATTGGGGAACACACGCATTCATTATGCAGGCAGACCAAAACACAGACACCAACCCTTTTTTTAATCATCACTGGACGGTAATGAACCAGCATGAAGATAACACGTTATTTAATGCTACGTTTTTTGAACAGATGAATATACCTGCCGATTTTTCTAATGCCCTCAATGGCATTTTAACGGCGGGGGCTACGCTGTTAATCACGGATAACCTCAAACAGCACCCGCAAATACTGAAAGAAGCCTCAGCACCGCCTGTACGTTGTGTGAGCGGCAATTGTGTTGATGGCTTAGGAATACAGGTGTATGCCGATGGCAGTAAATATGTCGGTGAATTTAAAAACGGTGTGTCCGAGGGTGAAGGCGAATTCATTTCATTTAACGGTGAAAAATACGTTGGTACGTTTAAGAACGATAAATTTCAATGGGATATGGACAATAATCTCCATCCATAAATCCTGTGCTTGAAAGTGTCTCTTTGCGCCCCATAACAGCCTTATCATTAATAATGCTCTCAAAGGTGACATCATGCGAATGGATAGACTAACCAGTAAATTTCAAGAAGCCTTGGCGAATGCGCAAAGTTTGGCATTAGGCAGGGATCATCAATTTATCGAACCTGTACATATTTTGCTGGCAATGCTCGATCAACAAGGCGGTAGTGTTAAACCATTGCTGGCACAGATGGGCGTTAATATTGCGTTAATGCACACCCAACTTATACAAGAATTAACACGCATTGCTACCGTGAGTGGTTCGGGCGGTGATGTGCAGATTTCTAACGAAACCAATCGTTTATTAAATTTAACCGACAAATTGGCGCAAAAACGCAATGATAGCTTTATTTCCAGCGAGCTGTTTTTACTCGCTGCCTGTGAAGAAAAAGGTTTTTTACAAGATCTGTTTAAAAAAGCCAATATCACCAAATCACAACTTGAAAAAGCCATCGACGCAATGCGTGGAGGAGAAACCGTGCAAGATGCCAATGCTGAAGATCAACGTCAAGCCCTGAAAAAATACACCATTGACCTTACTGAACGTGCCGAACAAGGCAAGCTTGATCCTGTTATTGGGCGTGATGATGAAATTCGCCGTACCATTCAAGTATTGCAACGGCGTACCAAAAATAATCCTGTGTTAATTGGTGAACCTGGTGTCGGTAAAACTGCCATCGTTGAAGGTTTAGCGCAACGTATCGTTAATGGCGAAGTGCCTGAAAGCATGAAACATAAACAAGTGCTTGCGTTAGATATGGCAGCGTTAATTGCAGGAGCAAAGTTTCGCGGTGAATTTGAGGAGCGTTTAAAAGCGGTGTTGAATGATTTAGCCAAGCAGGAAGGGCAAGTTATTTTGTTCATTGACGAATTACATACAATGGTCGGCGCGGGTAAAGCGGAAGGTGCAATGGATGCGGGTAATATGCTTAAACCCGCATTGGCACGCGGTGAACTGCATTGTGTCGGCGCGACTACGCTGGATGAATACCGCAAATATGTGGAAAAAGACGCGGCACTGGAACGGCGTTTTCAAAAAGTTCTCGTCGATGAACCTAGCGTTGAAGACACTATTGCCATTTTGCGTGGCTTAAAAGAAAAATACGAAGTGCATCACGGGGTAGAGATTACCGACCCTGCGATTGTTGCCGCCGCTACGCTATCGTATCGTTATATTGCCGATAGGCAATTGCCCGACAAAGCCATTGATTTAATCGATGAAGCGGCAAGTCGTATTCGCATGGAAATCGATTCCAAACCCGAAGTCATGGACAAACTGTATCGCCGCTTGATTCAACTGAAAATCGAACAAGTCGCGCTGAAAAAAGAAAAAGATGCCGCGTCTAAAAAACGTTTGGAAATTTTGGAAGAAGAAATTGGCGACTTAGAAAAAGAATATTCTGATTTAGAAGAAACGTGGAAAGCTGAAAAAGCCATGTTACAAGGCTCAGCAAACATCAAAGAAAAGCTCGAACAAGCCAAAACTGAATTGGAAGCGGCACGGCGGATTAATGATTTAGCACGAATGTCAGAATTGCAATATGGCATTATTCCCGCGCTGGAAAAACAACTCAGTTTAGATGCCACTGGAGAAACACCCAAAACCAGCTTATTACGCAACAAAGTGACGGACGAAGAAATTGCCGAAGTGGTCTCTAAATGGACAGGTATTCCTGTGTCCAAAATGATGGAAGGCGAAAAAGATAAATTATTGCGCATGGAAGAGTATTTAAATCAGCGTGTCGTCGGACAAAATGAAGCTCTGAAAGCAGTAAGTAATGCCATTCGTCGTTCCAGAGCAGGTTTATCTGATCCCAATCGTCCCAATGGTTCGTTTCTGTTTTTAGGACCAACAGGTGTGGGCAAAACGGAATTATGCAAAGCCTTAGCTGAATTCATGTTTGATACCCCCGATGCAATGGTGCGTATTGATATGTCGGAATTCATGGAAAAGCATTCTGTGGCACGGTTAATAGGCGCACCTCCTGGTTATGTGGGCTATGAAGAAGGCGGTTATTTAACTGAGTTAGTCAGACGCAAACCGTATTCCGTGATACTGATGGATGAAATTGAAAAAGCCCATCCCGATGTCTTTAACGTCTTACTGCAAGTGCTAGACGATGGACGTTTAACCGATGGGCAAGGCAGAACGGTGGATTTTAGAAACACTATTATCGTCATGACTTCTAATCTGGGTTCAGACATTATTCAATCGCTGTCGGGTGAAGCTTTATATAGCGTGATGAAATCGTCAGTTATGGATATAGTCACCTCTAAATTCCGTCCCGAATTTATCAACCGTATTGATGAAGCGGTGGTATTCCATTCTTTAAGCCGCGAACACATCCGCGCCATTTCCAATATTCAACTGGGCTATTTACGCACCCGTCTTGCTGACCGTGATATAAGCATTGAATTCAGCGACTTTGCCTTAGATTTGCTGGGTGAAGCAGGTTTTGATCCTGTCTATGGTGCAAGACCAATGAAACGCGCTATTCAACAGCAACTCGAAAACCCGCTAGCACAAGCGATACTCTCAGGGCATTTTGTCGCAGGCGATACCATTAAGGTGGATGTTGATCATGCAGCGTTGCAATTTTTAAAGCAGTAGGTTTGTAAAGAAGTGGCGGGCATCTGCTCGCCACGGCTTGCCGAACCGTTGAGTAAGCGTAGAAATGCAAGCTTTGCTTAACTTAATGCCAGTAACACTATGCTTTTTTTACAAATTCTGATTTCAACTGCATTGCGCCGATACCATCAACTTTGCAATCAATATTATGGTCGCCATCGATGAGACGGAGGATTTTAACTTTAGTGCCTACTTTGACAACTAATGATGAGCCTTTGACTTTTAAATCTTTAATTACCGTAACATTGTCACCATCTTGCAAGTTATTGCCATGCGCATCTTTCACGACAAGTTCTGAATCTGCGGTTTCTGCCGTCTCTTGCGCCCATTCGTATGCGCATTCAGGGCAAATATATAATTTATTATCTTCGTAAGTGTACTCTGAACCGCATTTTGGACATGGAGGTAAACTCATGCTAGGTATCCTTAAATAATTGAGTGATAGTGGGGTAAACGTCCCAAAATGGCGGCTATTGTAACCTGTTATCGCTTGTAATGAATTTTGCTTAGTGTTATTTCTGATAAAGTTTTTTCTGAATATAGTCAGAAAAACGATAGTTAATGACCACGTTATTCTCTAAATGCGCAGCACCTTGAATCATACCCAAGCAACTGCGGCTGTTGCATAAGCATTTAAACGGCTGGGACATTGACCATTCTGTCGATGGGTAAAAAAAGCTGATTTCTTCATTTTTAGCTATCTCTTTAATAGCAATAATCTCGCCTTTTTGGGTATCAAAAAACGTATTGGGTTCACAACTGTGATTGGTATATTGTAAAAACTCTGGAAAAAGATGAATGTGTTTATTTTCATCAAGTTGTACTGAAAGATAGGTTGGCTGCTGGAGATATTCTTTAGCACTAAAAACCTGCACTATTGAATCAATTGGAAAATTTTTCGCTGCTTTTATAGCGTAATGCCTATTCGTTGGATTATAAAATACGATTAAATTTTCAGACGCATCGATGCTTTTTTTCATGCTCATTGGGTTCTTTGTTATGGTTTTAACCATCCACCATTTATTGCCTTTGCTTCGTTTTCAAATACTGTAAGAAATGATCGTAGTCCAGATTGGCACAAGGCATACAATAGTGTAAAGCACAATCACACTGATAATTTCAACAGTGCTTTTCTGGAAAATGTTATTCAAGCGATGGGAGCAATTTATATTTTGCTTGTCGCTCAATTTGGTTTAGGTTTCGATCATAAAATACAGCTATCATACTGTTCTGGGGGACTTGAAGATTGGGATACATTAAAAAACACAACCGAGTCTTATCAATTTCATTTATTAAACGAAGTTTCTTAGCGTATAGGATATACCACATCACGAAATTACTCGTTCCTACGCGCGGTGTGGGAACAAAGCAACAAACCATTTTCTAGTTGTTCAATAAGGAGACAGTAATGCTCAAACTCAACCAATTTGTATTTTTATTGGTCATCGGATTAACTTGGCAAAACGTTTATGCGGAGGATGACACAATTTCTGCCTTACAGAAAACCCAAGATTGTCTTAGAAATCAAACGTGTGAAGCCGCGAAAAGCAAGGCAGGACAAGCAGCTGACCAGAAAGCCTTGGAAGCTGTTGGTGGCAATGCCAGTAACAAGCAAGAATTATATAATATCTCCGCTGACATTATGCCTATGCTAATACAACAAACAGGCGGAGACCCAGAAAAAATGCAAGCACTGATGCTAAAAGCACAAACTGACCCTGAGGGATTTTTCAATTCATTATCCCCCGACGCACAAGCGAAAATTAAAAATATCGCTAATACCGTAGAGAAAAAATAAACCTTCTGAAGGTTAGCGTATCTACCTTATCACCTGACAAAAAATATTCTCTTTTTAAAACTGTCCGAAGCATTGAATTTAATGAGTGTAAAATATGCAAATATGGATTAATACTAAAGCCTATCCAAAAATAATTAAAAGTATTTTGTTGTGTATGCAGGAGGGAGGTGCGATAAAAACTTTCCTAATTTTGCTAATTGCAGGGCTGACAAGCTTTCCAGTTGCTGCGTATGACGAAATTCAGGTCTATGACATGAGCATCAACCAACCTAAACAGTTCGCGCTGGAGATGCACAGCAACTATGTGATTAATGGTCGTAAGCAAGCCGATTATAATGGTGAGTTACCCCCTGATGGACAACTGGCGTTTACTGGCGAATTTTCTTATGGCTGGTCGAAACATATCGAATTAGGCTTATATGTACCAATGACCATTAATACCAACACAGCCACAACCACGATGGACTACGCCAAAGCGCGAGTGAAATGGCTGAATGCTGATGATCCTAAACTTTTTTACGGTTTGAACACTGAAATTGGTTTAGTACCCAAAAGACATTCTGAGCAGCTAGTCGGCATGGAATTACGCCCTATCATCGGTCGTTACACTGGCGATTGGCTAATCGCGTTTAACCCAACCTTAGAACTGGATTTGAGCGGTAGTAACCAGATGCCTGTTTTTGCCCCTGCTCTAAAAGTCACCCATCAAATTTTGGACAATATTCATGTCGGCTTTGAACACTACGCCGATTTTGGTTCGCTTGACCATTTTTCTTCGAGTGGCCAACAAAACCATACAACCTATTTAGTCAGCGACGTACCATTAGGGAATTATCGTTTACACGTTGGTATAGGGCATGGCTGGACATCCCCCTCTGACGAATGGATATTGAAATTCATCCTAGGTGGCATTCCATTTACAGAGCTGTTAAATCCACATCACTGGTGAAAATAAGGTGATAAGGTGTGTTAATAGAGCTAACTGCTAATAAAATGATTACAAAACCGTTCGCACTGAGCCTGTCGAAGTGTGAATGTGGTTCGACAAGCTCACCACGAACGTTATCATTTTATTGTGCGTTAGCTATACCTGTTATAGCGATATTAATGACTGCCAGCGGTCATGCCCAAAAGTAAAAACAACAAAATTAACCTATTACCAAATATATCAATTACACCCACAATAGGACATGATGATGACATCACTAGATCGTTATGCGGTTTTTGGTCAGCCGATTAAACACAGTAAATCACCGCGTATTCATCAATTATTTGCTCAGCAGACAGGGCAGGATTTGCTCTATTCTGCACAGGAAGTACCTGCCGAGCAATTCGTTATGACGACTGAGGCTTTTTTTGCGCAGGGTGGTAAAGGTTTGAATTGTACCTTGCCGTTGAAAGAATTGGCGTGGGCATGGGCTACCCATAAAACAGAACGTGCTGAACTTGCTAAAGCGGTTAATACGCTGGCGGTGCAAGTTGATGGTTCGGTGTTAGGTGACAATACTGATGGTTGTGGTTTGGTGCAGGATTTGTTAGTTAATCATGGGGTTGCATTAGCAGGAAAGCGGATTTTGCTATTGGGTGCAGGCGGGGCGAGTCGTGGGATTTTGTTGCCGTTGTTGGAACAGTCACCTGTGTGTTTGGTTATTGCTAATCGCACGGTGCATAAGGCGATTGAGTTAGCGGCTGAATTTTCACATAAAGGAGCGATTTCTGGCTGTGGTTTTACTGATTTAATCGACTATGCACCGTTTGATATAATTTTAAATGCGACATCGGCAAGTCTAAGTGGTCAATTGCCAGCGTTGCCTGAGGGGTTGTTGGTTGAGCAAGGCGTTTGTTATGATTTGGCTTACAGCAATGAACCGACGGCATTTGTGCATTGGGGACGAGCGTGTCATGCGATAAAAAGTTTGGATGGTTTAGGAATGCTGGTGGAACAGGCGGCTGAGGCGTTTTTTATTTGGCGGGGTGTGCGTCCTGAAACGCAATCTGTGATTGCGTTGTTGAATTCAGAACGTGGCTTGTAGTGTCTACACTAAATATTCGTTTTTCAGCTCGATGTAATGCTGATAAGAATAGTGTAAAAATTCTTTTTCTGCGTCATTCAAGGGTCTGACTCGTCTAGCAGGCGAGCCAACATAGAGATGTCCGCTTTCTAAGCGTTTAGAATGAGGCACTAATGAACCAGCACCTAGAATGACATAGTCTTCTACCACTGCACCATCCATAATGATTGCACCCATACCAATTAAGCAGTAATCGCCGATAGTACAGGCATGAATAACGGCTTTGTGTCCGATGGTGACTCCTTTACCGATAGTGACGGGGTAACTGGGTTCTAAATCATGGTGTGCGTGAGTGGTATGTAGCACTGAGCCGTCTTGAATATTAGTGCCGTCACCGACGGTAATACTTTCTACATCGCCTCTCAATACTGTCGTTGGCCAGATGGATACATCATTCCCTAGTGTGACATCGCCGATGATAACCGCACTGTCATCAATATAAACAGAATGACCAATGCTTGGCTGTTTATCTTTAAATTTTCTAATGGACATGAAAAGCTTCCTGAGATTATAGGTTTGAAACAGTAAGCGACGTTTATTATTTTAATATTCTATTCGACGCTACGGTGTTTTTATCTACCCGTTTTATTCGGGGTTGGCGGGTTTGGGCTGTCATTATATATCTAATAAGGCGATAGTTTCTGATTCATCAGAAAGCGATGACTTATTTCTATAAAAATATCCAGTCAGAAAAACACGCAGCTTGACCTTGATAAGCACCGTTGGCATCGGTGAGATTCCAAATAATGGCGTTGCGCATTTCAAAACGCTTGCCTGTATTAGAAAGTCGCACCCCACTATAACCCGTCATAAAACCTTGGGCGGTAACGTGAGCCATTAATTTTTCACGAGCGGCTTGATTGCTGGTTTCTGCGGAAGCGCGAGAAGGCAGTGTGATAAGTTGTTGCCAGTTCAATTCAAATAATTGCAGACCTTGAGCATTGGCATAATTAAAAATGGGATCAGATTCGGTGTTATGCGATAGCAATACCAACGGCGCGTAATACAAGCGTTCGGCTAGATTGTCAACATCTGGAAGTAGCGAATAACCGAGTAGGTTTTGAAAACTGTGGCAGATTAATTCAATGTGTTCGACTAGGTAGTGATTTTCAGCACTGGGAGGAGCGGGAAAATAGTTCATTGTTGAAAATAGGTTATAAATTACAGGAATCCAATAGCGTTAGCTATTGGAGGTAAAACAGCTAAAGCTGTTTTACTCCTGTGCTATAACGCGGCGACTTTAGTATCAGCAGGGACTGGCAGTTTGAAATAATCACGCACACCATTAAAAATAGCATCCGCCATTTTGATTTGATAGTCAGTATTTAATAAATTTACTTCTTCACTTGGATTAGAGATAAAGGCGGTTTCTACCAAAATAGAAGGAATATCTGGTGATTTGAGTACCATAAAGCCCGCTTTTTGTACCTCGTCTTTGTGTATTTCACCCACTGCACGGCAGTTTTTTAACACACTTTGGGCAACATCGACACTGGCTTCTTCAGTAGCACTTTGTGATAAATCCAATAATACCGAGGCTAACACGTCTTCTTTATCTTCCAAACTTACGCCACCAATGGAGTCTGAGGCATTTTCACTTTTTGCTAACCAAAGCGCGGCTTCACTGGACGCGCCACTGCGTGACAGTACATAAACCGATGAGCCTTTAACGGTAGTATCTTGAAACGCATCGGCATGAATGGAGATAAATAAATCCGCTTTTGCCGCTCTGGCAATATCCATTCTTTTTCTCAGTCCCACATAATAATCACCTTTGCGTATCATGACCGCTTTCATGTCGGGCTGAGCATTAATGAGCTTTGCCAGTTTGCTGGCGATAGCAAACACAACTTGTTTTTCTTCTGTGCCTTGCGTTCCATGCGCACCTGGATCGTCACCACCATGACCTGCATCAATGGCAACGACAATTTTGTCATGTTTACCAGAGGCTTGTTGCGTGGCTTTTTGTAATTTGCTTGATTTGCTATCCGAGTGACTAAACAACGCTAACATAGTCGATGGTTCTTCTGTGTGCAGAGCGGGTGCGACTTTGCGTTCTACTGCTTCTTTTTTAGCAGGTTGTTGGTTGCTAGCTTCACTGGCAGCGGATTTATTGTCAATTTCTGGTATTGGTTTAGCAGCTAATTCCTCTTTTTTGCTAGCCGCTGGTGTGATTTTTTTAGCAACGGCTTCTACTATCGTGTCTTTATTAATCAAATCAATGATTAGTTTGTGTTCCGTTTTATTATTAGAACTTAGCGAGAAATTTTTTGCGGTGACTGGTTTTTTTAAATCAATAGCGATGCGTAAATTATCTTTGGTTTTTTCTAAAACGTGTATTTTTGTAAATAGTGGATGATTTACGCTAGGCTGACTTAAAACTTGCGCCAAGTTGGCATTTTTAATCTCTATAACTAGCTGTGAGGGATTGTTCTGCACAAAAACACGATGCTTAGGCGAGGCACTGACATCAAAGATTAGCCGTGTCTGCCGTGCAGCTTGCGCATAATGTAATGAACTAATATCGACTTGTTGCGCATACATAGGCATGGATAGTGTTAGCAATCCAAAAGCACACAGCATTCCACAGTAATTTCCCATGACTACAATCCACAAAGTAATAATTTAGATTAGATTATAGCAGTATGTTATTGTTTTTCAACAACTGACATTTACTTTTTTTAATTCTCTGCTAAGGACTTCAATGTTAGATTGCGTCCTAAGCCTTGAACAGCCAAGGAAATAACGGCATCTGGGGTAGGTAAGAAGCCTATACCACGCTCTGCCCATTCGATAAAACACAAGCAATTTTGAGCAAAATAATCACGAATTCCTATCCATTCCAGCTCTTCAGGATCACTTAAGCGGTATAAGTCAAAATGAAAAATTTTGCGTTCGCCTAAGTTATATTCTTCGACTAATGTAAAAGTTGGGCTTTTGACTGCACCTGTAAAACCTGCGCCGCGTAAAAATCCGCGTACTAACGTGGTTTTACCCGCGCCTAATTCACCTTGTAAAAAAATTACCCCTGTTTCAGGTAGAATTGTCCATAAAGCCGCGCCAAATTGTTCAGTGGTTTCGGTGGATGCTAAATATTTATTCATTCCATTCCTCGTCTAAGATAGGGCATTAAATCACTGGCTAATAAACCTCGTTCACCATCGGCTAGTGCGGCTTTATCGGCAGCTAATCCATGCAAAAAAACACCTTGTTGAGCCGCTTGTTCAAGGCTTAAACCTTGCGCGACTAAACCCGCTAATACACCCGTCAACACATCTCCCATTCCACCTGAAGCCATGCCTGCGTTACCTGTATTCGATACTGCTAGGGTTTTATTACTGGCAATCAATGACCCACTGCCTTTTAGAATAGCTACGCCGTGGTATTTTGCTTGCAGTGCTGAGACAGCGGCAAAACGGTCTTGTTGTATGTCAGTCGTTGTGCAATGTAATAAGCGAGCGGCTTCAGCAGGATGCGGTGTTAAAATCCAGTTTGAATTAGTGATAGGATTACACGCCAATAGATTTAAAGCATCAGCATCAATGATGAGCGGTTTTTGCGTGGCTAATACAGCGGTTATTAATAGCTCAATTGCCCAGTCACTTTGTCCTAATCCTGTGCCAATAGCAATCACACTGGCTTTGGCTAACAGCGGCATTAATTGTTCGCCAGTTTCCACACCATGACACATCAGCTCTGGTCGATTGATGGTCATCAAGCCTGCATGACTACTACGCGTTGCCACGCTCACTAAACCCGTACCCACACGCAATGCAGCTTCAGCGGCTAAACGTGCCGCGCCTAAATAACCGAGTTCACCACCAATAATCAATACATGACCATAACTGCCTTTATGGGTATAGCGTAACCGTCTTGGCAAAGGCTGGTGAATAACGCGTACCGCTGAAGGAACTTGCATTGTGAATACGGCATCGGGAACAGCAAGAGATTCATAAATAATATCGCCACAATAATCTGCCGCTTGCCCTGTGAATAAACCTTGGTTTAAGCCGATAAAAGTCACGGTAGCATTTGCTTTCACTGCAACGCCCATTACATTGCCTGTATCCGCGTTTAAACCTGAGGGAATATCCACCGCCAGCACAAACGCACCGCTTTGATTGATGGTTGCAATAGCATTGGCATACAACCCCGTAACCGCTTTATTTAATCCTGAACCAAATAAAGCATCGACAATTACATCGGCAGTTAATTTTACCTTGGTTTGGTAGTGAATAACTTTGCCTTGGGCGGCAGTATAATGCTGGTAAGCGGTTAGCGCGTCACCCTTTAATTGGCAGCTATTGGCAACACTGTAAACACAGACACTAAGCCCAGCGTTAAGTAATAAGTTTGCGACAATATAGCCATCCCCCGCATTATTACCCGTTCCACAAAACACCGCGACCGATTGCGCATTGGGGCATAATCGAGTGAGTTGCTGAAACAGCACGTTACCCGCACGACTCATTAACTCAAAACCTGCAATACCGTATTCGTGAATAGCGATTCGATCCAGTTCTCTGATTTGCTCATTACGATAAAGTGTTATCGGTAGTTTTTGCATCACGACCCCTTACTAAAATTTTATTATGTCAGGAGTGCAAGCTTTGCTTGCACTCCTATACTACTGCCAGTGCCGCCAACACCTCCGTTAATAAATCCACTTGCCCTGTCTCAAAACACAGTGCGTCAGTTTCTTTGCGCAACCAAGTAAATTGCCGTTTTGCCAATTGCCGTGTGGCAATAATTGTGCTTTCTATCATCGTGGCTTTGTCGATGTCGTTTTGCAAATAAGACCATGCTTGCCGATAACCGACCGCTCGAATAGCGGGCATGGTTTCGTTTAAATCCCCCCGTCGATAAAGAGCTTCAACTTCCTCGATAAAACCTTGCCGCAACATACTCATAAAACGCTCGGCAATCACGCCGTGCAAAATTTTACGATCTGACGGCGCGATAATCAGCTTAATGACTCGATAAGGCAGAACTTGCGCAGGTTCAGCGGTAAAAAATGACGTGAGTGATTTACCGCTAAGCGCGTAAACTTCCAACGCCCGTTGCACCCGTTGCGGATCATTTGGATGAATACGCACGGCGGCTTCGGGATCAATCAGTGCCAAGCGTTGATGTAATGCTTCTTTACCCAATGCCATTAAGTCTAGGTCAAGTTGCGCACGAATCACAGCATCAGCGGCAGGTAATACCGCTAAACCATGACTTAAGGCATTGAAATACAGCATTGTGCCGCCGACTAAAATCGGTAGTTTGCCACGTTGGTTAATATCAGCCATCAGAGCCAACGCTTGGTTTCTAAACTGCCCAGTAGAAAAAACCTCATTAGGTTCAATAATATCGATTAAATGATGAACAATACCTTGTCTTTGTTCTAGCGTAGGTTTTGCCGTACCTATATCCATGCCTTTAAACACCAACGCAGAATCGACGCTAATAATTTCACCGTTGAGTGCCTGTGCTAATTGTACGGCTAACGCGCTTTTACCTGACGCAGTAGGTCCCATTAAAAAAATAGCGGGTGGGAGGTTTTGCATAATAGACGAATTCATAAAATTAAGATGAGTGCGATTTTCACGCAATTTATTGATAGTAAAGGCGGTTAAAAATCATGATTTTTGATTCTGGACTCATTGACCACGCAAGAAAAACTTATCCAGCTCTTGTTTGGTTAATTCTATCCACGTCGGTCTGCCGTGATTACACTGCCCACTGCGTTCGGTTTGTTCCATATCGCGCAACAAGGCATTCATCTCGGTGATGGTTAAATGTCGATTAGCTCTCACTGAACCATGACACGCCATTGTTGCCAATAGCTCGTTAGACTGGGTTTGTATGCGGCTGCTCATGCCTTGAGTTTTTATATCAGCTAATACATCGGCAATCAATCCTGCTACATCCGTTCCTGCTAATAATGCGGGGCTGGCGCGTAATACTATCGACTCAGCCCCTGAGCGCGATAGCTCAAAGCCTAGTGACATAAAAAATTCTTGCTGTTGTTCAACTAAGTCGGCTTCTGCCGCAGTCACCTTGATTTTAATCGGTAATAATAAAGGCTGACTAGGGATTGCGCCGTGTTGATAGTGCTGTTTTAGACGTTCATAAGTAACGCGCTCATGGGCGGCATGAGCATCGACCAGTACCATGCCATTGGCGGTTTGCGACAAAATATAAATATCGTGCAAATGGGCAATAGCAAAACCTAGGGGTGGAATGCTTTGGTTAGGCGGTGGTGATTCTGTTGCTTGCTCATCTATAGGATGCAAGAGTGAATAAGCGTGTAAGGTTTCTGCGACGGTAAACGGCAGTGTCGCTTGTTCTTTAGGATAATGTGGAAAGCTTGGGACGGTGCTTTCTAGTAATAAGTACGCTGGGCTTGTGCTGTCGTTTTCACTAGCACTGGTCTCAGGTCTTAGTTTTGCCAATGAGCGATGCAAGGCACTGAATAAAAAGTCATGGACTAAGCGTCCTTCTCTAAATCTAACTTCTAACTTGGCGGGGTGGGCATTCACATCGACTAAGTTAGGGTCTAGGCTAAGATACAACACAAAAATCGAATGCCGTCCTGAAAATAACACATCTTGATAAGCTTGTTTAATGGCATGAGACACTAATTTGTCGCGAATTAAACGCCCATTGACGTAAAAAAACTGCATATCTGCCTGACTGCGGGAATACGTCGGCAAACTTACCCAGCCTGTTAAATGCAGACCTGATGCAGCAACATCACAATACACCGCGTTATTAATAAACTCAGCTCCACAAATAGCCGCCACACGGTATTCTTGTTCCGCTACACTATTGGCAGGTTTGAGTTTGAGTATTTCTTTTTGATTGTGCGTTAGGGTGAAGCCAATATGAAAACGACTCAACGCCAGTTTTTGTAACAATGATTCAATATGGGTAAATTCAGTTTTTTCGGTTTTTAAAAATTTACGCCGTGCGGGAGTGTTATAAAATAAATCGCGTACTTCAACGGTAGTACCTTGTGGGTGTGGATCAGGTTCTGGATCGGCGTGTTGCTCCGAGCCATCAGCACTGACACGCCACGCACACGCAACATCGGCAATGCGTGAAATCAGCGTCAATCTGGCAACAGAGCTAATACTGGGTAACGCCTCGCCACGAAAACCCATACTGGTGACTTGTTCTAAATCTTGCAACACACTTATTTTACTGGTGGCATGACGTGATAACGCCAACGGTAAATCTTCTTTAATAATGCCACAGCCATTATCTCTGATTTTTATTAGCCGTGTGCCACCTTGCTCTATCTCAATAGTGATGTGGGTCGCACCTGCATCAAAGCTGTTTTCTAATAGCTCTTTGACAACGGTAGACGGTCTTTCCACCACTTCACCCGCTGCAATCTGGTTTATCAATTGAGTTGGTAATAAGTGAATACGCATAAGTTAGTCCAAAGCAAAAAATAGGCATTTTACCTGAGATGACTAAAGCGTAGTGTGCTAATAAAAACACAGATACCAATGCTTAACTCAAACTTGCGACCGTGATATTATAGACCGACTGTCTTGATTGGTATGAGGACAGGCGCGGTCAATTATAAAAACACTGAGGAATGAGCAATGACAAAAATATTAAACGAAGTATTAAGTGCTAATCGTGATTATGTAGCAGGTTTTGATAAAGGTGATTTAGCCATGCCACCTGCGCGGCAGTTTGCGATTTTAACCTGTATGGATGCACGGCTAGACCCTGCAAAATATGCAGGTTTATCAGAAGGTGATGCGCACGTTATTCGTAATGCAGGTGGACGTGCCAGTGATGATGCAATCCGTTCACTGGTGATTTCTTATAAGTTATTAGGTACGCGTGAATGGTTTGTGATTCATCATACCGATTGCGGCATGGAAACCTTTAACAATGAAATTATGTCGGACTTATTGGCAAGCAGCTTAAAAACCGCTTCAGTTGATTCAGAAGGTTGGCATGATTGCTGTGAAGGTGGTGGCTCAACCGATGGTAAGTATATTAATTGGCTGACTATCAAAGATCAGGCAGAAAGTGTGCTGGAAGACGTAAAGCGCATCAAGGCGCATCCGTTAGTACCTTCAGACATTCCTGTCTATGGTTATATTTATGATGTTAAATCGGGTCAGTTGTGTGAAGTACCTGAGGCGACTGCGGCTGGAAAGTAAGCGGTAAACGTATGTTGGGTTGGTGAATAAGCCAACCCAACCTTGTATCATCATTGGTTTATTCGTTACAGTATTGAAAAATGGGGAGTTGTGGGTAATCGTGTGGTCTCATGCTCACGCTATCTATGATCTTGTATATTATTATCTGCACTTGGCTTTACTTCAGTATCATCAACATCAGATAGTAGTTCATCATCAAAATCATACATATCAAAAGTAATTTCATCCTCCACCGTTGTTTGACTATTATCAATTGACTCCATACTTGCTTCTGCACTTGGCTTTACTTCAATATCATCAAAATCATACATATCAAAAGTAATTTCATCATCCACCGTTGTTTGACTATTATTAATTGACTCCATACTTGCTTCTGCACTTGGCTTTACCAATATCATCAAAATCATACATATCAAAAGTAATTTCATCATTCACCGTTGTTTGACTATTATTAATTGATGCCATACTTGCTTCTGCACTTGGCTTTACTTCAGTATCATCATCAGACAGTAGTTCACTTACCCGATAGTGCCGCATTAGCCGACGGCTTTCTGCCGTTTTTTGGATATTATCAGCCAGTAGTTCATTGGCAGTCCTATTAACGTCCGTATTTTCACCTGAGTTCTCCTCAGCTTGAGGTCTCATTGATTCGCGCTTTTTGTATTCATCCTCTATTTTGACAAGTCGCTCCCAAAAATCTTCGTCTTTGTGCTGGATAACACTTGCTAGCTGCCTTTTATATGACGCAAAAGCGGTTTTATTTTCACTTGCAAGGAATATTTCCAATAATTTTAATTTATACTCAAAATTTTCTGGATGATCTTTAATTGCCTGACGCATTAAAGATTCTGCATTTTCATATTTACTATAACTCAAATAAACATCGACCTCCGTACAAATGTCTATTTCATCATGTTCTACCTCAACGTCATGAAGATGAGAGTTGGATAAAAAATCATTGATAGAAACAGATAAATTTTTAAATGAAGATTTAGCTAGGTCTAGTGGCTTTAAATATTCAGTTATAGCATCCGCTTCAGCTTTTTCTTGCTTCTTTTTTCTCTTAAATCGTAAAAAATAAGCTATTAAAGCTAAAAAAACTCCGCCAGATCCAATCTGCAACAACAGCATAGAATTTGTTTTTAACTCCCGCATAATAGAGCTGAATGTAGTTGTGGTAACTACTTCAGTTGCTACTGCATTATCTTTTTTAAGCTCTTTTGTCGTTGCAACAGATTTTGACGTAGGCTCTACTTGCAAAGCCGTTAGAGCTTTATTTTTTTCTTGTAATGTAGCGATTAGATCATCTTTTGAGGCAAGCATTTTTTGCATTATTGCCACTTGCTTCTCTAACGCATCCTGTTTGGCAATCAATGCTAAATTTTCGCTACTGGGAGCTGACGGTTCGGTTTTTTCATTAACAGGGGGTTCATTTCCAGAGACAGGCGATATCGTTAACCTATCTTTTGAGACTAGGATGTTTTGCATCACCTCTATTTTCTTATCCAGTTTATCCAGTATGGCTAAAATCTCTGCACTAGAAGTGCCTGCTAACTGTTTTTCATTAGCTTTTTTACCATGGTTAGGAATAGAAGAAACTGATTTAGTTATTTTTGTTCCAGAGTTGTCTAACGGAATTTGTGAGTTATTCTTAGCAATATCTATCGCAGTTTGTGGAACTCGTGCTTTTGCACTAACACGTTCTTTCCATATATTATTTTGCAGATTAACTTGCTCTAATGCTTCTTTTCGAGATATTTGCAGTGCTTCTTTCCTCGCAGGAATTTTAAGCATTTTCTTTATCATCAACGAATTAATATTGTCGGTAAAAAATGCCTCTGGATTAGCTTTAAAAAGTGCTATTACCATTTGTTCTATAGATACATCATCGTATCGAATTTTTTTAGCAATTCCTCTAATATAATCAGAGGGTTTTATTGGACCATATTGAGCGTTATCTTTTTTAGCCGTCTTTTTGTTAGCCTCAGTCGTAGATAATTGAAGCACATTATTTATGACTGGCTTTGTTTTAGGTGCAGCAGAAACAACAGATAAATTATAGTCATCAGGGGGATCAAGTAATACAGTAAATTCTCGGTATGAAAGCCCTTTACTCCAACTTATTTCTAATATAAAACTCAAAAAAACTTCTTTTAAAGCCTCTCTTGAACTTATCTCAATAAAAATCGATCCATTAGCCCTTTTAACAGGTTTAATATTCATATTTTTGAGAAAATAACTCCAAGGAATATTGGCTTCAACAAATTTTCCTAGCGGAGCTAAATTCACATGAAGACCAGATAAGTCTTCATTGGCGGAATCTAGTAATTCAATTTCAGCCTTAAGATGTTCATTAAGCCTTGATTGCAATTTAATATTACCAACTCCTAGTGAATATGCCGCCGTTGGAATTAGCATAGAGACTGTCGTTATAACGACTATAATCATCGTTTTAGTTTTGGTTACATTTGACATAAGGATTACTTTATAGTCTGTTCAAATATTAGGTTCGTGTAGCGTAGACAATTTCATCGCATTATGTTGGGTTACGGCTATCACCTAATCTAAGCTACTATTATATAACTGTTTAAAAATAGCCTCCGCCGCATTCAGCGTTTGCTGTAAATCTGCTGCACTGTGTGCGGCAGAAACAAAACCTGCTTCAAAGGCGGACGGGGCGAGATAAATACCTGCGTCTAACATGGCGTGGAAAAAGCCTTTAAAACGGGCTTGGTCGCATTGCATGACTTGGGCGAAGCTGGAAATTTGGGGTTCTTCGCTAAA
Organism: Methylococcales bacterium; assembly: GCA_026398895.1. GTDB lineage: Bacteria > Pseudomonadota > Gammaproteobacteria > Methylococcales > Methylomonadaceae > UBA4132. The sequence continues at coordinate 45,632 of JAPLRZ010000046.1, forward strand.
GAATAAGCCAAACATTGCACCGACTCGGTTAGTGGTGAAAGCTATGCCTGCTTGCTGGGCGCGTTGTGTTAAACCGTCACATAAAAACGCAGTTTTCGCGCTTAAATCGGTATAAAAATCAGGCTGAGCAATCAGTTCTAGGGTTTTTAAACCTGCCGCCATTGCCACGGGATTGCCTGATAATGTGCCTGCTTGATAGACTCCGCCTAATGGTGCGAGGCATTCCATAATGTCACGCCGTCCACCAAATGCACCGACGGGCATACCTCCGCCGATGATTTTGCCTAGCGTGGTTAAATCGGGTTTGATGTTGTACACACCTTGCGCACCTTGTAAGCCCACTCTAAATCCTGTCATCACCTCATCAAAAATCAACACGCTTTGATAATCGTCACAGACTTGGCGCAAGGTTTCTAAAAATCCCGCCACAGGTGGCACACAGTTCATATTACCCGCAACGGGTTCAACGATGATGCAGGCGATTTGTTCACCAATGTCGGCAAATAATTGTTTTACTGCTTCGCTATCATTATAAGGCAAGGTGATAGTATCGGCAGCAACCGCCGCAGGTACGCCTAAAGAACTGGGTACACCTAAAGTGAGTGTGCCTGAACCTGCTTTGACTAATAAGGAATCGGAATGCCCGTGATAACAGCCTTCAAATTTCACGATTTTATCGCGGCGTGTGTAACCTCTGGCTAAACGTATCGCGCTCATGGTAGCTTCTGTGCCTGAACTAACCATGCGCACTAAGTCAATCGAGGGCATGAGTTCACAGACACGCGCCGCCATTGCGGTTTCAATTTCGGTGGGTGCGCCAAAACTTAAGCCTTTTTCAGCGGCGGTTTTAACAGCGGCAATGACGGCAGGATGGGCATGACCTAAAATCATCGGGCCCCATGAACCAACGTAGTCAATGTATTGTTTGCCTGTGCTGTCATAAATGTATGCACCGAGTGCGTGGTCGATAAATACGGGTGTGCCGCCCACGCCATTAAAGGCACGGACTGGGGAATTAACGCCGCCTGCAATAACAGTTTTGGCTAGTTCAAATAAACGTGTGGCTTCAGTCATAATGATTTTTAAGGTTGTAATGGATAAATATCATGCAGATTAGCGTAACCCGCCAATCTTGTCTAAATATTAAACAGGGTTGTTGCGCCATGATGTGGAGTAAAACAGCTTTAGCTGTTTTCTAGCCAATAGCTAAAGCTATTGGACTCCAATAACCGTTATATTTACGCCGTCGTAACAAGTCTAATAACTCCTAAGTTAGCATGAAATTATCAACCCAGACATTGATTCTTGTTATTAACAGGTGTTATGTTATAACATAACGTTAATTTCAACTCTTACTATGAATACTATGTCCTCACTCTTACTGCCTGTTACCGTACTATCTGGTTTTTTAGGCGCGGGTAAAACCACCTTACTCAATTCAATACTTGCTAATCGCGACGGTTTAAAAATCGCCGTTATTGTCAATGATATGAGCGAAATCAATATTGATGCCGCGCTGGTCAAAAATGAAATGACCTTAAATCGCACCGAAGAAAAATTGATTGAAATGGGCAACGGGTGTATTTGCTGCAACTTGCGTGAAGATTTGCTCATTGAAGTGGCGCAATTGGCAAAAGAACGGCGGTTTGATTATTTATTGATTGAATCCACAGGCATTGCTGAGCCATTACCGATTGCCGAAACCTTTACCTTTCGTGATGAAGACGGGGTGAGTTTATCGGATATTGCCCGTTTGGATACGCTGGTCACGGTGGTTGATGCGGTTAATTTTATGCGGGATTATTTGGAAGCCCAATCACTGAAAGACATTAACGCCGAATTAGGCGAAGAAGATGAGCGCAATATTGCCGATTTATTAGTAGAGCAAATTGAATTCAGTAATGTGCTGTTAATTTCCAAAGTCGATTTAATCAGCCTTGATGAGTTGGACAATTTAACCGCGATTTTGACCAATCTTAATCGAGACGCGCTGATTATTCCGATGGTAATGGGCAACGCACCCTTAGCCGAACTGCTGAATACCCAACGGTTTGATTTTGCCAAAGCAGAACAGGCGGCAGGTTGGCTGCAAGAATTACGCGGTACGCACATCCCTGAAACCGAAGAATACGGCATCAGCAGCTTTATTTATCAAGCACGCCGCCCATTTCATCCCGCCCGTTTTTATGATTATCTGCACCGTGATGACTGGGAAAACGGTACGTTATTGCGCTCGAAAGGCTTCTTTTGGTTAGCGTCACGCCCTGAATGGGTCGGTTCGTGGTCACAAGCAGGCGGCACAATGCAGCACGGTTGCGCGGGTCGTTGGTGGGCTTCTGTACCCGAAAGCGAATGGTCGCCTGAATACGCGGCTGATATACGCGCCAACTGGCAAGCACCGTTTGGTGATTGCCGACAGGAACTGGTCTTTATCGGGCAGAATATCAATCAGGATCAAGCCATTGCGGAATTGAATAGCTGTTTATTGACTGATGCCGAATTAGCCGCAGGTGTACCCGTTTGGCAAGGCTATCGTGATGATTTTCCTGCATGGTTTAGTGATGATGCACAGTAAATTTATTAATTATCTGTTGAGTTTATTAATGCTGGTCTTATTGGCTTATATGGTCACACTCTGGATTCCTAACGCGCTAGCTACATTCATTTATATCGCCCACAAACCACCTGTGATATTCAAATCATGACACTACCCTCACACGCCATTAACCTAGAACCCAGTTATTCATACCCTTATCTGTCTAAAAATGTGGCAGATTTAGCAGAAATTTACCGCCCTGAGATTAATTTGTGCGTGGTTGAACGCAGTATTTCCAGTGAAATAGAGACGTTTGTGACACATTTATTATCAGCCGCACACGCCATTAATGTCATTGAAACCATCAATGTGCAGTCATTTAATACCCACACCTTATTGCCGCAACACCTGCATTTCCAAGGTTACGAAGCCTTTTGTGCTGATATTGCACAGGTCATTGATATGTTCAGCCATTTATTTGAACTGGAAAATATCGGCTTGCGCTTGGGAATGCTGGATAAAGCGATGTGTCCGCGCTTTCATATTGACCACGTTCCCTGTCGGTTAGTGTGTACTTACGGCGGTATCGGCACGCAATGGCTGGAAGATGCTTATGTTGACCGCAGTAAGTTAGGCAGTCGTTCAGGCGGCTTAAGTGATGAACAATCAGGCTTGATTTTAGATGCTGATGCCATCGGCACAATGCCCAATTATGCTATTGGTTTATTAAAAGGCACACGCTGGGAAGGCAACGAACAACACGGCGCGGTACACCGCTCACCGCATTTATCAGCCGAATTTCCACGCCGCTTATTGCTGACATTGGATTTTGCTTAATGATCAGAGTCATAGGATATGCCGACGATAGGAGGCGCATCATTCGCGTTAGTTCACGCGAACGATGCGCTTCGTACCTCAGCACATCCTATGTGGCATACTTTATCGCATTATGTAGCGCATCTTATTGTGTTACTTGCTAGCGATTTATTATGTGTGTAGCCAGAATGCACTCTCAGCGAATTGAGAGCCTTTCCACCAATCCTGTTTAGTTCCATAACGAAAGTTGGTAGATCCTGCTTGGCTTTGCAGCGGAGAGATAACTTCACCAGCAGAATTTCGTTTTGCTGTTTGTGCATTTGTTTCTGGAACAACGGCAACAATATGTCCTGATTTCCCCTCCAGTACACGTCTAGCAACGATAATTCCTAAAGCACCTTGATTCACTTCTGTTTGCAGTTTGGTTAACGTCCCTGTTTGTCGCCAGCCAAAATTGAGACCAAAGTCTCGCAACCACCGAAATAAATCGTTAGCTCGCAATTCATCAATTGTTTTACCATAAAGGGGCTGAACTTCTTTACCTTGAGCTAAATCAATTAGTGCGGTTTGTGACCACCAAACTCGTGGCAAGTAAACGCCTGCCAGATAGCAATAGTCATGAGCATAAATATTGCAAAATGTTGAACCATTTCTAGGTTGATAGCGTAGATGTGCTGGATTTTCTACAGCCAACCAATCGATAATAGTTGCTAACTCACTACGAAGCTCTTCAGGAGTATTGCCTTTTCGTTGAGGTTGACCTTGTTCATTGAGGGAGTGTGCGTTAGCCGTTTCTGTACGTTTAGTAACCGTTCCCTCTTTTCTAGGTATATAAACCGCCACAATACCTGAGGTTGGTGGCGTAGGAGCAGGTGAAATGAAGGGTACATTGGTAACACCCGTGGCTGGTTTAAGATATTGTTTCGCAACATAACCATGAAAATGCGCACCAAGTAGATTGGTTTCCACTTCCAGAAAACCATTCACATCTTGATTAGTCACTGCCTGCACAATATGACCATCAGGCAAACGTGCTTTTACATTCTTATTGTTAGCATCTATTTTAGGTTCGCTCCGTAACATCAATGGTGACATCTGAACATCAACCTCAAATAATGTTCCCTGAGCCGTTATCGGAGTGGGTGCTGCAATGACTGCCGAACCAGCGGATGCTGGTGGTAGTAGTGGAGATGCGGAGGGTGTTGCCACTGTGTGAGCCAGTCTTAAATAATCAAAAAATAGCTCTCCATAATAATTTTTTCCATCAAAATAACCTTGTTTTAATCCTTTAGCTGGTTTATATCCACCCGTATTATAAGCAATCGCGATGCTGGCTATTTCTAGGTCTGTGAGCTTTGTCTTATTTTGCAAGCCGACTTTTTTAAGTCCTCGTGTGAGTTCTTCAAGACATTTTTCAAGACATTTATCAAAGTTGGCATAATCCTTATTCAAAAAATAATCTGGCGTGTTTTTGAAAAATTGCAAATCGTATTGAAAAATGCCAAAACCATGGCAAAATTTTTCAGGGTGATTTTTTACAACATCTCTATAAGCTTTAATACCCGTTTTTTCAGCCATATCCTCTAGCCCCTGTCGGGCAATGGCGAACATAGCATCTCCTTTGGTAGCTTTTAACAACTCCGATTTATTTTTGGGAAATGCACTTCGATTAGGTTCATCGATAGTATCGCCTACACACAACTCTAATATTTCCTTAGTAGATAAGCCTTTTTTGCGTAGATTTCCCCAGATATACCCCGTTTCTTGATAAGCAATAGCCGCCAGCATATCAAGTGTGAAAGGTGTATTCTTTATAGCAATTTCAATTTTTTGGTGAAACTCTGTGTTAAACCAGAGTATATTGTCTGTTATTGACATGATTTCTATCTCCTAATACTTAAGATCTTTGGTAAGAATCCACTATAATTCCAATCCATTAGCGTATGTTTTCGCTCCATTAGTATTGAAACAAAGAACGTTTGTTTAAATTCCCTCTTAATTTTTTAGCCGCGATAATTCTAGCCAAATTGCCCCGCTATTATTTCCATAAAATCCCGTTGCATCATTTGGATACAACACAAGCTTTCCCGACGTTGAAATTTCAAACTTAGGCGTGTTGCATAAATCGTACTGAGATAAACGTTGAATCTCGCCATCTTTTGTGTGTTTAACTTCGGCAATGACTGAAAACCATAGAGAATCTTCCACTCGTGGAGAAAATATATTCATAAGATTAGAACCTTTTTCTCCACAAAGTGCCGTGTTAGTGTGACTAGCATCACACCAAGTATTTTTGCTTGTTGCCTTAATCCGATATATTTCGCCCTGCTGTACGGTTAATCCAACAGATGTTTCCCTTTGATTAGCGAAAACTTGTATCAAACAATTAGCACCTTCCGACAGACTTTTAACCTGACTGCATATCGGTATTGATACATCGGGATTTGGATGAATAATGCAATTTTCAGAACATCCTGACAAAACCCATAAAATCAAAAAAAATAATGACCATTGCATATTGTGTCCCTCGCTTATTTATCGATTATCGTGGTGTTTGTTATAGTTTCACATCTGAACAATTTAGAGGATATTTCTTTTTCTCGATTTTACCTTTGATACGCACAGGTACAACAGGTGCAGAATTTTTACGTTCTTCAACACTGGGATGTATTTCTGGATTTTTAGGTGGAATACGATCTTCACATCTACTATTAATATTTCCAGGGAAGTCACCTATTGACCAATGTGCTAATCCTTTTACATTTACATTTTCTTTTACTTTAATGGATTCGAGAGGTGCAGTGAATTTGTAGTTTTTTGCAAGCTTTTCAATCATCCAATTTAACGAGATACCTGAAAGTCCATTACAATCATCATAACCTCCGCCGACATCAGAGTGCGCTCCAGAAAACCAGACTTCTTTTAGTGTGCTACTGCTGCTGCCTGAATTAATTGGAGGACAGAGAAGCAAAGGTTTAAATTCACTACGCTTTTCGTCTAAAGAAACGGCATGAGCAATATATCGAATTGGTGGATATGAATCAGTTTTGTATCTTTCTCCCTCATCAAACAAACGTTTTTTAATACCAAGAAGCTCTTTGCATTCACCATAATTCTTGAGTTGTGAGCCAGGCACAGTATCCCATATACCTAAAAATTTAATTTCTGCTGTTTGCATATCAAAATTAAGCTTGTCTTTAATTTCTTTAGCTAACAAAGGTGCTTGCTCAGGTTTCCATTGAGTCCACTGATTTAAATAGTCTTGGTCTTTTTTCTTTTTTGTTAGTTTTAAAATTTTTTTCCACGCTTCAATTCCGCCGTTTGGTGCTACAGGAACACCCGCATAAGCAATGAAACCCGCTAAAGCACGCGCTGTATGTGCGCCTCTGCTAAATCCGAATATGTACACATCATCGCCAGAATGATACTGCTGCGCTATAAAATCGTATCCTTCCAAAATACGTTTTTGCATATCTTTACCGAGAATTTTCCCAAATATCACTTTAGATTTTGATTGATCAACACCAACTCCTTTTATGTAGATGGTAACTGTTTGAGGGTTTTTGTCTTTCTTAATTAAATAATTTAATCGCCAGACATTAGTTGCTGATTTTTCATCGTTAGCTGTGCCATCAAGAAATACAAATATATTTTTATGTGGTTGAACGGGATGTCCTTTATCCGAAGTAATACTAGGAATAGTGACAGTTGATGGTTGAGTTGATGCACATCCAGAAAGCAAAGTACCTATACAAATAAGTATGATAGTTAAGTTTCCTAATTCTTTAACAGCTTTGGTTTTCAAGTTATTCATAATAGTCCCCTTATTATTAATGTGATTCTTTTTGCGGTATATTAAATTCATAAATGTAATTCAAACGTTTATAAACTCTGATTAAATTTGTTAAAACCGCATGAGATATATGTACTTAAACCCTTTTGATAGTGTATTAAAAGTACTTCGTTACGTTTTGCATTGGCTTGAATCCTACAATCATTTTATTTTCCCATTAACCGTGGCGCATTTTTAGCTGTGTACAGTAAAAAATCTCCCAATTGTGGATTATCCGTATTAAGGAGCGAGTTTCTTACCTCATCAATATCAGCCTCTTCCAAGTTGACGTTATGTAATCTGGCATAAACCAATAACGCAATTCGTAAACTCTGATTTTCTTCACTAAACAAATCGTTAGCTGTATTGACTGCATCACCGAGGATAGCAATGTGAAAGAGTGTTTTCAGGGTATTATTGAAAATCCCTGAATTTTTAGGTGATTTACCGCTGTTAATTGACTTAATGAATCCATCCAAATTTTGAACAAATTCTCCCACATGAATAAGATCGGAAACCACCACGGCAGGCAATTTGACTATATCGGTAATCGCACTCGGAAGTTTGCGCACATCTCCTAATTCGTTTAAAGAAAGTTTATAAACCCGTGTAAAAGTAAATACCAAGTCTTGAAACAACTCACCAGTACGAATGAGTTCAATAACGGCTTTGGTTTCATCAGGTGTTAAAGGTGATTTTTCTCCTGCTTTTTTAACAACTGTTTTTTCCAGTGCATGGCGAATTTCTGGATTTTCCAGTAATACCTGAGGCAATTTTTTGTCATCTGCCACCATGCTATGTGCCAACATTGTGGCGGTTTTTTTGCCAATACCCAGTTTTTGTAAGTAGCCTTGTTTATCAGCCCAGTCAATAACCTTTATTAGGTTGGCTTCGTTGACGGTAGGAAAAGCATTTGGTTTATCGAATTGCGCCAAACTTTCTTTGAATCGAGTAAAAAATGCTTCTGTATTGGCGTTGTTTTGAGTATCAATATGGATGAGTGTAGATAGTTTATTGAATAACATTGGAAAAACTCCTTTTATTAATTCATGTTTAAAACATGGTTTACGCTTATTCAATGAAAGTTTCAACTGAGTATTTTGGTCTGATATAGGGTTTATATTCCGAATTCCCTATCGACCCCTTTTCACTGTATGAAATCGCTAGACGCGATTGCCGATATTACTATTTATAGTCCACAAGCGGATAAAGAAGCGATGTTCAGTCACGCAGATTTAGTATTTAAAAATGGTGATTTGGTGGTAAAAAACGGCGAGGTGCAGACACGCCGCAACGGTACAACACAAACTATCCAAGCCCATTTTGAACCCCAGATTGAACGCGATGTACAAGCCTATTACGACCGTTTTTATAACCTGAGTTTGAATAATTTTACCGTCGAAGATGTCAGTTTCCAACAACCCGACAGCGAACGCTTCGTCAGTCATGCCTGTCGAAAACCTTATGAATCAAGCCAAACCAACCACTAAACCCATCGAACAAATTCCTGTCATTGTGATTGGTGGTTTTTTGGGGAGCGGTAAAACCACGCTACTCAATCAGCTATTAAATCATTTGCCTAAAACAGCGGTGATTATCAATGAATTCGGCGTAACACTTATCGACCAACAATTACTCAAAAAACAGGGAATGCCTGTGGCAACCTTGGTCGGCGGTTGTTTGTGTTGCCAAACCCGCGATTCATTAATGCCCATGTTAAAAAATTTACGCAGGCGTGGGAAGCCAACGCTGAAAAACCCTTTGATTGCGTAATTATCGAAACCAGCGGCGTGGCAAATCCTGAACCTGTGCTGGATATTTTATTAAGACAACGCTGGTTATCGGCACGTTATCGGTTGCAAGGCGTGATTGCAACCGTATCAGCAACGATGAACGTTGATAATTTAGCGCGGTTTCCACAGATTCATGCACAACTCGCGTGGGCGGATACCGTGGTGATAACGCATACCGATTTAGCGAATAATGCACAAATCTCCGACTTAACATCCACGCTAAAACAACTCGCACCTACGGCAAGCAAAATAAATGCCGTGCATGGCGCAGTGCTGCCGAGTTTGTTATTGGCATTCCCGCAAAAAAGTCGTTATACGCCCGAAAATAATTCTGCCGATTTAACGGCGCACCGTTTTAAAAGTATCAGTCTGCAATTGGAACAGCGCGTTGCTCGGCAACAGTTAGAAGCTGTTTTAAGTGAATTATTACAAACATACAGCGAACAGTTAGTGCGTTTAAAAGGCGTTGTTTATACCCTCGAACAGCCTGAGCCTTTCATTATACAGGGCGCGAACGGGCGTTTATACCCGCCTGTTGTGTTAGCCGCACGCGAATCAGATGACACTATCGGGCGATTGGTATTCACCGATGGCGATATTGTACCTTTGACGGAGGAATTAATGGCTCGCTTGCGTGCTTAACGCTCGCAATGCGATAAGATAGGCTATTTAATTTTAAGGTCACAGAGGGAATAAGTAATGAAATCCAGAGACAGACGGCGCGGCTTGGTGGTGGTAAATACTGGAACAGGCAAAGGCAAATCATCGAGCGCGTTCGGCATGGTGTTTCGTGCCGCAGGGTGGGGCTTGAAAATATGCGTGATTCAATACATTAAAGGGCAATGGCAAACAGGCGAACAAAAAGCCGCAGAGCGTTTTGACAATATTGAGTGGCACGCTCTGGGCGATGGCTTTACTTGGGATACTAAAAATCCTGAGCAAGATATTAAAACCAGTCGAGAAATTTGGGAACTGAGTAAACAAAAAATATTGTCGGGTGAATTTGATGTGGTGTTATTGGACGAGATTAATTATTGCTGTGGTTATAACTGGATTTCAGGTCAAGAAATCGCTGATTTTATTACCCATCACAAGCCCGCATGGCAGCATTTGATTTTAACAGGACGCAATGCTGCCCCCGAAGTCATCGCTATTGCCGACACTGTGACCGACATGACTCAAATTAAACACGCTTACGAACAAGGTATTAAGGCAGAACAAGGCATTGAATTTTAAGATTCATTGCTGAATAGCGTTAATTCACATAGAATTAAACAGTGGATAACACGACTAAATAATCACTCAGGAGATAAAAATGTCAGAAGAACAACCAGAAAAAACCTCAGAAGCACAAAAATTAATGTATGCCGTTTTTGGCATATTTGTCATCGGATTTGCTCTGGTTTGGACGAGTAAAGACGATGCAGGCAAGGGGAAAGGAGACAATGCCGAAGCCGCTACCATGAGAAATTATGTAGCGATGCAGCAAATGGCAAATAATAAATGTAAAGAAGTCATTACTGAAAAAACAGGTGAACAAGTCTATCTTTCAACAGACACTAAAACGGATAAGGAAACTTACGTTACGTTGATATGGGAAGGAGAGAAGAAGTTTAAAACCGCTTCATGCACATTGAATGGTCAATTAGGTGGTATTTCTGAACTGGTTATTGACGGCAAAGAAATCATCAATAAAAAAATTCCTAATTAAACAATTCAGGGCTTGTAGGGGTTTAGGTGATTAAACCCCTACAGAAAGAACACAGCCACACGAACAAAATAACGGACAGCGATCACAAAAAAGGAGTCAAAAAACGTTTTTTGATTCCTGAAAGCATCCGCCCATCATTTCATTAATAGCGTTACTCTTGCCTAAAAACTATTTTCAACAACAAGTGATAGTCATGAACCTAAATGTTCAGCGACTTCCAACTCAAACCCCGACAATCCGATATACTTTTTTTGCGCTCCTAGCACTTTCAATTTATGCACACCTAAATCAGCGAGTATTCTTGAACCTGTACCAGTAATACGCCAATCGACATCAACCGTTTGCGTTGCCACGCAGCCGTTGTCTTCTAATTGATAACGATGAATGAGTTCAGCCAAGGCTTTATTGTTTTCATTTTGACGAATCACCACTAACACACCACGCCCTTCTTCGGCTATTTTTTGCAGTGCAAGACGAATTGGCATACTGCAATCGGTGCGCTTGGAAGCAAACACATCATCCATTAAATTACGAGCATGAACGCGTACTAACACAGGTTCATCGCCTGACACTTGCCCCATTACTAAGGCGAGGTGTAGATTGTTGTCATTAGCGTCTTGATAGGCATACAATCGAAACTCACCAAACTCAGTGGGATAAGCGCATTCGCTAATACGTTCTAAGGTGTTTTCGTGTTGAATACGATAATGAATTAAATCAGCAATAGTGCCGATTTTAAGATTGTGTTGTTGCGCAAAAATTTCTAAATCAGGTCGCCGTGCCATCGTGCCATCTTCATTAAGAATTTCCACAATCACAGCCGCAGGCTCAACACCTGCTAAACGCGCTAAATCACAGCCAGCTTCAGTATGCCCTGCGCGATTTAATACCCCACCTGCTTGTGCCATCAGCGGAAAAATATGCCCAGGCTGTACTAAATCATCGGCTTTAGCATTGGAAGCAACCGCCGCTAGAATGGTTTTAGCACGGTCTGCTGCTGAAATACCTGTTGTTACCCCTGTTGCCGCTTCAATAGAAACCGTAAAGTTAGTGGAGTGCGAACTTTTATTTTCATTAATCATCAACGGCAAGCGTAATTGCTGACACCGCTCATGAGTTAGCGTTAAACAAATCAACCCACGACCGTAACGCGCCATAAAATTAACGTCTTCTGGACGGGTAAATGCCGCCGCCATCACTAAATCGCCTTCATTTTCACGGTCTTCATCATCCATAATAATGACCATTTTGCCCAAGCGTAAATCTTCAATTATTTCTTCGATGCTATTCATAAATGCTATAAGGTGTATAAAAAATAAACCTCCGAGGTTTAAAACTTCGGAGGTTTGAGTTCATGCGAGACAGTGTAATAAAGTTATTTCACCCGTCTTCTTACTGTGTGTTTCGCGTCTTCATCAATTCAATCACTTCCCTTAACAAACTATTTTCAGTATTGAGATGTTCAAATTCCTTATCCCGTTCTTGCAACAACAAGCGCGTTTGGTCTAATTCGTGAGCGCATTGCGTTTCGGTTAGCAACGTCAAGGCGACATTTTGCGAATAATTATGTCGAATTTGTTGGCAGTTTCCAGCAATATTGACCACATTACTTTCATTCAAACCCAATAAGTCTTGCAAACTAATCCCTAACGCTTTCGTTATATCGTCCAGATTGCCAAGAGTCGGGTCAGTTTCACCGCGTTCCAGTTTTGCATAGCCTTGAATAGACGCATAACCCAGTTTTTCAGCCATCTGTTCCTGAGTCAAACCCTTAAACAAACGCATCACCTTAATTTTTTCGTGAACATCCATTCGACCTATCCTATAAATACCTGTATTAGCTACTGTGGGTTGCTGTTATTCATACCAGAAAAAGCCTACTATTCATGTGCCTGAATAACTTTCAGACCACACAAGCACAGGCTAATAACGTCTATGTGCATTTTAACAGTGTTAGGTTTTTTTAACACAAGCAATTTGGAGAATTATCATGGCATTACCATTTATTCTATGGGGAGCGGCGGCTCTACTTGCAGGTACAGGGGTTGTAAAAGGCTTTGGCGCAATGAGTGATTTTGACGATGCTAAAAATATCGGCGAATCAGCGTGTAAACGCTATGAAGATGCAGAATCCAGCTTACAAAACTCCCGCAATCAAACTAATTCAGAATTTGAAGCACTGGGTAAAGTTAAAGTATCGATTTTCAATAATCAAATTAATCACCTTGTTACGGCTATCAAAAAATCTAAAAACGCCTCTTCTAAACTAAAAGATTTTGATGTAAGCATCAGCCCTGACGAATTAAAAGAGATGGAGCGTCTTATTTTAACCTCGTTGGAAATAGAAAGGGGACTTGGTACAGGTGCAGTAACTGGTGCGCTTGCTGCATGGGGTGCTTATGGTAGCGTAGGTTTGTTAGCCACAGCTTCAACAGGCACTGCAATTTCAACTTTAAGTGGTGTTGCAGCTACTAATGCCACACTGGCTTGGCTGGGCGGTGGGGCGTTAAGTGCTGGTGGTTTCGGTATGGCAGGCGGCACACTTGCCTTAGGTGGTATTGTTCTCGGCCCCGCACTGGCAGTTGGTGGTTTTATGTTGGCAAGTAAAGCTGAAAAAGCCTTAACTCAAGCGCATGAATACCGAGCAGACGTTGATATTGCCATTGCTGAAATGGACAAAATGAAAATTGTACTGAACGCTCTACAAGCTAACGCAAAAGAAGTGAGCAATGCTTTAAGTCAAATGGCAAAACGCTTTGATGTCATCAAAGTGAATGACGATAGTAATAGCCAAGCGTTCAATCAAATGATGATTGTAGGTAAAGGACTTAAAAGCCTGTTAGATGTTGCCATCATGGAACAAGACGGCGGTGCGTCGAAAAACATAAAAGCAAAAATTTCTGGTTACTTGGAAATTTAATGTATAGGGGGCTTCAATGGTGGATATTACAAAAAATATTAAAAATGTAGTTGCCAACGTGTCTAAAACATCAATTCCTATGCCAATCCCAACGGATGCGGCGAATCAAGCGTTTAACAATTTAGTAAGCGCGTGGAAAGAATGTTCGATAGTTGCCGAACAAGAGCAAACCAAGCGGGAAAATATTAGAGCTTATCGAGATATAAACGTTAAAGCCATTGAAGAAAACTCTGCTATTTTAAAACTTTACCTAGAAAAAACCTTTGCAGAACGGGCTTATAGTATTCAAGAAATGTTTGACCGTTTGGATAAAGGAATAGAGTTAGGTAACACTGATCTAATTGCATCGACCATTGGGGCTATTGTCGATATTATCAAGCAATCGCCGTTGGAAGCTGCCAAACAATTAATCGCCAATTATCACGACCCCAACGTAACAATGATTGAAATATGAGTGAAGCTTTTCCCTGCAATAGCTGTGGTGCGTGTTGTAAGTCTATTCGACTATCCACGCAAACCGAATGGTTAGACCGTGGTGACGGCGTGTGCAGGTATTTTGATGACCAACAAAATACCTGCACCATTTATGAAAACCGCCCTGAAATTTGTAATGTCCGCGTCATGTATGAAAAACATTACCAAAGCCAATTTAACTGGTCTGAATTTGTTTTGGTCAATCAAAAAGCGTGTGACGCTCTTTTGGTGCAAATAAAAAAGTAGCGCTTAGGCTGGGATGACATAAGGAATCCCAGCATAACATCGAAAAATGCTGGGATTCGTACCTTATCCCAGCCTACATATTACGCCTTCTTCATTTTAATTTGCAGTCAAAGTCAATTTTAAATCCGAACCAATTTGCCGAACATCATGTAGTTTTAACATTTTTTTATCCGCCATGTTGTGTAAGCTGGGTAAGTGAAACAAGTGAGTAGCCCAGATACGGCTACATATCTAGCATACTACCCATCTACGAATTATGTATCTTTGACAATCAAGCTAATAGTGCGGCAATAATACCCGTCAAAAAAATACCATCAAACGTACCCGCGCCACCAATTGCAGCAACAGGCGCACCCAGATTTTTTATGTTATTGAGCCGAAGAATATCCGCGCCTATCAATACGCCTAGCACGCCGCTGATGTAAGCAAGGTGTGCAGCATGAGCGGGATCAAGAAGTAGCGCGAGCAGTGCAGAAGATAGCGGAGCTATAAACAAAGGCATTCCCACGCCTAATCCAGGAATAATACGGCTGCATTGATAGCTTAATGCGGTGATGGCTGACAAGGCGATTAATAAACTAATTGGTTCAATTAGTTGTAGCGAAATAAAATAAAAGCACAGTCCCACAGGAATAACGCAACCGCCAACATTAACGGCGACCACAACTTTACCTTCTTTAGCAGGTTGAAATAATTCCCAGATCATTTTTTGCTCTGACAATTTAACAAAATGCCCTGATTCTTTGGTATGCAGATCAAAAAGCCGCAGATTAATTCCGCTACCAATTAGTGTGCTAATCAATAACAGCAGGGTGGTTTCAGGCGTTAAACCAAGTTTTGAAAAAGCGATTTCAAAGAGATGAATCTGCACCATCACCATGAAAAATAAGGCGATAAAGAGAAAAATACCTAACGAGATAATTGGCATAGCCCTTCCTTAATAAATAATTGTTAGGGTGCATTATAGCTAACCGTCGAGGTAATGATTAAAAAACCGTTCGCACTAAGCTTGTCGAATTGCTTCGACAAGCTCACCACGAACGGCATCATTTTATTGTTCCTTAGCTCTATCTCATATTAGATAGAATCATTGGTATTTTTGCCAGTACCCAATTTATTGAATAAATAACTGATTGCTCATTGCAGAAGTACAAGCGGTATAGCTTGATAACGGCGTTGCAGCGACTGTGTTAAGTGCTTTGCTTTTTTGAGTAGGTACGGTGACATCTTCATAAGCACCAAATGTCTCGCTAGCAGAACCTGCCAGTTTATAATAAACAAAAAGATCATTGCCACAGCCTAAAAAGTTAGCCAATTGTGCCTGAACCATTTGGTTTATACGAATATCACTTTCAGTACTTTTGGCTAATGCCGCATTGGAGTTAATGCTCAAATCGGGTCCACCTTCATAGGCAACGCTTTTTAGCCCATAATAATCGGCAAGATTCTTGAACTGAATACCCGTGTAGGCAACACCACCGTTATATGCAGGTAGTGGTGAAAATCCTGGCATGGTCGAATTCAAACCTGCCAGAAGCGACGTAAACAGGGTATTAATATCGGTATAGCTAGATGGCGTTGAAAAATAAGGTGCGCCTCCTATAGCATACAAATATTGATTGGGTGCGCCAAAATTGGCATTCAGATATGTCAACGCATCTTCCGTTAAATAAGGCTGATCATATTGCGACACATAGACAGGTCTGATTATGGTGTTCATTGCCGCAGGTCCAAATACACCCGCAAATAATTGACTCATTTTTAAAGTCTGATGCGCGTATCTTCGGTATCCCCAATAATACTGGTTGTTTACATTATCGTAATTAAGAGTCTTATCAGCTCCTGAATTGACATCAGCCACCGCCGCTGTGGTATTGTCAGTTGTTTGAGAAAATGCAGTATTCCAAAGCTCATTACTGTACTCAACATAAACATGAATGTTAGGGTTGAGGTTCTTTTTCAGCAAAGTTGCTAACTGTATGACATAGTTATTAACGGTTAGATCATTCAAATCGACTTTATGCGGAATATTAATCCAGATGTCTTTGCCAGTCGCATTGGCAAGTTGAATGACATATTCCCATGCAATGCCGCGTGAGCCTTGTTGTGTTGGATCGGTTGCAAGTTTTCGATTAGTCCAATTGGATTCTGGATTACCATTTGTTTCTAGGGCTTCCATGACCCGTATAGTGCTAAAAGGTGCAAGTGCTTTTAAAAATTCCGACGTAAAGACCTGTGTGATGCCAATAGGATAACCAGGACGTAACAACTGGAGGTTTTTAACGCCATTTTTTGTATTTGTAAAAGTAAGCGCGAGTGTATCATCTGTTGGTTGAACGACGACATCGGCTGTCGTTGTATCGGTTGTTGGATTGTATACCGCATTTTGAACTTGGCAACAATTGTAAGCATTCACCGTTGCCTGACCTGTAAAGCTAAGTTTATAGATACCAAACATACTAGGAAAAGTGGTGGTCAGAGGTCGATTTAACGGGTCTGCGGAATTGCTTATAAAATATACCCCAAAATCCGTTGTTGGCCAGCCATTAGCATCCAGAGGAACTGGGTTGTTAGCTGGATCCCAGGGCGCAGTGATTTTACCAAAACCACGCGCTTGCTTCATCACATCAATAAAAGTTAAATCCCTGTCACCCCAGTCATTTACCCAACTAATATTAATACCCATCTTGGAACCTGCATTAGCCGAAGCCGAACCAACTGTAATGGTCGCTGATTGGTTTGCCGTTCCAGATGCTCCAGTACAAGTCAGCGTATAGCTTGTTGTAGTTGTCAAAGCAGGTGTGGTAAATGAGCCAGATACAGCCTTAGCTCCCGTCCAACCATTCGATGCCACACAGGAGGTCGCATTTGTTGATGACCAGTTTAGCACTGAGCTTGCACCGCTAGTTATCGAAGGCGGACTGGCAGTTAATGAGACAGTCGGTGCTGCTGGAGGTGTAACATTAGGTGCAACAGTGATAGTCACAGAATTTGTCGCCGAACCACCATTTCCATTACAAACCAATGTATAAGTGGCGGTGTTTAACAACGCCGATACAGTAAGTTGCCCCGAAGTTAATTGATTTCCAGACCAAGCATTCGATGCTGTACAAGATGTTGCGTTAGTCGATGTCCAATTCAGCACTGAGCTTGCTCCGCTAACTATCGAAGACGGATTGGCACTTAATGAGACAGTCGGTGCTGCTGGAGGTGTAACATTAGGT
Organism: Methylococcales bacterium; assembly: GCA_026398895.1. Taxonomy (GTDB): domain Bacteria; phylum Pseudomonadota; class Gammaproteobacteria; order Methylococcales; family Methylomonadaceae; genus UBA4132. Next base: position 63,184 of record JAPLRZ010000046.1, read on the forward strand.
GTAACATTAATAGTCACAGACTTTGTAGTCGAACCACCATTTCCATTACAAACCAATGTATAAGTGGCGGTGTTTAACAACGCCGATAAAGTAAGTTTCCCCGAGGTTAATTGATTTCCAGACCAAGCATTCGATGCTGTACAAGATGTTGCATTAGTCGATGTCCATGCTAAAGCCGATGAACCTTGATAAGCTACGGATGTAGGGGTAGCCGTTAATGTTACAACAGGAGGCGTTGCCGCAGATACCTGAACCCACTGAGTTATGGATGCTCGTTTTGTACCGCCTGTACCCGTACAGCTTATTGTGTACGTCACCTCTTGAGTAAGTGCCGGCGTTATAAATGTTCCTGATGTGGGTTTTGTTCCAGTCCATCCACCTGATGCAGTGCAAGAGCTTGCATTGGTTGATGACCACTTAATAGTACCTGTTGCACCATAAGTTATAGTGATTGGCGTAGCTACAATCGTCACAGTGGGCGCAAGTGCTGCGATGGTTACTGTTGGCAGAAAAACGACTATAACGAGTAACAAGGACTTAATTATATTTTGAGTTTTCATTATTATTACCAGTGTTGCATTAAGGATTAGTAATCCTGTTAATAGTGCGTAGGCTGTGATGAGGTACGAATCCTAGCATTTCATCGATAGTGTGCTGGGATTCTCATTACATCATCACGACCTATACAGCCTACGAAACATACTACAACAACGTTTTAACTATAAACAGGAAATAGCGCACAAAGTTCTTTGACTTTTTCACGTACTGTGGCGAGTACGGTTTCGTCTTCCATGTTTTCCATGACATCACACATTAAGCCCGCGATTTCAGTCATTTCGGCTTCTTTAAAGCCGCGTGTGGTAGGTGCGGGTGTGCCGACACGAATACCACTGGTGACGAACGGTGATTCTGGGTCGTTGGGGACGGCGTTTTTATTGACGGTGATATGGGCTTTGTTGAGTGCCGCGTCGGCCGCTTTGCCAGTGATGCCTTTTGGAATGAGTGACACCAGCATTAAATGGTTATCTGTGCCGCCTGAGACGACATCAAAACCACGGTCGATAAAGACTTTTGCCATTGCTTTGGCATTTTTAAGCACTTGTTGTTGATAGGTTTTAAACTCAGGCTGCATGGCTTCTTTGAACGCAACCGCTTTTGCCGCGATAATGTGCATAGAAGGACCACCTTGAATGCCAGGGAAAATCACCGAGTTAATTTTTTTCTCGATTTCAGGATTACTTTTGCAGACAATCAAACCACCACGCGGACCGCGTAAGGATTTATGAGTAGTGCTAGTAACTACATCAGCGAATGGTACGGGATTTGGATATTCACCTGCGGCTATTAAACCCGCAACGTGCGCCATATCAACGACAAAATACGCACCGACTTTATCAGCGATGTCACGGAAACGTTGCCAATCCCAAACACGCGAATAGGCTGAAAAACCTGCAATAATTAATTTGGGTTTGTGTTCCAGTGCGAGAGCTTCAACTTGTTCATAATCAATTTCGCCCGTGGCTGGATTTAAACCGTATTGGACAGCGTTGTACAATTTTCCAGAAAAGTTAGGTTTTGCACCGTGGGTTAAATGTCCACCGTCCGCTAAACTCAAGCCTAAGATGGTGTCGCCTGCTGAAATCAATGCCATGAACACAGCCATGTTGGCTTGTGAACCAGAATGGGCTTGAACGTTGGCGTAATCTGCACCAAATAATTCTTTGGCGCGGTCGATAGCCAATTGTTCGACTTTATCGACATATTCACAGCCACCGTAATAACGTTTACCAGGATAGCCTTCGGCGTATTTATTGGTAAGTTGTGAACCTTGGGCTTCCATAACCCGTGGGCTGGTGTAGTTTTCTGAGGCAATAAGTTCAATGTGATCTTGTTGGCGTTGGCGTTCTTCTTCCATTGCGGTAAATAAATCATCATCAAAGCCAGCGATAGTCATGGTTTTTTCAAACATTTAGGTGTCTCCTAGGGGTGTAATAATAAAATTTGTAAATCGGCGACGTTCGTGCCTGTCGCTCCTGTTATAAGCAAGTCGTTTGAGCTGTTTAGTGCATTGTAGGCATCGTTATTATTCAGATATTCCTGTGGATTAATGCCTGCATTTATCATAGTCTGTAAGCTACTAGCATTCACTATGCCACCTGCGGCATCGGTCGGACCATCACGTCCATCTGTGCCACCGCTGAGTAATGTCCATTGCCCTGTTAAGCGGTGTTTTTCTGCGGCGAGTGCAAAAGCTAGGGCGAATTCTTGATTGCGTCCGCCTTTGCCATTACCTTTGAGGTTGACAGTGGTTTCGCCGCCTGCAAGTAGTGCTATTGGTTTTGGAGATGACGCTCTAGCGTTACGAGATGTTAGTGTGCTGGCGTAAATGGCTAGTTTTTCGGCTTCTTCTCTAGCAATTCCACATAGCTGTTCGCTATAGATTTGAGTGTTATAACCTAGCTGTTCAGCGGTTTTTTGTGCCGCTTTTAGGCTCACAGTATTGCTGGCACATAACACATAGCTGGTGCGATTAAACACACTATCGTCTGGCTTAGGTGTTTCAGCAATCAGACCTTGTTTACCTTTTTCTAAATGTTGTTGTACAGATTCAGGGATACGCGTCCAAACGCCTTTATTTTGCAATACCACAATCGCTTCGCTGTAGGTGCTAGTATCGGCTACAGTTGTGCCACTGGCAATCGTGCTTAAATCATCGCCTAAGACATCCGATAAAATCAGCGCGTGAACAGTAGCGGGGGTGGCTAAGCGAGCTAAGCCCCCGCCTTTTAACTGTGACAAGTGTTTACGCACGCAATTAATTTCTTGAATGTTCGCGCCACAAGCGAGCAGCAAATCAGTAGTGGCACTTTTTTCTTCTAAGGTAACACCCACTACAGGATACGGTAATAATGCCGAACCGCCGCCACTGATTAATATCAATACGAGATCATTCGTTTGGGCTTGTGACACACGTTCAGCAATTTTTTGAGCCGCTTGAAAACCCTGCGTGTCGGGTAATGGATGCCCTGCCCCAATGACTTCAACATTATCAACAGCCCTAACATTTTCATAATTGGTGACGGCAATACCAATACCCGCTAAACGATGCGCTGGAATCAATTCCACAGCGGCTTGTGCCATTGCACACGCGGCTTTACCAAACGCGATGAGGTGAATTTTTTCGTTAGGTAAAGCATCCAAATATAGGCAGTGTTTAACAGCTTGATAAGGATCAGCGGCTGCGACACCTGCTTGAAAAATTTGCAGGGCGTGTTGTTTTAACAGTGTGGTCACGCAGCCGATGCCATCGCTTTGGCTAAGGCAAAAATGTTTTCTGCATCCAGCACTTGTTTGTTATCGGTAAATAGTTGGGTGATACAGGCTCTATGTAAAGCCAGTTTCAAGGAGCCAAAACCAATTGCCCCCCAAATAATTTTGCCATGACGGTCGATGCCTTTATCCATCATATCGGTGCCACCTATGCCTAGGGGCGGTGTAGCATTGGCATCCGCCATCATTTTGATATTGCTGTTATGCTGCCATTGTTCGGTACTGAGTAATTCAACACCCGCCGCACCTGTCGCTAAAACAATATTTGCGTACTCAATCGCACTGGCTCTCGCGTCACTATCAAAGGCTTCGATAGGTGTTATATCAACCTCAAAACGGGCTTTAATATGCTCACACGCCTGCACTGCTCGCTCCATTTTTCTAGCAGTCAGAGAAACTTCCGCGCCTTCTCGCGCTAACATTGCCGCCGCTCTCAGCCCTACGGGCCCCGTTCCTGCTAACACAACGGCTTTTCTGCCTTTCAATACACCACTGGCAGCAAGTTTTGCGACTGCGGCTGACGCGGTGGTATTACTACCGTTGCTGTCTAGCATCACCGAGACTTGAAAACCATAGAAAAATTGTCGCTGTACCGCAGAAAGTAAGGCTTCACCAGCCACCATATCGCTACCGCCGATAAAAATGGCAGTATTTTTTTTATCTTTAGGAGCGCGAGTAAAAATAGCACCTTCTACTAGCGCGGCAACATTGTCAGGTGTTAATCCGCCGTGTCCAATAACATGATCTGCACCACCATCGTAGCCAACAACAGTATCAAAAACAGAGGGGTAAATATCGGTATCGAATTGAAAGAGTAATTTCTTCATGTTTGACTTGAGAATTTAGTAATGATTTCACGCACATTATACCCGATAAAAAAAACCACGCCGTGATTAAGCCGCCACTCATTTCTGAGGGATAAATGGCTAAGCTGTATGCTATGATGACCATTCATTAATTATTAGCTGATATGACGCAGTCAACAAAAATACAAAACTATCTATTGTGTCTGTGCCGTGTCTTAATCCGTTTTATCACATAAACAACATAGGAAATTGAATGAAAACACCAATTCATATAGCAGTGACAGGCGCGGCAGGACAAATTAGTTATTCTTTACTATTTCGTTTAGCGTCTGGTTCATTATTAGGTTCAGAACAACCTATCGTCTTGCATTTATTAGAAATTACTCCCGCTTTAAAAGCCTTGGAAGGCGTAGTTATGGAGTTAAATGATTGTGCCAGTCCATTGTTACGACGCATTGAAATGACCGATGATCCTAAAATTGCTTTTAAGAATGTCGATTATGCGTTTTTGGTCGGAGCGCGTCCAAGAGGTGCTGGTATGGAACGCAAAGATTTATTAGAAGCCAATGCAGCGATTTTCTCCGCACAAGGTCAAGCGTTAAATGAAGTTGCTAGTCGTGATGTTAAAGTATTGGTCACAGGTAATCCCGCTAATACCAATGCGTTAATCGCGTTAAAAAACGCGCCTGATTTAAGTCCAGCCAATTTTTCCTGTATGACCCGTTTAGATCATAATCGCGCTATCAGTCAATTGGCAGAAAAATGTGGCGTGTTAGTGACTGATATAAAAAACATGACTATCTGGGGCAATCATTCATCAACTCAATATCCTGACTTGCATCACGCGATAGTCAAAGGGCAAGAAGCACTCTCTTTAGTTGATAAGGATTGGTTTGTGAACGATTTTATTCCTAGCGTTCAACAACGCGGTTCAGCAGTTATTGCAGCTAGAGGACAATCCAGCGCAGCCTCCGCAGCAAATGCAGCGATAGACCAAATGCGTACTTGGACATTCGGTACGGAAGAAGGCGATTGGGTCAGTATGGGTGTATTGTCTGATGGCAGTTATGGAATAGACAAAGGTTTGGTTTATTCATTTCCAGTCACGGTGATTAATGGCAAAGTCAGTATTGTTAAAGACCTGCCGATTAATGATTTCAGTAAGAAAAAAATGCGCGAAACTGAAACTGAGTTAAAAGAAGAGCGCGAGGCAGTTAAGCATTTGTTTTAGGATGAAGTCCGAAATCTGTATTTTTCAGCGATCTGTCTGTATCCAGTTTTCTAAATTCCGTGTAGTCCGTTAGTATGAGTAGTGACTCAAACCTGTGATTTAGCATAACTATCAACGCCAAAGCCTACTGTGTTAATCAGCAAGCCAATGATGGTATCGTGCATGATCGCTGCTTTGGAAAAGCAGATATTAATGACCGCAAGTCCTTTAAAGAACTTGCGGTCATGACTACCAAAATAATCAATAAATTACATTTTGTGTCTTTTTAGTCTATACAAGGCTGATATATCCGATACTTTTTTCTTAACTTTCGTTAACTGCCACGTTAAAAACGTGGGGTGTATCTACCAAGGCGCGTAACAGGATATTACGCGCTCCGACTATATCTCTATTGACCCACTCGCCAGAGAGTAATCGTATTTTTTTTGCCCCGCCAATCTGTTTTATTTCGCCAGTTTCAGGGTGGGTTTTACTTGTATAAGCTTCACACACATCTAGCACTGTTTTCCCATACTCGAATGCTTTGTTTTTTAAGAACTGCTTGAAGCGATAATGGGCGAAAGTAAGCATATTGCGTACAGTTTTACTTCTGATTTTTCTACCTGCACGACCTACCATTTGAGAAGTCTCAAAGGTGGGTAGCAGAATGCAATCAAAGTTTTTTACGAGGAACACCGCGGCTTTGTGGTGCAGTTCATCAATGAGGTTCTGCACGGTTTGACGCATTCTTAATCCTGCTAACATCATGCTTTTTTTCTTTTGTTTTCCCGCTTTTGATGCACGAGAGATTAGATCATCAAGGTAGTGTGCCATTCTTTGAATGCGTGAAAAGTCACCACTGCCAATAAATCCACAAGAATCAACTGAATAGAAAGCGGCAAAGGTTCTTACGCCTGGGTCAATCGCTACCACACCGAGGGCTTGGTTCTCGCCATAAGGTACACGGTGTTTCGCGGGGACGGCTAAGTAAAATTTGCCTGCTTTCCAAACAAGCCGAGAATCTAAACAAGACTCTGGTAAAGGTTCGGAGTATGTCAACCCTTTGCCAGATGCTTGTGGATAAATGCCTTTATTGCTAATGGCGGTTTTGGGAATAAAGCAGGATTGTACGGGGTCTTTACGGCTACGAAAGTGAAAGGTAGTTGGTTTACCACTGCCTTTATTGGCTTTACACGTTTTCCAAAAGGCGTTATGCGCGTCTTTAATGGCAATGCCTTTTATCTGAAAAGGCGTGTCTTTTGTCCAGTCAGGCAGTAAACGGGTGAACATCTTTTTAATGTCCATCCATGAGGGTTTAGTATCGCCCTCATAATCGCGTAACAAGGCAATCGTGGCGTTATAAACGTATCTACTCACTTTCATCCATTGGTTGAACTGTGCCTTGTTCTGTGCTGTTGGACGTAGCTTGTGCAACTTGCTTTTTGTAATTTCTAAGCCCGTGCATTCGGCAACTAAAGACGTGTAGGATATTGAGCAGGTCTTTAGTGAGTTCGACTTCGGGGCTAAGTGCGTCTTCTGATAAAACCACGAGTTTTCCACCGTTTGATTCGATAACAAAGCGGATGAGTTCATGTCCGAATCGCGCAAGTCGGTCTCTGTGGGCAACCACAAGTGTGAGGTGAGTTCCTCGCATCGCGCGTTCCAAAATGGTGTTAAGCCCTTTTCGCTTGAAGTTGATGCCTGAACCGATGTCTTTGATGATTTCAGCTTCGGGGTATCGCTGTTGCATGAAGGAGACTTGTCTTGCGAGGTCATCTTTTTGCTTATAACTGGACACACGACAGTAGCAAACGACAGCAGACTTGACTGAACCCAGATAGGCTTCAACGTTGTATTTTCGTTGTCCTGAGATTCTAATGGTTTCAATATCCCCGTCATCTGCCATTCTCCTTAAGGTCTTTGGGTGTACGCCAAGTATCAGCGCGGCTTTTCTGCTAGACTCATATTTCATGACTAGCAAATATAAATCATTGTTAGCTTTTGTCAGCGTTTGATTTACTATGCACTAACCTCATCACCAAAGCCATTCGCCATTAACTGCTGGTAATCGATGAGTGTCATATTGGTTAACGGTGTGGGCGTAAGGGTTTTCGCTGCCAGTGCTTGTGCGATTTTTAGGTCTTTATGATGCAATGCCAGTTTAAAACCAGCGGCAAAACTGCCTTGGGTCATGGTCGCGCCGCGATGTTGTAAAAACCAATTGCCTGACGCACCGCCTGAAATCACGTCGATCACTTTATCCATTGGTAGGTTTTGCGCCTCCGCAACGGCTAAAGCTTCGGTGACGGCCTGATTGATACCCGCGCACATGATTTGATTGATAGCTTTGGTAGCTTGCCCTGTCCCCGTCTCACCTATATGAATAATCCGTGTTGCTATGCTGGCTAATATCGGACGCACGGTTTCTAACACATCAGCATCACCCCCAACCATCATGGATAATGTGCCGTTTTTCGCACCTTCGACACCACCCGAAACAGGTGCGTCCAAAAATTTAGCTTGTTTTTTTGCTAACTGGGCGGCGGCTTGTTTGGCAGTCTCACTGCTAACAGTGGACGTGTCTATGACGATGGTGTTGGGTTTGATGGTACTGGCGATGGCTGCAACCACGTCTAAAACATCTTTATCGGCGGAGACGCACAGCAAAATCACCTCCATCTCCGCTGCGAGTGCGGCGGGTTGGTTATAATGGATGACAGTAAATTCTGCCATTTTTGCCGCTGTGCGATTATAAACTCCCGCTAAAAATCCTGCTTGATCTAGCCGTCTTGCCATACCTAAACCCATTGCACCTAAACCGATTATGCCGACTTTCATCGTATTCACCTTACATCAGTAGTAATAGTTGATCGAGTATTTTGCCGTTAGTGGCAAGAATGTGTTTAGGGAAAATCCCCGCATTGCCCTGAAAATCGGTGACGGTCGCGCCCGCTTCTCTAGCAATTAATGCCCCTGCGGCGACATCGTACAAATTGAGTTCTTGCTCCCAAAAGGCATCGACTTGTCCGTCGGCAACCAAACATAAATCCATCGCCGCTGAACCAAACCGCCGTTGTCCTGTGGTTTGTTGGGCGACTCTACCAAAGCGTTCCAGATTGTTGTCCGTTAAATAGCTGCGCAAACAGGCAAAACCTGTGGCTATCATGGAATTAGCTAGGCTGGTTTCATCGGAAACATGAATAGATTCGCCATTTTTCCACGCGCCTTTGCCTTGTTCAGCACAGTAATAGTCATTTAAAGCGGGGGCATATACTGCGCCCATGATGAGTTGGTGGTTCATTTCTAGGGCAACACTAATCGACCAAAAATATTGTCCTTTGGAAAAAGAGTGAGTGCCATCGATGGGATCAACTATCCAGCGGTTAGTTTGATTGGCACTTTTACCGCTTTCTTCGCCCCAAAAACCGTATTCTGGGTATTTTTCGGTTAGGGTTTGTTTTAAAAATGCCTCCACAGCAACATCAGCAGCAGTGACAAAATCACGCGGGCTTTTTTTGTCGATGGTGACATTTTTTAAATCTTTAAAATAAGTTAAAGCAATCGTTCCTGCTTCACGCACGACTTGTTCAAGTTCAATAAGCGAAATGGGCATTTTTTTTCCTGTATATTTTTGGTAGGGTGGACAGTTTAATCGCCGTTAGTATGACATATTGTAATCGTGTCTCTTAAGGCAAGTTTGCTTCAATGAGTGCTACAGCATTGAGTACGCCTTGGGTGGGTGAAATTGCGTGTTTAGCTAGTCGGGCGCGTTTTGCCATGTCAGTGGAATGAAGCACTATTTTAATGCGTTCCGCCAATTTTTTAGCGGTGGCATATTTAGCGGGTAATGGCGCGGGGGCTAAACCAGAGCGTTGTAATTGACAAGCCCAAAATAATTGCTCATCCATAAACGGTACTACGATGGATGGGCAACCGCTCAAGGTCGCTGCGTGAGATGTGCCTGCGCCGCCATGATGTACCACTGCCGCACAGTGTTGAAATAACGGTTGATGCGGATGTCGTCCTATGAAAAACACGCTATCTTGTTGAGTTTCCGCAGGGTAATTACTGGAGCTGGTTTGAATAATGGCACGACAACCTGCTAACCGCGCGGCATTGATAAATAATTCCATACTCCATTCTGGAACGGCTTGTTGTACGCTACCAAACGTCATGTATACAGGTTTTTCGCCTGCGTCTAAAAAAGCTTGTAAAGCTGGGGATGCTTGCCAGTGTTCAGCACGTTCGGGTAAATTCAAAAAGCCACACAGTTGATTTACCGCTTGCCATTCATTTTGTAATGGACAAAGAAACGAGTCAACCGCGACTAAATTAAGTAAGTCTGAACTCAGTAAGCTGTCAAAAACGTGGTTAAACGCGGGCATTCCTTCGGCAAACCATAGGCGACTCAGGCGTTTTTTTAACACCCAATCAAATAAGCTATCCAGTAATTTCCATTGCCAACGGTTTACCGTACTGCCCAAATTAGGAAAACGAAACGGCGGATGACCATTAGTTGGAATCGCCGCGTGGCAAAAAGTGACGCTGATATGTGGTTTGTTGTGTTTTTTTGCTGCCAGTTTTAACGGATAAAGAAAATGGTGTCCGATAACCACATCATGGTCAGCAACTAACTGTTGTGCAGCTTGATAAATTTCTTGTTCGTAAGGAAAAAAACTTGCCTCTAGCAAGGCGATTAACCATTGCAGAGTATTCATACGAAAACTACGCTGAGCAAAATTTTGCATATCAAAATCAATATGCGTAGGAATTTGGCGGTATTGAATAGCCAATGCGTCGCAGGTTTCTTGATAATTGCGGTTATCAATGCTGCTAACGACTAATGTGACATTATGCCCTGCGTTTTTCAAACCATCCGCTAATGCGATAAAGGGTCTTATGTCGCCATTTGATCCCCACGTTTGTATACCTATGTTCATGATGAGTGTGAAATTTTCGCTGAAATTAGCCTATTCGACCACGAAAAACCAGCAAATATCAACTTTATCAGAATATTTAATATTGATTGCTGAGAATATTTTTGGTCACTTCATTAGTATTACGCTATTTTTGCGAATAACAATCATTTGCATTTGATGATAATTAGCAATATACTCCCTATCCATAAATTAACGTTAATAAGGATTAATTAAGTGCAAATCAATAAATCAGCAGTATTAGGTGCAATATTAGTTACGCTAAACACGTCAGCTAATGCGTTAGAAAAACCACAAACTATGGATGATATGTGGAAAATAATTCAAGCGCAACAAAAGCAAATTGATGAGATGAAAGCCGAGAGGGTAACGGTAGCAACTGCTGCACCTGCTAGCAAACCCCCTGTCGAAGACGTAAAAAAACTGGAGCGCAAAACCGATGTATTAACGCAAGAAGTTGAGAAGTTACGGACTAACTTAGCGATTCCTGAGGAGAAAGCCCTTAAAAGTGCCTATGGTTTAGGTCCTGCGGCATCGAAGGTTTATCAGGTAGGAAAAGGGCTGTCTATCGGTGGTTATGGCGAAGGTCACTATCAAGCTGAAGTCGGTAATAAGGGTGACAGTAAAGACAGTGCCGACATGGAACGCTTGGTTTTGTATACGGGCTATAAGTTTACCGATAACATTCTTTTTAACAGTGAGCTTGAATTTGAACACGCCACTACGGGTGAAGGCTCGGAATCAAAAGGTGAGGTGTCTGTTGAATTTGCTTCATTGGATTTTTTTATTAATCCATTAGTCAATGCTCGCGCAGGTTTATTATTAATGCCGATGGGGTTTATAAATCGCATACACGAACCTGTATTTTATTTCGGCAACCATCGTCCCGAAACTGAACGATGGATTATACCTAGCACATGGCGAGAAATGGGCGTGGGCTTATTTGGTTCAATCACGCCAGAATTAAGCTATACCACCTACATAGTTAATGGTTTGGATGCTACTGGATTTAGCTCTGATGGTATTCGTGAAGGTCGCGGTGGCGGCAGTAATGCCAAAGCGGAAAACTTTGGTTATGTTGCACAAATGGATTACACGCCGAAGGCATTATCAGGTGTCACCGCAGGTGGTTCTGCGTATGCAGGTAACGCTGGGCAAAATCAAGTTTATGATGGTTTTAAGGCAGATATTTTGACGCAACTCTACGAAGGTCATATTCAATGGAAATACCGTGGCTTAGAATTCCGTAGCTTGGGTGCGTGGGGGCATATCAATGATGCAAGCCTTCTCAGTGCAGCAAAGGGTGAAACCATCGGTTCATCCAATTATGGTTGGTATACCGAGGTTGGTTATGATGTATTGCCGTTATTATTTAAAAACACGTCACAATACCTTGCGCCATTCGTTCGTTATGAACATTTAGATACCATTGCTAAAGCACCTAACGGCTTTGAAGATAATAAAAACAAAGACCGTCAAATTTATCAAATCGGTTTGCAATACAAACCAATTCCTAATGTTGTTATTAAGGCGGATTACCGTAATATCACCGCTAAACAAGGCACAGCACCCGATGACTTTAATCTAGGTTTTGGTTTTATTTTCTAGTGCCACCAGATTTATTCATTCCTGTAGTATCATAGCAACAAGCTATTCGCCTACTATCGCCGAATAGACCACTGAGGTTTTTAAAACCCCAGTGGTCTGGTAAAAATTGGCTATAATCCAATCCCCCTCGTCAATTCAACAAATAGGTATTATGAAACCCATTAAACTTGTGTTGCTTTTAGGGCTACTAACCGCCGTAAACTCCAGTTTTGCGACCGTTTTTTACAGTAAAAACGAAGCAATGGAGTTAGCCTTTGGTAAAGGTACGCCTGTAGAGCAGTTATCGTTATTTCCTGATGAGCAACAAACCGCAGAAATACAGAAACTGGCTAAAGTTAAACTAGAGTCTGGTTTATTTACTTTTTATGTCAGTAAAAACCAAGACAAAATCCTCGCCTATGCCGCCATTGAAACCAGCACGGTGAGAACCAAACCAGAAACATTAATGATTGTTCTCACGCCTGAAGGAGAATTGCGTAATGTTTACACCCTCGCCTTTCACGAGCCACCCGAATATATGCCGCCTGACAGTTGGTTTGAAAAACTCGCCAAACGTCCTTTAGCCGACATGGATTTTAACAAAGGTGTGGATGGAATCTCAGGCGCAACCCTTAGCACTCATGCCAGTATCGACAGTATTCGCAAAGTGATGGCAATCTATCAAGTGTTAGTAAAAAAACCAGAGTAAAAACTATGCGTTATTTTGTAACAGGTGAACAACAGCGACTGTCGTTGTTAAACGCTTTAATACTTATGTTCCTAGGCTATATTGCCTTGTTATGGGTTAGTAATGGCATGATGTATTTTCATCACATGGACTTAACTCCTAGCTCAGTCATTGCCTACTATCTCGGTTCTGAAGAGCAATTCACCACCCCACGCAGCTACCAAGGAATGTTGGAAGTCTCGCATTTTCATCTGTTTTCGATGGGTATGTTGGCAGTAACATTGACCCATTTAATGTTGATGACCGAATTTTCCAACCGCCTAAAAATCTGGTTAAGTGGCCTAACCTATATTTCTGCATTAGCGGATGAAGCCGCTGGCTGGTTAGTGCGATTTGCCCATCCATTGTTCGCTTATTTTAAAATTGCCGCTTTTTTAATGCTAGAGCTTTCCTTACTTGCCTTGTTAATTGCAGTGATTGTTTCCCTGATACGCGCTCGATCCCAGCTACAGCAAATGGACATCGACGATATGGATGACATGGATGATTAATAATCAAATTCACATAACGATGTAGCACAGTGTTAAAATCATATCGAAACTAGGTAAAAAATCACTACGAGGATAGTAAAAAACAATGAAAATTCTGTTATTCGGTAAAGGTGGACAAGTTGGCTGGGAACTACAACGTAGTCTCGCGCCGTTGGGTGAATTAATTGCGCTGGATAGTGATAGTAAAGATTACTGCGGTAATTTTGAAAATCTTGACGGTATTGCTGAAACAGTACGCATTATTGCTCCCGATGTTATTGTCAATGCTGCCGCCCATACTGCTGTGGATAAAGCGGAAAGCGAACCAGAGTTTGTCCGCACTATTAACGCCTTAGCACCGAGTGTTTTGGCAAAAGAAGCCCAGCGGTGCAACGCTTTGTTAGTTCATTATTCTACTGATTATGTGTTCGATGGTAGCGGCAGCCAAGCGTGGCTAGAAACCGACACACCCGCGCCACTGAGTGTTTACGGCGCAACCAAATTAGAAGGCGAGCAAGCGATTATTGCCTCAGGTTGTCAGCATCTTATTTTTCGTACCAGTTGGGTGTATGCAGCGCGTGGTGCGAATTTCGCCAAAACCATGCTTCGACTGGGCAGTGAACGTGACCGCCTCACCGTTATTAACGATCAAATCGGCGCACCCACAGGAGCTGATTTATTAGCCGATGTCACCGCTCATGCTATTCGCGCAGTACAACAACAGCCAGAATTGGCAGGTCTTTATCATCTTGTTGCTAGCGGCGAAACCAGTTGGCATGAATACGCACGCTTTGTACTTAATTTCGCGCGTGATGCGGGCATAGAAATTAGCGTAGCCGATTCTGCCATAGAACCCGTTCCAACCACCGCATTTCCTACGCCTGCTACCCGACCACTGAATTCACGATTAAATACCCGTAAACTATCTACCCGTTTTAATCTGAACTTACCCCATTGGCAAACAGGTGTAGCGCGAATGCTCACCGAACTATAGGACAATAATGATGACAACGTGTAAAGGTATTATTCTCGCTGGTGGCTCTGGCACTCGGCTTTATCCTGTCACTAAAGTAGTGTCTAAACAACTACTACCCATTTACGATAAACCAATGATTTATTACCCGCTCAGCACCCTAATGTTGGCGGGCATTCGTGATATTTTAATCATATCCACACCACAAGATTTGCCGCGCTTTGAACAATTGCTAGGTGATGGTAGCGACTGGGGACTTAATCTGCAATACGCCGTGCAACCCAGTCCTGATGGTTTGGCGCAAGCATTTACCATTGGTAAAGATTTTATTGGTAACAATCCATCTGCTCTAGTGCTAGGCGACAACATATTCTATGGTCAAAATCTACCCTCTCAATTATCCAATGCGTTAGCCAGAACCAAAGGTGCGACAGTTTTTGCCTATCATGTTGCTGATCCAGAACGCTACGGCGTGGTGAGCTTTGACGCTCAAGGTCGTGCGCAAACTTTAGAAGAAAAACCTGAGCAGCCTAAATCTAACTATGCAGTGACAGGTTTATATTTTTACGACAATGACGTGATTGATATTGTCGCCAATCTGAAACCTTCGCCACGCGGTGAATTAGAAATCACCGATGTCAATCGTATTTATCTGGAACGCGGTCAATTGTCAGTGGAAATAATGGGCAGAGGCTATGCGTGGTTAGATACAGGCACGCATGAAAGCATGATTGAAGCTTCAAACTTTATCGAAACCATCGAACATCGCCAAGGCTTAAAAATAGCCTGCCCCGAAGAAATTGCCTATAACAATGGTTTTATTGATGCAGAACAATTACAAAAATTAGCCCAACCGTTAGCTAAAAATGGCTATGGTCGCTATTTATTGCGCTTATTGAAAGAGGGTGTTAGTTCATAACAAGGCTTGCTAACGAAAAAAGAACCCAAAATTATTCATAACCATGTCCCACTGTCGTCGTGCTAAAACGTCAGGTGGCAGTTATTTTTTTACCGTGGTTACTTATCGTCTGCAACTGTTGTTGATTAATCCCGACAGTCGAAGAATATTACGAGAGGTTATCCAGAAAATACTGCACGGATATAGTAGCTGGCGCAATATAAGTTGATTATGCCTTAGTTATATCAGTTCATCAGGAATCATCGGGTAAAAAACAAGGACTATGGCGAATAGCCAATATTAGCGTGAAAACAAACCAAGCGAAGAGAGGGTAAAATAGCGCGGAGTACAAACGTAGGTTTGTACTCCAAAATACACGCGATTTAGGAAACGGGATACAGACAGACTGTCAGAAAATACAGGCTATTGTTGAATAGGCTATGGATTAATGTCTAAAATGGCGCATACCTGTAAACACCATCGCGATATTGTGTTCATCGGCGGCGGCAATGACTTCGTTATCACGCATAGAACCACCTGGTTGAATGACGGCGGTGATACCTGCTTCTGCGGCAGCATCAATTCCATCTCGAAATGGAAAAAACGCATCGGATGCCATTGCTGAACCTTTGACTGTTAAACCACCATCGGTTGCTTTTATGCCTGCAATTTTAGCGGAATACACGCGACTCATTTGCCCTGCACCAACACCAATCGTTTGTCCATTTTTGCAATAGACGATGGCGTTAGATTTGACAAATTTAGCCACTTTCCACGCAAATAACAAATCGGCGAGTTCTTGTTCTGTGGGTTGCCGTTTACTGACGACCTTAATATCAGCGGCACTGATTCTGCCAAAATCTTTATCCTGCACTAACAGTCCACCTGCTACTTTTTTGAAATCAAAACACGCAGGATTAACCTTGTCCCACGCGCCACATTCTAAAGCGCGAATATTGGCTTTACTTGCTAGGACTGTTTTTGCACTCGCGCTAATAGTCGGAGCAATGATGACTTCAACAAATTGACGGCTGATAATTTCTGTTGCCGTGGTTTCATCTAACTCTTGGTTGAAGGCAATAATACCGCCAAAAGCAGAAGTAGGATCAGTTTCGTAAGCTAGATTATAAGCCGTCAATAAATCGTCGGCTTCGGCAACGCCGCAAGGATTGGCGTGTTTGACAATCACACAACTGGGTTTGTCGGTGAATTCTTTTACGCATTCTAAAGCGGCATCGGCATCGGTAATATTGTTATAGGATAATTCTTTGCCTTGAATTTGCTTAGCGGCAGAAATTGTGCCAGACGCTGGTTTTTTTTCTGAATAAAACGCGGCGTTTTGATGTGGGTTTTCGCCATAACGTAGGGTTTGGCTTTGATAAAATTGTAGATTTAACACTTGAGGAAACTGGCTGTTATTCAGTCCACTGAGATAGGCTGCAATAGCAGTGTCGTAACTAGCGGTATGTTCAAAACTTTTTAACGCTAGATTAAAACGGGTTTGCCCTGAAAGACCGATTGCATTGTTGGTGAGTTCAGCAATAATCGCGGTGTAATCAGCAGGATCAACCACAACAGCAACATCGTGATGATTTTTAGCCGCCGCACGAATCATGGTAGGCCCGCCAATATCAATATTTTCAATGGCAGTTTCAAAATCACAGTCGGGTTTGGCAATGGTTTCGGCAAATGGATACAGATTGACGACCACTAAATCAATCGCTTCAATACCGTTAGCCGCCATAACAGCATCATCAATACCACGCCGCGCTAAAATGCCGCCATGTACTTTAGGATGCAGGGTTTTGACTCTGCCATCCATCATTTCAGGAAAACCTGTGTAATCGGACACTTCCATAACGGGAATGTGATGTTCTGCCAATAACTTAGCTGTACCACCTGTGGACAGGAGTTCAATGTCTAGTTGGGTTAACTGTTGGCAAAAATCAACGAGTCCCGTTTTATCGGAGACACTAATAAGAGCGCGGGTGATTTTTTTGTTCATACAAACCTTTAAGAGAGGGTGTTTAAAAGTGGTATTTAGCTGATACCGTATTGATCTAATTTTTTACGCAAGGTGCTACGACTTAAGCCCAGTGCTTTAGCCGCTTTGGTTTGATTATAGCCTGTGTGTTCTAAGGTGGCTTCTAATAAGGGTTTTTCAACTTCACTGAGTACCATCGCATATAAGTCCACGGCATCATGACCGTTTAATTGCGAAAAATACAGCCCTATAGTTTGTTTAACATGGACAGACAAAGGCAGGGGTGCTGGTTTTTTACAATCGATGTTAATGATTTCAGCGGTTTTTTGAGAGGCTTCCATTATGTTGCGATACCATCGGTTGTTAAAAGAGACAATGCAGTATTTATTAGCATTAATTGTTGTGAGGGGTGTTGAGCCTGATTAATAGTGCTTCTAGTGTTTGAGTCTATCCAATCAAAATGTTTAAAATACCAGCCGATATGTTTTCTTGCCATTCTAACACCCACCGTGTTGCCATAGAAGCTATATAGACTTTCTAAATGTATTAACAGAGTATGGTGAATGTCGGTAACTGTTGGTTTTTTCAGCTGTTTTCCTGTGTTAAGGAAATGATTAATTTGGCTAAATAGCCAAGGATTTCCCTGTGCGGCGCGACCTATCATAACAGCATCTGCTCCTGTACTGGTCAAAACGTGGTGCGCTTTTTCGGCTGAATCAATATCGCCATTGGCAATCACAGGAAGTGTGACTGATTGTTTGACGGTTTTAATGGTTTCATATTCTGCATCGCCATTAAATTTACACGCCCGCGTTCTGCCGTGTATGGTTAGCGCGGCAATGCCTGACTCTTCGGCTATTTTTGCTATTTCAACTGCATTACGGCTATGCACATCCCAGCCTGTACGAATTTTTAGGGTGACGGGAATATCAACGGCATTCACTACCGCAGTCAAAATTTGCTTAACCAGTGCTTCATCTTTTAATAATGCAGAGCCAGCGGCAACCGAGCAGACTTTTTTAGCAGGACAGCCCATATTAATATCAATAATCTGTGCGCCACGATCAGCATTAAACTTAGCCGCCTCTGCCATAAATCGTGGATTTGTACCTAAAATCTGTACTGAACTCACTCCTGTTTCATTGCTAAAATCAGCTTTCAATAAGGTTCGGTGATGATGACGTAACGCGGGATTCGATGCCACCATTTCTGATACCGCTAAGCCCGCGCCCATTTGCCGACATAATTCTCTAAAAGGACGGTCAGTAATACCCGCCATAGGCGCGAGAATCAGTTTATTGTTAAGCGTGTGCGAACCTATTTGCATGAGCGTGATGAATAGGAAAAAGGGCGCGTATCATAACCTATAAATAAGCATAAAGGGTGAACTTCAATTGATAACTTGAATCTACGCACGTTCACAGTGGGCTACAAAAAAACGGCTAACTTGGCGTGTTGCTGCTCTAACCACCTTAATACCTCTTTACCGTTGTGGAGTTGAGCTTCATTGATGGGCAACGGTTGATTGTCGGTTAATACTGCCCAACGTGCTAACAGGGCTTTTAATTGCATTTTTGCACTCACGGTAAAGTGATATTGCTGGATCAACTGTTCAAATAAGGGCGTATCGGGCATAAGTAATAATTCCGTTAATGCGACAATTTGATTAATGATTGCTTCAATTGTAGCAAGCTGCGCGGCGATTAATAAACTCACCTGTTTAGCGTTAATCAGGTGTGCAGGTGAGTGTTGATTATCAGAAATGACTTTTAAACACTGCACCAATTCGCCCGTAGTAAAGCGCGTTGCTATTTCATAAAATGCCGATGCTTCCATATCGCATAGATCGCCATGATGGTAATTAAGTTGAGGTTTGGAGGCAGTTTGAATCACGTTGGAGGGGCAAAGTGCTTTTGCTATTAACGGTGGGTAATAGTGTTTGTGACTATCCACATCGATGATTTTATCGACTAAATATAAATCGCCGAGGGCGTAATCTCGATGCCCTGCAATACCAACATTGATTAACACAGGATTTTCAACCCCGTTAAATAAGGCTTGTGTATATGCCACACCTGCTGCCATTGCATTTTTGCCAACACCTGTCACCGTCAAACACAGCGTGTCATGCTCATAAACAGCGAACGCCTGCACGTCCAAGCGTTTTTTTAATTTAAAATGCTCCACCAACGGCTTAGCTTCGCAGGGTAGCGCGGTGTAGATAAAAATTTTGTAGTTCATATAATTTTATTAGAGTTTCAGCAAAGTTTAGTTAAGCAAGCAACTAAAAACTGTAATAAGATAGCGATACAGTTTTTACATTAAACACAGAAAGAGTCTGCCATGCGCCGTTTTATTCTCCTAAGTATCCTTGCATTCCCAGTATTTGCTGCTGATGAGGATAATACACCACCCCCGCCACAGCTTGAAGCTTCACCTGAGCAACCAGATATACCCGCTTCAGCAAAAAGTGGTCAAACCTTAGAACCTGATATTACCATTATTCGTAAAGGTAAAAGCACCATTCAAGAATATCGCAGAGGCGGCAGACTTTACATGGTTAAAGTCACTCCCGATATAGGCCCTCCCTATTACTTTCTTGATCCCGATGGTGATGGCACATTTGAGCGTCATGGAGGGGATCGTAACCTCGATACCAATGTCAATATGTGGAAATTACTCGAATGGGAGTAATTGCGGGCTGTCTGTTTATACCTCAGTAACCCGTTCGTGGTGAGCTTGTCGAAGTGTGAATGTGGTTCGACAAGCTCACCACGAACGGCATCATTTTATTGTGCTTTAGCTATAGTGGCGAAGTTTCCATCCCTGTGCCGATTGAAGTAGCAACCTAAGCCGCCCAGTTTTTCGACATAAAGACTCGAAAAGAAAAGTGGGCAAGCCTAGGATGGTTTGTTTTCAGTAATTTTTGCCATGTGCAGAGTTAATTTTTAGAGGTTATTTTTATATGTTTGTTCGTATTTTATTATTAATTCCATTACTTGTCGGTTGCGAATATTTTGAACCAGCAACACCCTCGCAATGTGAGGCTCTTTACGATCATCTTATTGCATTAAACTATCAAAATGATCCCAAAAGTGATCCATTAGCCAATGACTTAATGAGATCGCTATCATCTACAGGCATTAATTTGATTTTAAGTGCGACAGGGGAAAAAGAAAAAATTGTGCGCCGCTGCACAACTATATTGACTCAAAAAGAAGTACTGAGCTGTGTTGAAACGAAAAACAAGGATGATTGGGATAAAAATTGTAAATTTAAAATTGAATAGTTTTTTGAAGATTTACTTTGGCATCTATGACTGCCTATAAACTACCGCCTATTCAATCCTCAGAAATTACGCACTGCGACTTGTTTTATAACAATGCAGTTAGATCGTAAACACTAGACGATAGCAAAAAAATTTCAAATTTGTTGTAACAAATTCGCACTATCTCCGACTGATAACTCAGGAAGGCAATGATGCTTTCTTATTATCCTTACAACACACAGCGAGAATTACACCATGAACAAAAAAACGTTAGCATTAACACTAGGCGGCGCGATGGCAACGATATTAACTGCTAGTCCAATGGTTCACGCACAAGAGAATCCGTTTGGACTGCAAAAAATCAGCGGTGCAGAAGTGGTTGCCGCTGCCGATGCAAAAATGGCAGAAGGCGCGTGTAGTGCCAGCAAAATGAAAGAAGGTAAATGTGGTGAAGGCAAATGCGGTGCGGCTAAAAATAAAATGAAAGAAGGCGGTTGTAGCGGTGCGGCGGCAATGCCTGCGGACAAGATGAAAGAAGGCGGCTGTAGCGGCAAAATGTAATTCCCGTTAAAGCCGCTTGATATGTTTATCAGCGGCTTTTTAAAATACTTCTTAAGGAAATTTTTATGTCTGTTATGTGCAAAATGAAAGACAGTTGTTCTGTCAATAAAGGCTTATGTATTCATGAAAAAATGATGATGGGCATGATGATGGTAAGCGTGTTAGCCGCCATTGCTCATTGGGTTTTAAAGTTATTTTAATGAAAATGTTTGCTATTAA
The DNA here is from genome assembly GCA_026398895.1 of Methylococcales bacterium. Taxonomy (GTDB): domain Bacteria; phylum Pseudomonadota; class Gammaproteobacteria; order Methylococcales; family Methylomonadaceae; genus UBA4132. The sequence continues at coordinate 84,175 of JAPLRZ010000046.1, forward strand.
CGGCGCGGGCTTAGGACTACGACGAGAGCTGTTGCCCTCGCTGGAATCGGGTATCCCAGAGGTGATTAACTTTTTTGAAGTATCGCCCGAAAACTGGATAGATATTGGTGGGCGGTTGGGCAAACAGTTTCGTGCTTACACGGAAAAATATCAGTTTGTAGCGCATGGGCTTTCCTTGTCTATCGGTGGGTCTGCACCGTTGGATATTGCTTTTTTACAGCGCATGAAGGCTTTTCTGGATGAGCATAATTTCGCACTTTATACGGAACACTTAAGTTTTTGCAGTGATGAGGGGTATCTTTACGACCTGTATCCGATTCCTTTTACTGAGGAAGCAGTGCGTTATGTGGCGGATAGAATGCGAATTGCTCAAGAGATTCTTGAACGTCCGATTGCCTTAGAAAACGCCTCTTATTACGTCACGCCACCGTTAGCCGATATGGACGAATTGACGTTTATCAATGCGGTATTGACCGAAGCGGATTGTCCGTTTCATTTGGATGTGAACAACATTTACGTTAATAGCCTGAATCATGGCTACGATGCGGCGGCTTTTTTAACAGGCTTGCGGGGTGAACGGGTGGTTTATGGTCATGTCGCAGGGCATGATTTGGATAAATCAGGGGTGATTATTGACACGCACGGGCAAGCAACCTGTGATCCTGTGTGGCAATTATTAGAACTGGCTTATCAAACTTTTGGCGTGTTCCCGACCTTAGTAGAACGGGATTTTAATATGCCGCCATTAGCCGATTTAGTGACAGAAGTTAAACATATTGCTGAGTTACAACAGCGTTATGGAGCAAAATCATGATGGCTTTTCAATCGGTACAACGGCAGTTTTTAGCGCATTGTCGAAACCCAGTACAACACGCTGTGCCTGTGGGTTTTGCTCCGCAAGGCGCGGCAATCTATGTAGATTTGCTCTATAACAAATTTAACGAAAGTTTAGAACTGTGCTTCCCTGTCACTCGCGCCTTGTTAGGTGAAACGGCTTGGCAACACTTGCTTAAGGCGTTTATTGCCCAGCATCGCTGCTTGTCGCCGTATTATCGGCAAATCCCCGATGAATTTATCGCGTATTTACAAGCGGAATGGGTGAGCAATCATGACACACCTTATTTGCTGGAATTGGCGCATTTTGAGTGGATAGAATTGGCGTTAGCTATTGCTGTCGCTGAACCTGTGACGGCGTTTGATGGTGTGGTTAATGATTGGCTAAACTGTCGCCCTGTGTTCGCACCTGTGTTGCAATTATTACATTATGCCTATCCTGTACAGCGCATTAATGAAGCCTACCAACCGACCACGCCTCCGGAACAATCAACACATATTTTAGGCTTTCGAGACCGTAATGATGTGGTGCAGTTTATTGAGTTAAACCCAGCAACCACCCGTTTAGTAGACATTTTACAAACTGGCGACTGCACTGTTCAAACAGCCATAGAACAAATCGCCAGTGAGTTACAACACCCTGAACCGTCCGCGCTGTTTACTTTTGGCGTTGCAACGGTGACAGATTTAATGCAGCAGGGAGCTATTCTTGGTGCAGTGAGAGAGGAATTAAGATGACTTTTTTAAGCGTGTTAATTATCGCCACCTGTTTTCTGGCTTATGCCAACGGCGCAAATGATAATTTTAAAGGCGTTGCCACTTTGTTTGGTAGCGACACCAGCAGTTATCGCAATGCCATCAGTTGGGCAACAATAACAGCTTTCGCAGGTTCTATTTGTTCCATTTTTTTAGCTGAAAAACTACTGAAAAACTTTTCTGGTAAGGGCTTAGTGCCTGATGCGGTTGCCATTTCACCTGAGTTTTTATTAGCGGTATCAGTCGGGGCAGGCATCACGGTTTTAGTTGCCGCTTTAAAAGGTTTCCCCATTTCTACCACCCATAGCTTAACAGGGGCGTTAGTGGGTGCAGGATTGATGGCGGTAGGTACTGACATTAATCTGTCGGTATTAGGCACGGCTTTTTTTATCCCGTTATTAGTCAGTCCTTTGATTGCGATTGTTTTAGGCGCGGGCGTTTATTTTGTATTCAGAGCGGTACGCATTCAACTGGGTATCAATAAAGAATTTTGCCTGTGTGTCGGACAAACAGAAACCATTGTGCCTATTGCGCAACCTGTGTCCTGTTTTGCCATGACCGCTATCACCCGCATAGACGCGAGTATTGACAGTGAAGCAGTCTGTAAGCAGCGTTATACAGGCACGGTCTGGAAAATTAACAGCCAAAAATTATTGGATAGCTTTCATTATTTGAGTGCGGGCTTGGTGTGTTTTGCACGCGGCTTGAATGACACGCCTAAAATCATGGCGATTTTAATGGCGGCTCATGCCTTGGAAATGCAAACGGGCTTGTTAGTAGTCGGCGTTGCGATTGCCGTCGGTGGTTTATTGCATTCACGCAGTATCGCTGAAACGATGGGTAAAAAAATTACCCCCTTAAATCATGGGCAAGGCTTTTCTGCCAATCTGGTGACGGCTTTTTTGGTTATTTTCGCCAGTCAGTTAGGCGTTCCTGTATCAACCACGCACGTCTCGGTCGGCGTGGTGTTTGGTATCGGTGCGATGACTCGGCAAGCGGATGTTAGCGTGGTTTCCCACATTGCCTTGTCATGGTTATTAACCTTGCCCATTGCCGCTTTTTTTAGTGCTTGTATTTATGGTTTGTTACGTTTTTATAGCCTGTAAAAATGAAATTTTCCATCATCATTCCTGCTCTAAACGAAGAGCAAGGCATCAAAGATTGTCTGTTGGCATTACAACACTATCGCGACCAAGCCGAAATTATTCTGGTTGATGGCGGTAGTCACGACCAGACTCTCAGTATTGCCACTCCGTTAGTTGATAAAGTCTTGAAGAGTGAAAAAGGTCGCGCTAGACAAATGAATGTCGGGGCAAATTCTGCTACAGGTGATGTATTGATTTTTTTACACGCGGACACTTATTTACCTGACAAGGCGTTGACGTTAATTAGTGAGGGGATAGGTGAAGCTGTGTGGGGGCGATTTGATATATGCCTAACGGGGGCGCATTGGATGTTAGCGGTTATCGCACAATTCATGAACTGGCGTTCGCGCTTAACTGGAATTTCTACGGGCGATCAGGTTATTTTTGTCACTAAAGCCGCGTTTAATACGGTCAATGGTTATCCGACTATTGCTTTAATGGAAGATATTAGTTTATGCCACGCTTTAAAAAAATTGAGTCCGTCGCTGTGTTTACACGCCAAAGTCCACAGTTCAGCGCGGCGTTGGCAAGAATTCGGCGTGTTTAAAATCATTTTATTGATGTGGAGTTGTCGGCTGGGCTATTTTTTAGGCGAAAATCCAGAGGTATTAGCTCGGATTTATCAACAAGGGCGTTGTTGGCTGCCTTTTAAACATTAAGGAGGCGTATTTATGCGCTATCAATATCCCGACACGGTGATTCAAGTTTTTTGCAAAGCCCCGCAAACAGGGCAGGTTAAAACTCGTTTAATCACTGAGTCAATCAGTGCCGAGCAAGCCATGCAGGTACATATTGAATTGACTGAGCGCGTATTGACACTTTTGCATGATACCGCGTTGTGTCCTGTTCAGCTTTGGTGCAGTCCAAACACTGAGTTTGATTTTTTTCAGCAACTAGCGGCGAAGTATCACTTAACCTTGCATCAGCAAAGTGATTGCGGTTTAGGCGGGCGACTGTTTGATGCGTTGAATGCTGGCTTGCAAAACTTTAAGCAGGTGCTGTTAATTGGTTGTGATTGCCCCTCGTTAATAACCGATGATTTTAAGCAGGCGATTATCGCGCTTAAGCACGGTGCGGACGTGGTGTTAGCTCCGACTGAAGACGGTGGTTATAGCCTAATCGGGGTTAAACAGCCACAAACAGCGGTGTTAAGTGATGTTGATATGCCTTGGGGAACGTCACAAGTATTAGCTATCACCCGCGAACGGCTTAAACAACAAAACCTTAAAGGGCATGAAATCAGACAGCAATGGGATATAGACACACCAGAGGATTTAGCAAGGTATCGGGCTTTATCTTTGTAACATTCTGCCCACTTCACGCGACAAAACAAGACAACTTCAACTATTCAACGGAGATAAAAATGGGACAGTGTTATAACTCAACCGTCATTCATGCACCTATCGAAACAGTGTGGTCAGCGATTAGAAATTTCCATGAACTGTCATGGGGTTCTGCAATCATTGCCAAAGTAGATACCGTAGGCGATAAAAGCGGCACAGAAGTCGGCGCGAAACGTATTTTAAACGATGCGTTTCATGAAACTTTAGTATCGTTAGATGATGAGGCGTTTAGCTTTGCATACAGCATTGATGATGGGCCTGAACCCGTATCAAAAGCATCGGTAAAAAATTATATCGGGGTGGTAAAGCTATTCCCCGTTACCGATTCAAATCATACGTTTATTGAATGGCGTGCCAGCTATGAATCGGCAAGTGAGCATGAGGTAGGTGATTTTTGCAATCCGCTGTATCACGCTTTATTGGCAGCATTAAAAGCGGGTTTAGAGTGCTTTGAATAACAGGTTTGGGCAACACTTTATCCTATTATGGATAGCGATAGCCGCTCACAATGTAGCGGCTGAATCCACCGTACCGATGGGCGAATTCAGCCGCAATCGACTTAATGGCTGGGAGCAAAAAAGTTTTACAGGCGAAACCCGCTATCAGTTACAAACGATAGACGGTGTGCTGGCACTGAAAGCAGATAGCCATGCAACAAGTTCTGGACTGTTTAAAGAACAAGCCATTGATCTGGAAAAAACGCCGTTTTTAAACTGGTCATGGCGAATTGGCAAGCGTTTGACGGGACTCAATGAACAAAGCAAAGCGGGCGATGATTATGCGGCACGGGTCTATGTGATTGTGAAAGGCGGACTAACCTTTTGGCAGACCAAAACCATTAACTATGTTTGGTCTAGCAACAGCACAAAAGCCAGTGTTTGGGCAAATGCGTTCGCAGGTGATCAGGTCATGATGCTGGCATTACGTGGCTCAGAAGCCCCGTTGAATGTCTGGCACACGGAAAAACGCAATGTTCGCGCCGACTTACAAAAATTATTTGGTGCAGATTTTCGCACTATTGATGTCGTTGCATTGATGACGGATACTGATAATAGCGGTGGTCAGGTATCGGCTTTTTATGGTGATATTTGGTTTTCTAAGGATTAACGGTGTTTTAACAGAGTGGGTTTGATGGGTTTCGTTATCACTCTACCCATCTTACGAGTTGGGTTGCATCTTTTCGCAACCCAACCTACGATGCTGCTTTAGCTATATGTAGCGTATCTTATCGCGTTTAAATAGAAAAATAGATAGGTAAATCTGATGAGTTTAAAAATAATCAAACCTTCCAGCTTACTAAAGCCTTATGTCATCGCCTTTTGGGATTATGAAAATTTATTCGAGGGCGATAACGTAGCACTTTCGATTCTGCCCGACACTGCAACTTATTTATGTTTTTTGTATGCCGATTTACTCACCACCGCACACAAACAAAAGACTTTTACCACCCGCAGCGGATTGGCTGGATTTCAAAGTTTTCGCAGTGATTTAGGCGGATTTGGAAATATCTCTGGCGTGTCAGCTCGCCTAACGCCGTGGGGCTTAAATGTATTTTGTCGCGGCATTGTTAGAGATTGCGCTGAACGGCGGGTAGATTGTCGAGATATTTTCCCCAGATATTCGATAGAAAAAACTGAAGATAATTTAGCTCTCAAAAAAAATGCAGAGGAGCGTGTCCAATGCGTTGAGCAGTTTTTGCTTTCCATTTTGAATAGCAACAATGAAGATTTACTGATTCAATCTGCCTGTCAGGAACTCAATCGTTCTAACGGAAATGACTCAATTGTGATGCTCGCACAGAAATTGGGTTTAAGTAAGCGCACCCTCGAACGCCGCTTTCAGCTTCATATCGGCACAACACCTAAAAAATATGCGCGAATAGTCAGACTGCGGAACGCGCTATTCCAACGACAAACGCTCTCCAATTGGGCGGATGTTGCTTATTTCACAGGTTACTACGACCAAAGTCACATGATTAACGACTTCCAAGAGCTTTATGGCTTGTCACCCGACACACTTTATCCGCAAATTGAAACATCAAAAACCATTCAATTTTCTGGCTTGCTTGATTTATCCAAACTCGCGCATTAAGTAATGCTGGAGTCCAATAGCTTCAGCTATTGGCGTGTAAAAAATAGCTAAAGCTATTTTACTCCTCACTATCTGTCGCTTTTTTCCAATACAAGCCTGTGCTGGCGGTGCTAAATTAGGCTGCACAAATCGTAAAACCTCACGAGGAGAAAAGCCATGACGAATAAACAACCGATTACCAAAAAACTGAACGTTCCCGCTGACGTAGTTTGGCAAGCCATCCGAAAAATAGACAGACTCGATGTCTGGTTTCCAATCATTGAAAGCTGTCGTGTAGAAGGCGAAGGACAAGGCGCGTTGCGCTATATGATTATAGCCAATGGTGGTGGCGAAATAAAAGACATCATTGAAGAAATCGACGATTTTCAGATGCGCTTGGTTTATCTGCGCACCGTATCACCTTTTCCTGTGACCTATTACAAAGGCACAGTCGAAGTGTTTAGCTCTTATGATGGCTTAGGCATTGTGGTTTGGACGATTGAGTTTGAATCCAAACCTGAAGATGTGGCATCGGTCGCAGAATTAGTTCATGGAGCTATCAGCGCAGGACTTGAAGGCATGGAAAAAGACCTTCAACTGCTTGGAGAATCGCCATGCTAAAACATTTCAAAACTTTTATGCGTTAGTCTTTCAAGAGGAAACCGAAAAAATGTACAAACTTTACGATTTTTTACCATCTGGTAATTGCTATAAAATTCGTCTATTGCTTAATCAATTAGGCATTGAATACGAAAGAGTAAATGTTGATATTTTAAATAAGGAGTCGCGTACTTCAGAATTTCTTAAAATCAACCCTAACGGTCGCACACCTGTCTTATGCCATGAGGGAAAGTATCTTGCAGAATCCAATGCTATTTTATGGTATTTAGCTGCAAATACCCGCTTTTTACCGAGAGATAATTATCAACAAGCCCAAGTTTTGCAGTGGATGTTCTTTGAACAATATAGTCATGAACCCAATATCGCCACATCGCGCTATTGGATTTCAATACTTAAAGCTGAAAATGAGTATAAAGAACAGCTCAAAGATAAAATGAAAGCGGGATATGCGGCTCTTGATGTTATGGAGCAGCATTTAGATAAAAATAATTTCTTTGTTGCTAATCAATATAGTATCGCTGACATTGCGTTGTATGCTTATACGCATGTTGCGGAAGAGGGGCATTTTGACCTGCTTAGGTACAGCAGAATCAAGGAATGGCTTAAACGAGTTGAGAGTCAGGAAAATTACATCAGCATTAAAAAAAGCTGAATTTTAGTGTAATACCACGTTATTAAATGCTCCCCCCAAATGAAACTAGATTTTACCCAAGCCACCCCAAACAACGCAAAAATCTTCCGCACGTTATTGTCCGCGTGGCAACCTTGGATGAAGACCCCAACATGACAGCACAACAACATATCTGGACAGCACACGATGTGCCGTGGCTAAACTATGAAAACCTACCCGCTTATTCAGAATGGCAACCAGAGCGAAAATGAAATACTATCTCGCCCACAGTGAATACATTGACTGGCAACATCCTTTAATCACAGTAAAAGCGTTGGAACTTGCCAACGATTGCCAAAGTGATAAGACAATCGCCAAACGCTGTTTTGAATTTGTCCGCGACCACATCAAACACAGTTGGGATTACCGCCTAACCCCCGTTATTCCTAAACAAGCCGACCTTAAACTCGAAGTATTGGAAAAATTTGCTATGTTGATTAGCAACACACAGGAGAACGATTAATGAATGCCGAATTTGCAAAGCACTTTGCCAGTGATTGGATAGCTGCTTGGAACAGCCATGATTTAGAGTGTATTTTGTCGCATTACGCGGATGATTTTGACATGACATCGCCCAAAATTATTCAGCTTGCCAATGAACCAAACGGCACTTTGCACGGTAAAACAGCGGTGGGCAATTATTGGGCAAAAGCATTACAATTGCTGCCTGATTTGCAGTTTGAATTAATCAATACTTTGATTGGAGTCAACAGCATCACGCTTTATTATCGCGGCGCGAAAACGCAATTAGCCGCTGAAGTGTTTCATTTTAATTCACAGCAACAAGTGACCCGTGCATTTGCACATTATCTTTCTGAATGAGAGCAACATGATAAAAATCAGCATTTTGTACCCAAACACTAAAACCGCCCGCTTCGATTTCGATTATTACTTCAACCAGCATATACCGTTAGCAACCAAATTATTAGGCGAACATTCGGGTTATAAAGGCGTATCAGTCGAGCGTGGATTGAGTGGTGCGATGCCAAACACAGAAGCAACTTACCTTGCAATGTGTCATTTTCTTTTTGATTCCAGCGAAGATTTTATGGCGAATTTCATGCCACACGCCGCGTTGTTGCAAGGCGATATAATCAATTACACCGACATAATGCCTGTTATTCAAATCAGTGAGGTGCTTGTTTCTTCGTAGCCTACGCTGCTTAAAAATCCAAATTACCCAGTTGCAAAAAATTAACGTGCTGTTAGAGAAAAATTAAAAAACAGCCATGAAATTTGAATGGGACGAAAATAAAAATCAGTACGATAGGATGGGCTGAGGTACGAAGCTCATCAATCGTGAACGGTGGACTTCCTCCGTCAGCTATCCTATACACTAAAATGGTATGCTTCTTTGTAACATTCCGCCCTCTCACACGACTAACTAGCATCACTTAAAAATAATTGGATGCTTATCATGCGTTTTACTCAATCCTTACTGCTTGCCAGCGTGTTAAATTTAACACTCTCAGCCACCGTTTTTGCCGCTTCCCCTGACTGGAGCGTGTACGCCCAAGCTTTGCACGCGGTCAAAGCGGGTAATAAACACGACACTCCGCTTAATGTGGTGAATTATTCAGCCTTGAAAAAATCGGGGCAACTGGAAGCGGCTTATCAAGTCATCAAAAATTTTCCTGTGGAAACGTTGGCAAGCAAAGAAGAAAAACTGGCGTTTTATATCAACACTTACAATATTCTTGCCTTGAAAATGGTGCTGGATAATTTTCCTGTAGACAGTATTAAAGATGTCGGCAACGTGCTGAGTCCCGTTTGGAAGAAAACAGCTGGTGAGATTGGTGGCAAAGAAGTTTCATTAGATGCGATTGAAAACGATGCTATCAGAAAAATGGGCGAACCGCGCATTCATTTTGCCATTGTTTGCGCTTCAGTAAGCTGTCCTGATTTGCGTACAGAGCCTTACACGGCTGAAAAACTTAATAAGCAGTTAGACGACCAAGCTAAATCATTTTTGAATAACGCTAAAAAAGGCTTGAATGAGGATGGCAAGGTAATTCATGTTTCAAAAATCTTCGACTGGTTTGGCAAAGATTTTAAAACCGTCGGTGGCATTGAGGCGTTTATTCGTCAACATCACAGCGGCTTATCAAAAGCCGCTATCGAAACCGATATTGACTATGATTGGTCGCTAAATAGCGTTGACGAATAACTAAAACCTTTGGAATAACAACGTGAATACCCCAAAAATTGTTTTATTACTGGTGATTGCCAGTGCCATCGCCGCTTTTTTCTACTTCAATGGTCAGCAGTATTTGACGCTGGAAATTCTGAAATCACAACAAGCCAGTATTGCGACTTTTCGTGATAATAATGCGGTTTTAGCGATTGCACTTTATGGGCTGATTTATATTGCGGTAACCGCTTTATCATTACCTGGAGCAGCTATTTTAACCTTAGCAGGCGGGGCAGTATTTGGTTTGCTTGAGGGGCTAATCATTGTGTCTTTTGCCTCCTCTATCGGTGCGACACTGGCATTTTTAGCGGCGCGGTTTTTGTTTAAAGACAGCATTCAAGCAAAATTTGGCGACCGTTTGCAAGCCATTAATGACGGCATTGCACAGGAAGGGGCTTTTTATCTGTTCACTTTGCGACTGGTACCGTTATTTCCTTTTTTTGTCATCAACCTGTTAATGGGCTTAACCACGATAAAAGTTCGCACTTTTTACTGGGTCAGCCAAGTAGGAATGTTGGCAGGCACGCTGGTCTATGTGAATGCGGGTACACAATTGGGTAAGCTGGATTCATTGTCTGGCATTTTATCACCGCCTCTAGTCGGGTCTTTTGTGTTATTAGGGGTGTTTCCACTGGTCGCAAAAAAAGCCATTAATTTTATTGAAAAAAGGAAGTCGAATGTCTGAATTAGTCACGCAAAAATGGGTTAAACCAACGCGTTTTGATAATAACTTAATCGTTATCGGTGCAGGTTCGGGCGGTTTGGTCACGTCTTATATTGCCGCAGCAGTTAAGGCAAAAGTCACACTGATTGAAAAACATAAAATGGGCGGCGATTGTTTAAATACGGGCTGTGTTCCATCAAAAGCCTTAATTCGTTCCGCTAAGTTTTTATCGCACGTCAATCGTTCGGCAGAATTTGGCATTAAAAAAGTCACAGTAGAGTTTGATTTTGCCGAGGTGATGGAACGGGTACAAGCCATTGTTAAAGACGTTGAGCCGCATGATTCTATCGAACGCTATGCTGAGTTAGGCGTGAATGTTATTACTGGCACGGCAAAAATAATTTCACCTTGGCAAGTGGAAATAAGCACCGAAACAGGTGTGCAAACACTGAGTACGCGCTCAATTGTGATTGCCGCAGGCGCACGTCCTTTTGTGCCGCCGATTAAAGGACTTGATGAGGTTGGCTATCTCACTTCGGATACGGTTTGGAATTTGCGCAAAAAACCTAAACGCTTATTAGTGCTGGGCGGCGGGCCAATTGGCTGTGAGTTGGCTCAATCTTTTGCCCGCTTAGGGATTGAAGTTACCCAAGTTGAAATGTTGCCACGAATTATGATGCGTGAAGACAGCGAAGTCTCCGATATAGTGATGGCTAACTTTCGCAAGGAAGGCATTAAAGTTTTAGTTGAGCATAAAGCCCAGCAGTTTATCGTTGAACATGACGAGAAAATTTTAATCGCCGAACATGACGGCAAAGAAGTTCGCATTGTGTTTGATGAGGTTTTATTAGCGATTGGACGGGTTGCGAACATTTCAGGCTATGGCGTTGAGGAAATGGGCATTGCCTTATCACCGCGCAAAACCATTGCGGTTAATGCCTTTCAAGAAACCAATTATCCGAATATCTATGCCTGCGGTGATGTCGCAGGGCCGTATCAATTTACCCATACCGCCGCACATCAAGCATGGTACGCCGCTGTGAATGCGTTGTTTGGTTGTTTCAAGAAATTTAAAACCGATTATTCAGTGATTCCGTGGGCAACCTTTACCGATCCCGAAGTCGCCAGAGTGGGCTTGAATGAACAGGAAGCTAAAGAACAAGGCATTGCTTACGAAGTGAGCATTTACGGCATTGATGAGCTAGACAGGGCGATTGCTGACAGTGAGGCGCGTGGCTTTGTGAAAGTTTTGACTGTGCCGAATAAAGATAAAATTCTGGGCGTAACGATTGTTGGCGAACATTCGGGCGATTTGATTGCCGAATTTGTGTTGGCAATGAAACACAATTTAGGCTTGAATAAAATTTTAGGCACGATTCATATTTACCCAACAATGGCAGAAGCGAATAAATACGTTGCTGGGGTTTGGAAGCGCAATCACGCGCCGCAAAAATTATTGGCGTGGGTAGCGCGGTATCACACTTGGCTTAGGCACTAACTGAGACTTTTATGCTTGATTCCTTGCCGTACTTAAAAAAATCGGATTTTCCCGCGATTAGCCGCAATAAACTTGAAATTCTGCAAGTTAATCTCGGCTATTTGTGCAATTTAAGCTGTACGCATTGCCATGTGAATGCCAGCCCGAAACGCACTGAATTAATGGACAAAGCCACGATGGATGAGATTTTAAGCTTCATTGATAACCATGCGATTCACACGCTGGATTTAACAGGCGGCGCACCTGAAATGAACCCGCATTTTCGCTATCTGGTCACGCAAGCGTTGGACAGAGGCTTAAAAGTCATCGACCGCTGTAATCTGGTGATTTTACTGGAATCGGGTTTTGAATGGCTGGCAGGTTTTTTGGCAGAAAATCGGGTTGAAATCGTCGCTTCACTGCCGTGTTATTTGAAAGACAACGTGGATAAACAGCGCGGTAAAGGCACGTTTGATGCCAGTATTACCGCCTTGCAAAAGCTAAACGCGCTGGGTTATGGCTTAGAAAATAGCGATTTACAGCTTAATCTGGTGTTTAATCCGCAAGGCGCGAGCTTGCCGCCAGAACAACAAGCCCTTGAACAAGATTATAAAAAACATCTACAAACGCATTTTGGCATTGTGTTTAATCAGTTGTTTGCGATGACCAATTTGCCGATTCAGCGTTTTGGCAGTGTGTTACTAAGTAAAGGGCAATTCGATGATTATATGAACTTGCTCAAAGACAACTTTCACGCCCCTAATTTGGACAAGGTGATGTGTAAAAATACGCTAAGCGTTGACTGACAAGGCTTTGTTTATGATTGTGATTTTAATCAAATGCTTAAACTGCCTTTAGGAACTGATAAAAAAATCCATATTCGCCAAGTGGCGGATTTAATCGGCAAAACCATTAACACCTTGCAACATTGCTACGGCTGTACCGCAGGGCAAGGCAGCAGTTGCACGGGTGCAATTTAATGTTCACGATGAACTTCTCGTTCCCACGCGCCGCGTGGGAATGCAGTTTCAACGCGCCGCGTTGTGTAGTAGACCGCAGCGCGGTCTGTATGAATTCCCACGCAGCGCGTGGGAACTAGATGAAAATTTACTCACAGGAGATAAGATGACTATCGAAACAGGCGTTTTACAACGTTATTCACAAGGCGCAGAAGCGGTGCAAGCGAATTTATGCTGTCCTGTGGATTATGACTGTGAATTGTTGGCGTTATTGCCGCAGGAAATTATTGAAAAAGATTATGGTTGTGGCGACCCTTCACGTTATGTGCAGCAAGGCGATGTGGTGCTGGATTTAGGCTCAGGTTCAGGCAAAATCTGTTATATGGCGGCGCAGTTAGTCGGCGACACGGGCAAAGTCATCGGCGTGGATATGAATGACGATATGCTGTCATTAGCGCGTAAATATCAAGCGGAAATGGCGCACAAAATAGGGTCGGCAAATGTCGAATTTGTAAAAGGGCAAATTCAGGATTTAGCCTTGGATTTAAGTGCGTTAGATAAACATTTACAAGAAAATCCGATTTCAACGGCGCAAGATGTGATTCATCTTCGCGCTTGGCAAGAAAAACAGCGCAAAGAATCGCCCTTGATTGCAGACAATTCTGTTGATTTGGTAGTGTCCAATTGCGTACTTAACCTAGTGCATGACAGCGACAAAGAACAATTAATTCAAGAGATTTTTCGGGTCACGAAAGCAGGTGGACGGGTCGCCATTTCGGATATTGTCAGTGATGAACCCGTGCCAGATCATTTAAAAGCCGATACCCATTTATGGAGTGGCTGTATTTCTGGGGCGTTGCAAGAACATGAGTTTTTAGAAGCCTTTGTTGCTGCAGGTTTTGTGGCGGTGGCTTATGATAAATGGGAAAGTACGGCGTGGCAGGTCGTTGAAGGCATTGAATTTCGTTCTGTCACCATTACCGCTATCAAACCACACAATGAACCCTGTTTAGACAAAGGTCATGCAGTGATTTATCGCGGGCCGTTTTCTAAAGTCTATGATGATGAAGGTCATGTTTTTTATCGTGGGCAACGCATGGCGGTGTGTGAACGCAGTTGTAAATTAATGACCAGTGGCGCATACACTGACCACTTTATCGGCATTGCCCCTGTGCAGGAACAAACGCCGCAAAGCTGGTGTCATGCGTCGGGTACAGTAAGGCCTGCCGCAGAAACCAAAGGCGCGGCACATCAAGCAGACTGTGCATCAACGGGGTGTTGTTAAAAAGGATTAAGGCTTAATCATGCACTCCAAAACCAAGATTGATGATTTATTACCCACGCTGTATTCGATGGCGTTTTTGGTTGAAGCGCGTGATGCTTATACAGGCGGGCATTTATGGCGAGTGTCACAATTGGTCGCACGTTTAGCGTTAGCTGCTGGATTGTCGCGTAAAGAAGCGGCAACAGCGGCATTAGGTGGTTTTTTACATGACTTAGGCAAAGTAGGCGTACCCGATGCTATTTTGAACAAAACGGATAAGTTGACCGATACCGAATACGCGATTATCAAAACTCATCCTAACGTTGGTGTTCGAGTCTTACACGGACATCCGCTTATTGCGCTGGTTCATGATGCGGTGTTGAGTCACCATGAACGTGTTGATGGGCGCGGTTATCCTAACGGTATTACAGAAGGGGCAATCTCCCAAGCGGCTAAAATGGTCAGTTTGGCGGATGCGTTTGATGCGATGACTAGCAGTCGCCCGTATCGTGCGGGTATGCCGTTAGAGGCTGCCTTAGAACAAATTAAAATAAACTTAGGGAGTCAGTTTGACAAAAAACTGGGCGAACGCTTTATTGCCTTGGGTCGTGCGGGTGAATTAAATACCATTATCGGACACAGTGATGCGGGCATTCCTTTACACAGTTGTCCAATGTGCGGGCCTGTAGTCGTGGTTAAACGTGAGCAAAAAGCAGGTGATGCGGTGTATTGTCGGGTTTGTGGCGATGGCTTTCACTTGGCTGGAAATAATGACCACGTTTTACAGCTTGAACCCACCCATAAAAAAGGCACACCAGCGGATTTAATCGTGGACATAGATTATCCACTGCTGGATCAACTGGTTGAAAATACCGCCCCGTATTTAGCCACTGGCAAAAGCCATTGGTGGAATGGACGTGGCGAGTGAATTGTGAATCTATTTTAGGCGACTATCATGAATGAATCTTACTCTTCAACAAACTGCGAAGTTTGCCCACTACACAAAGCAACACACGGATTGCTTGAGCTTATCCAGAAAACATCCCTCTGGTTTGAACATAACGCCGTTGGCTTTGCGCCTCTATTACTGAGATTGCTAGTGGCGTATGAATTTTTAGAAGCGGGGCTAGAAAA
Organism: Methylococcales bacterium; assembly: GCA_026398895.1. Lineage (GTDB taxonomy): Bacteria > Pseudomonadota > Gammaproteobacteria > Methylococcales > Methylomonadaceae > UBA4132. The sequence goes on from JAPLRZ010000046.1 coordinate 99,303, forward strand.
AGTGTTAGGCGAAAATTGGTTTGCTGATTTAATATTTCCTTTTCCGTTTAACTTATTGCCACCTGATGTGAGCTGGTCACTATCAATGGGGATAGAGATTATCGCCCCTATTGCGTTGATTTTAGGACTGGCTACCCGCTTTTTTAGTTTTGCGTTAATTATTTTAACCATTGTTGCTATCGCCGCTGTTCACTTCCCCGCCGAATGGCACACCTTAGCGCAATTGTGGCAAGGTTACGCGATTACCGACCAAGGTTATGGCAACTACAAACTGCCGTTAATGTATTTATTCATGCTAACGTCTTTGTTATTGAGTGGCTCAGGGCGTTTGAGTGTGGATGCTTGGCTTGCCTATCGAAAATAAAATCATGGATAACAACCAGTTAAACAATCACCGAACCATCCTGTTACGTTACGCTTTGTTGCAATTGCATGATGAAGCGGTTGCCGAAGACGCGGTACAAGAAACATTACTGGCAGCCTTACAAACAGGTGATAGTTTCCGCAGTGAATCAGCCGTTAGAACATGGCTGATTGGGATTTTAAAACACAAAATCTCTGACCATTACCGTGCGGCTGACAGACATTATTCACTGGAATCTTCGCATGAGGATGAAGACCCGAATGAAGCCTTGGAACAACTGATATTTGACGGTAAAGGACATTGGATAGGATCGCCCAGTGCGTGGAAGTGTCCAGACCACGCTTTAGAACAAGATGAATTTTGGCGGGTGTTTGAATGGTGTCAAAATAATTTATCCGAACAACACGCCCGCGCTTTTATGTTGCGTGAAATGGTTGGATTGGAAACGGAAGAAATTTGCCAAGAGTTGGCTATTAGCCACAGTGCTTGCCGCGTCTATTTACACAGAGCGCGGCTAGGACTGCGTGAATGCCTAGAACAACGCTGGTTTAATGCCAAGAGAAAATAATGAAAACCTGTAAAGATATTAGCAGTCTGCTATCAGACAGCATGGATCGCCCTTTAACAAAACGAGAACGTTGGGCAGTGCGACTACATTTATTGATATGTCGCCATTGTTCACGTTTTCAAAAACACCTGCATTTTTTGCACAAAGCGGCGGAGCGTTATTATCCAACGGAAAATGACAAACATCCGCCATCGTAATAAACCACGATGGCTACTATAGCTAACGCACAATACAAATAAATGCAATCCAAGCTAATCACCCCTGATTGTTTACTCAATACTAGCTTGCTTGATTTTAACAAGCAAACAACGCTATATCATCAAGGTGATATGCTGAACCATGTTTGGATTATTAATCAAGGTTTTATCAAAATTCACCGTCTGTCTGCGCAAGGCAAACAAGTCACGCTGTCGCTGTTGGGGTGTAATGCGATTTTTGGCGCGGTTGAAGTCGATCAAACGCTGTCTACTGAAACGGCAAGCACTCAAAGTGCCGTGCGAGTGTATCGCCTACCGATACAGCAATTTGACAGTTTGCTCACCAACAATACCGACTTTTCGCAGTTTGTTGCACGGTCATTGTTTAGGCGCAAAGAGGCATTACAACGCCGCTTGTTTTGCATCATGCACCGAAAAGTAGATGCACGTTTAGCTGCCGTGTTAACTGATTTAGCACGCAACGAAGGTGAACGCTGTACGCATGGCGGTGAAATAGATATACGTTTAAGCCAACAAGACATTGCTGATATGGTGGGCGCGAGTCGGCAAGTGGTCAGCACTGAGCTTAATCGTTTGCGTGACCAAGACATTGTGCATTATTCAAGAGATTTAATGTGCATCATCGATTTGGCTACCTTGGCATTACGCGCAGAAAATTAACGTTTGTCATAGTTATGACAGATGTTAAGTAATAAACTGGTTAACATAAATACACGCTTAGTTATCAAGCGGTATTTTATTCACTGGAGATTATTATGAACAAAGTCGCAATCGTAGTTCTGGCAGGAACGAAGCAAGAAGATAGCATGGGACGCATAGTCAACGCGCTTATGGCAGTTAAGGAACTGAAAGAAAATAATGACGATGTACAATTGATTTTTACGGGCATAGGTACAATGTGGCTGGCTGAACTCAATCGTCCTAGTCATCAACTGCACGCTGTTTATAATGCCGTAAAAGATAAAATTGCGGGAGCTTGTGGATTTTGTGCCACGGCTTACAATGAGACCGATGCTATTAAAGCAGGCGGTATCGTCATATTGGAAGAATATGGTACAAACATGAGCTACGTTAAATTAATCAACAACGGCTATCAAGTCATTACCTTTTAACTCAAACAGCGAGACTCTCCATGACTGTTTATAAACTACCGCCTATTTACTCCTCAGAAATTACGCCCCGCGACTTGTTTCATGACAGACGGCGGTTTATGCAGTTAGCAGCGGGGGCTTCGTTGACTGCTTTATTGCCGCAAAATGCTTTTGCGGGTGAACCATTAGCGGGTGTTACAAAGTCCACTGACCGCTTAATTGATGAACTCACGCCGCTGAAAGACATCACCAGTTACAACAATTTTTACGAATTCGGCACGGGCAAAGAAGACCCTGCAAAGAATGCAGGCAGTTTAAAAACTCGCCCGTGGACGATTACGGTGGAAGGCGAAGCCAATAAACCGAAAGTGTTTGATATTGAGGAGCTACTGAAACTCGCACCCTTAGAAGAACGAATTTATCGCTTACGGTGTGTGGAAGCGTGGTCGATGGTGATACCGTGGGTTGGTTATTCCTTAGCCGCATTATTGAAACAAGTTGAACCGACGGGTAATGCTAAGTTTGTCGAATTCATCAGTTTGCACGACCCTGAACAAATGCAGGGGCAAAAATCACCCACGCTCAACTGGCCTTATAAAGAAGGTTTGCGCATCGATGAAGCGATGCACCCGTTGACGCTGTTAGCCGTTGGGCTGTATGGTGAAGTGTTACCCAATCAAAACGGCGCACCGATACGCATTGTCGTACCGTGGAAATATGGCTTTAAAAGTGCTAAATCTATCGTCAAAATTCGTTTGGTGGAAAAAATGCCCATGTCCAGTTGGATGGAAGCCAACTCCAATGAATACGGCTTTTACTCAAATGTAAATCCAGATGTCGATCATGCACGCTGGAGTCAAGCCAAAGAGCGGCGCATTGGTGAGTTTCTTAAACGTCCGACCTTACCGTTTAATGGTTATAGCGAACAAGTTGCTTCGTTGTATTCGGGCATGGATTTAACGAAAAACTTTTAACCATGATAAACAAGCTAAAAACGCTAAACGCCACCACATTGCGCTGGTTAAAAATCAGCGTCTTTATTCTGGCGTTGATCCCGTTAGCCAGATTAATTATTGCCGCTTATTACGACAGTCTGGGCGCGAATCCGATTGAAAAAATCACCCATCGTACAGGTTACTGGACGCTGGCATTTTTGCTGATTACACTGAGTATTACCCCGTTGCGACGACTGACAGGCTGGTCATGGCTGGCGCGATTTCGGCGTATGATAGGTTTATTTTCTTTTTTTTATGCTAGTCTACATTTTTTAACTTACCTAGTGTTGGATCAGTTTTTTGACTGGGCGAATATTAGCAAGGACATTATTAAACGTCCTTATATCACCGTGGGATTTGCCGCTTTTGTCCTGCTCATTCCGCTGGCAATTACCTCAACCAATCGGATGACAAAATGGCTGGGCGGTAAACGCTGGCGACTACTGCATAGATTGATTTATCCAATTGCCATTGGCGGTGTATTGCATTTTTGGTGGCTGGTTAAAAAAGACATCACTGAACCACTGAACTTCACGCTATTGCTCAGTATATTATTTACCATTCGTTTGGTTTATTGGTGGCGTGGGATTGTTAAATCCTAGATTTTTTATTTACATTCTCGATAGACAATGAAAACTAATTATAAATACGTTTTACTCTTTCTATTACTGATTGCGCACCAAAATGGATTTTCTGCACAGGAAAATAACGCGCCTAATAATATCTATGTAAAAGCATTTCCTAATAATGACATAAACTATTTTTATAACAATAATAACGCAGAGTCTTGGCGGTTAGCCTATGGAAAGCTTGTTAAGCCACCTTATGATCCCAATAACTCAAATGATTGCAATTCTGATGAGGGAGGTTCAGATCAAGCACTGTCTTTTAATATTGCCGAATTTATAAAAAATGCAGGTGATCGTTTTGATATACATAATATTCATGCGTATTATGATGGTGATTCTGGTAAAAAAGCCCTTGCTTTACGGCTGCATGAGTGGAAAATTAAAAAATCTATGTTTGCAATGGCTTCTGCAATAGCTGAAGTTTTAATCCGTAAAGAAAATTCTAAATATATGCAATTAACAGAGAGTAGGTTATCAAAGCCATTACCGCTATTAAATGATAATGAAGAAAATATAATGTATATTTGTTTTGGTTATCTGCAACATTTTGCGACTACAGAAAGTGAAAAATCTAAAGATGGGGATATGACTAACAAGCATATTGTAGACCCTGAGAAAATTGTTTTTTGGTATGATGGTTCTAAAGCTACGCCAATTCCTAATCCTAAACTAGAGAAACAACCCAAATTAAATAAAGCTAAATAAACCTGACAAGGATACATATTAAATAAATATAGTTATTTTTGTTGGTTTATACGCTTTATAATTTAATATCTATAACTCACGAGGAGAATTACCATGATTAACTTATGCGGTTTTGCGGTTAGCAATTATTACAATAAAACTAAACTGGTGTTGCTGGAAAAAGGCATCACTTTTACGGAAGAGCAAGTATTTCCTTCTCAAGATGAGGCGGTGCTAAAACGTTCACCTCTAGGAAAAATCCCTTTTATTGAGACTGAACAAGGCAGCTTGTCAGAGTCACAAGTGATTCTCGAATATTTGGAAGACACTTATTCTGAACATCCACTGTATCCAGCCGATGCTTTTCAACGTGCCAAAGTTCGAGAATTGATTCAACACCTAGAACTTAATATTGAATTACACGCTCGTCGTTTATATAGAGAAGCCTTTTTTGGTGGCGCAGTTTCTGATGAAGTCAAAAATGAAGTTAAGGAATCGTTAGAAAAAGGCTTAAAAGGTTTGGCACGCTTGGTAAAATTTTCGCCTTATATTGGCGGCGACAGTTACACAGCGGCAGATATAGTCGCATGGCTACATTTTTTTATGATTAGTGCGACCTGCCAAAAAATTTATGGCACGGATTTGTTGGCAGAGTATATTCCAAACTACGTCAGCTATATGGAGTTTATAGAAACTCGTCCTGCTGTGCAGAAAGTAGCAGCGGATCGTGCAGTGGCGATGGCTACATTTTTGAAGAAATAATTTGGATTTGTGTAAGGTAGGTGCGGCACTTCGCACCTACCGAGCATAGTAGTCAAAATGAAGGTTTATTTTCAACAAACCGTGCTTGGGAAAATAGGTATTGCTAAGCAAGATGGCAATATCACTGAGGTTTATTTTGCCAGTGAGTCCATCCCGCAAGACGTTGAGCTAGTCGAAACTGCGTTAATCAGCGAAGCGTTTTTACAACTCAACGCCTATTTTGCGGGTGAGCTTAAAAATTTTTCTTTGCCGCTTGCGCCGCGTGGTACAGATTTTATGCAGACTGTGTGGAAAGCTCTGTGTGCCGTGCCTTATGGTAAAACTGCCAGTTATAAAGACATTGCTCTGGCAATAGACAATCCAAAAGCGATACGCGCTGTCGGGCAAGCCAATAATAAAAATCCGATTCCTATTTTTATTCCCTGTCACAGAATTATCGGTAGCAATGGCAAATTAGTCGGTTATAGCGGTGGGCTAGAAATTAAAGCGTTTTTATTGGAATTGGAAAAACACAATGGTATCGTGTGACTGAGTTAATCCATTTATCTTAGCGGGGAATAAAGCGCGTTGCTACGATTCAGGCTTTAGTTCGCGGGCGAGTAGGTTTTCTACAGCGGCTAGAGGGGATAGTCCTTCGTATAACACTTTGTAAGTTTGTTCAGTTATTGGCATCTCAATGCCATATTTTTGTGCCAGTCGATAGGTTTGTTTAGCTGCCGATACGCCTTCAACTTCTTGACCAATTTCTGTTATCGCATCTTCACGGCTTTTTCCTAAGCCTAAGGCTAGCCCTAAACGACGGTTTCTGGATTGGTTGTCGGTGCAGGTTAATAGTAAATCACCCAAACCTGCTAAGCCCATAAAGGTGTCTGGTTTGCCGCCTAGTGTGACCCCCAAGCGAATAGTTTCGTTCAATCCTCGCGTAATTAAGGCGGCTCTGGTGTTTGCACCAAAACCTAGCCCATCAGCAATACCTGCGGCAATTGCCAACACGTTTTTAACCGCGCCACCCACTTCTACTCCAATGACATCGGAGCTGGTATAGGTGCGAAAGCGACCGCCGTGTAGCATATCGGCTAATTGGCGTGCAAAATCGGGTTGATTGGCGGCAATAGTAATGGCGGTGGGTAAATTTGCGGCAACTTCACGAGCAAAAGTAGGACCTGAAAGAATAGCAGCAGGCGTTTGCGTGCCAAATAGGTCGGCGACTACCTTATGAAGTAAGCTGCCATCCTCTGGATTAAAGCCTTTGGTTGCCCACGCTATTTGCACTTGATCGGATAGATGCGGCTTGATCTGAACAAGAACATCTTTAAACGCATGACTGGGTGAACAGACCAGTAGGGTATTACTGAATGCGGCACAGTCAGCTAGATCATCAGTCACTGCTAAGTTATCAGGGAACGCTAATCCAGATAAATACCGCTTGTTTTCCTTATCGTGCGCTAAGGTAGCAATGTGCTTGGCTTCATGTCCCCATAATAAAACTTGGCAACCATTTCTGGCTGCCAAGATAGCGAGAGCTGTTCCCCAAGAGCCTGCGCCTAGCAGGGCTATTTTCTTGTTCATTAAACGATTTAATTAAGCGCGTCTGAACTAGGAGCTTGTTGAAGTTGTTGCAAATGTTGCGCATACAACGCATCAAAATTGACAGGAGCTAACAATAGTTGCGGAAAACCGCCTCTAACTACCAAGTCTGAAACGACTTCTCTGGCATAAGGGAACAAGATGTTAGGGCAGAAACTGCCAACCATCGGTCCCATTTCTTGCTCGGTAAAGCCACCTAAAGCAAAAATGCCTGCTTGATTGACTTCAACCAAATAAGCAACCATGTCTTGGTTTTTAACGGTGATGGTGATGGTGATGTTTATTTCAAAGAATGCGTTTTCTAAGGATTCAACATGAGTACCTAAATTAAAATCGACCGAAGGTTCCCATTTTTCAGTGAATATTTTGGGTGAGTTGGGCGTTTCAAACGAAAGGTCTTTGGTGTAAATTTTTTGAATAGCGAATTGTTTTTCTACAGCAGTGTTTTCTTCAGACATGAGGAGTTATCTACCTGTTTTAAGAGTGGTTGAGGAAGTGGTTAATTAAATTTTCTTTTTGTTAGCCAGTTTTACAGGCAGTTTATAGTCATTTTCCCACGCGGTCACACCGCCAGTAATGACAAAAACCTGCTCAAAACCTGCTTTGGTGAGTAACTTGCCTGCTGAGGCAGAGCGCGTACCATTTTGGCAGATAACCAGTAGTGGTTTGTTTTTATGGTCTGCTAAGCTGAGTAATAATTCGGGTAATTTGCTTAGCGGCATATTAGTCGATTGCTCGATGTAGCTGACAACAAATTCGGGTGCTTCACGCACATCAATAAGAAGGGTTTCACTGTTGTTCATTTTAGCGACAGCTAATAACGGTGAGATAGCGTTGGTTTTATTAAACACGCCGTCAAACACTTCTTGTATGAGCAAATAAGTAACAACAGCAAGGGCGAGTACTAAAATGTAGTGATTTAAAATAAACTCTATGTATCGATCCATAAGTTAAAGGTGTTATTTTGTTAAGTGAATGGTAAAAACGAATTAATGCGTAGCACAAAAGACTTGACATATCATCGACAATTTTTTAGGAATTTCACTGAATTAAGCGTGAGTGCGGTAAATTACTTCTGCATACATCCAGTTGCTAACCCTGTGTGGGTAGCAATGGCTTTACTATCTTAGAATCCAAAGTCAAACTAAATAAACTGAAGTTCGGGTATAATGCCCCGACCAAGCAAGTTTGCTTTCTTAAAAATACAAAAACCAGTAAATCTGGCAAAATGATACTCTATTTTTTAGCATTTTGGGTAATGGATAATGCAACAAAGCGTTTGTGATTGTATTGTGTCTGTATTTATCATGCGGACTTTTTTAGTTTTTGGAGAAATGAATGTCGAATAGACCAAAACCTTTGGTGTTGCTGATCCTTGATGGATTCGGTTATACGCAAGAAACAGAAAGTAATGCCATTGCGATGGCAAATACACCTTGTTGGGATAAACTACAAAAAGACTATCCGATGACTTTATTGGATTGTTCGGGTCACTCGGTAGGTTTACCTAGCGATCAAATGGGCAACTCAGAGGTAGGGCATACCCACATCGGCGCAGGACGGTATGTACCTCAAGACTTCTCAAAAGTGAATGATGGTATCGAAGACGGTAGCTTTTTTACTAATCCTGTATTGTGTCGTGCAGTCGATTTGGCTAAAGCCAATGGCAAAGCCTTGCATATCATGGGCTTGTTGTCCGCAGGTGGTGTGCATAGTCATGAAGATCAAATTGTGGCAATGGTTGAATTAGCGACCAAACGTGGCTTAACTAACATTTATCTTCATGCTTTTTTAGATGGTCGTGATGTACCACCTAAAAGTGCAAGGTCTTCTATTGAATTATTAGACGCAAAATTTGCTGCTCTGGGGGCTGGGCGCATTGTTTCAATCGTTGGGCGTTTTTATGCGATGGATAGAGACAATCGTTGGGATCGTGTCAAACAAGGTTATGATTTAATTACCAAAGGTCAAGCTGGCTTTAGTGCTAATTCCGCGCTAGAAGCTTTGCAAGCTGCTTATGAACGCGGCGAAACCGATGAATTTGTGTTGCCAACCGTTATTTTGAATGCCAATCAGCAATCCGTTGAGCTAGACCCACAAGATTCTGTGGTGTTTATGAATTTTCGTGCGGATAGAGCGCGGGAAATTTCTCAAGCCATTACCTCAAGTACGTTCACTGCTTTTGAAAGAGATCGTGCCGCGCATACAGGCTATTTTTGTACACTAACAGAATACCATCAAGATTTTGATTATGATGTGGCGTTCCCCTCAACAGACATGAAAAATGGTTTAGGCGAAGTGTTATCTAATCTAGGTTTAACACAACTTAGACTCGCTGAAACCGAAAAATATGCTCATGTTACCTTCTTCCTAAATGGCGGTACTGATACACCTTTTGTAGGTGAAGACCGAATTCTAGTGCCATCTCCTCAAGTCAGAACCTATGACTTGCAACCTGAAATGAGTGCGCCTGAAGTGACAGATCATCTCGTTGCTGCTATTACAGGTGATAAATACGATGTCATTATCTGCAATTATGCTAACTGCGATATGGTTGGGCATACGGGGATTATTGATGCGGCGATACTTGCAGTAGAAGCGGTGGATGCTGCTTTGCAACGCATTGTTGAAGCATTACTGGGTGTAGGTGGACAACTATTGCTAACCGCCGATCACGGCAATATTGAACAAATGCGCGATAAAGTCACAGGTGAACCTCACACGGCACATAGCACCAACCCTGTACCTTTGGTACATATCGGTGGCAACCATCCATTAGCCTCAGGCGGTAGTTTATCTGACTTAGCTCCTACCATGCTGGCAATTTTAGGCGTAGCTCAGCCGATTGAAATGACTGGCAGATCGCTGATTTGTGAATAAAAAAAAACTCGTTTTTAGTTTTTTGCTAAGCCTCTCATTGACCTTGGTCAATGAGGGGCGTGCTGGACTTTTTGACAAAAGTGATGAGCAAAATAAAGCTCAAATCGATGTTGCCGAGCAACACAGCCAAAGTATCGAGCTAAAAAAAACCGATTTGCAAAAGCAATTAGCCGATGTTGAAAAACGCTACGGTGAAACCGCTGTTGCCTTAAAAACATTGCAAGAGAAAATTGAGCAAGCACGCCAAAATTTAGGTAAAAATCAACAAGATAGAATCACCTATCAAAAAGAAATAGATAAGGATAGCAAGGAATTAGCAGAGCAAATAAAAGCCGCATACACAATGGGGCAAAAAGAAAAGTTGAAGATAATGTTAAATCAGCAAGATCCTGTGTTATCTAGTCGCATGATGTTGTACTACAATTACATCAATAAGGCGCGGTTAAAAAAACTCGATGAGATTAGAGTAGCGATTAAAAACCAAGGTCAGCTAGATCAACAAAGAGAAACTGAAACCAAACGCCTAGAACAAAGTCTCGAACAAAAGCAGGTAACGCAAGATGTGCTTGATAAAGCAAGAATGCTAAGAAGCGTATTGCTGAGACAATTACTGCGTGACTTTTCCTCTCGCCAACAGCAGCTAGTTGATTTAAAAGAAAGTGAAAATAAGCTTAAGAGTTTAATCACCACCTTACAGGACGAAAAGACTACCCTGCCTGATGCCCCAAAAGAAGTTACTAAATCCGCGCCAGACGTTGCTCAGATTGATAGCGACTTTGAAGCACTTAAAGGTAAATTACCGTGGCCAGTCAATGGTGCAGTACGCAAATTTGGTAGTGCGCGATCAGAGGGTATTTGGGATGGTGTACTAATTAATGCCAATGAAGGTGTCGATGTCAAAGTCGTTGCCAAAGGCAAAGTCGCTTATGCAGGTTTGTTTCAAGGTTACGGCTCATTAATCATTATTGATCATGGGCTAGGCTACATGACAGTTCACGGATTTAATCAAAGCCTTTATAAACATGAAGGCGATGTAGTTGACGTAGGTGATGTGATTGCCTCGGTGGGAAAAAGTGGTGGACGTAAGCAGTCTGGATTGTATTTTGCAATACGCAAACAAGGTATGCCGATTGACCCGCTGAGCTGGTGTGTAAAACAAAGCAAGTAAGTTAGTCGTTATATGATAATATTTTAAGAAATTGAGGATTTGGGGTTTTAAGACACATGCTAAAAAAGAAAAATATTTTTATTTTATCCTTAGGGATTATGTTGGGTGTTTTTATGGGCATCTGCGGCAGTGTCTTTGCTGAGAAAGATGATGCCCCTGCGCCTGCTGCTACAGAAACGCTACCTTATGAAGATTTGCGGACATTTACCGAAATTTTTGGGCGTATCAAAAAAGATTACGTTGAGCCAGTTTCGGATAAAAAACTACTCGAAGATGCGGTTAAAGGTATGTTGAGCGGACTTGATCCGCATTCCGCTTACCTTGATCCCGAAGAGTACCAAGAATTAAAAGAAGGTACATCTGGACAGTTTGGTGGTTTAGGTATCGAAGTGACCATGGAAAATGGCTTTATTAAAGTTGTTTCGCCCATTGACGACACACCCGCGCAAAAAGCAGGGATCAAAGCAGGTGACCTCATCATCAAACTCGATGACAAACCCGTGAAAGGCATGAGCTTAGCCGAAGCCGTTAAACACATGCGCGGTGCCGCTGGAAGTAAAATATTGCTATTCGTCGTGCGTGAAGGCGCGGATGCACCACTAAAAATAACCATTACTCGCGACATTATCAAAGTAAAAAGTGTCAAAAATCGAATCCTAGAAAAAGACTATGGTTATGTTCGTATCAGCAGTTTTCAATCAGGCACAGGTGAAGCACTTAAAGAAGCTTTAGCGAAGCTGAAAAAAGACAACAAAGCACCTTTAAAAGGTCTTGTGCTGGATTTACGCAATAATCCAGGTGGGGTATTAAATGCAGCCGTTGAAGTCAGTGATGCCTTTATGAAAAGCGGATTGATCGTTTATACAGAAGGACGCATTGCCAATTCACAAATGCGCTTTAGTGCCGCGCCAGATGATCTTATCGATGGTGCGCCAATGGTGGTGTTAATTAATGCAGGTTCTGCCTCTGCGTCAGAAATTGTTGCAGGCGCGTTGCAAGATTCCAAACGAGCCATCATTATGGGTGAAAAATCATTCGGCAAAGGTTCTGTGCAAACCATATTACCGACCAATACAGGTTCTGCCATCAAGCTAACCACCGCGCGTTACTTTACGCCCTCAGGACGCTCTATCCAAGCCAAAGGCATAGAACCTGATGTTGCCTTAGCCAATGTAAAATTAGAATCATTGGATAAGGAAAAAAGCGACTTTAAACCTGTCAAAGAAGCCGATTTATCACACCATTTAGAAAAAATTGGTAAAGAAGCCGAAGAAGATAAAAAAGACGCTGAAGATAAAGAAAAGCCAGCTGATGACAATAAAGATGACTCAAACAAAGATAAACAATCAAAGGATGATAAAAAGGACAGCCCAGAAAAAGCCGTCCTCGATACCACCAAAGATTACCCTCTTTATGAAGCATTAAACCTGTTGAAAGGCATTAGTATCATGCGCAAATAACAGCGGCTTAAAAGCAACGTTTACCTCTAAAAAGCCCACGGTTTATGAAACCGTGGGCTTTTTTTATTGGCTCTATATAGATAACAAGGTCTTTTTAAGTAGCGAAGATAACAAGCGTTTGCCGCGTTTTTTCACATTACGCACGAACTCAAAAAGCTCAGATATAAGGGTAACTTATCCTGAGAAATACCACGATGGAGTCGAAGCCAGAGACCCACCGACCCCGCTTGATGAGGTTCTCACTGTCACAGTGCGGACAACCGATTTTACCTGACCAACGTAGTGGGCGTATCGTTTTGTAACACTGTTCTTCGCTTATTAGGCGTTTGATTGATATGATTGATGTTTCCATCCGCTTAGTTTATCAAAAGACCTTGGAAGCCATATAGAGCCAAGATTATTTAACGATTACGTTCAAACTCAGCCATAAAATCAATCAGTGCATCGATCCCTGCGTCTGACATGGCGTTGTAAATACTCGCTCTCATGCCACCAACTGAACGATGACCTTTTAATTCACACAACCCTTGGGCTTCGGCAGAGGCTAAGAACGGTTTATCTAAACTTTCATCGGCTAAAATAAACGGTACGTTCATGCGTGAGCGTGAAGCGACTTCAACGGGGTTTGAATATAAACTTGATCCGTCAATCGCCGCATAAAGCTTAGCTGCTTTGGCAATATTGCGTTGTTCAATCGCCGCGACACCGCCTTGGGCTTTCAACCATTTCAATACTAAACCGACTAAATACCAGTTGTAAGTAGCAGGTGTGTTTAGCATGGATTGGTTTTTAACTTGCTCAGCATAATTAAATACCGAAGGCACAGATTTAGGTTCGTGACCAATTAAATCGTCTCTGACGATAACCACGGTGACACCCGCAGGACCCATATTTTTTTGTGTTCCCGCATAGATGATACCGTACTGGCTGACATCAATTTGACGTGACAAAATGTTAGACGACATATCGCAGACTAACGGCAAACCTTTTGCATCAGGCGTTGATTGAAACTCAACACCGTGAATAGTTTCGTTAGAGGTGTAATGTAAATACGCCGCCTCGTTATCAATCGCCCATGTTGTCGCGTCTGGAATAGTAGTGAATTTAGTGTCTTCTGAACTCGCGCTCACAATCACATCACAATACGCGCCCGCATCTTTTACAGCTTTTTCAGACCACGCGCCTGTTTTGATATAACAGGCTTTAGTTTTGCCCGCCAAAATATTTTGTGGAATGAACGAAAACTGCGCAGACGCGCCGCCTTGTAAAAATAACACTTTGTAGTTGTCTGGAATCGCCATTAACTCGCGCAAATCGCTTTCCAATTCTGCGGCGATAAGTGAAAAATGTTTACCACGATGGCTCATTTCCATCACCGACAGTCCGCTATCACGCCATTCCAACATTTCTTGTTGCGCTTGTTGTAAAACCGCCTGCGGAAATGCAGAAGGGCCGGCACTAAAATTATAAACTCTGGACATTGGGGTTCTCTTGGTTAGGTTAAGGTATTATTTTAAGGGATGTTAAAGTCTGAATATATTGATTAGAACGAATCACAAGCTTTAGCTTCTGCTAAAGCCCATGATAAATTATCAATTAAGGTTGCGTTTATTTTATTCAAATCATCAATAATTAAAGGATTATTGGCTTTCCCATAATCATTTGAATTTGAAGTAACAAAATATATTTTCCTGCTATAGCCAAGGTTTCTTAGCTTTTTGGAAATATCCAGAAATGCCTCGAATATTAAACAATCTTTTGATTGTTCACCTTTTTTTGAAGGCGGTATATTCTTTTCAACTCTGTGCATTGCATTTACTGAGTGACTATCTTCCCGTTTTAGTATTAAGCAATGATTTAATAAGTTAAGTGACAAGTTTTCAAGATGATTGTGTAAATTTAAAGAGGTTATTTCTTGATTGTAAGTATGTTCTATTTTTAATATAACATTAGTAGCAATAACAAAATCCTTTTGAACGCGCTCTAGTTTTTTTATCTCTCTTTCTAGCTCCTGCTTTACATTAGCAATATTATTTGTCCATTCAATATGTACCATTTCATTTGTCAATAACCAGACCTTACGAGGACTGGCTACTGACATTTTTATTAAATTTAATGCCGATGATATTGCATTGACAGAAATCTTATCTCTATAAGGTGAACGTAAAATATCCAAAAAAATACAAGTATCAATGAATAGAATAGATGATGAAGAATTAAATATACGCTGGCTAATATCTTCTGTGGAAAGAAACAAGATTATTCTCCGCTCACAAAATCAAGTAATTTTTCACCGTATTCAAATTGACTGGCTAATTTATGCGCCCATTCTTCTGACCAACCTTGTTCCCTCAAAGTAGCTTCTAAAATATCTGAATACAGTTGTTTTCCTGATTTTTGAGCGGCTAATAAAAATTCAAACCATCTTTTTTCATCACAACCATGTGAATAACCTGTCGATTTATTTGCCAATTTTGAGAATCGTTTGAGAGCCTCTGTTGCCTCTTTGCCTACTACGTCTTCTAAAAAGACCTGATCTTTTGTCAGCTCAACATTAATAGATGTATTTTGAATAGCTGGTTCAACGAGAGAAATTTTAAAATCGATTAATAATTTATTATATTCGTCTACGCTAAGCTCTCCAATCTCTATAGGAATTATATTAGGTACATACCAAATACCTTTTTCATTTTCAAATAGTGTTAGCCCTGCATTTGGTAAACTATTTCCTCCAATATACTCAAAGGAAAAAGCCTTTTCATTGAAATACCTTGCATTTTCTTCACGCTCAAATGCACGTTTCCAATTTTTACCGCAGTTTTTTGTTAGTTGCTCAATAAAACTGTCAATATCATGACCATTCAAATCAATATACAGATTCTGAAATATTTTCATCTTGTAAATCCTAAATGTATATTCAATTAGTTACAGTGGGATTTGTTTTGCATAGAGATAATACTCACTCTTCCCCTGCTTCCATTTCATCACCACTGACAACAATATCATCCAAAGCTGCTTCACTGTCATCTTCCTCTTCACCCGCTAAGCCTTCAATTCTATCCACGCCGATGACTTTTTCTTTTTTGTCTAGGCGGATGATGGTGACTCCTTGGGTGTTTCTGCCGACGATGGAGATGCCATCGACGCGGGTGCGAACTAGCGTGCCGCCGTCGGTGATGAGCATGATTTCATCGTTGTCGTTGACTAGGACTGCACCGACAACTTCGCCATTACGCTCTGAGGTTTTGATGGCAATCATGCCTTGACCACCCCGATTATGGCAGGTGAATTCTTCCAGTCTGGTGCGTTTGCCGTAGCCGTTTTCAGTGATATTGAGAACCATGCCCTCGCTGGCGATAATCAAAGAAATGACTTTCTGCCCTTCTTTTAAACGCATTCCGCGTACCCCGATGGAGGTTCTGCTCATGGAGCGGACATCGGTTTCATTGAAGCACACGGCTTTGCCTGTGCTGCTGAATAGTAAGACGTTTTGTTGTCCGTCAGTGACTGCCACGCCGACTAAAGTGTCGTCTTCGCGTAAGTCGATGGCGATTTTACCTGAGCTACGTTGGCGTTCAAATTCGGGTAACGGGGTTTTTTTCACCGTGCCTGAGGCGGTTGCCATGAAGATGAATTTATCTTCCGTGTATTCACGAATTGGCAAAATGGCGTTAATTTTTTCGCCGTCTTCTAGTGGCAATAAATTAACAAACGGTTTACCGCGTGAGCCGCGACTGGCTAACGGCAATTGATAAACTTTCAGCCAATAGACTTTGCCGCGTGATGAGAAGCACAAAATGGTATCGTGAGTGCTGGCAACAATCAGTTTATTGACGTAATCCAGTTCTTTGGTCTTGGTGGCTGATTTACCACGTCCACCACGGCGTTGGGCTTTGTAATCATCTAACGGTTGCGCTTTAACATAGCCTTCATGCGACAGGGTGACAATGCGGTCTTCTTCGGTAATCAAATCTTCCAGCGATAAATCCGAATGATCTTGCATAATTTCCGTGCGGCGCGGATCGCTGTATTGGTCTTTGATGGCAACTAATTCTTCACGAATCACTTCCATTAAGCGCACATCGTTACCCAAAATTGCTAGATAGAAGTCTATTTGTTCCAGCAGTTGTTGGTATTCGCTGATAATTTTGTCTTGTTCTAAACCTGTTAAACGGTGCAGACGTAAATCTAAAATGGCTTGGGCTTGGGTTTCGGTTAAACGATACACGCCCTCGACCATGCCAAATTCTAACGATAACTCGTCAGGTCTGGAGCGGGCAGAATCGGCGCGTTCCAGTAACTCAGCGACTAAACCTGCTGCCCACGTTTGGGCTAATAACGCCGCTTTGGCTTCCGCTGGATTGCCTGAGTTTTTAATCAGGTCAATCATGGCGTTGATGTTGGCTAAGGCAATCGCTAAACCTTCTAAGATGTGAGCGCGTTCGCGGGCTTTGCGCAATAAGTAAATCGTGCGGCGAGTAACAATTTCGCGGCGATGATTAATAAAGGCACTGATGATTTCATGAAGATTCATGCAGTGCGGTCTACCGTCTAATAACGCCACCATATTCAAACCGAACACGGTTTGGAATTGGGTTTGTTTGTAAAGATTATTCAGCACGACTTCGGGGGTTTCGCCGCGTTTCAGTTCAATCACCATGCGCATTCCGTCTTTATCGGATTCATCACGCAAGCCTGAAATGCCTTCGAGTTTACTTTCTTTCACCAGCTCAGCGATTTTTTCTAATAGCCGCGCTTTGTTGACTTGATAAGGCAGTTCAGTGGTAATAATCGCTTGCCGTCCGTTGTCGCCAAACTCTTCAAAATGGCAACGCGCACGCAAATAAATTTTGCCGCGTCCAGTGGTGTAAGCGTTATAAATACCCGCCGCACCATTGATAAAACCAGCCGTCGGAAAATCAGGGCCGGGAATATAGGTCATCAATTCAAGAATATCGATGTCTGGCTCATCTATCATAGCCAAACACGCGCTAACCACTTCGTTTAAGTTATGCGGCGGGATGTTGGTTGCCATACCGACGGCAATACCCGATGAGCCGTTGATTAATAACGTGGGTATGCGGGTGGGCAATACGCTAGGCTCAGATTCAGATTCGTCATAGTTAGGGGTGAAATTAACGGTTTCTTTATCCAAATCAGCCAGTAATTCATGGGCGATTTTTGCCATGCGCACTTCGGTGTAACGCATTGCCGCAGGTGAATCACCATCGACTGAGTTATGAACAAAAACGCCATCTGCTAATAAGAAATTATGATATTCATCAACGGTAATGTCATAAACATCAGCGGTTTCTTTCAGCCAACGTGTTGCCACAACACGATGGTTATAATTTTGCGCCGCGTGTTTTAGCTCTGAAAAATTTTGAAAATAATTTAACGCGGTTGTTAAGCGCGGAATCCAATTGGCGTGTCGCTGATTTTCGTATAATTCTGGCGTAACCTGTTCAGCACCAAATTCAGTGATTAATTGCGAGCCGTAACGGGCAATTTTTTGCTTGATAACTTGGTTTTTGTAATCGGGATTTTGCCAGTTGGCTTTTAATGCGTTGACCGCTTGAGTCGTCAGTTGTTGCATCATGTCTGGATTGTCTTGTAAGCGACGTGCGTTACTTCCTTTTACACCATCACTTTGCGCACTGCGAAACGCCTCATTTTGACGTTGCTGAGTGATTTTTTCGCGGTGATAAGCGCGGCTATTGGGTTTTGCCCAATAAGCCTGCGCCATTTTTGTAAAATGGTCATCACCATAATGGGCGCGATACGTTTCGTCTTGCCATAAACGCCGCGTATTTTCGCTCATTTTTTGGCGTGTTTCGGGTGAAGCTAACGCTAGTGCAATTGCCGCAGAAATTTCAGCGCGTTTATCATCGTCTTGCCACATTGCGCGACTTTTTTCAGAAATAATTTGTGCGATACGTTGCTTTTCTTCTAGCGTTAAAGGACGTTTTTCAACATCTGCTAAGGCGTTGTGCATTTTTTGCCGATAATCAGCGTCTTGCCATAAAGTTTTCATACGCAACGATATTTCTTCACCCAGTGCAGGGTTATCGATAAAGCGTTGTTTTAATGCTTTTGAAACGCGTAAGCCGTTTTCTTGACGAAACGTCTCATTCTGATTTTGTGCAACAAAACGCTCGCGTTTTGCTTCGATAACGTCAGGATTGTTGGCGTAATAATTTTGCACGCCTTCACGTTGTTTTTGGCGAAAATCATCATCTAACCATAACTCAGCAAGATGTTCAGCGTGTAAATGCAAATGCGCTAAAAAATCCAAACGTTCAATATTATTCGGGCGATTATCAAAACGATTAAAGTTTTTATGGTGGCGAACAAAAGCCCTGTTTCTAGCGGGTGTTAGCCCTTTTTCTTTATTAAATTTATCGGCTAAACAATGAACAAACTCATATTGCTGTGTAGTCGGTTGATAAATGCGTAAATAATCATTCAAGCCTTCTTTAACTGGCACAGTATCGAAACGACCAGCCATTAAACTATCATCAATTGTTAAAAACTGTGCTTGCTTGTAACTGCCATCACGCAATAAAAAACGGTGGTCTGGTGTACAACGAATTTTCTCGCCACTGTCTAAGGTGAGTTCGATTAATTCAGCATTTTTTCGAGTAATGCGTGAATACCGTCCTTCACCGACAACAACCTTGCCTTCTTTGTTCGTAGAATAAACGTGGAAAATTTCATCGTCAGGCAATTCAGCCAATTCAGCGAATGATTTTTCTGTGCCGTCTAACAGTTTAATTTTCGTGTCGCCTGTAAAACAACCAAAGTTTCCTTGTCCGTCAATCAGCATATAACGCATAGAAAACGGCTGTGCCATACGCACCATGGTGTCGTAAACCGCCGTATCACCGTGTGGATGATATTTTCCGATCACGTCCCCTACCACACGAGCAGATTTTTTATAAGGCTTGTTAAAGTCATTACCCAGTTCACTCATGGCGTATAACACACGGCGATGCACAGGTTTCAGCCCATCACGAACATCGGGTAAGGCGCGACCGACAATAACGCTCATAGCGTAATCGAGGTAAGATTGTTTCATCTCGTCTTCGAGATTAACGGGGATGATTTCTTTGGCGAAGTTTGACATAGTTCCCTAATCTGCTAGTTGGCAACCACTGATAAAAGTCAGTGTGCAATCATAAACAATTCAACCCAACAACATTAAAAAGCCCTGTCTGATTTTTATAAAGTAGGCTGGTCTTAAGGCTGAGGTTAATTACACGGTAATTATACCATTGATAAGGCGGCATTGCCTTAGGTGAAAAATTCATACTAACTATCAAATGAGAGGTAGTATAAAAGGATGTGCCGAAACAGTAGGGGTCTTACAGTCACGCATTTCTTCACGGCTCAGGATGAAAAACTAATAAATCATACTATCGGTTATAATTGAAACACTCTAGCCTTGCCGCAATAATAGCTATATTCTCATTTGAAAAATAATTTCAATGCTTAACAACATCATCACCCTAAAGAAAAACCAATGGTTACAGTCAAAAGACTGTAGCGTTATTGAGTTGATAAACTACATAAAAAACGCTGGAAAGTTGCGTGACACGCAGATTGAAGCCATCGAAACCTATCTATTTCTAAAAATTCAAGGCGAAAATAAACCATTGTGGCAGTTATTTTCAGAAGGCTTTTTTAATACAGGGACAGACTTAGCGCAATATAATGTTTTATATCCGATTGCCACTAACTTTTTACTTCAACACAAGCCCGCCTATGCTTTATTTGACTTTGCCAGTTACACAAATCTAACGATATTGACACAACATATATTAAAAGAGCATCAAGCACTGGATTACGATAGCATCATTAAAAATATTTTTTACAATGTAAATTATCCAGATTATTTGATGAGTTTACCAATGGGCGCGGGTAAAACCTACCTCATGGCGGCGTTCATGTATTTAGATTTATATTTTGCAGAGAGCGAGCCTGATAATAAAAACTTTGCCCATAATTTTCTGGTACTAATTCCTTCAGGTTTAAAATCATCCATCGTTCCTAGTTTACGAACTATTGAATATTTCGACCCATCGTGGGTATTACCTGAACCCGCCGCCAGTAAATTAAAACAATCGCTAAAACTTGAAGTATTAGACGAAGCAAAATCGGCTAAAAGAGGCAATAAAACAATCAATCCTAATTCACAAAAAGTACAAGCCTGTTTTCCTAATCCGTTTGGACGGATATTCGTAGTTAATGCGGAAAAAGTTATTCTAAATCGCATGGAAATAAATACCCAACATCAAGCCTTTGAAAGAACCGATGATGAACAAGCACGTTTTGATAATGAATTAAGGCATTTAATCGGCACAATTCCTAACCTATCCATATTAATTGATGAAGTCCATCACGCCGCCACCGATGAAATAAAACTCCGTCAAGTGGTTAATAACTGGTATGACGGCGGTACGATTACCACCGTATTGGGTTTTTCAGGCACACCTTATTGCCAGAAAGCCGATAAAATAAAAATAGAGTCTACCGAGATTAAACTTGCACAAATAACCAATACCGTTTATTACTATCCATTATTAACCGCGATTAAAAGCTTTTTAAAAACGCCTATTATAGAAACAACAGGACAAACCCTTAACCGTTTTCAAATAATTCAACAAGGCATAGCGGATTTTGATAAGCGATATAAAAACAAAATTTATAACAATGGTGCAATTGCAAAACTAGCGATTTATTGCAGTAATATAGCCTCATTACGCGAAGAAATATTACCCTTTCTAATCGGTGATTTAAACATAAACCCCGATGAAATATTAGAATATCACGGTGGTAACAAACAGTATTCATTGCCTAAAGAAAACGAATTAGAGTTTCGCTCTTTGAATTTACCGTTATCAAAAAAGCGTTATATTCTATTAGTGCAGGTCGGCAAAGAAGGCTGGGATTGTCCCAGTTTAACAGGCGTTATTTTGTCGCAAAAAGGCGATAGCCCGCAAAATATGGTGTTACAAACCGCTTGCCGCTGTTTACGTCAAGTGGATAAAGACAGCGAAGAAACCGCGCTTATATGGCTAAATTACGATAACGCCCTCACCTTAAACAATAAATTAAAACAAGAACAAAATACCAGTATTGAAGAGTTAAATAATACCAAGCGCGGCGGTATGATTGAAACTGTGGCGCGTACTTCACGCATGGCGCATTTAAAACTACCAGCTATTGATTTTTACCAACTTAAAATCACCTATCAAGCCATAGAATCAGAACAAGATACTAATACCAAAGACAAACTTAATCAGCTATTCGCCACGCTGGATAATTATAAAACTGACGGAATTATTACCACTAGAAATTTATATAACTGGGATGAATACACCGTTAAAATATTGAATAAAACAGGTAATCAACTTGCCAGTTATTCACAATGGCTGTTTAGTATCAGCCGTGCTAGTTTTGGTACGCTAACGGTTAAACGATTATACGAATTCGATAATCAACTTAAACCACTCTTTGAGCAGATTACTTACTCAGAAAATGGACAACTATTTTTTAATGATTTTTATGATTTATATCGTATTGAAAGCCTTATCCGCTCAAGCTTTAGCATTAAACGTGAATTAAAAACCGATAGTGATATAATCCCACGCTCAGCCAATTTACTACTGGTTGAAAAATTAACCGCTGTTGCTAAAAATGACAAACTTTATCCTAATGAAAACGACTGTAATAAAATTATAGAATTCGATAATAGCAAAGCTTCACTTGATATTGATACAGCAGAAATACAGCGTAGTTATGACATTATGAAGCAAACAATGGAAGCGCAAGGCTTAGCTGGTTTTGTACCGCCATTTTCAGGATATAAAGCAGGGTTTGATATTCCCACTGTCATCAAACAAAAAGATCAAAGTTTTCATTATCTGCCCTATGATTTTAAAGCCAGCTTGTTGGAATTTGAATGCCTTAACACGGCGTTATCACTGGATGAATTTAAACATAAAAATTTAGAAATTTATTACAACGGTGAACGCGGTTTAACGGAATTTGTGATTAACTGCTTTACTAAAAAGAATGGGCATTGGAAAAATATCGGTAATTACACACCTGATTTTTTAGTCATACACCGCAATACAGAAAATAAAATCCATAAAGTATTAATCATTGAAACCAAAGGCAAGGTATATGCTGATGGCTTTAAACCGCGAAAAGAATTTATGGAAACGCAGTTTTTAGCCATGAATAATGAAAAATATGGCTATGCGCGGTTTGATTTTTTGTATTTAGAAGATACCGTTAGTCCAGCCGTATTGAACAATAAAATTAACCAATTTTTTCAGCAGGAGTAAAATAGCTTTAGCTATTTTCTAGCCAATAGCTAAAGCTATTGGACTCCTTTATAAATATAATTAATGGAATACAAACTTAGGTTTGTACGCCGAATAAAATAGAAAAATACCATGCCTATTAAATATATTCCCTACCAGCCAAACACCGTTGAAGGGCAAGCGATTTTAAATAATATCACCCGTACTCAGCGGGTTTTACGTTACCGTGAAAATAATCAAGTGTATGACCGTATTCAACGCGGAATGCCTTATTACGAAGTGCAAACTCAAGAAATAGTGGGTGAAGCGTCTGAAAACTTAGTGATACGCGGCGAATGTTTATCAGCGTGTGCCTATTTAAAAGAGCAAGGTATTCAAGTCGATTTGGTTTATATAGACCCGCCGTTTGCCAGCGGCGCGGATTATGCAAAAAAAGTAACTATTCGTAGAAACCCACAGTTAGCCGAACAAATAGCGATTGCCGAGCAGTCATTAGATAGCGAAGAATTACGCAGTTTTGAAGAAAAAATGTATGGCGATATTTGGCAAAAGGAAGATTATTTAAACTGGATGTATGAAAATTTAATGGCGATTAAAAGTATTATGAGTGCCACCGCCAGTATTTATGTGCATTTAGATTGGCATATTGGGCATTATGTAAAGATATTAATGGATGAGGTTTTTGGAGAGGATAATTTTCAAGCAGAAATTATTTGGAAAAGAATGACACCATCGGGATTTAAAGGAAAATTTAATATCGGTAAAAGTCATGATGTAATATTTTGGTATTCAAAAGGAGAAGAAAGTATTTATAACCCCATTATTATTCCATATAGCCCTGATTATATTGAGCAACGGTTTGGTAAGGTTGATAAAAACAACAGGCGATTCAAGGATGAAAAAATAGGTAGTGCAACGCCTGAATCAACAGTCGAGCGATTAAAAAGCGAAGATAAAATTTATACCACTGCAAACGGAAAATTGAGAATTAAACACTATTTAGAAGAGGCTGAAGGCATTGCTCTTGATGACGTTTGGGCGGATATTTATGCTGTAAATTCACAAGCTGAAGAACGAACTGATTACGCAACTCAAAAACCCGAAGCCTTATTAGAAAGAATCATCAAAGCCAGCAGTAATGAAGCTATGATAGTCGCTGATTTTTTCGGCGGCAGTGGCGTTACCGCAAAAGTAGCTCATGATTTAGGGCGGCGGTTTATTCATTGTGATGTGGGTATTAACAGCATTCAAACCGTGCGTGATCGTTTAAAAGAAGCCAATGCTCATTTTCAAATATTAGAAATTCAAGACGGCGTGAGTTTATTTCGCAACCCACAACAAACAATGGATAAGCTAGCCTCGTTGATAGTTGGTTTACAGAGTAATAAATCCGTTCACCCTGAACTTGTCGAAGGGCAAATGGTTCGACAAGCTCACCATGAACGGATTGAGGGGCTTAATGATTTTTGGTTTGGCTCAATAACCGATAGCAAGTTAGGCATAATCCCTGTGTATGTACCGAATTTATTAAACAGTCACGATAAAGTATTAGATATTCCACAAATTAACCGCATTCTTAATCAAGAATTACAAGCTCTGGAAATCAATGTAAAGAAAATTATTATTTATTATATCGATATGGATAATGAAAAAGAATTGCTTAAATTCATTAATGAGAATAACGATACCAATATCACCATCGAATTAAAAGATTTAAAAAACTTACTGCATGACGTGGTGATTGAAGACATTATCACCGTGCAATTCACCGCCACTGAAAACGGTTATGAAACTGAAATAAGCCAATTTATCAGCGACCGTTTAATTCAAAAAATTGAAGCGTTTAATGCAAAAGGATTATTACAAGCTAAAGGAAAATTATTTAATCCAATTAGACTCAGTGATAATGGTTTGGAGTTGATTGAATTAATAGCCGTTGATTGTGAAAACAGCACGGGGCAATGGCACAGTAGCACGGAAATAAAAATTGATAAATTGGGTTATGTCATCAAAGACAGCGTAAAAACTAAAACTTTTTGGCCACCTAAACGCCTGAAAGTCAGAAATATCAGCGGTGATGAGACAATAAAACTCATCATTAACGATGAAAATGCGCGGCGTTGAAATGCCAGTTTGATGCTCCAGCTTGTAACACACAGAACGCTGGAGCATTCCTAGGCACTTAGGCGAAGATTTCCATTAAGAAGTTTTGCATGGTAAGCCAAGAGCGTTTATCTGCTTCAAACTTATAAACTGTGCCAAAACTGGGATCATTGGCGACGGGATTAGTAAAGGC
>JAPLRZ010000048.1 GCA_026398895.1 Methylococcales bacterium
AATCCGTTTTTTCAATACCTTACTGATTAATCGCTTTTCTTGCAACTTTGACTTAGACCTGAATTTGATTAAATCCTCACCTCTTTATGAGCAGATTTGTAAGTTCGGGGCTGTGTCTTATTAAAACTGTCCGAACCATTGCAGTAAGGCATCACATGAATAACACAGTGGTGTTTGCCAGATGACTGTCTAACGCCGTCATACTGTTCTGTCCAGCGTTTCATATTCACCAATAAGTTCTTAGTAACAAGTAAGGATGTATTGCTTAACGTTGGAGGTCAGGCTTTGCCTGACTTGCAAGCAAAGCTTGCACTCCTAAATACACGCAAACTTATTGTCACGCACTTAACACGGATACCTCATTTACGACTATGGGCTTAGCTTTTGCAATAACTCGGTAATAAACGTTACTTTTTGTTCAACGCTGGTGAAGTTTTGGATAAAGCGTAATTTATCCGCGCCATCAAATTTATAGACTTGGGCTTGGGTTTGAATTAAATGAATGAGTTGTTCGGCGTTGATAGTGGGTTGGGCGGTGAAGATAATGCGTCCACCGTTGGCGTTGGCTTCTATTTTTTTGATACCTAGCGACTGTGCTTGTTGTTTGAGTTCGGTGATGCTGAATAAGGTTTTGACAGGTTCGGGTAGTAAGCCAAAACGGTCGATCATTTCGATTTGTAGCTCACGCAAATCGGCGGTGGTTTCAGTGTTGGAAAGTCGTTTGTATAGCACTAAACGCAGATGGACATCAGGCAAATAATCTTCGGGAATTAACGCAGCAGCTTGTAAATCGACTTCCGCGCCTTTGTCCATTGGCGTATCGAGTTCGGGTTGTTTACCAGATTTTAACGCAGTAACCGCACGTTCTAGCAATTCGCTGTACAGGGAAAAACCGATTTCTTGAATTTGCCCGCTTTGTTCATCGCCCAATAATTCACCCGCGCCGCGTATTTCCATATCGTGCGACGATAACATAAAACCCGCGCCTAATTCTCCAGAGGCTTCGACAGCTTCTAGGCGTTTTTGCGCGTCTTTGCTCATTAACGACTTGGGTGGCACAATAAAATAAGCATAAGCACGATGATGTGAGCGTCCAACTCGACCGCGTAGTTGATGCAGTTGCGCTAAACCCAATTTATCAGCGCGGTTGATGATGATGGTGTTGGCACTGGGAATGTCGATACCGCTTTCAATGATGGTGGAACATAGCAGCAAATTAAAACGCTGGTGATAAAAATCCCGCATGATACGTTCCAATTCACGTTCTGGCATTTGTCCGTGCGCTGATTCTATCCGCGCTTCTGGGATTAACACCGCCAGTTCTACCGCCATTTTATCCATGCTTTTGACATCGTTATGCAGGAAAAATACCTGCCCGCCGCGTTTAATTTCGCGCAAACAGGCTTCTTTGATTTGTGAGTCTATCCATTCGCTGATGAAGGTTTTGATAACGTGGCGATTAGGCGGCGGACTGGCAATAATGGAAATGTCGCGTAGTCCCGCCATTGCCATATTCAATGTACGCGGAATCGGTGTGGCAGTGAGTGTCAGCATATCCAGCTCATGACGCATTTTTTTGAAATGTTCTTTTTGCCGTACTCCAAAACGATGTTCTTCATCAATAACCACTAAACCTAGGGCTTTGTATTTCAGCTCTTTGGATAATAAGGTGTGCGTGCCAATGATAATATCGATTTGCCCTTGCGCCAGTTGTTCAGCAAGTTGTTTTTGCTGTTTGGGACTGACAAAACGCGACAGCACTTCTACTTTTATCGCCCAATCAGCGAATCGATCTTGAAAATTTTGATAATGTTGTTGGGCAAGTAGGGTGGTTGGCACTAATACCGCGACTTGTTTGCCATTTTGTACCGCGATAAATGCGGCTCGCATTGATACTTCAGTTTTACCAAAACCGACATCGCCACAGATAACTCTGTCCATTGGTTGCGGACTGACCATGTCTGTTAAAATGGCTTCGATAGCGGATTGTTGGTCGGGGGTTTCTTCAAACGGAAAGGCATCGGCAAAAGCTTGGTAATCTTCGTTGTCGATGACAAAGGCATGACCTTGTTTAACCGCACGTTTAGCGTGAATTTCTAATAATTCAGCCGCCACATCATGAATACGTTCAATGGCTTTTTTCTTGAGTTTTTGCCACGCATCGCCGCCTAATTTGTGTAACGGTGCGTCTTCGGGATTCATGCCCGTGTAGCGACTTATAACGTGTAAGGAGGCGACGGGAACATAGAGTTTGTCTTTGTTGGCATATTCCAGCATTAAAAATTCGCTGGTAATGCCGCCGACGGTTAGTGTCTGTAATCCTAAATAACGCCCAACACCGTGTTCTTGATGCACAACAGGTGAACCAATGCTCAATTCATTGAGATTATTGACAATATTTTCCAACTCTCGTGCGGCTGATTTTCGCCGTCTGCGGCGTTGCTCAACTTTTTCATTGGACAGTTGGTTTTCGGTGATGATAGCAATGCTGGGAGAGTCCAGCACTAAACCTTGGTCTATCGGTGCAACTAGCAAACACGGTGAGCTGTTGGATTTTAAAAATCCTTGCCAATTATCGACCTGTTTAGTGGTGATTTTATAGCTGCGTAATTTGTCGGCTAAGACTTCTCTGCGTCCTGCGGATTCAGCAACAAACAGGATTTTGCCCTGAAAATCTTGAACAAATTGCTGTAAGGCATGGGCGGGTTCTGGCAGTTTGGCGTTGATGATTAAATCGGCTAGGGCAGGGCGTGTGTCATCGGCAACAGGATTGGCTAATACAATACGCGCAAAGCCATCGACTGTTTGCGCTATTTCAGCCGCTGATAAAAACAAGTGTTCTGGTTTAAGTAACGGGCGTTCAATATCGTATTTGCGTTGTTCAAAACGCTCTTCGGCTTCGCTGTAAAATGCACGGCTATAATCATTAAAGGTTTCTGGCAATACCAATACAGCGGTTTGTGGCAAATAATCGAATAAGGTTGCCGTGCGTTCAACAAACAGCGGCAGGTAATATTCAATGCCGTTGGGAGTTATGCCTTTGCTGACATCAACATACAGAGTATTTTTCGCACTGGCGTTAGGGAAATAGTCGCGAAATGATTGGCGAAAATGTTTGATGGACTCATCAGTAAACGGAAATTCGTGCGCTGGAAATAATTGAATCTGGTCGATTTTTTCTAAGGATAACTGGGTTTCAGGATCAAATGTCCGTATGGTATCGATTTCTTCATCCCATAACTCGATACGAAACGGCGTATTACTGCCCATCGGGAATATATCAATAATTGCACCGCGTATTGCAAATTCAGCATGGCTGTAGACTTGAGAAACGCATTGATAACCGACACTTTCCAACTTCAAGCGGTTAAGTTCCAGATTAAAATCATCGCCGACTTTTATCGCGAAACTATTGGCTAAAACGTGTTCTCGTGGTGCGAGTTTGTGCATCAGTGTGTTGACCGACACCACCAACGCGCCACGTTTAACTTCGGGCAACAACACCAATGTTTTTAAACGTTCGGAAATAATTTCAGGCAGCGGTGAAAATACATCGTAAGGCAAGGTTTCCCAGTCGGGAAAATGCAGTATTGGATATTGTTGCTGTGAAAAAAACGCCAGTTCTTGGATAAGCTGTAAAGCAATCTGATTGTCGGGAGTGACAATGACAAATAAACGCTTTTCTTGGTCTATGGCATTGGCTAATGCCAAGGATTCAGCACAACCAGTTAAGCCAGACCAGAGAATGCTTTGTTGCTTGTTTTGCGGAATGGGGAGATGAGGAATCGGCGTGTTAGCCATAGATTTTATTTGCTGCTGAGTTGTTGTGTGACACCGCGCTTATCGTACGCACGGACGGATTTAATCAATCCGCCCTCTACAGTTTTTAATCATTTTATGACTAGGCTGTTATTAACGACTCTAACCCCTTTAACGGTTCTTACTACCTGTACAGCTCTTGTTGCAACATCGCTGGAATTAACAAAGCCGCTGAGTTGTACCGCGCCTTTGAAGGTTGTCACGGTAATGTCTAGCAGTTTGAGTCTGGAATCACCCAAAATAGCCGCTTTAACTTTGGTCGTTATCATTGAATCATCAAAATATTCACCCGTACTTTCAGTCACTTTGCTACCCGCACAACCCGCAACGGACATAATCAAAAAGAGAGCCAACAAAAACCGCGTTATCAAATTTAATTTACTCATAATATTTTTAGTTTACGTTATGAAAAGACAGGCAATAGTGGCTGTTTAATGATCCAAACAGTATGCCACTTACATTACAAGAAGCTGATTAATCCTAAACTCTGCTGACAAATAAAATCAGTCACGCTTAGCATTATAACCCAGTGCCTTATTTTTACCGATAGTCACACAAGTGGATAAGTGTGGCTCAGCGATGATAAGGGTGATTATGCAGAATGCTCCACGCGCGATAAAGCTGTTCAGCGACGATAATACGCACCAGTGGATGAGGGAAAGTGAGTTTTGATAAGCTCCATGATTCACGCGCCAGTTGTTTGACTTCATCGGCTAAGCCTTCAGGGCCGCCAATGAGTAAAGAGACTGATTGCCCGCTTGCTAACCAACGCTGCATGGATTGCGCCAATTCTGGGGTTGTCCACGGTTTACCTGGAATGTCTAAAGTCAACACATGAGTGCCTTGTGGCATAGCGGCAATCATGCGTTCACCTTCTTCTTTGACTATGCGGGCAATATCGGTATTTTTACCGCGTTTACCAGCGGGAATTTCCTTCAATACCAGCTCGCATTCACGCGGTAAACGCTTGGCATATTCATCGTAGCCTTGCTGCACCCAGCTAGGCATACGATTACCGACACAAATCAAATTTATCTGCACTATTTTAACGGACGACCTTTAGCATCTTTATTGATGTGTCCTGCAAACAGTAATACGGCATCTATAAATCCCCACAACGCGCCATAGCCTACAGTGAGCGCGGTAAGAGCGAGTTGTGCAAAACCCAAGGTATAAAACCTATTCCATTTCCATTCAAACGGAAGCGAAAAACCTAAATAAAATCGGTGCGCTCCTGTAAACCCTAACAGTAATGCTAAGGTGGCAGCCACATATTTGTATTTAACGGCTTTGGGTGGCTCTAAATAAGCACCCACTAATTTAATGTTCATGGCAGTGGTGTTGTCTGTATCGAAGTAAACATCGTCGCCTTGGTCAGGTGGTACGTTGAGTTGCCAGCCTTGCAAATCAAAGGCAAAAAACTGTTCTTCACTTTTAATGACTCCCGATTGGGTTTCGGGATCGTAGCTTTCGATGTGTCCAATCATTATGTATATCCTGTGTTATTTTTATAATTATTATTGTGTATCTTGCAAACGTACTGCCAATACGTCACACGGTGCATAATGCAAAACACCGTTAGCCGTTGACCCTAGCAATAAAGCCAATCCATGCCGACCATGAGAGCCAACAATAATTAAATCAACTTTATTTTCTATGGCGATACGGATAATTTCTGTTTTAGGGCTACCCATTTCTAACCATTGATCATTTTTGGCAATCGTCAGTTGTTTGGCAAGTGTCGCTAATCGGGTTTTCGCCCCAGCCATCAGCTCGGCAGTTAAGTCCATATTAAAAGGAATATCCGCACCATAACCCACATCGGTAATTGGCAAACTATCGACCACATGAACAATGCTGAGTTTTGCCTGATAACGAGTTGCTAGTTCTTGAGCGCGATCAATGACGGGATCACACTGTTCAAAAAAATCCACCGCCAGTAATATATGTTTGTAATTATCCATTGATTTCTCCATGTAACGATAGCATCAGGAAACAATCATAGCCGTTACCCAATAAGAGATTAGTAAATATAAAAATGCCAGACCCAAACCAAAACTAAGGCTTTCTTCCAGCGCGTTACGCATGATATGCCCAGTTATTATCCAATACCAAATAATTAAAGCGATCATCACCAAAAATGCCAATGTCCCACCTTGACCAAGGCTCATAGCAGTAATGACGGGTAACATAAAAATTCCGATTAGCGTATCTGTGCCTAATAAGGCGGTCGTTGTTTGATAAAATCGTGGCATTTTTCGACTAAAAAATAAACTAATCCAGCTAAATCCTCCAATGAGTAACACGCCAACAATGGCTTTCAATAACGCACTAAACCAGTAAATACTGAGGTTTGATTGCAAAAAATTGACTAAAAGATTAGCAACAAGCACTATTTTCAGTAAATTGATGGAGTGGGGCAAATCCTGCGGTGCTTTTTTGAGCTGGCAGATGTCAAACAATGACTTTATCAGATTAAACATATTTTTTACGCATAGCAAAGTTTAAAGGGCAGTATAAAAAAGGAGTGTTTAACCAGAGATAGATTTCTCGCTAAACGTCAGTAAACACGCCAAAATCCATTATACGTTGATAGCGTTTTTCCAGTAGTTCGTCTAGCGTTTGTTGTTGTAATTCCGCTAAATGACGCAACAAGACTTCTTTTAAATTGGCTGAAATAGTTTCAAAGTCACGATGACCACCGCCTAGAGGCTCTCTAACCACCTCATCTAAGAAACCTTGTTCACGAATACGGTCGGAGGTAATACCCATTGCTTCTGCTGCGTTAGGGATTTTTTCTGGAGTTTTCCATAAAATTGCAGCGCAGCCTTCGGGAGAAATAACCGAATAAGTGCTGTATTCCAACATGATTAAGCGATCACCCACGCCTATCGCTAACGCGCCGCCTGAACCACCTTCACCAATAATAGTACAGATAATCGGTGTTTTGAGTTTTGCCATTTCAAATAAATTTCTGGCAATCGCTTCACTTTGTCCGCGTTCTTCGGCACCGATACCAGGGTATGCACCTGGGGTATCAATTAAGCATAAGATGGGCAATCCAAAATGTTCTGCCATTTTCATCACACGCAAGGCTTTACGATAACCTTCAGGGCGGGGCATACCAAAATTACGATAAATTTTTTCTTTGGTATCACGTCCTTTTTGATGCCCGATTATCATCACTGCTTGTCCGTCGAGACGCGCCAAACCGCATACAATAGCAGGATCATCAGCGTAGGCTCTATCGCCGTGTAGTTCGTGAAATTCGGTGAATAAGTGTTCCACATAATCCAGCGTGTAAGGTCTTCCTGGGTGTCTTGAAACTTGGGATATTTGCCAGTCTGATAAATTGGCAAATATAGACTCAGTCAATGCTTGACTTCTATCCTCTAGCTGTCTTAGTGCGTCAGAAATATTGATGTTGTTATCAGACTGCACGTTGCGCAATTCTTTTATTTTTGCTTCTAGTTCAGCGATAGGTTGTTCAAAGTCGAGAAATTTTAAATCCATAGCGAAAGTATCTGGGAATTGTGAAGGTGAGTTAGGTGGGGAATTCTATAGAAATAAGGGATAAGGTACAAGGTGCGTATCGAGACAGTGTTAATTAATAACCTGCCAAATTACAAATTTAGCATTACTTGCTATCACTGTGCAGTTACCAAACAGCCGTTTAAGGTCTTGATGATAGGCTAAATGGCGATTACCTATCACCCAACATTCGCCACCTTGTTTTAATATTTTTTTCGCCTGTTTAAATAACTGAGTGGCAATCTGATCGCCAATAGTATTTTGTTGATGAAAGGGAGGATTGCATAAAATCAAATCCGTTGATCGTTCAGTAAAGTCGCTTAAACCATCACTGACTTGAAAATCTGCCGCGCGGGTTTTGCCAAATGCCCGATAAAAATTTTCCTGAGCAGAGGCAACTGCCATAAATGATTCATCAACAAAATAAAGGGTTGCGTTGGGATTGCGTTCGGCAGCAATCAATCCAACCACACCATTACCACAGCCCAAATCAATAATATCTGTCGCCTTAGGTTTAATGGGTAGATGCTGTAGGAAAAACCGTGTACCGATGTCGAGATGATCACGCGAGAACACATTGGCATGATTGCTTAGCCAATAATCGGTATTTTCTAGCTGATATTCAATGGGATAGGGGTTGCTTGGAATCACCAAGTTTTCATCAAAGGTGACAAAAATAAGCCGTGCTTTTTTCTTGGCTAACGAGGTACTGGTTTGACCTAACAAGCGTTCTAACAATTTCCACACCGACGGCGGTAACGCTTTAACCATACCCGCGACAATAATTTTTGTGTCAGGACAACAATGTGGACGTAAGCGTATTAATTGGTCTTCCAATAATGCCAGTGTTTTCGGTACTTTAATCACCACCCAAGTAAACACGCCGTCTAATTTTTCCAAACTGTGTGCCAATTTAACGGATTGTTCAGGCAGATTATTGTGTAGCAGATTAAGCCGTGTCGCTTGCTGTGATAAATAGGAGTCAGACAACGACTGGGGGTTAAGCTGATTTAAGGTCACTGCCAACGCACCGAAAGTATCATTAACAATCAACACACGATCATTGGTGGTAAATGAGTGTTCGGCAAGCGTATCCAACACATACTCATCAGCCGCATCCCACGCGCGTAATAATTCACGCGGACGATACGGCAAACGGTGCAGAATAAAACTGCCTTGTGGAGCTGTGAGTGTGTGATCTAAATACGACATGAGTTATTACTGGAGTCCAAAACTTGTTTTGGATTCTTAATATTGGTAAGAGAGAAGCTGGAATACAAACCAAGGTTTGTACTCCAAATTATTAAGCCCGCGACATAAACTTACCTGTTTCAGTGTTCACTTTGATTAGCTCGTCGGTTTCCAGATATTCAGGTACTTGTACCTCAATGCCCGTGTTGAGTTTGGCCGTTTTAGTACGTCCTGCCGCAGTCGCACCTTTAATAGACGGCGCGGTTTCTATGATAGTCAACACCACTGAGGCAGGCAATTCAATCGTGATAACAGTATCGTCTACCAGTAACGCCACGATGCTTTCTAAACCTTCAGTTAAAAAGCCGATTTGCGCAGCGATGTCTTCACGGTCTAGGGCGTAAGGCGTGTAATCGTCGCTATTCATAAAAATAAAACTATCGCCATCTTGATAAGAATACTGCACTTTTACCCGTGCATAATCTGGCTCTTTAAACATATCCGTGCCTTTTAAAGATTCATCCAGCTTCTGCCCTGTTTTAAGATTGGTAAAACGGATTTTATATAATGTCGATGCACCGCGTGAGGATGGATTTCTCACTTCTATTTGTTTAACGATATGAGCAACGCCATTAATTTCAACCACCGATCCTGTTTTTAATTCACTTGCTTTTAACACGTTTTTCCTTGAAATATAGTTAATTAAGGGCTAATCAATAAAGCCCAAATTGTAGTAATTTTTTAGCAAAAGCCAGTTTGTATAAATAACTCAAACCGCCGAGACTTTAAAAACCTCTGTAGTTTATTGATTAGTTATCTTGCTGTTCTGGATTGTCGAGTTTTAATAGTTCGGCAATAAGCTCCATTTGAGCCGCTAATTGCGGTATTGCAGGAATTTTCCACGCTTTACCTACAATATGGGCGAGAATATTATTCAACCACGGCTTGTTAGATTTTGCCTGTTGAATAATAAATTGGTAGGATTGCTCATTGCTCATAATTCCGAAGCCATCCACCCAAACGTCTATCGGTTCTGCTTCACCGAAGAGCAGTGTTTGAACGTGAGCTGTTCGCGCATCAAGATCAAAACGAAAAACTGTTAATTCGGCAATGCCTTTCAGTTTTATATTGGCGACCCACAAAATTAGTTTGATAGGAGCGCATTTTATAGCGAGTTTTAGTAAACTGGTTTTATAACTCATTTTTACCTCTATTTAGTATGGTATAACTGCTTGACTACATCACGTCAATAGCTGAATTTTCAATTGCATTTGATATTAATTGCCGACGCTTAACTTGTGATTTTTCGGTAGTTTTTAATTCTGACAAATCATTCCATATTTTTTTTGCTAAGATATTTGCTATACGAACAGGTACTGCGTTGCCGATCATTTTATAACCTGCTGAAATATTTTTATAATAAAAAATAAAATTATCTGGGAAAGTTTGAATTCTTGCGCATTCTCTAACACTTAATCTACGATACAAACTTTCTTGATTCGGGACAAATATCCTAACATTTTGTTTTACAAGTTGCATTTTTGGGGCTTGTGGGTGCATAGGCGCATGACGACCACCTGCTTGAATAGTGTATGAAACCTCATCCCAACTACGAACCCTATTTCTTGACATATATATTGGAGAAAATCCTCCAGTCATATATTCATGGTTTGCAATAATGCAGTGGTCACCATTAGTATAATTTCCCTGTATCGCAGGTAAAACATTGTCTTTTAAATCGCCTATTGCCTTACTTAAAGGGATTTTATTTTCAATAGTTGTTGGAGTGGGAAATTTAAATTCAATACCTAAATCATTTCTATAACCAACAAAAAAAACTCTTTTTCTATCTTGAGGTACGCCATAATTAGATACGTTTAGCAATTGAAATGACAAATTAAAGCCACTTTCTTTAAACATCGCCTTAATATTTTCTAATGCTTTTTTATGAATAGGTAAAAGCATTCCTGATACATTTTCTGCAAGAAAAAACTTAGGCTGCTTATCAGCTAAAACGTTAATAAAATCATAGAATAATTGCCCTCTTTTATCATTAATCCCTCTTAACGCACCTGCTTCAGACCAGCTTTGACAAGGCGGACCTCCAATGATACCGTCACATTCGGGGATTTCATCAATAGGAATATTAGTAATACTACGTTTATCTAAATAAACGCTTTTATGATTTTTCTCATAAGTTTCCCAAATTTCCTTATCATATTCATTTGCCCAAATAACATCAAAGCCCGCTTTAGAAAAGCCTAAATCTAAACCACCCGCACCCGCAAAAAAGGTAACTAATTTCATATTAATAAACTTGGAATGTTATTAATGTACAATCCAATAACTGAGCAGGATTATTTGGACTTTTTATTTTTATTTCCTCTATTAAATAGTGATCTTTTTTAAGTGTTTGCAAAGCAATTTTATCCTCATTAGGAAAAGTGTTTAATTTATCGGTTTTCATTAAGCAAAATATTTGAAACCTTGCATTGAGATTAATTTTTTTAAAATAAGAAAATATCTTGTGTGGGTTTTCAATATGCCACATCCCTCTAATTCTCAAGTCTGTAACACCCAAAGGATCAACTTTCTTTACTTTTCCCAACTCGTTAGTTTCAGTAAATTCAACATCAGGAATTTCTCTAATACCCGAAGAAATAGTTTTTTTAATTTTTTCATAAACCTCTTTATCTGCTGCAAAACAATCGCCATAGACAAACCATAAATACTTTATATCCGTATCATTGGTATGACCGATGATATAAATAATATCTTTTTCTATCCATTGTTCACAGTTTTTACAGGCTTGGGTAAGCATAGGACTATCTGAAAATAGTTTAGCTTTTGGATAAGAACTATTTAAAGCCAAAGCACTTGTAGGACTTTGTACTTTTTTAGTTTCTATCGCATCACCATTTCGCAACATAATGTCAGGTGGATTATTTTGATTGCCTAAATATGAAAAAACTTCGCTGAATTTTTCTAATCTTTCCTGTTCAGATAATTCAAAAGAATCTGCAAAAATATCCTTTACATAATTTTCTAATGCTTCACCAACAGAGTTTGCTCTATTACGACCAGAGTAATAATCTTTAACCTTTATTATTGGATTATCGATTATTAATTTTATTGCTTTTAACAGGTTTGACATATTTAAATTATCTAGCTAGAAAGTGAGGATGAGCGTATTTTCCCCCCTCCGTTTACAGGTTTATCATACTAAGGTTTACGACTATCTCTAATTGCTTGTTCTATGTGTTCTGCCTTCAGTGCTGATTGTCGCCACACGTCGGGCAGGTAACGTCTTGATAGCAGCTCATAGCCGAATATCCTCATATCGATTGCAATGTTATCTGACTAATTATAAATCGAATTACAGGTTTAACCCACTACCAACTTTGCCTATAATCCAAATCCAGCTAATCCTATTAAATATCCTGTTGCAGTTCTTAAAAATAACAAGCCTTTAGAAGGGTGGGATTCATTGCTATGTAGCCTTTCTGATGAGAAATGCCCAATAGCGGGTTATAAAGTCACTATCTCTGGACGCTGGGAGAATAAAATGTCATTTGATGCTTACAGTATTTCGATCAAGTAGCTTTTCTGTACTGTATCGTTGTAAGTGATAACCAAGGTCACTCAATTAAAGCGGTGGTTGATTTTCGCCTGTTCGCAAAATCTGCACATTGTCACCAACTATCAACGTGCCGCTTTGATTATGAATAGCATTTTGTCCAAAATAGACTTTATTTTGCCATTTTCGCAAGCGGTTGAGCGTGGTGAGCGGTTCTTTACCTGTGTGTGCAGTCTCAGGGTCAATGGTGGGAACGGCACAGCGAGAACAAGGCTTGGGCAATCTAAAATCAATGTCACTAATGCGAATTTCGCGCCAACTGTCTTCCGCGTAACTAGCGCAACCAGCAATGACTAAATTAGGACGAAAACGCCTCATAGGTAAGTTAAGCTGCATGGCTTGATTTAACGCCAACAGTGAATTTTCTGAAATCAGTAAAAATGGAAAACCATCGGCAAAGGCAACTTGGTCGCTAGCTTGAGCATAATTAACATCGACAGGACGAATGACTTCGTCTGGTAAATACACCAGTCGGCAGTCTATGCCTAGAAAAAGGCTAAACCAATAATCCGCTGCTTCCGAAATATGACGTGCTTCACATTGATTGTGCCAGATAGTGCTGGCAATGTTTTTCCCGTTCATCGGAGCTAAATCTAGCACTAAATCTGGTTGACTAGGTGCGGATAAGATGAGTTGTTCAGCCGTTAAGGCAGTTTTAATTAACGCCATTTTTGGTAAGCGGCGTTGACTCAAAAATTGCCCTTGATCATCAATCAACATCCATTTTCTATCGTATAGAAAACCTGTTTTTGTCACCTGCCAGCTAGGTAAACTAATGCCAGCCAAGGATTTGACGGGGTAGATGATAATCTCGCTTAAGGTGTAAGAGTTCATAATACTGACTATTTGAATACTAATGTACGTTGCGTTTCTAATAAGTGATCGCTGAGTTCAGCGTAGTCACAATCAAACTTTACCCCATACTGATGAGGTGATGTTTTTGAACGATAAACAATAGTAGCGGGTATTTTAAAAGCGACTTCAGAGTAAAACTTAAGATTTAACACGATTTTTTTGTGAACCGTAATATGATGGGGGCTTGAAAACGACATACCTCGGCTGGTAATGTCGTTTAATTTTACGAAATCGATAAAAATCTCTTTGCCAAAACTGAGCGTAGTTATTTCACAAAGTACGACGATAATATCATCGCGTATATAGCGGGTTGCTACGCGTTTGTTTTTGCTAGAATGCCCAGATACATTAACAGCGGATAATCCATCATCTTCAGTAGAGTCAGACTGACTATTTATGTTTGGGTTGTCTTCAAAAGTAGTCATTATAAATTAAGCGATTTTATGTTAATTTTAAAATAGGTTGATATTTATTTTTCGAGTCGTACAAAAATACCACAGTAGCGTGGCGGGTTAAAGATTTTTAAATGCCTTAATGTTAGGCGTTTGTTTTCCCTAAAGTCTTTATAGACAGATATAATTAACATTTTATAAAAATCATCAATGATTATTGCTATGCAATCAGAATCAAGCACACTTATTTATAGTTGGAAAACTATTTATCAAATCGCCTTAGAGCATAAAAAACAATTGGTTTATGCGCATTTATTAGCACTATTGGCAACGATTGTCAGTGTCCCCGTGCCGTTGTTGATGCCATTGTTAGTCGATGAAGTGTTGTTAAAAAAACCTAGCACACTGATTCATACTATTAATTTATTTACGCCTGTCGAATGGCAGTTGCCTGTGTTGTATATTACCGTAGTGCTGGTGGCAAGTCTTATTTTACGCA
Organism: Methylococcales bacterium; assembly: GCA_026398895.1. Taxonomy (GTDB): domain Bacteria; phylum Pseudomonadota; class Gammaproteobacteria; order Methylococcales; family Methylomonadaceae; genus UBA4132. Next base: position 13,925 of record JAPLRZ010000048.1, read on the forward strand.
TTATGGCTATTATTTTTAATATAATTCAATCACGACAGTTCTCTTTTATTTCTAAAGACATTATTTTTCGACTGCGTAGTAAGCTGATTAACCACTTACAAACCATTTCAATGTCCGAATACGAGAGCTTAGGAACAGGGACGGTAGTTACAAATTTAGTCACTGATCTTGATACCCTCGATAATTTTATTGGTTCAACAACCAGCAAATTGTTGGTGGCGAGTTTAACGGTGATTGGCACAGCAGTCATTTTATTGTGGATGCACTGGAAATTGGGTTTATTTATTTTACTCTTAAATCCTGTGGTGATTTATTTTACTCGTGCGGTAGGTTCTAAGGTTAAGCATCTTAAAGCGAAAGAAAATGCGGCGTATGAAATATTTCAACAAGCATTGACGGAAACCCTAGAAGCCATTCAGCAAATTCGCGCCAGTAACCGTGAACAATATTATTGCCAGCAACTGATAGCCTCTGCTCGCTCGGTTAAAGACTATTCAATTGCCTTTTCTTGGAAAAGTGATGTCGCAAACCGTCTGAGTTTTTTGGTGTTTTTGTTTGGTTTTGATGTGTTTCGCGCCTGTGCCATGTTAATGGTATTTTATTCCAATTTAACCATTGGTGAAATGTTGGCTGTGTTTGGTTATCTGTGGTTTATGATGGGACCTGTACAGGAGATTCTCAGTATTCAATATGCGTTTTATGCTGCCAAAGGGGCATTAGTGCGTATCAATCGACTCAATATTTTACAGCAAGAGCCGAATTATCCGCACACCAACAACCCATTTTTAAATAAAAAAACGGTTGCGGTACGAGTGGAAAATCTGCATTTTAGTTATGGTGAAGACACCGTGCTTAACGGCATTAATCTCACTATTAAAGCGGGCGAAAAAGTTGCGTTAGTGGGTGCAAGTGGCGGCGGTAAATCAACGCTGGTACAAACCTTAATCGGTTTATATCCTGTCACGAAAGGGCAAATTTATTTTGATGAAGTAGCCATTGATTGTATCGGTTTAGAAATAGTGCGAGAACATGTGGTCACTGTGTTGCAGCATCCGATATTGTTTAACGATACCTTACGCGCTAATCTTACTTTAGGAAAATCGGCAACTGACGCAGAACTGTGGAACGCACTGGCTATTGCACAATTGACTGATGTAGTCAAAGATTTAGCAAAAGGTTTGGATACCATCGTCGGGAGACACGGTATGCGCTTATCAGGTGGTCAACGCCAGCGGATGGCGATTGCGCGGATGGTGGTCGCTAATCCTAAAGTTGTTATTTTGGATGAAGCGACCTCTGCATTGGATACCGAAACTGAATATAAATTGCATAGTGCGTTAAATGCCTTTCTAAAAGAGCGTACCACGATTATCATTGCCCACCGCCTCAGTGCGGTAAAACAAGCGGATCATGTTTATGTGTTTGAGCAAGGTAAAATCTGCGAACAAGGTCGGCATGAAACGCTAATCAACCAAAATGGTCTTTACGCCAAACTGTACGGTGAATATCAATAACATAATGACTGAACGCTACGATTTACATTGTCACTCAACCGCCTCAGATGGCGCGTTATCACCTTCTGCTTTAGTGTATCGCGCCTATCAACAAGGAGTGAGTGTTCTCGCTTTAACGGATCATGACACCACGATGGGACTTAGCCAAGCGAGAAACTGTGCAGCTGACTTAGGCATACACTTAATCAATGGCATTGAGTTATCCGCCAGTTGGCAAAATAAATGCCTGCATATTATTGGTCTAGGCATAGACCCCGATTATGAGCCGTTAGCAACGGCGACTGCGCAGTTGCGTACTAGCCGCTTAGAGCGAGCAGTAAAAATTTCGGAAAAATTAGAAAAAAAACGCATTACTGGCGCATTAGCAGCGGTACAAAAAGCCGCAGGTGAGGGCATGATTACTCGCAGTCATTTTGCCAATTTTTTGCTGTCTCAGTTTCATGTCTCCACTCAACAAGAAGCCTTTGATCGTTATCTGGGAAAAGGCAAGTCTGCTTATGTATCAACTACATGGGCAGAAATGGCATTGGCTATTCAGTGGATTACCCAATCAGGTGGTGTTGCGGTGTTAGCGCATCCCTTGCGTTACCAATTAACCGCTAGTTGGATGAAACGCTTATTGGCGGCTTTCAAAGAGGCAGGCGGGCAGGGCATAGAAGTCATCACAGGTAGAACCAATGCCGATGAAATAAAAATACTGGCTAATTATGCGAGCAGTTTTGGCTTAGCGGGTTCTGTGGGGTCTGATTTTCATAATCCTGTTAATCCTTGGCTAGAATTGGGTAGACTTGCTCCGTTACCAGAGACTGTGCAACCTGTTTGGGAATTGTTTGATAAATCTGCATCTTCTGTAGGCGCGAATTAATTCGCGCCTACTTTTTAAATATTTAGTTCAAATCCCTCGTTTGCCTCTATACGCTATTTCGGTGATAATCACCGCCTACTTTTATTGTGAGACTTAACTTGGATAACGCAATACGCTTACACTATCTTGCTGCACTGGGTATTGATGTTTGGATACCAAGGAAAAGCGTGCCTGTCGCGGTGCAGCGATTGACTACAGTGAGTGATGAATCCTTAGACAATCACGTTGAAAGCAACGTAGTGATCGATAAACCTTTACATCTTCATAGTGAACTCAGCGTAATCGAACAATGGGACGCACTAAAAGTAGAGGTGCAAAGTTGTATAAAATGTGGCTTATGTCACTCTCGCACTCAAACCGTATTCGGCGCAGGTAATCAACAAGCAGATTGGCTAATCATCGGCGAAGCTCCAGGTGAGCAAGAAGATCAACAAGGTCAGCCATTTGTCGGTGTTGCTGGGCAATTATTGACCGAAATGCTACGCGCCATCGGTCTTGAACGCGAGGATGTTTTTATGACTAATATATTAAAATGTAGACCTCCTGATAACCGCGATCCCCATGTAGACGAAATAAAGCACTGTAAAGACTATCTACAGCGACAACAACAACTTATTCGACCAAAAATTATATTGGCGGTAGGGCGTATTGCCGCGCAAACCTTGTTAAATACCAATGAACCTTTAACTAAGCTTAGAGGTAACGTACATACTTTAAACAATACGCCTGTAGTGGTGGTTTATCACCCCGCGTATTTATTACGATCCTTGTCAGAAAAACGCAAAGCATGGCAAGATTTACAATTTGCAAAACAAACCGTTATAGTGATGGAACAAAAATCATGCGTGGATTAGTAGACAAAATTAAGGGCTTAATAATGTACGATGCCGACAAAGAATTTTATGCCAAAGTATTTCCTAATTCCGTGCCTAAAAAAGATTTAATGCGTCTTCGCACCATGACCGCAGCCGATTTGTCCACTGTGATGGACATTGAAAGAAAAAACTATGATTTTCCGTGGAGTGAAGACATTTTTAGAGATTGTTTTAAAGCTGGTTATAGCTGTTGGGTGTGTGAAGCGCAGGACAAAGTGTTAGGCTATAGCTTGTTATCACTCGCCGTCGGTGAAGCACATATTCTTAATGTTTCTGTAGACCCCGCTGAACAAAAACAAGGTATTGGGCGCAAAATGATGGAAAACTTAATCAACTACGCGAAAGGACGTGCTGAAACCGTTTTTTTAGAAGTCAGACCGTCTAACACCTACGCCATTGCCCTTTATGAAGACTTAGGTTTCAATGAAATTGGCATTAGAAAAGGCTATTACCCCGCTAAAAATGGGCGTGAAGATGCCATTATGTTGGCGTTGCAGTTGTTTTAAGTAGAGACTACACGAGGTCAAGAATATGTTTTTGACTCGCGTAGCCTTAAAACCGTTCGTGCTGAGCTTGTCGAAGCATGAATGGTTTTAAGGCTAGAGTGACGAATTTTTCCGCTCATCCTTCGATAAGCTTAGGACGAACGGAAAAATCCTTAGTTCATCACTTGTATCAACTGTCGGCAGTGGGGCTTTACCTGACTTTGCAAGCAGAGCTTGCACTCCCGAACACGCCACTAATCGATAAGAGTTTATCAGTAATGTGATTTTGATTCGTTGGGTGAATTTTGATAAATACCCGTGAGTTTGCGTTTAAATTCATTGGTTACGTCTCTGGAATTTTGTTCATTTCCCACGACACGCGGTGTTATTAAAATAACCAGCTCGGTTTTATCTTTATTTCTGGAGGTCGCACCAAACAATGATCCTATGATAGGTAAGTCACTCAAAATGGGCATACCTGTGATACCGTTGCTATTATCTTCTCTAATTAAGCCACCCAACACAATAGTTTCACCATTTTTTACGGCGATTGAACTATGAATTTTGCGTTGTTGAATAGTGGGCGAGTTCAGTGAAGATGTCGTGGTAGGAACAGCTTGATTGGCTTCTTGCTCAATCTTCATCAGCACCAAACCACCTGCGTTAACGCGTGGCTTAATCTTTAGTGTAATCCCAGTATCCAGCATTTGTATGTTATTAGAGACAATCGCACTGGTGGTATTGGGAGTTACAAGATTTGGGGTGACATTGACACTGTTAGTATTGGTAGCTTGAGAGGTCGCCACTGGAACTTTATCACCGACATTGAGAGAGGCTTCCTGATTATTGAGTACCATGATTGAGGGCGAGGCAATGACATTAATGGTTGATTTTGTTGCTAAGGCATTGAGTACCGCTTTAGCTGATCCCCCCGAATAAAATAACGAGTAGCCCGATGATACTGTTTTTAGAACATCGGGGCTGGCTTGTGTCAATAAGTTAAGAAAATTCCCATTATTAAAAGACCATTGCACTCCATATTTCAAATCATCTTTCAGGTCAACTTCCACGATGGTGGCATCAATCAACACCTGTAATGGCATGACATCCAATTGGTTGATAATCGGCAGAATACGCTCATATTGTTGAGCTGTTGCGACAATCACTAATGAATTATTGGGTTCATCGGCAATAATTTTGACTTCACCTATCCCAGAGACTGTGGCATCACCCGTTGCCCCGCTGCCCCCTGTTGATAAAGGCTTAGTATCTGTTGGTGGAGGCTGAGTGTCTGGCGTACTAGACGATATTTCCGCCGCTTGCTGTCCAGGAGCAACGCTGGCAGATTTGGTTTTCTTTTGTGTACCATTAAAAACCTCATTAAGGGTATCGGCTAATTCGACCGCATCAACATTCTGAACTTTGTAGACATTAAAACTACCACCCGACGCGGTATTGGCTTTGTCTAGTCTAAATACCCAGCTTTCAATATCACTTAAGTAGCGTGCTTGATGGGTGATGGCAAGAATGGCATTGAGTCGTTCAATAGGAATAAAGCGAAAAAAACCATCTTTATCGCCCGTTTTATCATTAAAAACGGCTTCTAATTCTTTGATTACGGTTTCTGGTTCAACGTGTGCTAACGAAAACAGGGCAAAAGACCGACCTTTCAAAACATTGGTATCAAAAGTAGTGATCATTTCTACCACACGTTGCACTTCATCGGATGAGCCTGAGGCGACCAAAATATTGCGTGCATTGTCAACTTGAAGAATGGTTTTTTCCTGTACCAAGGGTTTTAATAGTTTAGAAATTTCCTCGGCAGATACGTTGCGTATAGGAATTACACGGGTTTGATAACCCGCCATACTGCTACCTACGGCTATATCGGAGGTATATAAAGCCCCATCAGCAGGTTCGATATGGTAAATATTATTATCTTTCACTAAAGCAGCATGATTCATACGCAACACCATTTCTAGGGTCGGCAGTAATTCTTCTTTAGTGAGGGCTTGGGTGGTTTGTAGAGTAACGCGTCCTTTTACCTCAGGGCTTAATACATAGTTTTCACCTAAGCTGTCGCTTAAAATTGTTTTTGCGACTTCGGCTAAATCGGCATCATCAAAATTGAGTGTGTATGAGCCTGTTCCCGTTACCTTTTTTTTACTTGAAACCGTAGTATTCAAAATTGCATCGCTAGTGGCAGGAAACAATTCAGTTTTAGTCTGCATTTGTCCATCCGTTGACTGAGTAGCGGGTATTGACTGTTTGCTTGACGGAGCATCACCAAAATTGATTGGACCAGAACCTGTTGTCACCGTTGTTTTTGGGACGGTATTCGAGCTTCCATTGCTATTTGGTGGTGCTTTATTACTAGATATTACAGGTAATTTAGGTTTTTGCTTGGAATCCATTGACTCACAACTGGAGAGTGTTAAGCCAGTCAGCACAAAGCAAGCAAGCGTTATGGTTTTCTTAATCGTGTGCATTAGTGTCATTTATCGGTTTAGTTTATTGAGATTCTGCTGGAGGCTCAGGCTCAGGAACGGCTTCAGGAGCGGGAATAGGAGCAGGAGCAGGTGTGTGCGCACGCGTAGGCATAGTGCGGGAATTAGGCTGCGGTACACTATTTTGTTCCTGAGCTTCTTTTACTTTTGGTTTTCTAAGTGGGACTTTTTTTGGCATACCGCCTTGCGTCACTATTATTTCATTGGGGTGAATTTCAGTTACCATCCAACTTTCAATATTATCACCTACTATCACTTTTCGATACATATCGTTAGACGGTTTGGCTGTTATCGGAGTAGGGGAGGGTGCAGGGATTTTTGCAACAGTTCGATGCAGTAATGCCATTAAGCCTTTTTTGGTGGTATAAATCCCATTCAATAGCCAGTCAAACGTATTATTAACGCTCGCCGCTTGCGCTTGATCTTGATTTTTTTCGGCTTCTGCTATGGGTTTTCTGCCTGCAATAAATAAAGGTCTATTGACCAAATCAGCATAACTGTCTTCAGTTTTTGCGTCTAAATCAATAATTGGCATTTCTTCGAGCGATACTTGCTTGGCAGGAGCATCGACTGCGCTTAGTAGTTGTTTTTGTCTGTATTCCGCATAAAACCATTCAAACATGATGATTAGTATTAATGTAAAACAAACTAATAATAAGGTTTTAATCAGTTTGTGATTCATTGCTGGGGTTTTCTCATAAAACTAACTGCCTGAAAATTAATGGCTAATTCGTTACTAGCATCAATTTGCCCAGTCACTCTATTACGCCGACCCCTTACAGGTCTTATGTCTATTTGGTCAATAATCATAAGTGGTTTGGCTGTTTCTATTTTGTAAAGTACGGTTCGCAACATTTCACTGTCGCCTGTCATACTGACTCTGACAATGATACGATTAAATTTAGCGGTACTGTTAGTCGCGTTGTCAGATGAGGGAATAGTTTGTGTGCTACTTAGTTGTCCACCTACACTTGCAATGTAGTCTTTAATAAGTTTTTGCATTTCAGCCGACGCTAACGCCTCGGTTTCTTGTTTGATAAAATAATTTTGTGCTTCGCTTTGCTGTTTTATATGCTCTTGACTTTCAATCACCGCCTCTTTCTTGGCTAAAATCCGCTCATATTGTCGTAACTTGAAAACTAGATTATTTTTGGCATCAAGAAGAACTAATCCCTTGTTTACTACGGGAACGATAATTAGCAGCCCCGCTATTAAACTGACAACAAGCAATAAACCGACTGCCAGCCAGCGTTGTTGCTTTGCAGTCAACCCCTCATCACGTCCTTTATTTGGCATCAACGTCTACTTGTTTAGTTGTGTCAACAACTGGATCAACAGTAATTTGAAAATGCTCTTGTTTACTAACGCTATCTTGAGTCACAGGAGATACAAATACCGCCTTGTTAAACACTGGCGAATCTTCCAATACGGCAATCAATGTTGAGGCTGCTGGTGATTCACCTTGTATCTGTAAATGACCATCTGCATATTGTAGATAGGCTAGCCAAGTATCATCTTTCATTAGACTGCTAAGGGTGTTAAGCATGGTTAGCACTGAAGGAGTGGTATTTTTTTCATTGAGTAATTGCTGTGTTTCATCGATTAACGCACTGGTTTCTAACTGCATGGCTTTAATTTTATTGGCTTCTTTTTCTACTTTTTGGATTTTTTTTGTCAATTCATCAACTGCCTGATATTCAAACCAAACAGGCATAACAATGACGGCTGCCAGTAATAAAAAAACCAAACTAATGAGTGTCGAATGAATAATTTGCGGTATTTTTGCTACTTTGGGTATCAGTCTATCGGGTAACAAATTATAAATATCGTCGCTATGTTCAAAATCATTGGCAACACCTTCATAATCGGCAAACATTGGCACAATACCCATTGCTTTAACATTCGCATAAAGTTCATCAAGCGTTTCTCTCGATGTCAACACCAGCAGAACCTTAATCTGATCCGCATTGTTTAACTGCTTGGGAAGTCGCTTAACTGCAAAATAAACCTGATCTGCCTTAAATGGCGTATAACGATCCAGTTCGTAGGCGATAACTTGTTGGAGATTTTCTTTGGCGGCAGCAGGTAAGCCAAGTTCTTTTTTGATAGCATCTTGTCCCGTTAAACGTAAGATAACCTTTGCTTTGCTTAGCCTTTCATCATTAGCTAACAAGTCGTTATAATCGGCAACAGCCGATTTATCATACTCTAAGATACCTAGTTGTTCGGATTGTCCACCCATTTGAAAGGTCAGTCTCAACTGATTATTCTCGACACTAGCGATAATAAAACCTTGCGCATCGCTAACCCGTTGCTTTATTTTTTCAGGCACTAAAAAGCTAAGCTCACGCCCCCACCAGCGCAGCACAGTTTTAACATCAAGATCAATTGTTGAGTTCAGATTCAGCATAGTTTTTAACGACTAATTCGCTCATTTTGTTGGTAAATAATGATCCATTGTTTGCAGCAGTACGTTGCCATCTTAATACTTGAAATGGCGTAGTTTGCGATCCGTCTGATTTTTTTACTAGCGCGTTAATTAGCGCAGTTGATTGGTCGTCACGTTGTACTTCAGAAATAATCGTTAGCAATGTTACCTCAGTCGTTGCTCCTGCTCCCGTTGATTGTCCAGCGTCTAATGGCCACAGTGGCGAAGGTAAATTATTTCTTGCACTTTCTACTCTAGCCGCTACATAACTATCAATCAATCCAGCATCTACCCTAGGCATGACCTGTAAAACTTCTTTACTGGCAAGTTGTAAATCAATTTGTAGCTGATTTGAATAAACTGTAATTAGCGGTTCAAGCCACTGAAGTGTTGCCGCATCCATACCTAATACCATCTGTAATTCTTCCAATGATTCAAAGGGTCTGTTTCGTGGTTGATAATTCAAGCCCGCATCTTGATATTGCTGTTTTTCCGCGCCATCGATTCGCGTTAAATCATCACTGTCACGCCAGTCGAGAATGGCAGCTGCTCGATCAACTGTGGTAGATGACAATTGCGCTTTACCACCATTAGGTGCGTAATTCATCAGATTCTGCAATAGTGGTTGCTCCACATTATTGATATTTATTTTACCCGTTTCTGACAATAGCCGTATACGCAATTTAGCATTCGCGGTATTGATTTGATAAATACTACCGTCGGCTCGCCAACGTTTATTTACATCAGGATTTTGTAACATCCACTCGGCTATCGCTAATCCAGATTCTGCCATTGCTGTCACCTCGGCATTATTTCTAAGCCCTGTGATAATAGCGGTTTCTCTACGCATACTGAGTGCGAAACTGCCTGCCATAATGGTCAGCAAGCTTAATATCCATAGCACCAAAACCAGTGCCATACCTTGTTGCTTAGTCATTTTTCGGTCGCAGGACTACTAACAGCTTGGTTTTGAACATCATTTTTGCCCGTAATTTTCAGCGCAATCAACATATCTGACCAAGGTATATCTTTCTCGTTATCCTGTTTAATAGTAATTTTAACCAACCGTGGCAGGGCGTTTTTATCTAGCCATTCGTCATGCCAACTACCACTGCTGATGTCTCCTGAATCATCAGAGCCAAAATAAGAAAATGCAAAATCGCCCACTTTTTTTAGCAAAACCACTTCTTCCTTCTGATCTTGATTGCTTTCAGTAGAGAAAAATGGCGTTATCGTCACTTTAATAATCTGCTCATCGTCTTCTTTTTTCAGCTCAATAGAAAACAGTTGTAAACCCAATCGTCCGACACTGGCAGGGAATGAGGAAACAAATTGTAAGGACTGGCTTTTACCTTGAAAAGACAGTGATGCTTGCAGATCACTGGTATTTTTAGACTCCTTTACTAATGGCTTGGCAATCGCTAAATACTGTTGAAAAAAATTATAAACAACGGCAACTTCATTCACTTTGGTAATTTTACTTTCACCCTTATGCCAGCTATCCGCGCAGATTTTCAAGCTACCAAACAGCAATACCACCATGATGCTTAACAAACTCATGGCAATTAGCACCTCAATCAGCGTAAAACCGCTGTTAGATTTATTCATCACAATACTTTGTTGACTAATTTTAGCGTGACTAACTTAACTTCTCTGGAACGCTGCTCATCACCCCAATTTACTGTCACTCTCACTTTAAACAGCGAGGTATTTAAAGTGCTGGTATCGAACTGATCAGGATTAAATTGAAACGCTTGAACGGCAACCTGCCAATGATATTTATCCTGTTCATCACCCACTGTTTCACCAACTTGCAACGGCATTTCTACGCCTGTTTTAGCCATTAGCGATTCAGCAAGTTGTACCGCCGCGTTATAATCTTCCGCAACACCTGCGCTATTAACACCCAAAGAAAATATATTCAACAGAATACTTAAAGACACCGCTAAAATCGAAAAGGCAATCAGAATTTCCAATAAAGAAAAACCCTGTTGGTTATTTATTTTCAAGTTCAATTTGCCCCGTCAGCCAATTTATATCGATTTTCCATACGTTTTCGCCTCGTTTTAAAGACACGCGTCCACCCGTAGAAGAACCATCACCAAAAAATCGAATACTGCCTTTATTTTTCTCAGTCAACTGGCTTTGTGCTGTAACCACCGTGACTTTAATCGTTTCAGGAATAGCAAAAACCTTGTCTCGATTAGCCACCGTGTAGTTATTTTCGTCAAGATCAAAGGTCACGATGGTTTCTTTATGTGTCATCAACGCCATTCCTCTGGCATAACGCAATGCAGAAACAATGTCTCTGGCGGCACGCTGATGTTCAGTTGCGTTATTACCCGATGAAAGATTAATGCCAATAACGGAAAACCCTAACACCATAATAAATAACACTACCATTAATTCCAGTAACGTAAAACCCTTATTAAAGCTCAAAACTATTTATTCCCAACCCAATACGTCCCTGTCTTCACCTTCACCGCCTTCTACGCTGTCGGCACCCAAACTGGATAAATCAAATTTTCCATGTTTGCCTGGAAACGTGTAAATATAAGGATTTTGCCACGGATCAACAGGCACTTTAGCTTTACGCAGATAAGGCCCATTCCAATTTTTGGTGTTATCTGGCGATTCAATCAGTGCATTCAAGCCTTGTTCTTGGGTTGGATAATGTCCCAAATCCAACTTATACATATCCAAACTTGCCATTAATTCCTCAATTTGTACCTTTGCCGCTTTAACTTTAGATTCCCCCATGTGTTTCATAACCTGAGGACCAACTATACCTGCCAGCATAGCAATAATACCTAAGACGACTAAAAGCTCCAGTAAAGTGAAACCAGACTGTTTAGAGTGTTGTGTGTGCATAATTATGCTCCATAAAAGTGTAGTAAAATCAAGATACGCGCCGCAATAACAGCTTTTATAACAGCGACTTTTAAATTTGTTATTAAGTGTAACATATCAACACTATCTCACAGCAGTGCAGCGTGATATTGATGTTCACCAACTGATTGCATCACGACTTTTTAATCGTTCAGCAAGGCGTGACTGACTATTTGGATTGCTTGAATAGGACTAAATGAACACTACCCGAACCCCTATCGGTATGTGATAATAAAGCCTCTTTTCACACACAGGGCAACAGCAATGGATGATAACAAAAAGAAAGCACTAGGCGCGGCATTAATGCAAATCGAAAAGCAGTTCGGTAAAGGTTCGGTTATGCGTATGGGTGATGTGGCTTATTCGCGTGATATTGATGTGGTTTCAACAGGCTCTTTGGGTTTAGATATTGCTTTAGGTGTAGGCGGTTTGCCGCGTGGTCGTGTGATCGAAATTTATGGCCCTGAGTCGTCAGGTAAGACTACGTTAACATTACAAGTCATTGCTGAAATGCAAAAACTGGGTGGTGTAGCGGCATTTGTTGATGCGGAACACGCATTAGATTGCAATTATGCAGGAAAATTAGGGGTTAATGTTGATGATTTACTGGTTTCTCAGCCTGATACGGGTGAACAAGCCTTAGAAATTACCGATATGCTAGTGCGTTCTGGCGCGGTGGATGTAGTGGTGATTGACTCAGTTGCCGCGCTAACGCCAAAAGCCGAAATCGAAGGCGATATGGGCGATTCACACATGGGGCTACAAGCGCGTTTGATGTCACAAGCGTTGCGTAAACTCACAGCAAATATCAAGCGTTCTAATACGCTGGTTATTTTTATCAACCAAATCCGTATGAAAATCGGCGTGATGTTTGGTTCACCAGAAACCACCACAGGCGGTAACGCACTGAAATTTTATGCCTCAGTTCGTTTAGATATTCGCCGTATTGGTTCAGTGAAAAAAGGCGATGACGTTATCGGCAATGAAACCCGCGTTAAAGTAGTTAAAAACAAAGTTGCTCCCCCCTTTAAACAAGCCGAATTTGAAATTTTATACGGTGAAGGCATTTCTTTCACAGGTGAATTAGTTGATCTAGGCGTAGCTTACGGTTTTATTCAAAAAGCAGGCTCGTGGTATAGTTATGGCAATGACAAAATAGGGCAGGGCAAGGAAAATGCCAGAAACTATTTAAAAGAAAATCCCGATAAAGCCAAAGAAGTCGAAGCCAAAATCAGAGCCGAAGCCTTTAAAAAACCACAGCTTGCTGTTCAGGAATTTGCACCCGATGCCGATGAACTGGATGACACCGAATAAAATTCTATGGCTGTAGACGCTGATAGAGACGCGATTAATCGCGTCTCTACTGACATCAAAAATACCTGTTTACGCCTACTTATGCGTCGCGAACATAGCCAAAAAGAACTGCTCACTAAATTGCTACTAAGAGGTTTTAACAAAGAGGATAGCCTGCCAGTCATTGCCGAATTAGCTGACCAAGGTTGGCAAAGTGACAGCCGTTATGCGGAAAGTTATGCACGGCATCGAATACAAAAAGGCTATGGTTCGCTTGCTATCGCTTATGAACTTAAACAAAATGGCATAGAAGCAGTTAATCTTGATACTATCATGTTAGCATTCGCCAATAGTTGGCTAGAATTGCTTGAACAGGTGTATCACAAAAAATATGACCACGACACGCGTTTAAGCCGTTCAGAATGGGCAAAACGCTGTCGTTTTTTAATGCAGAGGGGGTTTCCCAGTACGCTAATGACTGCTTTATGCCAACAATTAAACATTCAGTTTATCTAAGTTTTCCACTTTCAAACCCCTACTATCATGAAAAAAATGACTAGCGCAGAGTTGCGCTCCGCTTTCCTTGAATTCTTTGCCCAACGCGGACATTCGGTCGAAGCGTCTAGCTCACTGATTCCAGCCAATGATCCGACGCTATTATTTACTAATGCAGGCATGGTGCAGTTTAAAGACGTATTTTTAGGGCGTGAACAGCGCGAATTCACTAAAGCTGCCACTAGCCAACGCTGTGTGCGAGCAGGCGGTAAACACAACGACTTGGAAAACGTTGGTTATACCGCACGCCATCACACCTTTTTTGAAATGCTGGGCAATTTTAGCTTTGGTGATTATTTCAAAAAAGACGCGATTCATTACGCGTGGGATTTTTTAACTAAAGAGTTAGGCATCCCCGCAGAAAAATTATGGGTGACGGTATTTGAAGAAGATGCAGAAGCCGAACAAATTTGGTTAGAAGAGATTGGTGTTGATAAAAATCGATTATCCAAAATTGGCGCGAAAGATAATTTTTGGTCGATGGGGGATACAGGTCCTTGCGGCCCTTGTACCGAAATTTTTTACGATCACGGCGAACATATTGCAGGCGGTCCACCTGGAACACCCGAAGAAGACGGCGATAGATATATCGAAGTGTGGAATCTAGTTTTCATGCAATACGACCGTGATATTGATGGCACGTTAACCCCCTTACCGAAACCGTCGGTTGATACGGGTATGGGTTTAGAGCGGATTGCCGCTGTCGTCCAAGGCGTACACAGCAACTACGAAATTGATTTATTTCAAAAACTTCTAACAGCGGCGGCACGGTTAGCTAACACCACTGACTTAAATCAAAGTTCGTTACGCGTCATCGCCGATCATATTCGTTCCTGTGCATTTTTGATTGCCGATGGTGTCATGCCGTCTAACGAAGGTCGCGGTTATGTATTGCGCCGTATTATTCGCCGTGCGATTCGTCACGGCTACCGTTTAGGCATTCAAGACGTATTCTTTTATCAATTAGTCGCGCCGTTGGTTGAAGAAATGGGCGATGCGTTTCCAGAATTAAAAGCTAATCATGCCCAAGTTGAACGCGTATTACAAAAAGAAGAACAACGTTTTGCCGAAACGCTAGGGCAGGGCATGAAAATACTGGAAGCCTGTGTGGCTAAATTACACGGCACGGTTATTTCAGGTGATGTGGTGTTCCAGCTTTATGATACTTACGGTTTCCCAGTGGATTTAACCGCTGATTTTGCCCGCGAGAATAATTTAACAGTAGATCATGCAGGTTTTGAGATCGCCATGAACGCCCAGCGCGATAGAGCGCGTTCTGCCAGTAGTTTTGGTGGCGATTATCACCAAGATATTAAGCTCGATAGCCAAACCGAATTTACAGGTTACGACCACCTAGACGACACCGCACACATTGTCGCGCTGTATCAACAAGGGCAAGCCGTTGACCATTTGAACGCAGGCGAAGAAGGTTTGGTGGTGCTGGATAAAACACCATTTTATGCAGAATCAGGCGGTCAAATCGGTGATAGCGGGCAGATTGTCGTTGCGAGTGCGGTGTTTGAAGTCAGCGACACGCAAAAACAAGGCGGCACATTATTTTTACACAAAGGCAAGCTGGTTTCAGGGGTATTAAGTACAGGACAAACTGCTTTAGCAACTGTCAACCAAACTGAGCGTAAATCCACTGAACTCAATCATTCTGCCACGCATTTACTTCACGCTGCGTTACGGCAAACCTTGGGCGATCACGTTACGCAAAAAGGTTCATTAGTAAACACTGAACGGCTACGTTTTGACTTTTCGCATTTTGAACCTGTGACTGATGAACAAATCGCCATGCTTGAGCGTTTAGTCAATGAACAAATTCGCTTAAACAACCCCGTATCTGCACAAGTCATGGCAAAAGATGACGCGGTCAAAGCGGGTGCAATGGCATTGTTTGGCGAAAAATACGGCGCGGAAGTGCGCGTGTTAAAAATTGGCGACTTCTCAACTGAGTTATGCGGTGGAACTCATGTGGACAGGGCAGGGGACATTGGTTGTTTTAAAATTATCAGCGAAACAGGTGTTGCCGCAGGTGTGCGTCGTATTGAAGCGGTCACAGGTCAAGGTTGTATTAATTGGTTAGCTGAGCGTGATACTGCACTAACTACCATTGCCAGTTTACTCAAAAGTCCAACCGACAAAGCCGCTGAAAAAGTTGAACTCCTGCTAGAAAAAAACCGCAGTCTGGAAAAACAACTCGAACGCTTAACCGCAAAACTTGCCAGCGCGGCAGGTAATGAATTGCTTTCTCAAGCGGTTGAAATTAACGGCGTTAAAGTGTTGGCGGTCAAACTCAACGATGTCGCTGCTTCCTCCTTACGCGACATGGCAGACCAGTTGAAAAATAAACTTGGCAGTTGCGCTATCGTGTTAGCTGTTGTCGATGGCGATAAAGTCAGTCTAGTCGCTGGTGTCTCTAAAGATACAATGGGCAAAGTCAAAGCAGGCGAATTAGTTAATTTTGTCGCCATCCAAGTGGGCGGTAAAGGTGGCGGTAAACCTGATTTAGCACAAGCGGGTGGCACGAATCCTGCGGCATTAGCGGGTGCGTTGGCGGGTGTTTCCGCGTGGGTGCAAGAACGATTAGGCTCATAAAACACTCTCTCTCATCAAGACCTTTCAGCTTTTAAAAACCTGAAAGGTCTTTTTTATGTTGCACATAATTTTAAAAACGATAAAAACTCACAGAAATTACTATGGCTAAGTTTTTAAATACCAGTGCAACTAATTATTTTCTTGAAGAACTGATTAAAAATGCCAAAGACAGACTTATTTTAATTAGCCCATTTTTTAAACTAAATGATCGTATGCGTGAATTATTAGCCGATAAAAATAGGCTAAAAATTGATATGCGTATTGTTTATGGCAAAAGCGAATTAGCCCCCGAAGAACTTAACTGGTTAAAAACCCAATCTTATATTCGTACCAGTTTTTGCAAAAATTTACACGCTAAATGTTATTTAAACGAAGATCTTTGTATTATTACCAGTCTTAACTTATACGAATTCAGCCAAATCAATAATAATGAAATGGGGGTATTAATTAATCGTAATGAAGATGTGGAGCTTTACAAAGATGCTTATGAAGAGGCTCAACGGATTATTAGAATTAGTGAAGAAGTTAATAACTTATCGCCAGAAATAGTTTTAAAAAAACCAGAGCAAAAAATTAAAACCGATAATAATTATGAAAAACTTACTACCTCAAAATTGGCGCAAAAATTAGGGCTTAAAACCGATGATCTCACCGAGAAATTAATTAATCTTGGTTATCTGGAAATCCGTGATGACAAACAATACCTAACAACAAAAGGCAAAGAAGCTGGTGGTGAAGTTCGTACAGGAAAGCAGTTTGGTATTTACTTTCTGTGGGATGGAAATTTTAATCCAGAAGCAATAAAAAAACTGAGAACAGCCGAACTGGCTGAAAAACTGGGGTTTTCAACCAATGAACTGATAGTTAAATTAATTAACCTTGAGTATTTAGAAATTCGTGATAAAAAACCCTATCTAACCGAAAAAGGGAAATTGGCAGGTGGTGAATTGCGAGATGAACAATCTGGATATAATTGTTTTTGGGCTGAGGATTTTTTTTTAGCCGTTGAAAAAATTAATTCCGTAAAATTGGCTAAAAAACTGGGTATTACCATCGATGAACTGATAGATAAATTAGTTACATCGGAGTATTTAAAACAAGATATGGGCTGGTTAATTTTCCCGCATAGTTATTATTTAACAGAGAAAGGAAAAAACGCTGGAATTGAAGAAACAGAGATTAGTTTTACAAACGAGGATCGTTTTATTTATCCTGAAAATATTAAATTTTAATATTTGTGATGATTTAGTTTACATTGTTCCACCGCTTAGTATCAGCACTGCCTCAGTGTTTAGGATTCGGACGATCAATCATCACTCACTTTTTAGCACTACCCTTAATTCAGACCTAGTGAGATTCGCTCATGGAACAAATAATGCTTTTAGCATTTTTAATAATCGGACTTGCTGTTGGTGTAGTGGCGACATGGTTGATACTTGGCAACCGAGTTGCTTCGGCTAAAAATGACAATCAATTGGAAGCGGTTAGACTCAATGAGCGGATGCTAGCGGTTCAAGAAGAAAATGTGCGTAGTTTACAGGCTGTTAGTGAAAGCCAGCGGCAAATAAATACTCTGCGTAATCAACTTAGCGATAGCCAAAATCAACGCGCACAATTGGCAGAGCGTGCCGCTATTCTTGAACAACAACTGGAAAAATGTAACGCAGCTGAACAGGTTGCCCAACAAAAATCTGAATCGTTACAAGCGAAACTACAACAAGAAAGCAATCGCAGTGCAACTTTAGCGGAGCAGGTTGTCTATTTGCCTGAGTCACTGGAAAAAATTACCAAATTAGAAGCGGAACAAGCGCAACTTAAACAAATCCTTGCCGATTTACGCGAGAAAATAGGGGCATCTGAAACAACCATCAACCATCAAGCGGAGCTAATACAAAGCCTAGCTCAAGAAAAAGATAATCTTGCGGTAAGCAAAACGGAGCTTACTCGGCATCAGCAACAATTAACAGCAAGAGTCGCTGAACTGTCTACTCAATTGGAATCTGAACGCGCACAAAGTGGCGAAAAAATTGGATTACTGAATGAGGCTAAGGCTGAATTATCCAATCAGTTTAAAGCAGTGGCAAATGACATTTTGGAAGAGAAAAGTAAACGTTTTACTGAGCAGAATCAAAGCAATATCGAGCAAATTTTAAATCCGCTAAAAGTTAAGTTACAAGAATTTCAGAATAAAGTGGAAGAGGTTTATGTACAAGAAGGCAAAGACCGTAGCACCTTAGCTGAGCAAGTAAAACAGTTGATGTCACTCAATCAACAGATGTCAAAAGATGCGCATAATCTGACCAGTGCGTTGAAAGGTCAGGCAAAAACGCAGGGCAACTGGGGTGAGTTTATTCTTGAACGGGTACTTGAAAATTCTGGACTCAGTAAAGGTGAACATTACAAAACGCAAGAAAGCCATAGTCGCGAAGATGGTTCACGCGCTCAACCCGATGTCATTATCTATTTGCCCGAAGGTAGGCACCTAGTCGTTGATGCTAAAGTATCGGTTGTTGCTTACAACGATTACGCCAATTCTGATAATGAGCAAGTCAGAGATGCTGCGCTTAAACGCCACATTGATTCTGTTCGCACTCATATCAAAGGGCTTTCTGGCAAAAATTATCAAGAAATTTATCAATTGAAATCGCTGGATTTCGTCATTATGTTCATACCCGTAGAACCCGCTTTTATGCTGGCTATCGCTCAAGATGCTGAACTTTGGCAAGATGCGTGGACAAAAAATGTCTTGCTGGTTAGTCCAAGTACCTTGCTTTTTGTGGTGCGTACCGTGGCTAATTTATGGCGACAAGAGCAGCAAACCCGCAATTCTCAAGACATTGCTAAACGGGGAGGGGAGTTGTATGACAAATTGGTCGGTTTTGTGGATGATTTTGAAAAAATAGGCGATAAGCTCAAGCAAGCCCAAAAAAGTTACGATGATGCCTTCGGAAAATTGTCAGGTGGGCGAGGCAATGTTATTCGACAAGCGCAAATGCTTAAAGACTTGGGCGTTAAACCGACTAAATCATTGCCAGCAACGATTGTTGATTTAGCATTGGAAGACGATTTAATTAAAACGCTTCATGTAGATTAAGTCAGGTCTAAATGCGATAAGATTTATCGCAGTGCAATTAAGTAAAATAGCCGATTAAAAATTCGGCATTATGCGGGTATAAGGCGGCTTATGCCTTTATAATGCTGTATCAACACAAAAAAACTTTTATCATAGCGAACTGCTGGAAGAGTTTCTTCATAATGCTTCGCAAGAAATAACACACAACAGGTTTAAAAATGGCACTTTATGTCTATAAATTTGGCGGTACATCGGTCGGTGATGTCGAGCGTATAAAAGCTGTCGCTGAAAAAGTAAAAAAAGCTCATGACTTGGGCGATCAGATTGTGGTGGTTTTGTCGGCAATGAGCGGCGAAACTAATCGTTTAATCGGCTTGGCAAAACAAATGCAGGCGTATCCTACCGAACGGGAGTTGGATGTTTTAATTTCCACGGGCGAGCAGGTGACAGTGGCGTTGCTGAGTATGGCGTTGCATGAACTGGGTTGTGATGCCTGTTCTTATACGGGCAGTCAGGTCAAAATATTAACGGATAGTAGCTATACTAAAGCGCGTATTCGTAAAATTGATGATGATCGAATTCGTAGCCATCTTAATGAGGGTAAAGTGGTGGTGGTGGCAGGTTTTCAGGGTGTTGATGAGGACGATAACATCACTACCTTGGGGCGCGGCGGTTCAGATACCACTGCGGTCGCGTTAGCCGCCGCCTTAAAAGCCGATGAATGCCATATTTATACTGATGTCGATGGCGTTTATACCACAGACCCTAGAGTTGAACCGAAAGCTCGCCGTTTGGATAGAATCACTTTTGAAGAGATGCTGGAAATGGCAAGTTTAGGTTCAAAAGTATTGCAAATTAGGTCAGTGGAGTTTGCAGGCAAGTATAATGTTGCATTACGGGTATTATCATCATTTAAAGATGGGTGTGGCACACTCATTACTTACGAGGAATTACAAATGGAAAGTGCGTTAATTTCAGGCATTGCTTTTAATCGAGATGAGGCAAAATTGACCATCACGGGCGTACCTGATTTACCAGGGGTAGCGTTTAAAATTTTAGGTCCTATTGCTGACGCGAATATTGAAGTCGATATGATTATTCAAAATATTGCCGAAGATGCGACCACGGATTTAACCTTTACAGTGCCTCGAAACGATTACCAACGTGCTAAAACCTTATTGGAGCAAACTTGTGTTACTTTAGGTGCAAGAAAAGTGACAGGTGATGATAGCATTGTGAAAGTGTCGATTGTAGGTGTCGGTATGCGCTCTCATGTAGGTATTGCCAGTACCATGTTTCAAACGCTGGCGGGTGAGGGCATTAATATTCGTATGATTTCTACCTCAGAAATTAAAATTTCGGTGGTGGTCGATGAGAAATATTTAGAACTTGCGGTCAGAGCATTACACGCAGCATTTAAGTTAGAGCAGGGCAGTAAAGAGTAACATCTGTGTTAGCTTTCCAATATCCTTAATCAAAAATAGTTGTCCACTGAAATAAATAGGAAATACTCATGGAAAGAAATGAAGCGATGACCTTCATCATTAAATTACTTAGGCTGATGCTGGAAAAAGAAGGTTCGGATTTATTTATTACCGCTGGCTTTCCACCTGCGATAAAAATTAAAGGCAAAATGCTACCTGTAATGAAGCAGGTATTAACGCCTAATGATTCTAAAGCACTGACTCAGTGTATTATGAATGACAAACAACTAAAGGAATTTGAATCGACACAAGAATGTAATTTTGCTATTGCACCTCCAAATTTGGGACGTTTTCGCGTCAATGCGTTTGTTCAGCAGGGTTGTCAGGGCTTGGTGATGCGGGTGATCGCTGCCGAAATACCTAATTTTGATAAACTGGGACTGCCAGCCGTTTTAAAAGATGTAATCATGGCGAAAAATGGCTTAATCATCATGGTCGGTGGTACAGGTTCTGGTAAATCGACTTCAATGGCGGCGATGGTTGATTACCGCAATGAAAATAGTTATGGTCATATTATTACCATAGAAGACCCTATCGAATATGTGCATCCTCATAAAAACTGCGTGATGATGCAAAGAGAAGTCGGCGTGGATACCAAAAGCTGGGAGATTGCCTTACACAATACTCTGCGACAAGCTCCAGATGTGATTCTGCTTGGGGAAATTCGTGATGCGGAAATTATGAATTTTGGACTTGAATTCGCCCAAACAGGGCATTTGGCAATGGCTACGCTGCACGCTAATAATGCCAATCAGGCAATTGATCGGGTGTTGGGATTTTTCCCAACTGAAACACAAGTCAAATTAATGCAAGACCTTTCGGTTAATTTACGCGCTATCGTTTCTCAGCGTCTGGTAAAAACCGTTGATGGCGGGCGATGCGCTGCGATTGAAATTTTGTTAAATACGCCGTTAATTTCGGATTTAATTGCCAAAGGCGAAGGTTCTAGTATTAAACCTATTATGAAAAAATCGCGTGAATTAGGAATGCAAACCTTTGACCAAGCCTTGTTTGATTTATACCACAGCGGCAAAATAAATTACGAGGAAGCCTTAAGAAACGCAGACTCGACTAATGAATTACGCTTACAAATTAAATTGGCTGAAGGAGGCGATTTAAGTCAAGGTGGATTGTCATTAGAGAACAAAGAGGAAGATGAAGAAACATAAAATATAATTCATCAGCAATACTCATCAGCAATACATTGATATGATGCAATAATCTTGTTTTACCACCCACAGTATTTATCCATTTATTATGCTTAAGCCAGTAAACACCATTGATTTAAAACCTTTTTTAAGATTAATGTTAGAAAAAAAGGCAGATTATTTGTCCTTGAAGGTAGGTTCGCCAATCATGCTTTGTTTAGCTGGCGAAAATAAACCCTTGGGTAAAACAGAGTTAACTGATGCAATGACGGATCAAATTGCATTCAGTATGCTCACTGAAAAGCAAAAAAACACGCTGATTAATTCGAGCAAAGTAACCATTGACTACATTACGCCTGATGACGAGTATTTTAACGTTCATATTGAAGTAGAAGACAATGGCTTATCGTTGCTAATCAAAGCTTATAATACTGATGAAATACAGAGCATCAAAGAAAATAAACCTATTGAAGTATTAGGTAAAGCACCGATAGGTAACTTAGACCTCCTACCGTATTTGAAAAAAATAATTGAACTGGGTGCGTCTGATCTATTTTTAACAGTTGATTCGCCTGTTAAAGCGAAGGTTTTTGGAAAAGCAGTTAAATTGGACGATTTTTTACTCACGCCTGAGCTAACAAAATCAGCCACGCTAAGCATTATGACGCAAGAGCAAATTGACGAATTTCAATCCACTAAAGACCTAGATTTTGCTATCGCTATGCCCGATGGTAGTGCGCGTTTTCGAGCCAATGCCTTTTATCAACGCAAAACCGTCGGTTTGGTTATGCGGTTAATTCCATCGATTATTCCTACTGCTGAAAGCATGGGACTACCCGAAATTTTGCTAGAACTCATCATGGCAAAACGTGGCTTATTGCTAATGGTAGGCGCGACAGGTTCTGGTAAATCAACCACATTAGCCGCAATGATTAATCATCGTAATGCCAATGCGGCAGGGCATATTTTAACCATCGAAGACCCCGTAGAATTCTCGCATCCTAACCTCATGTCCATCATGAACCAACGTGAAGTCGGCATTGATACCGCCTCTTATGCGCGGGCATTGAAAGCCAGTTTGCGTGAAGCCCCTGATGTTATTTTAATCGGTGAGATTCGTGACAGAGAAACAATGGAAGCTGCGCTAGAGCTAGCCAACACAGGGCATTTATGTATTTCAACCTTACACGCCAACAATGCCAACCAAGCAATGGATCGTATCATCAATATGTTTCCACACGTTCAACACAGACAATTATTCATGGATATTGCAACGAACTTAAACGGCGTTGTTTCTCAGCGTTTAATTCCTGACTTGCAAGGAAAACGCTGTGCAGCCATTGAAGTAATGATTAATACGCCTCATGTATCCAGTTTAATTTTAAAAGGCGAGTTAAATGAAATTAAAGAAGCGATGAAAACCAGTGGCAGCAAAGGCATGAAAACATTTGATGATGCTTTACATGATCTCTATAAAGCAGGAAAAATTAGCATGGAAGAAGCATTAAAAAATGCAGATTCACGAAATGACTTAGAAGCCAAAATGACCTTTGGTTAAGTCTACCTAAAATTATTAGCGAGAGGAGTGTTTTTTATGGGTTCGTTAGCAAGATACCTTTAATTTAACATAATATACATTATGCGAAGTTATATAGTGGGCGATTATAAGGGCGGATTCGTGATTCTGACTTTGTAGTGAGTTATTAAAAAATGTTTTTTTCCATCTTACCTACTCTACTGGCGCGTTTGTTCAGATTTAATCGTTTACAAAATCTAACGTAAAGGTTTTCCTATTCGAGTAACACGGTCAAAACTATAAACGTGTTCTGTTGGTGATTCTGAACAACGACCAATTAAACGATGATGGAATTCTCTACCGCCATTTTCTACATCAATTCTGACATTACGCTGTAGTGTATTTTTACATATTGGACAAGTCGCCCAATAACTAACCAATTGTATTCTTCTAATGGGATTACCTGTGCTTTCTCTAATTTCATCCGTGGCAACGCATTCAAGTTGAGTAAATGTAAATCTAGGATTAGCTGTTAATGGTGGATTGATAGAAATAACCCTTTTTCTTAGGCAATCCCACTTTCTTTTAAAAAATAATGCAGTGAAAAAATACATACCTATTATCGGAAAATCTGAAATAGAAAATTTACCATAAAAAACCATATTTATGATATAAATTCCAAAAATAGCCGTTATTACCCATACTAAAATAAAAGCCATTATTTCAATACTAAATCGAAAGCCAGAAAATTCGTAGTTATAAATCCAGTTAGTTATTCTTGGTAATTTAATATGTTCTACAAAATAATTAACATAGTTTTTTGGTAAATCATCCTTATTAACATCTCCTAATAAATTATTTTTATCAATATTTTCTTGTGTTTCTACATTTTCATAATCAATATAATATAAATTACGATTACCAGAGCCACCATCTGTTCCAGATTTTTTTACTGTCGGAATTACTAATAAGTTATTTTTACCTGCTATTTCTATGAAGCTATCGGTATGATCTGAAATACGGTCAATTAAAGTTTTCATATAGCCTTTAACGACTTTCATTATTTTCTCTTTATCCTCTTTGTCCCATTCTTTTTGTATTTTCCCTGCAATCCTCATAGCATCATATCGACATTCTTCAACTGATTTTCCTGTATTTAAATCAGCAAGTGTCAATTCTGCCAACGCTTTAAAAGCTTGATAAGCATAAATCTTGTTATCTACATAACTATAAAATATGTTATCTGCACTTGAATACCCCTCTAAAAAATTTAAAGCACACTTCGCTGCGTTTTCTATAAGCTCTTGTTTTTCCATAAAATAAATACCATTAATACGGTTTGAAACTGTTCTTATAACCGTTTTGCAAACGGTTTCCCCCTGTAATTAACTGGGAATTATCGGCATAATTACCCCCACTGGCAATTAAATTTTTTCTTACGGAATAATAATGAATGATAAAACAAAATTAGAGCTTCAAAATGAAGTGGAACTTAAATATGCACTATTTAAAAATTCAATAGTGCATATTAGTGAAGTAAGTAGCGGCTTAAACTTAAATAATTATCGCTGTCCAAAATGTAATAGTTTTTTGATTGCTAAAAAAGGCGATATAAGAATTCATCATTTTGCCCATTACAATTATGAAAACTGCCAAGGCGCACAAGAAACGGCATTACATAAACTGGCAAAAGAAATATTACTGCAAGAAAAAATGGTTGCTATTCCCGATATTAATAATCCAGAACAGCGTGTTTTTATTGAATTTGATGAGATTAAGCAAGAGGTCAGAGTTTTTAACCTAATCGTAGATGTATTAGGTTATTGGAATAATAACGAATTGGCTATTGAAATTAAAGTTACGCATGAAGTTGATTTGAGGAAAATAGCCGTTGTTAGAGAGAAAGAAATTGACATGATCGAAATAGATTTATCCAGTTATGTTAATGCAAATTTATCTAGGGATGAATTGACTACTGTGGTTATAGAAACCGCACCTAGAGTTTGGATAAACACACCCATAATTCAAGTTATCGAAGAGGAAAATAAAATGAGTAATAATGTTAAAGCAATGGGATTTATATCAGCTTATGGCTATTCAAGAAAAAATAATAGTAATTTTGAAATGAGTAATATTTATGTCATGCAGCCAATTGAAAAAAAGGCGAGTCAAAACTTTACTGTGACCGCTTGTGCTGGCTATGATTTAATAAAGTTTGAGATAGATGATAATCGTGATTTGCATGACAAATTGGAAAGATTTGATTTTCCTTGTGATGTTGCCTTAACTTTTGACATAAGATTAAAGGGTAACAAAACAATACCCATTGTTACCGACGTTAATCTGATTTAAAAGCGGAAAATTGCACATAGCCACAAATCGCGGCAAACAGGTGGTTTTTGATAGCTACTTTGCCGCGAACTTGGAAATATTCCAATGACCTTGTCACTTTTATCTGTATGTGGTGCGTTTAAAAATTAAGCTGGTATTTATACCGCCAAATGCAAAATTATTGCTCATGACATAATCGCAAGTCGTGTGTCTAATATCGCCTTTAATATAATCCAGTGGCGCACAGGCAGGATCGATATTATCAAGATTAGCCGTGGCATGAAACCAGCCTTCATTCATCATGTTGATTGCCGTCCATGCTTCCAACGCGCCACAAGCTCCTAGCGTATGACCTGTAAAACTTTTCAACGAACTAATCGGTGTATTCACGCCAAACACAGCGGCGGTTGCATGACTTTCGGCAATATCGCCATGCGTAGTCGCCGTACCGTGTGCGCTGATATAACCGATAGCTGACGCGTCCAGTTGTGCATTCTGTAACGCCAACCGCATGGCAATCTGCATACTGCTACTGTCAGGTTGCGTGACGTGTAGACCGTCTGAATTAGTGCCGAAACCCACCAGTTCCGCATAAATACGCGCACCCCGTGCTAGTGCGTGTTCGCGTTCTTCGAGAATCAATGTTCCTGCGCCCTCCCCTATCACTAAACCATCCCGATCACGGTCAAACGGTCGGGGGGTTTTTTCAGGCGTGTCATTGCGCAGGCTGGTCGCAAATAACGTATCGAACACTGCCGCTTCCGATGCGGAAAGCTCTTCCGCACCACCTGCCACCATCAAGGTTTGATAACCGTGTTTAATGGCTTCGAATGCATAACCGATACCCTGACTGCCAGAGGTGCAAGCACTGGAGGTGGTATAAACACGCCCGTTAATACCGAAAAAAAGTCCGATATTGACCGCTGAGGTATGCGCCATCATGCGAATATAAGAGGTGGCATTGAGACCATTGACGGTGTGGTTAAGCAGCATATTGCCGAATTCTGCTAGTGCATCAAGACTACCCGCCGAACTGCCGTAAGCAACCCCCATTGTTCCGCTGCTAAGAACAGGGTCGTTTAACAAACCTGCGTCGATGAGAGCTAATTCAGTGGCGAATGTTGCCATTAAGGCAATGCGCCCCATACTGCGTGTTTGTTTTCGGGAATAATGCGCAGGTCTTACAAAATCAACAGGCGCGGCTAAACGGGTATTCAAACCGATATATTTATCCCAGTCGGGCATAGTTTGAATGCCCGTAGTTTGGCTTTTAAGCCGTGCAGATACTTGTTGCCAATCATTGCCTATCGGTGAAATACCCGCCATACCCGTCACAACCACACGTTTCAACATAAACCGCCATTAACTGAAATGACTTGGCGCGTGATATAGCCCGCATCTTCCGACATTAAAAAAGCCACGGCGGCGGCAACTTCTTTAGGATTGCCAACGCGCCGCGCAGGTATCATTTTTTTGATTTCATCCAGTGGTAAATCCTCCAACATTTCAGTATCAATTAAACCAGGGGCAACACAATTGACGGTAATATCACGTTTTGCCAGTTCCAACGCGAGTGCTTTAGTTGCACCGATGATACCTGCTTTTGCCGCGCTGTAATTGACCTGTCCACGATTGCCAATCAGCCCAGACACTGAAGACAAGGTCACAATACGCCCCGCTTTGCGCCGCCGAATCATTGGCATAATGACAGGTTGTAAGACATTATAAAAACCGTCCAGATTGGTGTGTATCACGCTGTCCCATTGTTCACCCGTCAATGATGGAAAGGCATTGTCAGCGGTAATGCCTGCATTACACACCACGCCATAATACGCGCCATGTGTGTCCATATCTTGCGTCAATTGTTCGGCGCATTGTTCACGGTCGGCTATATCAAATTGCAATAATCGTGCTGATTGCCCCAACTGTTCAATTTCAGCAATTACTGTTTCTGCCTGTGCTTTCTGGCTACGGCAATGCAGCACTAAATCAAAGCCATTTTTTGCCAGATATAAGGCAATGGCTTTACCGATACCGCGACTTGAGCCAGTGACTAAAATGGTTTTTTTCATATTAAGGTTTCTGTGGAAGGTTGATAGACATTAAGACTAGCAGTGATTTCAATCCCTGCACCTTGAATTTTACAATCAAAAACACCCAGTTTATCGTCCTGAATAATTTTTGTTACTCGTATAGTGAGCATCGTGCCAACCGCAAAACTGCCCACATTGCTAGTGTAGCGGCGTGTTCCCAATAAAAACCCTATTTTTATCGGTTCGCCTGCTTGTTTTGCTTGAATGCCCGCATAAGCGGCAATGGCTTGTGCCATGTATTCAATGCCTGCATAAGCAGGTACGCTGTTAGCATCACCCAGCAAGCCATCATTTCGCACCGTCAGTTCAGCGGATAAACTGTGTTCATCAGCATCAATAATATTATCCAGTAACACCATGCGTCCGCTGTGCGGGATGAGTTCAGCTATGTCAGTACAATTCATTTTTCAGTAGGTAAAAAAAAAGCATACGTCCACGAAAGGCACGAAAACAGCAAACGGTTTTTTTCGTGCCTTTCGTGCCTTTCGTGTTTTTCGTGTTTTTCGTGGACAGTATAATTACGCTCTACCAATCACGATAGATATATTATTGCCGCCAAACGCAAAAGAATTACTCTGACAAACAGTAATACTACGTCCCAGCGTTGTACCTTTTGTCACCAAATTCAAGGGTAGCAACTCACTATCTAACTCGTCATCATTAATATTAGGGATTAACGCGCCATATGGATTATCAGTCAGTAATAGCCAACAAAATCCCAGCTCCAATGCTGCCGCCGCGCCTAGCGTATGCCCTGTCATACCCTTGCTGGAACTAGCTGCAACGTGGCTACCAAATAAGGCATTCACCGCTTTACTTTCCATTGCATCATTTAACACCGTCGCCGTGCCGTGCAGATTCAAATAATCAACTTCATCAGGTTGCTTGCCTGCATCGTTTAACGCCTGCTGCATAGCAGTGATAACAGCCGCACCTTCAGGGTCTGGAGCTGAAAAATGATACGCATCACTACTCGCCCCTATGCCTAATAATTCCACCGCAGCAGGTTCTTTGCTCAACACAAACAAACTCGCCGCCTCACCAATATTAATACCATTACGATGACGACCAAACGGTTTGCAATAGCCTGTACTGAGAGATTCCAACGCGGCAAAACCATGCAGTGTCAAACTGCATAAACTGTCAGCACCACCGACAATTACCGCATCACATAAACCCAGATTAATTAAACGACGGGCAGATGCAAACGCCTTGCCACTCGATGAACACGCGGTGGAAATGGTGTAAGCAGGGGCAGTTAAACCCAAATACCTCGCCAGAAAATCTGCCCCCGCGCCCATTTGTTGCTGTTTATAATGGAACGGTTTCGGCAACGCATTAGCCAATGCCAATTCCGTATTTCTAACACCTGAGGTACTCGTTCCCAACACCACGCCAACACGATGACAACCAAATTTGGCTATCATACTATCCACGGTAGGTTTAATTTGGCTTAACGCAGCCAGCAATAATTGATTATTGCGACAGGCATAAAACGGCGACTCTATTTCAGGTAATTCCGCTGTCACTTGCCCGACAATCGCAGGAAAACCAAATTCACTGGTGGCAACTAAACCCGAACGGTCGCCCTGCAATAAACGTTTTAAAATTTCAGAGCGAGAATTTCCAGCCGCGCACAACAAACCGACATCATTCAGATAAAGTTTCATAACTGACGGTTTTTATATGCAGAGTGTAATGATAGCGGTGATTGGTGACAGTAACCGATTTAGTCCATACTGCATCAGGCTGTAAATACTCAACTTCAGCGCGTATTTCATCATCATAATACAAGCGACGATGTTTATTATCAGCCTCTAAACGCCAGTGCGGCGGCAATAATTTTTGTAAATCTGCCAATGTCCAATAGACCAATTGCAAATCTTTAATAATGTATTCAGGCGAAAAATCGGCGGGTAATAATGGGCTTTTATCCAGCGAGAGCGTTTTGCCGTCATAATTTAGATTAAATAAACTCATGCCCTCATTGCTCAAACCAGCGATAGCAATATGCTTTTTATCCAGCTCCAACACACACAACAGCGATTCTTGTTTGTTCTCCCAAATGGCGGTGATTTGCTGCACTATGCGTCTAGGCGGGTCTATCGGTGCCGCCATCGGTATAACGGATTCAACAGGTGTCAACGAAGCGCAACCCTGTAAACAAACCAGCAACACACAGATTAATCGGCGCGGCATAACTCAACCAGCGTATCCAATCGGCTACGCGCATTTTTAACATACGGATTCGCTTCATCCCACGCATAACCTGCCAATATGGAACAAATCATGGCTTTAACCTCAGGTTGCTGACGGTCATGAAAAATCACATCCTGAAACCGCCCGTCATACCACGCATCCACAAACACCCGAAAAGTATTCACACCGCGCTGCAAAGGCAACGCATATTCAGTATTCCAATCCACTATTTCACCATTAAATTGTCTATCCAACACCTCAGCGGCAAGACTGGCAGACTTCATGGCAATGGTAACGCCCGATGAAAACACAGGGTCTAAAAACTCCCCCGCATTGCCCAACAACGCATAACCCTTACCATACAGACTTTTAACATTGGCAGAATAGCCAACAATCGCATTAATCGGTTCATCAAACACCGCGTTTTTCAGTAACTCACTCAAACCCTCATCCTGATTAATAATGTCCTGCAAGGCGATTTTATTATCGTCCATCGATTGATAAAAAGATTCTTCGGCAACCACACCAATACTGCTACGCCCATTACTAAATGGAATCAACCAAAACCACACATCTTTATGCTCAGGATGCACAGTAATACGGATTTTATCTCTATCAAACTGCGCGTTATCAATACGGTCTTCTATATGCCCAAATAACGCCTTTCTGACAGGAAAACCCGAAGGCGATTCTAAATCCAGCAAACGCGGCAAAATGCGCCCAAAACCACTGGCATCCAGCACAAAATCCGCTTCATAATTCACCACATCACCCGATGGTTCAAGCACCTCAAGCCTAGCTTTATCGCCCGAAAAATCCACCGCCATCACTTCCGTTTGCCAGCGTATATCAACGCCCATACGCTCCGCTTCCTGCGCCAAAATATTATCAAATCGCCCGCGCTGAACCTGAAAAGTCGTTCCCATGCCCGCAGTAAATTTATCTTCAAATAGAAACTCTGACCGTTGCTCACGGTACGCAAATGCCGCCCCATTTTTAAACTGAAATCCCGCATTCACCACCGCGTCCAGCATCCCCGCTTGCGCAATGAATTCCATACACTGCGGCAACAGACTTTCACCAATACTAAAACGCGGAAACAGTTGCCGCTCCAAAATAGTGACGTGATAACCTTTATTCTGCAACAACGCCCCCGCAATACTGCCAGACGGCCCTGCACCTATGATAATAACGTGTCGCATTGAATGATTACCCTGATTAACAACAGTGAGTTCGTAAGCATCATTCTAACTGAATTTCACTGGCTCAGTTGAAGCTAATCAAGCCCTGACAGCCACAACGATTTTTAGCGGTAGGTTTTGAACGTAGTCAAGTAGAATACCGCTAACCGCCCGCACCCAAACAGCGGCAGATTTTTTAGGTTTTGATTTTAGGAGAATTTCAAAATGAATATTGCAGAAGAAAAATTAAGTTTGTTTCATGAAATTGATGATTTATCAGAAGAATCGCTCATTGAGTTAAGAAAAATCATTTTTAAGTTAAAAGCTAAACAAAAAATGAAAGAAAAATCCTCAAATGAAAATGATATTTCTGATTTAGGCGGTTTTTTTAAGAATAATACTATTGTATTAACTGATGAAGAACTGTGTAAGCCAGTAGATTTTACTGAGGAATCGGCGTGATGATTGCGGTTGATACTAATATTATTATTCGACTGGCAATGCGCGATGATGAAATGCAATATCAGAAAGTAGTCGCTTTATTGAAGGAACAGACGTTTTATATTAGTCGAACCGTACAGCTTGAAACAGAATGGGTTTTGCGTTCCCGTTATAAACGTTCAACTAAAGAAATCGCTGATTTTTTTGCGTTGATGTTAAAGAAAAAGCAGATTATTTGTGAAAACGAGCAAGCCTTGCTGAACGCGCTTTATTGTTATCGTTTAGGAGCGGATTTTGCCGATGCCTTACATTTAACAAATACGCAGAACTTAGATTTTTATACGTTTGATGAGCGATTTTGTAAAAAGGCGATTGCGGAAGGTTTTGTATCGCAGGTTATTATTTGTAATTGAAAAACTAGACCTGCGAGGTTTTAAAAACCTCGCAGGTCTTAATACGAAACGGGGGAATTATGGCAAAAGATTTTCGTGGGCAGGATTTACGCGGACGGTCGATTAAAAATCAAGATTTAACAGGAGAATAAAAAATGAATATTATAGAACACAGATTAACAATTTCTCATCAACTTGAGGAATTATCAGAAGAATCGTTGCTTGAAGTGGAAAAATTAATTGCACAACTAAAATCGAACCAAAAAAGAAAACAATTTAATCCTAAGCAATTTTTTGCGGTGAGCCATTTAAAAGCTATTGATAAACAGCTTGAAGAAATGCGCAATGAATGGGCGCGTTAAAAATGGCGCGTTATTTATTCGATACCAATATTCTCATTTATTATTTTAATGGCGAAATGGAAGACTCTGTAGCCGATAATGTTTCAGAATTAATGGCGATAAACTTTGAGGTTTCGGTGATTTCCAAAATGGAGTTTTTAGGATTTCCTTTTACGGAACAAGAAAAACAACAAGCGATTGAATTTATGGATTATGCTGAAATTATAAAATTGAATGATGAAATTGTGCAGCGGGTGATTGATATTCGACAAAAAAAGAAAATTAAATTGCCCGATGCCATTATTGCAGCAACGGCAATGGAATATTCAGCGGTTTTGGTCACGCGCAATACGAAAGATTTTAATTCACTTGCGCTTGAAACAATTAATCCTTTTAAAGATTAAGTGGCGGTTAAAATGCAAAACGAAAATAGAAATTTCAAAGAGCAAGATTTACGCGGACGGTCGTTTAAAGGTCAGGATTTAACAGGGGCTGATTTTTCGGATTGTGACTTGCGTGGGGTGGATTTTTCGTTTGCGAATTTAACGGATGCTAAATTTTGTAATGCAAAAACAAAGGAAAGCTTTAATGGTTTGTTTTTTAAGTGGATATTAACCAGTCTGTTTTCAGGAATTATCTTAGGTTTTTGTAATTTTTGGACTTTTAAAGTATTTAAATTTAATTTAGATATTTTGCATTTATATAATGAATTGTTATTTATGAAGGTGGCAAGTCTTTATTCAATTATTCTTTTTTTATTAGCATATATTATTACGAAATATAAAGAATTAAGAGTTATTTTATTCTTTTTCTTTGTTGTTTTGGCAATCCCATTTTGGATAGTGGCAGATTTTAAAATAACTGGCGCATCATTTGGTAATCAAGCTTTATTAGTAGCAACTACAATAGCAATAATTACAACTGTAATTGCCGCATCAATTATGATAAAAAGCACAATATTAGATTTTGCATTTATATTAGTGGTATCAGTAATAATTGCTGGTTCTTTTACAGCCGAACAATCAGAATTAGAATCTGGAATATCTGGAGCATTAGCAGTTACAGGATCAAAGTTTTTATCTGTAAATTATTTTATGCTTGGTGTTTTTATTGCCAAATCTTGTATGGAAGAAGAATTATCCCAGTTAGCAAATCTTCGTCGTTTTGTTATGCAACTACTTGGTAAAGCTGGAACAAGTTTTGAAAATTCCAATCTGACAGATGCCAATTTCTCTGGTAGTGACTTAAAATTTGCCAATTTTAAAAATGCTATTTTTATTCGGACTCTTTTTTATCAAGTTCAGAATTTACACTTGGCATATACGCTAAATACACCACTTGAACCTCGCGTAGTCCGAAATCTTCTTGTTACACGGACTGAAACTTCTGATAAAAACTTTGCCACCTTAGACTTACGCGGCTTGGATTTTTCCAACCTCAATTTACAAGACTTCGATTTCAGCCATGCCAATTTATCAGGTGCGAATTTAAGCCATACTCAAATGACGGGTGCGATACTTGAAGGCTGGGCTATCGATACCGAAACGCGATTAGATGATATAGAGTGCCACTATTATTACTACCTAGAGAACGGTGAGAAAAAACGAATGCCACCCGAAGGCGAAGAATACAAGGCTGGAGAATTTACCCGCATTTTTCAAAAAATCGCCAAGACCATTGACATTATCGCAGTTAATGAAATAGAGCTGGCGGCTATTAAACTTGCTGTCAACAAAGTAAAAATTGATAGCGACAATGATGATATTCGAGTACAAGCCATAGAAGAAAAAGACGGTTTTATAGTAGTGAAAGTTAATGTACCAAAAACCGAAGATATAGGGCAGTTATATTACAAATTGCAACAAGAATTCAAAACAATTCAAACGCTATTATCTGGTGGGTCTAATCAAATAAAAGAGTTAGGAAAAACAATTGATGAACTGAAAATGGGGGTAAATAAAGAACGCGAAAATCTTGAAAAAGAAGTTACTACTACTATTGTTAATATCACCGACTCAATAATTTATAATGATGATGGGATTATAAATATCGGCAAAGTAGGCGGCGATATTACTCAACAAAAATCATAATTAAATTCCAAACCTAACAGGTTTTTAAAACCTGTCAGGTTTACTATTAAAACACTTATCAGGAAAACACCATGTACGCCATTGAATTTGAAGCCGATGTCCATAATCACAGCATCCAGATTCCCGACGAATACCACGAACTTGAATCAAAACATATTAAAGTGTTTATTGTGGATGTCAGCATCCCTAAAAAACAGTTACCCGATGGTTTTTTAAATCCAGTTATTACCATAGATTACAGCGAAATACCCACACGCGAGGAAATTTATGACCGCTAAGGCTTTTATTGACACCAATATTTATATCTACGCCTTAACTAATCCCAAAAATGAGGAAGATGGCTATAAAAGAGACATTGCCTTATCCGTGTTGGGTACGCTGATAGCATCACAAGCTATTATTACTTCAACTCAAGTTTTAAACGAGTTTCATAGTGTCTTAATCAAAAAATTCAAACAAGAAGATACTACTTTTTTTAAAATGGTCGAGCAGAATATTGTCTCGGTTTCGCTTATTAGTCCGATAAACTATCAAACCTATTAATCGGCTTATCAACTTCGCACAAAATACAGCGTTTCTTATTGGGATTCGCTGATTATTGCCAGTGCGTTGGAAAACAATTGCAGCACCCTTTACAGCGAAGATATGCAACATCAACTAATCATTGAAAATAAACTCTGTATTATTAATCCACTAAAAATATAAACCTGAGAAATACTATGAACAATCACATCAATATTACTGACTCAACTATTAACAACAACGGCATTTTGAATTTAGGAGAAATTAACGGCAACGTGTCGCAAACCATTCAACAACTCCCCGCTGAACAAACCGATTTAAAAGCCCTGCTAAGCCAATTACAAACCCTGATTAATACCAGCCCATTATCAGAAACCGCTAAACAAAAAGCCCTAAGCAAAACCCAAGACATTGCCGAAGCCACGCAACAACCCGAAGCAGAACAACAAAACATCGTGCAGAAAACCTTAGGCTATTTTGACGGTTTAGCCGATAGTTTAGAAAGCGGCACTGAAACCGCTATAAAACTGGGTGAAACCGTAGCAGGAATCGCTAGTTTGTTTGGGCTATAAATACGCGATGTTGCTAAAAGACCTGCGAGGTTTTGAAAACCTCGCAGGTCTATCAACTACTTAATATGATGAGTAACAATGCTTGATTTTATCGTGCTTAACTGGAGCGCGTGGTGTCCTGATTTGGATGTTAGTGATAACAGGCTAATAACAACGGACAACATGACTATTCCAGCAACCGTTCCTAAAATGCTACAGCGTCGATTAACGCCGTTGGCACGAGCGGTTTTTAGCGTTGCTGATGCCTGTATTAACGAGGGTGAAGTGTTGCCTGTGGTGTTCAGTTCGGCACATGGTGAATTGAGTAAATCGCTGGCTATGCTGCAAGTCATTCAAGCAGGGGAAGAATTATCACCGACGGCGTTTAGTTTATCGGTGCATAATGCAATTGCGGGGCTGTTTTCGATTGCCTATCATAATCATCAAGAAATCACTGTGATTGCGTCAGGTCAAGAAGGCATCGCGCCTGCGTTTATCGACGCACTGGGCATACTGCATGAAGGCGCGGCGGCGGTGTTGATTGTTTTTTATGATGAACCTGTCGCTGATTTTTATCCTATCGCGCCGTTTAATCTGAGTGCCGCGCCGTGTGTGTTGGCGTTACGCATTGCTTTGAACGGTGAGGGTTTGCCGTTATCCTTGTGCCGTTCAATTGAATCGCGTGATGATGGCGAGCATTCGGTACAATTGCGGACGTTGTTAAAATTTCTGCTTGCTGATGAGCAGGTGTTGCATTTGGGCAATTGGGTAGGGTGCAGAAAATAATGCGAAAACTAAATTATGGCTGGCGGTTATTTGCGACAGGCTTTAGTTTTGTTTGTTTTGGGCTGGGTGGTTTGTTGTTGTGGGGCTTGGTGTTTCCTGCGTTGTCGGTGTTGCCGATGAATCGTTTACGACGTGTCAGACTAGGGCAACAGGTGGTACATTACAGTTTTTATGTGTTTATCGGTTTGATGCACCGAATCGGTATCATGACATACCAAATAAACGGTCTGGAAAAACTCAACCGTGCGGGGCAGTTGATTATTGCCAATCATCCGACGCTGGTCGATGTGGTGTTTTTAATCAGCCGTATTAAACAGGCGAACTGTATTGTTAAAGACAGTTTGTGGCGTAATCCCTTCATGCGCAGCTCGATTTTAAACGCGGGTTATATCAGTAATGGCGATCCTGAAAAAATGATTGCTGACTGTGTGGCGTGGTTGCAGTCAGGCGGTAGCATGATTATTTTTCCAGAAGGTACGCGCTCTGTGCCGAATAAGCCCACTCATTTTCAACGCGGCGCGGCGGCAATCGCGTTGCAAGCGAATACAATAGTCACCTTAGTCACCATTTCCTGCACGCCAAGCACACTCACAAAAGCCGAGCCGTGGTATCACATTCCTGAACGCCGTTTTCATTTGGTTATGAATGTCGGTGATGATGTGGACTTAACGGAATTCACTCACATAGAACCAAAATCAATTGCTGTGCGCCGTTTTACTCATACTTTAGAAAATTATTATTATGGAAACTGAATTAAAACAATTAATCATTGACGCGTTGGCGTTGGAAGACCTCAGTGTTGACGATATAGACAGTCACGCGCCGCTGTTTAATGAAGGTCTGGGGCTGGATTCCATCGACGCGCTGGAATTAGGCTTGGCGATACGCAAAAAATATGGGGTAAAAATTGAAGCCGAAAAAGAAGATGTGGTGCGGATTTTTTCGTCAGTGGCGAGTTTAGCCACTTATATTCAATCGGTACGAGGTTGAGATGATGGACACGCGTGAAGACATTTTAGCCGCCATTAAAACTATTATGGTCGAGTTGTTTGAGCTGGATGCCGATGATATTACCCTCGATGCCCGACTGTACGAAGACCTTGATTTTGACAGTATTGATGCAATTGACATGATCGTGCGGCTAAAAGAAATGACAGGCAAAGCGGTGAAACCTGAGAATTTTAAAACCGCGCGGACGATTGGCGATGTGGTGGAGGCGGTTTACAGTATGCTACATACTGGAATACAAACCTAGGTTTGAACTCCACAATTAATATGCGCCTACTCATCAACGCCGTTATCGGCTTTTTAACCATGCTCTACCCATTCGCTGTGTATTTCGGTACGCAATATTTAGAGCCGTGGAAAATAGCCAGTGTGTTATTCGTATTACTGGCTATTAGATTAATAGCCAGTTACAGCGTCAAGCACTGGAGCAGCCCGCTGTTGCTGGTCGGCATGGTGTATTGTGGCTTTGCTGTGTGGAGTAATGAGTTGCTCACTTTGCGCTTTTATCCTGCCATTGCCAATGCCGCGATGTTGTTATTATTTTCATGGAGCTTATGGTTTCCGCCCACGGTGATTGAACGTTTAGCGAGACTGCAACACCCCGACTTACCGCCTGAGGGCGTTGCTTATACCCGCCGTGTGACCCAAGTCTGGTGTGGCTTTTTTATTGTTAATGGCAGTATTGCTCTCGCCACTGCACTGTTCAGTAGCATTGAAATCTGGAGTTTGTACAACGGCTTGATTGCCTATTTATTGATGGGTGTTTTATTTATCGGCGAATACCTTGTTAGACGCAAAACCCAAAATCATGCCCGATAAATCTATAAGGGATATTTTCTCAATGATTGCCAGTCCTTTGAAGGACTGGCAGTCATGTTCAACTGAAACACCCATTGCCTATCATGCAAGGCATTATTATCATGCGGATGAGTTTTATGCGGCTGTCAGTTATTGGGTTAAACAGTTACAAGCCCAGCCGTTTCAACGTTACGCGCTGTACACCGATGATGCCTACCCGTTTGCGGTGCTGTTATTCGCCTTGTTTCATGCGGGTAAACAAGCATGGATTGCAGGCAATAATCACACAGGAACTGCGCAACAATTATCACAACATCAATGCCAGTTAATCGGTGATTGGGAAGGTCATCAAATGTTTGATTATCATCTCAACAGTGTAGAACAAGCGGATTTATCAGTGTTAAATCCGCATGATACACGCTTGGTGATTTTTACCTCAGGTTCAACAGGGCAAGCCAAGCCCATAGAAAAACGCCTGAGCCAATTGGAACGTGAGTGCGCCACGTTGGAAGCACAATGGGGTAAACAACTGGGTGATGCTGAGGTGTTGGCAACCGTCAGCCATCAGCATATTTACGGCTTGTTGTTTCGCGTGTTGTGGCCGTTATCAGCGGGTCGGTGTTTTCATAGCCAAATCGCCATGAATCCTGAAATGCTGGTCAACGCCATTCATAAACCTGCGTGTTGGATTGCCAGTCCTGCGCAATTAAAACGACTAGATGCAGATTCACCGTGGCAAGGTATTA
The DNA here is from genome assembly GCA_026398895.1 of Methylococcales bacterium. GTDB lineage: Bacteria > Pseudomonadota > Gammaproteobacteria > Methylococcales > Methylomonadaceae > UBA4132. Next base: position 52,637 of record JAPLRZ010000048.1, read on the forward strand.
GCCAGCTAACGAGTGTTTTTAGTTCAGGTGGTGCGTTGCCAGAAACGGCTAGACAACAAATTGTTATCCGTAGCAAACAGCAAGTAATTGAAGTTTACGGCAGTACAGAAACAGGCGGTATTGCGTGGCGACAACACGACACCGCGTGGCAACTGTTTGACGGGTTGCGCTTAAGCAGTAGTGATGACAACTGGCAACTACAGTCACCGTATATCGATGCGCTTTTTACTTTAGATGACAATCTCAGCTTACAAACCGACGGGCGGTTTATCCTGCACGGGCGTAAAGACCGCATTGTAAAAATCGAAGAAAAACGCCTGTCTTTGACTGAACTAGAACAACGGTTGACGGAGTCGCCTTGGATAGCCGATGCCTTTACCCTGACGATTACCACTAACAGAGACAGAGTGGGCGCGGCGATAGTTTTAACTGAGGCAGGTTCAGGGCAACTAAGCAAAAAAGGCAGAAACGCTTTCATCAAACAACTACGCACACAGCTTTATCAATGGTTTGATGCTATCGTTCTACCCAGAAAATGGCTGATAGTAAACGCCATCCCTTTGACCACACAAGGCAAAATTAACCAACCGCTGCTTAAAGTTCTGCTAGATACGGATACTCAAAAACTGCCGATAGTACAAGGCGTTAACGTGACAGAAAACAGCGTGGAACTGACACTCAAAGTCCCTGAAGAACTGATTTATTTTCCTGATCATTTCGCTGAATACCCGATACTGGCAGGCGTGGTACAAATCGCGTGGGCGGAACATTTCGGCTTGTATTTTTTCACTATAGATCAGTCATTTGCCATACTTGAAGCCCTTAAATTTGTCAAAGTCATTCAACCCAATGCCGTACTGAAACTGACTCTGAGCTGGAACGATTCCACTCATAAACTGTATTTTAATTTTTGCTCAGAACAAGGAACGCACAGTTCGGGGCGACTTGTTTATACAAACCCTTGATTGCCAGTCCTTTAAAAGACTGGCAATCAAGGGTCAGAGGAGTCCAAAACAGGTTTTGGACGTTTTGTGCCGTCCAAGTCATGCCTTGGACTCTGAACTATACGCAGTTCAGGAATCTAAATGGAAATACGCTCAACATGAAACCCTGCATCATCATCCCTGTGTACAACCATGAACACGCCATTGTTCAGGTTATCGCCCACTTAAAACCACACGGTATTCCCTGTTTGCTGGTCAATGACGGCAGTTCCGCCACTTGCACCGCCGTATTGGAGGAGCTTGCCAAACAACAAGCTGATTGGCTAACGCTGATAAACCGCGCAGAAAATGGCGGCAAAGGCGCGGCGGTGATTGATGGTTTTAATGAAGCCATAAGACGCGGCTACACGCACGCGCTACAAATTGATGCTGATGGACAACATAACGTTGATGATATTCCACGTTTTCTGGAAGCAAGTCGGCAACACCTCAACGCCATGATTTTAGGCAAACCCGTGTTTGATGACTCAGTACCAAAAAGTCGTTTATATGGTCGGCGGGTGACTAATGTCTGGATAGCCATTAACACCTTATCATTCGCCATCGCCGATGGAATGTGCGGTTTTCGCTTATATCCGCTGCCTGCGGTACAACAATTAATCAGCACCCACCACATCGGGCAACGCATGGATTTTGATATTGATAGCGTGGTGCGCTTGTACTGGCAAGGAGTCGAAGCAATCAACCTGACAACCGCCGTCAACTATCCCCTAGACGGCGTATCCCATTTCAAACTGTGGCGCGATAACGTGATGATTTCAAAAACTCATGCACGGTTGTTTTTTGGAATGCTGATTCGTATTCCGCGCTTATTATTTTGCAAGCATAGTCCACGAAAAACACCAAAGACACGAAAAAATAGAGCTGATTATGTAGACTTTATTAGCCGTCATTTCCGCAAAAACGCGGGAATCCAATTAATTTTTCGTGCTTTTCGTGCTTTTCGTGGACAATAAAAAGCCAGCGCACTGGGCGCAAATAGAAGAGCGCAGTTTTATTTCAGGAATGCGTTTATTGTTGCGCGTCTACCTACTGTGTGGGCGTAAAGTATTACAAATATTTCTATACCCCGTAGTGAGTTATTACTGGCTAAGCAATCGTCCCGCCAGACTAGCCAGTCAAAATTACTTACACAAAATCGCCGCCTTTACGCCGTTAAATGCGAGCTTATGGCAAAGTTTCAAACACTTCATCAGCTTTGCCAATGCCCTGATTGATAAACTCGCCGCGTGGTCGGGTGCATTATCACCAGCCGATGTTGATTACCACGGACGAGATAAATTACTCGCCGAAACTCAGACAGGGCGTGGCGTGGTGTTGTTAGGTTCACATCTCGGTAATCTTGAAGTGTGCCGCGTGATGGCTGATTTTGATAAAGAACTACGCATTAACGTGTTAGTCCACACCAAACACGCCGCAAAATTTAACCATCTGCTAAACCAAACCAGCGACAACAGCCGCTTAAATCTTATCCAAGTGACTGAGATAACCGCCGCCACCGCCATCATGCTCAGCGATAAAATTGAGGCGGGTGAATTAGTGATTATTGCCGCTGATCGAACCCCCGTGAGCAACTCGCAACGAGTAAGCCCCGCAATATTTTTAGGCGCGGAAGCCTTGTTTCCACAAGGTGCATTCATTCTCGCCGCCTTGTTAAAATGTCCTGTGTACACGGTGTTCTGTCTAAAACAGCAAGGCAAATACGCCATCTACTTCGACCATTTCAGCGACCAACTAAACTTTCCCAGACAAACCCGCGAGCAGTCCATACAGAAAGTCGTCCAACTTTATGCAGACCGCTTGCAAACCTACTGCATTAAAGAACCGCTACAATGGTTCAACTTTTTCGATTTTTGGCATACCGATGAATAAAAAAAACGCTATTATCTTTAATGGGCAAGCAATCAGCATTGAAGATATTTGCCAACTCGCTGGGCAACACGCACCGCTAGAACTCAGCACAGCCCCTGATTTTATAAGCCGCATTGATAAAGGCGCGGCATTCATCGAAACGTTGTTAAAAGAAGAAGGTTTTGTGTATGGCGTGACCACAGGCTTTGGTGATTCCTGCACCGTGTCAATTCCGCCCCATTTAGTTGAACAACTGCCACGGCATTTATACACCTTCCACGGTTGTGGTTTGGGCAATCATTTCGATGCCGAACAAACCCGCGCTATTTTAGCGACCCGTTTAACCAGTCTGGCGCGTGGCTATTCAGGCGTACGCTATAAACTATTGCAACAACTCTCCACCTTATTAACGCTGGATATTTTGCCGCTGATTCCACAAGAAGGCTCAGTGGGTGCCAGTGGTGATTTAACGCCGCTGTCATACCTAGCCGCCGTGTTAGCAGGTGAACGCGAGGTGTTATACCAAGGCGAACCGCACACAACCCAAAGCATTTTCGCCGCTCACAACATAGAACCACTGACGCTAAAACCCAAAGAATGCCTGGCGATTATGAACGGCACAGCGGCAATGACTGGTGTTGCCTGTCTCGCCTATCAACGCGCCGCCTATTTGTCGCAATTAACTACCCGCATTACCAGCCTGGTATCCATCGCCTTAAAAGGTAACGCCTACCACTTTGATGAACAACTGTTTGCCGTGAAACCCCATGTCGGGCAAAACCGTGTCGCTGAACGCATACGCGCCGATTTACAAGTCACCGAACACGCGCCGCGTCACGATACCCGTTTGCAAGACCGTTATTCGCTACGCTGTGCGCCGCACGTTATCGGCGTGCTGGAAGATTCGCTACCGTGGCTACGACAATTTATCGAAACTGAATTAAACAGTGCTAACGACAATCCCATTATTGATGCCGAAAACGAGCGCGTGCTGCATGGCGGGCATTTTTACGGTGGGCATATCGCCTTTGCAATGGATGGTCTAAAAACAGCAGTTGCCAATCTCGCCGATTTACTGGACAGGCAAATGGCGCAACTCATGGACACTAAATTTAATCACGGACTGCCTGCCAATTTATCAGGCGCGACGGGTGAACACGCGATGATTAATCACGGATTCAAAGCTGTACAAATCGCCGTGTCCGCGTGGACTGCCGAAGCCTTGAAAATGACTATGCCCGCCAGCGTATTTTCCCGCTCCACCGAATGCCACAATCAAGATAAAGTCAGTATGGGAACTATCGCCGCGCGTGATTGCATTCGCATTTTAGAACTCACTGAACAAGTCGCAGCGGCGGTATTATTCGCCGCCGTGCAAGGCGTGGAACTGCGCGGCAATCTCAACACTTTAAGTCCAGCTCTACAACAAACCGTTAAATCAGTGCGCGACATCAGCCCATTCCTAAGCACCGACCGCGCCTTAGAACACGAACTCCGCGTCTGCTTAACCCTCATCCGTCAACAACACTGGCAACTGTATGATTAAACACGCGATTGATATACAAATCCCGTTTCACGATGTCGATATGATGGAAATCGTCTGGCACGGTCATTACGTCAAATACTTTGAAATCGCCCGTTGCGCGTTGCTGGATAAAATCGCTTATAACTATATGCAGATGCGTAATTCGGGCTACGCATGGCCCGTGATAGATTTAAGAATTCGCTATGTAAAACCCGCTGCATTCGGTCAACTCATTACCGTTCACGCTGAAATCGTAGAATGGGAAAACCGCCTAAAAATAAATTACCTAATTACCGATAAACTCACAGGCGCAAAACTCACCAAGGGCTACAGCATTCAAGTCGCCATTGATAACCGAACTAAGGCAATGTGTTTTGAATCGCCTAGGGTGTTGTTGGAGAAGTTGGGAATTGTGTAGGGTACGCTGTGCGTACCAAAATGTTATTATTGTGTTAATGTAAACCGAAAGGTACGCAATGCGTACTCTACTTAACTAGGATGAAATCAAATGTGGGTAGAAGAAGTCAGTTTGGAAAATATTAAATCATGTGAAAAGATGACCATTCGATTTGGCAGTAAAGAAGCCCCTTACAAATGGGTTACTTTATTAGGTGAAAATGGAGGGGGTAAAAGTACAGTTTTGCAATCTTTGGGATTATTATTGGCTGGTCCAGAAGGAGTTAATCAGTTATTACCTCGCCCTGTAGGCTGGGTTAGAGATGAAGATAAAACAGGGAAATTATCTATAAAAATACACCAAGGCGATAATGATCCGAATACTTTTGGCGGCGATGCAAGAATAAGAAAGTCTTTTGGTTATACTTTATTTTTAACAGGTAATCGTAATATTACCATTCGCAATAAAATCTATACTGAACCATCTATTGTAGAAAATAAAGATAAAATTCTAACTTGGCTACGGCAAAATGCTTTAAATTCTAAAGAAAAAGGCTGGTTTGCTGTAGGATTTGGTGCTTTTCGACGTTTAACTCGCGTTAGTCAAATTTTAGTTCCCTCACTACAAACTCCTCAACGATTTACTAATTTCTTAACCCAGTTTAATGAAAATGAACCTTTAGCTGCATTTGAACAATGGCTAGTTTATCTGGATTATAGAATCAGCAAAGATAAGGATATGTTAGCAAAAAAGCATTACGAATTAGGTATTGATGCTATCAGTCAATTATTACCTAAAGGTAATAAATTTGACTCAGTAACCTCAGAGGGAAAAATACTCTTTAATGTAAATGGTCAAATAGTACCTACCATTGGTTTGAGTGATGGTTTTCGTAGTGTATTGGCATTAGGTGGTGATTTAATTTGGCGTTTACTAGAAGCTTTTCCAGAAAGTAATGACCCATTAAAAGAAGAAGGCGTAGTTTTAATTGATGAACTGGATATTCATCTACATCCTATTTGGCAGCGTGATATTGCTGGCTGGTTAAGAAAACAATTTCCGAATCTACAGTTTATTGTTGCTACACACAGTCCTTTGATTACTATTAGTGCAGGGGAAGATGCAGTTACTTATAAATTATCTATTGATGAAAATAAAGCAACGAAAATAGAAAAAATAGAAAAAATAGCCAGTATGAATGTGGATGAGATATTAAAAAGTGATGCTTTTAAACTCATATCCTCTTATTCGCCACAAATTCAGACAAAAATTGACCGATATTACTCGCTTCAGCGTAAACCTAATAAAAATAATGCTGAGGAAGCAGACCTTTTTGGACTTCAAGATGAGCTTAAACCGATATTAGGTATTAAGGAGAAATCTCCATTAGACGAAAAAATTGAAAAGTTTCTTGCTGAAAAATTACTATGATAAAAGTAAATAGATTAATTAAACCAGCAGTTTTGAAAAAGCATGAGAAAAAATGGCTAAGTAAGATTCAAAAAGCATTATCATCTGGAAATAAAAAAGAGTTGGAGTTAGCTACTGATAAATATCAACATAATGACATAAAAGCCCAATTACTTAAAATGTTTCTAGGTAAGTGTGCTTATTGTGAGAGTAAATACGATCATGTTGATTTTGGGGATATAGAGCATTTTCATCCTAAAGAAAAATATCCGATATTAGCAATAACATGGAAGAATTTATTACTGGCTTGTCCACGTTGCAATATCAACAAAGATAATGAATTTCCTAAACCAAAATTTATTAACCCTTGTGTAGACAATCCGAATGAACATTTTTTATTTGAGTATGATGAATATATCGGAATAGCTAATGTATTAGGTATAACACCAAGAGGTGAAATAACAGAAAAAACCTTATTACTTAATCGTGATGAGTTAAGAAAAAATCGTTCTTTATATATTAAAAAACTAATCGCTTTAGCTAAATATTACCACGAAGATAATACTGCAAAAGAGCTATTAGACCAAGCAATGGATGAGCGTAATGCCGATTCAGAATATTTAGCTTTTGCAAGAATGATTAAAGAAAAATATGTACAAGCATCGTAGGTTGGGCTGCCGCTTTTTGGCAACCCAACATTCAACATAAATCCAATATAATCGTGGGTTTTGTTGGGTTGGCTATCGCCAGCCCAACCTACCGACTTATACATTTATAAGCTCTTGTGATGATTCTAAAAGCCTTACTCCTGTTCCTACTGTCATGCAATCTCAGCTACGCCGCCGATGTGTTGGCGGACATTACTGCGCGGTTAATAAAAACCCCCATTACCCAAGGCGAGTTTCAACAAGAAAAACGCTTGAAGATTTTACGCAAGCCGTTACTGTCTACGGGTGCATTTACTTATTCGCAAAGCAACGGTGTTATCTGGAAAACGCTTACGCCGATTCCGTCTTTGTTGTTGGTGAATGACGCGCATTTGTTGACGGGACAAGGGGAACAAGCTGTGCCACCTGCGTTTGGCAAGGTGTTTAAAGCCATGCTGGGCGGGGATTTAAAGCAGTTGAGTGACGGTTTTGTTATCACGGGCGAGAATAAAAAATCGGCGTGGTCATTACAACTCACGCCTAAAGATGAAATGCTGAAAAAAATAATCAGCTCTATCGTACTGAGCGGCGATACTGAATTGAGGGGGCTGGATATGCAGGAAGTGAACGGTAATATCACCCGTATTAGTTTTACGAAAATCACCCACCCCGACCAACTCACCAGCGAGCAACAAACCGATTTTGAACGTTTATCACCCTAGAATTACCGCGTGGCTGTGGTTGTTGGGACTGCTGATTGTCGGCGTGCTGGGCAGTCGCGTATTGACTAGCGATTGGCTGGAAACTGGCTTTTTGGCGTTACTACCTGTCACAGAACAACAGCCAGAAATAGCTAAAGCGGTTCAGCAACACAATCAACTATTAAATCGTAAAGTGATTTGGCTGACAGGTGCGGCAAGCTCTCAAGAAGCGATTACGCAAGCGCGGCAACTGAAACAGCAGTTACAACAAAGCGGTTTGTTTAGCCAGTTGATGCTGGAAGTGCCGATGCAGCAGACGGTCAACAACTATCAGCAGCTCTTTCCCTATCGTTATCAGTTGCTAGATGCGCAAACCAAACTCACCTTAGCCAATAATCCTAAAAACCTACTCAGTCAGAATCTGGAAATTTTGTATAGCCCGATGGCGCAGATGTTGGCAAGCGATTTGGAACATGATCCCTTATTATTATTCAGCCGTTATTTTAATGCGCAAAATCCGCTTAAATTAAATGTGGAACAAGGCATTGTGATTCTGCATGATGCTAATCGCTACTGGGCGTTGTTGTTGAGCGATTTGCAAGACGAGCATTTGCAGTTGGATAAGTTGGAAACTTTGCTCACGCTAGTCAATAACGCAAAAGCAAACGGTGACTTGATGGTGACAGGAATGCCGCTGTTTACCGCTTACGGTGCGGATTCGGCGAAACAGGAAATTTCCACCGTCGGCGTTGGCTCCAGTGTCGGTATTATTGTGTTGCTGTTGCTGACTTTTCGCAGTCTCAGACCGTTGTTGTTATCGTCAATAGCCATTGGCTGCGGGCTGTTTGCGGCGTTGGTAGCGTGTGTGCTGTTTTTTGGTAAAGTGCATATTATTACGCTGGTGTTTGGCGCGAGTTTAATCGGTGTCGCTGATGATTATGCCATTCATTTTATGTGCGACAGTTTCGGCACAAAAGACTGGCAACCACGTCAGGGCTTACGTTATATTTTTTCTGGATTAGTCATCGGTTTATGCACTAATTTATTGAGTTATGTCGGGCTGGTATTTTCGCCCTTCCCTGCTTTACAAGAAGTCGCGCTATTTTCAGCGGTGGGCTTGTTAGTGGCGTGGCTGACGGTGGTGTTATTGTTTCCGTTATTACTCACAGGTTTTAAACACACTCATGAACCTGCCATTTTAAAAGTCGCCAATTATTGGCAACAGCATTCCCCTCGCTGGCTGTTAAAAAATAAACGCTGGTTATTGCCGATGTTTATCGTGTTTATTGTTGGTGGACTGTGGCAACTGACACCGCGTGATGATGTGCGTTTATTGCAATCTGCACCCGCTGAATTACTGCAAACCGCCGATAAAATAAAACAGTTATTGCCCGTCAGTCAGGAAAGCCAGTTTTTTCTGGTGTCAGGGCGTGATGTGAATGACTGGCATCACAATGAACAACAGCTATTAGGGCGATTAAAATCACTGACGCAACAGTATCAATTGATAGCTTATCAAGGCATTAGTGATTATTGGTCGGACGAACAAAATCAACAAAAAAATTACCAATTACTGAACAAAACGCTGTATGAATCGGGCTTATTCAAGAGCTATATGACTGAGCTGGGCTTCAGTGAAGCGGCAATTAATACCGAATTAAAGCAGTTTAACGAGGCGAAAAACAAAACGATTTCATTACCCGACTGGCTGAAAACTGCCGATGAAGTGAAACAGCAATTGTGGCTAGGCTGTGATGCTGAACGGTGTTTGAGTAGGGTGTCTTTAACAGGTATTCGTGATTTATCTGTATTTCCTGCGTTACAAAGTTTGCAAGGTGTGACGTGGGTGGATCAAGTCGAACAATTATCTTCATTGTTTGCGCGTTATCGCGTTCGCGTCAGTGGCTTGATTATCGCGGCGTATTTACTGGTGTTTATCGGCTTAGGTTTTAAGTTTGGTTGGCGCAATAGCCTGAACATCACCGCCGTTCCTGTGGTTGCGGCATTGGTTGCTTTAGCCACAATGGGGTGGTTTGACCAGTTGTTTAGTTTGTTTAATTTATTCGCACTGTTGCTGGTGTTGGGCATAGGCGTTGATGATGCGATTTTCTTTTTTATGGCAGATAATGCACCAGCCAGCGACCATGATAAACGTGTCAGCACCTCGTTAGCGGTGACTTTATCCGCCTTAACGACATTGTTAGCATTCGGTTTATTAGCAGTCAGTGCTACCGAAATTGTTCATGCGTTTGGTTTTACGGTGGCGGTGGGGATTTTAACTGCACTGGTATTTTCGCCCCTAGTTGGGCATAGAGAGAAGGATGTATGACTTATCATTTAACGCGATTTTGTTTCATAGCTGCCATTGGCGTGATTGCCTTGTTGTACTGGTTTTTTGCCATTACCTTATGGTGGCTAGTATTGCCCAGCGTCATTTATTCGGCGTGCCTTATTTACGGCTCGTCAGTGATTCAAGCCAATTTTTTCGCGCCTGCAACTTGTTCTGCTGATACCACAGAAAAAATCATTGCCCTGTCATTTGATGATGACCCTCACTCAGAATACACGCCACAAGTGCTGGCACTCTTAGCCAAATACAACGCAACGGCTAGTTTTTTTGTCATCGGCAAACATATTCACGGTAATGAAAACTTGTTGAAACAAATAATTGTCGAAGGACACAGCATCGGCAACCACAGTTACAGCCATTCTTTTTTTATCGACTTTAAAAATGTGCAAGGCTTTAAAGAAGAGCTGACGCAAACCGAAGAACTGATTTTTAAGGTCATCGGCAAGCGTGTGAAATTATTTCGCCCGCCTTACGGAGTCACTACGCCTAATCTTGCCAAAGCCGCAAAGTTATTGGATTATCGCATTATTGGCTGGAATATTCGTTCGCTGGATACCACCAAGGACACGGTAGAAGTCATCACTCAGCGCGTACAATCACAAATGAAATCAGGGGCAATTATTTTGCTACATGACACCTCGCATAAGAGCATTCAAGTATTAGAACAAACGCTTAACTATGCACAACAACAGGGCTATAAAATTGTTAGCATCGAACAGTTATTGAATATTAAGGAAGTTGGGGTACAAATGGACAGAAACATACGCTAAAAAAAGTAATTAGTTCCATATAATTTTATATGTCAAACTCCTTTTCAAGCATTGCAACAGTGACACAAAAATAAGCCAGCTTTCTTTTTTTTGGTAGTGGGTTAAATCTGTTACACGGAGTCCAAAACACGTTTTGGACGTTTTTTAAAAAGCCCAAGTCATGCCTTGGACTCCAAACTATAGTCGGAAGAATCCAAATGTAGGAAAAGCACAGATTTAACCCACTACCATTTTTTTGATAATCCTATAAAGTAAATACTTGGAATACAAACCTAGGTTTTTACTCCTGCATATTAATATTTTTACACCATTATCATGTCAATTTCTTGCATAATTCTGGCGGTTTTGGTCAGGGCTTTAATCATTTTCTGATAATGCAAAATATCATCAAAACTTAATACTCGTCCTTGTCGGTCTTTTAGCCATTTTTGTACGGGTTGATAACCACCGACATAAAACTCCCACGCAACTAATGGCACATTATCAAAATACTGGCTGGGATTAATTCATATTTGCCCGTATTGTTTTTCGTTATGACCTTTATTTCCTAGATATAAAGTTCCGTGACAATTTATTTTTGAAGTCACTAAAACATGGGAAAAACTATCGCCTACAAATTGACGATTTATAATTAATCCTATATTTTTACCTCTAATAAAATGCTGCATTATTTTAGTTCTAGGTCTACCAACAAACCCACTAGATACCCCAAACCCTCTGGCGCATTAGGCGAAGCAATTGATGTAACGTTTGGTTCTTTTGACAAATTTAAAGAAGAATTTACTAAATGCGCAGTGACCACTTTTGGTTCAGGTTGGGCATGGCTGGTTAAAAATGCCGATGGCAGTTTAGCATTAGTCAGTACCAGCAACGCAGGTTGCCCATTAACCTCGCAGGTCAAACACCTTTATTGACGTGTGATGTGTGGGAACATGCTTATTACATTGATTTTCGCAATTTGCGTCCAAAATATTTGGAAGCGTTTTGGGTATTAGTCAATTGGGATTTTGCCAGCGCGAATTTTGCGGCTTAAGTTTGCTATAGATACCCTCTGTAAGTGAGTAGTCCATATAAATTTTATGGAATATAGGATAGTATAATTCCGAAAGTAGCCCAGATTCTGCTATAGCTTTATCTGGGCTATTTGCTTTTTACAATCCCAACTGGAAACTCAACGCATCAATAATTTCAGTTCTCGTGTCGTCGTTTTTCACTTCACCCAATTTTTTAATCAACCGCTTTTTATCAACAGTTCGGATTTGGTAACACAGCACCAGCGAATCTTTATCTAGTCCCGATTGTTCTTTTTTCAATAACACTTCGTTCGGGTAAATTTTGCGTCCTTGTTTGAGTGACGTAAGCGGCAAAATGTTTATCACAGGCAAAATAGCATTAATGTCATCGTCGCTAATTACCAAAACAGGGCGTGTTTTACCTTGTTCAGAACCAATCGTTGGGTCAAGATTCACCAAATAAATTTCCCAACGCATTACCAGTCCTCATAATCAACGTCAGTAAAATCATCGCTAACCGCTTGTAAATCCGCTAAAAAAAGTCCGTCATGTTGGCTCGCTTTTAATTGCGTAAGTTTATCGAGTCTCGAATTTTTCGGCGGTTCTTTGAATAACAAAATCACTTCCATTATTTGGTTTTCATCTATATTTTCAGGTACTTCAATCACAATTTTATGATTTTTTGGCACACGTTTGAGTTGTCTTAATGCAATCATTTCACACCTTCCACTATTTGTGTTCGTCTTCGGTTAGTTCGTACAATTGATAAACCAATACATCAATCTCATGCTCCAAGGCGCGGGTGTCGTTGCCTGTTTTTTTATCAGCAAGTATTTTAGTCGGGTAGGGTTGAGCAAACATCTTTTTGCTTGCACACCGATTATGCCAATTCTGCGTCCAAAATATTTGGAAGCGTTTTGGGTATTAGCTAACTGGGATTTTGCCAGCGCGAATTTTGCGGCTTAAATTTGCTATAGATACCCTCTAATCGTAAGTGAGTAGTCTATATGAAGTTTATGGAATGTAGGATAGCATAATTCCGAAAGTAGCCCAGATTCTGCTATGGCTTTATCTGGGCTACTTGCTGCTTTTAAATTCAAATCATAAAACCATCTAGGCTGGCTTGCCCTTTTTCTCTGAGTTTCCAGCTATCTTCACCGACACGGTCAGCAATATCTTCCAACACATTTAAAACGGTTTGCCGTTCAGGTGTTATGCCGTTTTTAAGCAGTGGTAAAATATGTAACACAATTTCATCAAAATGCGCGGCTTTCTTTTCACGTTCCATTCTGCGTAGATAAGAAATAAGATAATAACGAACGCGTAAATTTAAATCGACATGGGTTTTAAATTTCTTATTTTCTTTAATGCTAAATAATTCTGTTTTATCATCATAAGCAAAGGTATCTAATAAAATCGGTGTTAAATCGGTGTATTCCTTTTTCATTAAATCTAAAAAACCTAATTCCAAACCTTTTATAATTAACTCATCATTGATTTGCTCTAATGTCGCACCGTGATTTTTGGCTATAATACCTTCAATAGTTTGCATCACTATTTCGCTTATATCCAACCCTAAACTGGCTTTCATAATATATTTAGGCTTACGAACTTTTTTAAAGTTAATAATCAATTGACCAGATAAAACCGTGAATGGATTTTGGCGTTTTTTAAAACTGGTTTGCCCATTTTTTTGCGCGACTGCACCCGCATATTCAAAGCCACAACGTTCTGCGGTTTCAATGATTAAATGCCAAAATTCAGGGTCTTTGTGTGCAAAAACAAAGGACATCCAGCGGTCAAATTTTAATACGCGATACATTTCTGAAATACTTTGCGCCATCAAATCATTATATTCAGCTTTACTTTTTCCATGTTCACCGCCTTCAATAGCTTCCAAGGCATAATCCTGTTCAGTAACTTTTAAATCTAGCCACGCATTCCACATCACCGATAAATCTAAATATGGGATTTTCTTGCCATAGGGAGGATCTGTATAAATATAATCAACGCTTTCTCTTTTCAAAAAGGCTAAATTAGTCGCCGTACCTTGAATAACTTGTAGATTTTCAAGCGTTTCTTGATTAATTTTATATTCTATTTCGCGCTTGGCATTAATAATTTTCTGACAGCGCAACTCGAAATATTTCATCAAATCAATATCTTTTGGGTTGGGCGCAATTCTATATCGGTAATATCGAAATGCACTGGCATCACCTTGTCCATCTTTTGTAGCAATTTCTGATGTGTGGTAGGTTTTGTTTGCTTTAGTCAATAATCCAGAAAACATAAGCAATAAAGACTTTTTTATATTTTCAACAGGCTCTTGCAGTATTAAATACTTTAGAAAACCAAGTTGTGCCAATTGCTTATTGCTAAACAAATCTTGCACCACTTCAACATCTGATCCTTTAGGCAAAACCCAATCTTTGGGATAGTGATATTTTTTTAACGCGCTGTCTATTTGTTTATCGGTTTTAGGTTCATTCGCTATATAAGTATTTTTCACCCGTTCAAAGCTGGTTTGTAAATTGGTGATTTTAATGGGGCTAGTTAAATTATCGACTAAAAAAACTGACATAGGATTTAGATCCAAATGAATTGCACGGCGGTCAATCATCATTGCTTCAATCGCCGTTACACCACTACCACCAAACGGGTCTAAAACTAAATCACCTTTTTGAGAAAAGTTTTGAATATAGTCTTGTACGACATTCCACGTTTGTTTAGTAAAGTAACCATGCACACCAAAATGACGTTTTGCTGATTGTTTTTTGCCAGCGATTTCTTCTAATAACGGACGATTTAAATAATCAAACTTAGCCGTTTGTGCAACTTTTTTTACGCTGGTATAAGTAAAAGTTTTACCGCTTTGAAATGAATCAGGCGACAAATAACCCGCTAATGTTTCCCAATAATCGGCAATATCGGCTAATTCAAAATATAAAATTGGTTCTTGCGCGTCTTGTCGAAATAATGAAAATGCCAATCCATTACATAAAGCAAAAAACTTAGTGCGAATTTCAGGATGAATACTGTAAGAATAAACCTGCTCAATATTACCGCCTACTTTAATATTCTCTTTAGGTGCTTTTGCATCCAATACCCACGCATAACTGTCTTCAACTTTCAGTAGATAATCTGGAATTAAAGTAACAGGACGTTTTTTACTACCAATTTTTAAAAACGGATGTTGTAATGCTTTACTGCGCACAATATGGGTTTGCGTATAACCCAGTGCGTACAAAATTGGCAAAATAATAACTTCTCTAACACTGTCTTCTTTGAAGTCTGGATTATCGGTTAATGCTTTAAAATCTAAAGATTCAAAAAGTATTATTTTTTGCTTGTCGTTTTCTGAAAGTTGACTAACACTATTATTGTGCTGTGCTGTTTCATTGTTTTCCTTTTTTTGCGTGGTGTTTCATTTTAGTCGTGTTACAGCAAGCCTAAACCGACCTACAAAACTTTGAGTTCAATTTTCATAACGGGGCTTTATTTTTTTTATTTTGAATATAACGATTTAATTTTTTATCAAAAGATTTTATTTCATCTATTTGCGAATAGCTGCATAGTAAACAATCGACAAAATCTAAAGTTTGATGTTTAAAAATCGTCAATGCTTCAATAATTATCGCTTTATTGTCTGTTAAAATAGTTTCAGCATAGATTAAATCGATTAATTTATCCGCAATATCTATTTTTGCAATTTCATAAACCCCCAATAAAACATAAACCACTTCGGCTAAAATTTCATTGGCGATAAAAACCTGTTCATTTAAAAACAGTTGTTCAGCGATATTTGCCATTTCTGGATTGTCATTCAGCAAATACCTCAAGATATAATTCGCATCGACTCTAATCATGGGAGTATTTGTTTAGCAAATGTTTTTGCCAAGCAGATTTTTCTAGTACAGTTTTAGCAGGATTTGCATATTGAATGAAAACGCCTTTTAGGGCGTGAATATTCTTATTTTCCATCGGTTTTACCAACGGCACTGTATTTTGTTTATCGGTATATTTATTGACAAGGAATTCATAAAAATCAATGAGTTCTTGTTGTGCATTTATAGGTAAAACGGATAGATTCAGATTGTTTTCAATGCCAGTAGTTTGCATGATTTTTTCTCTGTTTAAGTCTCGTAGATTCGTGGGTTATGTCGGGTTATGACAAGCCTAACCCGATCTATAAAACTCATATATCGTAGAGACGCGCACATCGCGTCTCTACAACAGCATCAATCTGAACGGTAGTTAGGGGCTTCTTTAGTAATGGTCACATCATGAACATGACTTTCACGCATACCCGCGCTAGTCACTCGCACAAATTGGGCTTTTTCATGCCAGATTGCAATGGTTTCACAACCTGTATAACCCATACTGGCACGAATACCGCCTAATAATTGGTGAACAACTGCCAGTAAACTGCCTTTATAGGGAACACGTCCTTCAATGCCTTCGGGGACTAATTTTTCTGCCACATCGGTTTCTTGAAAATAGCGATCACTTGAACCTTGTTGTTGCGACATCGCACCGAGTGAACCCATACCGCGATAGGATTTATACGAACGTCCCTGAAATAATTCCACTTCACCAGGGGCTTCTTCGGTGCCTGCAAACAAACCGCCTAACATCACCGAATATGCACCCGCCGCCAAGGCTTTAGCCACATCACCCGAATAACGAATGCCTCCATCAGCAATGAGTGGAACGCCCGTGCCTTTCAGTGCGTCCGCAACATTACTGACTGCGGTAATTTGTGGCACACCCACGCCTGCAACTATGCGCGTGGTGCAGATAGAACCAGGTCCTATGCCGACTTTCACACCGTCTGCGCCCGCTTCAACCAATGCCAATGCCGCTGCTGCGGTGGCGATATTACCGCCGATGACTTGAACTTGCGGATAATTTTGTTTGACCCAACGCACTCTATCCAATACGCCTTGCGAATGCCCGTGTGCAGTATCGACAATAATCACATCGACCCCCGCCGCAACTAAAGCGGCAACTCGTTCTTCAGTCCCCTGCCCTGTACCGACTGCTGCACCAACGCGCAAACGTTCTTGTTCATCTTTACACGCTAATGGGTAATCTTTGGCTTTTTGAATGTCTTTAACGGTAATCATGCCGCGTAAATTAAAAGCATCATCAACGACTAGCACTTTTTCAATACGATATTTATGCAGTAAGGCAATCGCCTCTTTACGATCTGCATTTTCATTAATGGTGACTAGCCGTTCTTTAGGTGTCATCACTTTAGAAACTGGCTCATCGAGACGGGTTTCAAAACGTAAATCACGACTGGTAACAATGCCGACTAGCTCATCACCATTGACTACAGGTACGCCTGAAATATTTTTAGCGCGGGTTAATTGAATGACATCACGCACAGTGGCATCGGGCGAAACGGTAATGGGGTCTTTAATCACGCCACTCTCATGTTTCTTAACATGGCGGACTTCACGCGCTTGCTGCTCGATGGTCATATTCTTATGAATAATACCAATACCACCTTCTTGCGCCATTGCAATGGCTAACCGTGCTTCGGTCACTGTATCCATAGCCGCCGCCACTAACGGAATATTGAGCGAAATAGTCCGCGTCAATTGCGTTGTCATATCTACATCGCGCGGTAGCACGGTCGAATGCGCTGGCACTAACAACACGTCATCAAACGTTAGTGCTTCCTGAATAATTTGCATAAACCACACCTAAACAAGTCAGTAAAATAACGGTGCATTATACGGTGTGTTAGCCTACTACTGCACAGAAATCGTGTAACGCGTTAGGGATTAAACATCAATTAAAACGACTGCCGAAAAAATCGTTAAGCGTTATTGAGATTTTAGTCGGTACTTTTAGCCACTGGAATCAAAATCTCATTTCGTCGTAAGAACCACGGTGTAAACGGCGCGTCATATCTAGCCCATACTGCATCACCTACAATAGTCAGCTTATTTTTGTTAATCCACGTTTCAAGTTGCGATTTGTTTTCAAGGTAACTTTTCTCACTCCAAAAACCTGAATAACGCACTGAGGCAATTCGGCGAGCGGGAACTTGACGCAAGGTAACGTTAGAATTGTCTGGCACTGGAAGCGTTTCCAGCGTGTACCGATCAGGCATCATAAAACTTACTGCCCATTTATCATCTATGCGCTGCTGCCCAACGGGAGCGGTCATATTAATTTTTTGACTCACTGGTTGTTGGGAAACTGGGGAAGTCATTGCCACTTTATTGCGTGTATGGTTATCGCCAGAAATATAGCGAAAAAGACTATTGAATGCTTTGCTTCCCGCATTTTCAAGTTCACCTTCGACAATAATTTCAGCGACAACATGAGGTGGATAGTCGCGTATCTCGAAGCTATCGTCTTTTTTTACCACAGTATATTTTGCTTCTTCGGTCGCCATTGTATTTCTTGCTCCAACAAGTATAAAAGCGGCGACCAGTACGATTCCAATTGAATGTTTCATGATTACCGACTCAAAAAATGATTGACTGATTATTTGCCTAATGCTTTATTTAATACGGCAATCTGGTATCTTTGTCTACCAATTTTAATTCCTTATTCACCATACAACCGCATTGACCAATGAAAAAACTATTCGCTTTATTATTACTCATTACCAGTGTTTCTGTACTCGCTGAAGAGCTTGAAACGCCCAGTTATAACGTTACCATACAATCTAATTGTGCAGAAGGCGAAGTATCTTGTGATGATGTGTCTTACACAGGGATCAACAAAAAATCAGGAAAATCTATAATTCTGAAAGGCTCTACTTGGCATACGCTCTGTGCCGATGGTGTCACTCCCTGTCGTTTCCTTGGCTATAAATTCAAAAACGGCGATGTGACCTATACGGTTTCGGAAGAAGGTATGTTGGAAGTTGTCAAAAAAGGTAATAAGGTATTATTCAGTGAACAAGGTAACTGGCGTTAAGCGTGAACGGTGAGTTTATATTTGTCTACGGCACATTACGCAAAGCCTCAGAAACGGCTATGTCGCGTATGCTTGCTAATTACAGCGAGTATGTCGATGACGCTTGCATACAAGCGGTATTATATGAAGTTGATGCCTATCCTTGTGTTATCGAATCGACTAATCCCAACGATAAAGTAGTCGGTGATCTGTATAAAATCCTTGATAGCGATACCTTACTACCGTTATTGGATGAATACGAAGAATGCACTGAGTATTTTCCTGAGCCTCATGAGTACATTCGCAAACCGCTACTTATTACACTGACAGACGGTAATTATGTTATAGCTTGGGTGTATGTCTATAACCATGATGTAAGCCAGCTACAGAGAATTTAAACTACAACATGCTAAAACAGCACTCAGTAT
Source organism: Methylococcales bacterium (assembly GCA_026398895.1). Classification (GTDB taxonomy): domain Bacteria; phylum Pseudomonadota; class Gammaproteobacteria; order Methylococcales; family Methylomonadaceae; genus UBA4132. Next base: position 71,654 of record JAPLRZ010000048.1, read on the forward strand.
TTCAATTGTCATGTCATTCTCCAAACGGCAGTGTTAACCTTTGGTGCTAGTTAGCACAATAAAAACAATGTGTTGTGATTAAAGCATTTTATTGTTTACAGCTATTAGAAGGGAATGGGAGTCAAAAAGCTTTAGCTTTTTACAAATCAGCTTAAAGCTATTGGACTCCATTAAAAAATTAGCTTACTGTTTTAGCTGTTTAATTCAAACTAGCACCAAAGGCTATCAAAACTAACTGGTTTCTTGGTGAATGGGGTTTAGCAAGAAAAGTTTTTAAGTTTTAGCTAATTTTCAACATAGAAAATAGTTTAGAATATAAGAAAGGTTGTTATTATTTTTTTAAGATGGATAACTTTAAACGTTAGACACGTTATCAAAATTTAATTAAATGCTTAAATCTAACAGAAATTTTTCGAAACTTCCGACAACACTTAACATGAAGCCATGATCAAAACGGATAAAATTCGCGTGTTACTTTCCTCTTATCAATGTGGTGCAGGGATGGGGTCAGTCTCTCAAATCGGCTGGGAATGGTATCAACGGTTAAGCAAACAATGTCAGGTGACGTTAATCACCCATGTGCGTAATCAGCCAGCACTGGAAGCATCTGGTGTTCCTATAGACGACTCAACGGTTATTTTTATTGATACCGAATGGTTTGCAGGCCCACTGTATCGCTTGGCATCGCGTTTTTTTCGCCGCAGTGAACACCCGTTGTTTCTTATTGCCTCTCTGGATTTTTTTGTTTATGACTGGGTTGCCACGCGGCAATGTCGGCAATTATTAAAACAGGGTGAAACATGGGATATAGTCCACGCGGTTACGCCTGTGTCACCGATGGCGGCCACCCGTTTAACCAAATTAGGTATTCCAAGCATTTTAGGCCCTTGGAATGGCGCATTAGCTTCACCCAAAAACTTTCCCGAAATCATGCAGGCGGAATCCAAATGGCTTTATCCTGTGCGCAATTTGGGTCGGGTTATTGATTTTTTTGTTGGTTCAACCCATAAAGCCAGCATGATTCTGAGTGCTACCCGTTCAACCTTGCTAGGTATTCCTGAGCGTTATCGAAACAAGTGCCGTTCATTGCTGGAAAACGGCGTAGATTTAGAATTATTTCAAAGCACACCTTGGCCAGACGCACCGTCAGATAATAATCCTTTGCAAATTGTTTTTGTCGGGCGTTTATTACCATTCAAAGGTGTGGCAATGTTGCTGGAAGCGGTTAAAACCTTAAATTTTCCGTTCAAGCTGACCATTGTTGGCGAGGGTTCTGAACGGGAAAATCTGGAAGCAGACCGCTTAAATTTGGGTTTAACCGAGCAGGTTGAATTTACAGGTAATTTACCGCTTACCGAAGTTTCCAGCATCGTAAAAAAAGCCCATGTTTTTTGTTTGCCTTCAGTACGCGAATCAGGCGGCGCGGTGCTATTAGAAGCAATGGCAGTAGCACGACCCGTTATTGCCATTGATTTTGGCGGCCCTGCGGAAATCGTTGATGAGGGCGTTGGCATTAAATTACCTGCAACAGGTAAAGCCGATGTGGTACAAGGATTGATTAAGGCATTTGAAGATGTGCGCTTACAGCCTGAACTTTGGCGTAACAGAGGATTGGAAGGTCGCCGTCGCGTTGAATTTTATTATAGCTGGGATGCAAAAATCGCCAGTGCCGTTTCTTTTTATCGTGAATTACTGGAAATAAAATCATGACACAACACCGCATAGCTTATTTAGTTAGTCAATATCCAGCGTATTCGCATACCTTTATTTTGCGTGAAGTAGTACAACTACGCCAGTTTGGCGTTGAGATTTTAGTCGCCTCCATCAATTTGCCAGACCGACCATTTGATAAACTGACCGATATAGAAAGACAGGAAGCGCAACAAGCTTTTTACATCAAACAACAAGGCATTGCGAAAGCGGTTTTGGTGTTAATGAAAATCCTGTTATTAAATCCTGTCGGTCTGTTACGCGGTATTAAACAGGCGATTTTACTGGGTGGCTGGAACATCAAAATGGTGTTGTATCATTTCTTTTATCTGGCAGAAGCCTTGTTGGTGGGTAACTGGATGCAGGCACAGAATGTCAAACACATTCATGTCCATTTTGCTACGCCCGCCGCTTCTGTCGGACTGTTGGTAAAAACCGTGTTTGGTTATGGCTTTTCCATTACTGTGCATGGATCAGACGAGTTTTATAATATCAGTGGCTATAACCTGCCTGAAAAGATAATCGCCGCTGATTTTCTTTTCTGTATCAGTCATTATACCCGCAGTCAGATCATGAAATGGGCTCCTCTTAAAGCGTGGGCAGGATTTGATGTCTGCCGTTTAGGGGTTGATCCCCAACGCTTTATTCCCACTGTTAAAAGTCAGGCAAACGAAACCTGTCAGATACTTTGTATTGGTCGCTTGATTCTTGCCAAAGGACAATCGATTATATTGGACTCTGTTGCTCAATTAAAACAGCAAGGCGTATTGGTGCATTTAACACTGGTAGGCACGGGCCCAGACCAGCAAACTTTAATAAACTATGCCGAATCTCTGGGCATTAGCTCACAGGTTACGTTTACGGGTGCAGTGGATCAGGATAATATTTTGCCTTATTACAATCAAGCGGATATGTTTGTTTTACCTAGTTTTGCCGAAGGCATTCCTGTGGTATTAATGGAAGCGATGGCAATGGCAATCCCCTGTATCACCTCAAGAATTACAGGTATTCCCGAATTAATTCAGGATGGAGAAAACGGCATATTAGTCCCCGCCTCTGATAGCGAAGGTTTAACGCAAGCCATTAAATTGTTGGCTGAAAATCAAGAATTACGACAACAATTAGGTAAAGCTGGCAGAGCGACCATTTTATCTGATTATGATCTGAATAAAAATACCCGCTATTTTTATGAAAAACTGGCGCAACGACTCGATGCCTTATGAATAAAGGTATTTAATTCAGCACTCTTTTGAACAGTCTTAATTTGACCTCTGTGTGTTTTCTATTGTGTTACTTGATAGTTAAATCAGTAGAGGCGGTGAAAGCCTTCAATTTCAAAGACTATGTAACCGTTAAGTATTGAAAATCCCCCTCACCCGCTGTCCTTTGCTGAGATTAACGATTTTATGGTGTTGCAACCCACTATGGCTAACTCCTCGGCTGGCGACGCACACTCTCAACTCACATCACAAACCTTGCTTAATGCGGCTTGGGGGCAATACTTAACTTTTTATTAGACAACTACACACCAATTTCAGTGTATGTTAGTCTCTAGCAGAACAACGTAAAATAGTATCTAACCAAACGGATGCTCTAAAATGATGGTTTCCTTTCTATCTGAACCCGTAGACACAATAGTAATTTTAACCCCTACCAATTCTTCCAAGCGTTGAATGTAAGCTTTGGCGGTGTTGGGTAGCGCGTTAAAATCAGTCACGCTTTCGGTTGTGCCGTCTGCCCAACCTGTCATGTATTCAATCACAGGTTGGCATTGTTCATATTGATCTGCACCCAGTGGTGCGGTTTCAGTGATAACACCGTTTAAATTATAAGCAGTACAAATACCAATTTTTTCTAAGCCGTCTAATACATCCAACTTGGTTAAGCAAATACCGCTTAAGCTGTTGAGCTTTGCCGATTTACGCATAGCGACCGCATCAAACCAACCACAGCGGCGTTTGCGTCCTGTAGTCGCACCAAATTCATGACCTTTTGTGCCAAGATGATCGCCGTCTTCATCAAACAATTCAGAGGGAAAAGGACCATTGCCAACACGGGTTGAATACGCTTTAGTAATACCCAGTACATAATCTAAATCCAATGGACCAATACCGCTACCTGTTGCCGCGCCACCTGCGGTAGTGCTAGAGGAAGTCACATAAGGAAATGTGCCGTGATCTAGGTCTAATAATGCACCTTGCGCTCCTTCTAATAACAGGTTTTCACCTGCCGCTTGGCGGCGATAGATGTTTTCACTGACATCAGTGAGCATGGGTTTAAGTTGTTCACCTAGACTCAGGGCTTCAGCTAGGGTTTTCTCATAATCAACGGCTTCTGTGTGGTAGTAATTCACCAGCATGAAGTTGTGATAATCCAATAGCTCTTTAAGTTTTTCAGCAAAGGTTTCACTATTGAGTAAGTCTCCAGCGCGTAAGCCTCTGCGTCCTGCTTTGTCTTCGTAGGCAGGCCCTATGCCGCGTCCTGTTGTACCGATAGCTTTACCGCCGCGTGCTTTTTCGCGGGCTTGGTCGATGGCAATATGAACAGGTAAAATCAGGGTACAGGCTTCGCTGATTAATAAACGGTTTTTAATGACAACGCCAGCGGCTTCTAACACGGCAATTTCTTCAAATAAGGCGTTCAGTGATAACACTACGCCGTTGCCTATCATGCACTGTACACCCTCATGCAGAATGCCTGATGGAATAAGGTGCAGAACGGTTTTTTTGCCGTCGATAACCAGTGTATGCCCTGCGTTGTGTCCTCCTTGAAAACGAATAACCGCGTGTGCTTGTTCCGTCAGTAAATCGACTAATTTACCTTTACCTTCGTCACCCCATTGAGTGCCAATGATTACGACATTTTTTCCCATAATTATTCCAGCTTTATAAGGGTCTAACGACCCATTGTTGATTAACGAATTCTAAAACAGCGGTGCAACCTAAGTCTTCAGCTGAGCCTATTTGATTGGGTAGTTGTTGGACAACGGCTTGGTTGTCAGCGCGTAAGGCTCTGATTTTTTCAGTCAACGCGGCATCATCTGTACATGGCGAAAATATCAATTGACGTGCGGGCTTAACACAGGTTTTTTTACTGAGTGAGGCGAGTAGCTTTAAATCGGCACTAAACCCAGTAGCAGGACGAGCGCGACCAAACACGCTACCGATATTATCATAGCGACCACCTCTGGCGATTTCTCTACCAATAGTGGGTATAAAGGCAGCAAATATGATACCTGTATGATAGTGATAACCGCGCAATTCGGCTAAATCAAAACTAATGGGTAAAGACGGAAACCGTATCGCTAACACATCAGCAATGGCAGTCAAATCTGCTAGAGCTTGTTGAACGTCTTCATTAGCATGAGCAAATATTATCTGAGCTTTGTTAAGAATTTCACGTCCGCCATTTAGTTCTGGCAGTTTTAAAAACAGTGTTTTGAGTTCATCAGCTATGTCATAGCTATTCATGAGTTCAGCTAATTCTGGTCTCGCTTTGCGTTGCAACACGGCAAATAATTCACTTTCTTGCGCACAACTGAGCTGAGCTTGTTTGGCTAAGGCGCGGTAAAGTCCGACATGACCTAAATCTAAATGCACATTGAGCAAGCCTGTGATTGCCAGTGTTTCTAGCATCAGGCGAATAACTTCAATATCGCTTTCTTTACCCGCATGACCATAAAGTTCCGCGCCGATTTGCATGGGGCTACGGGTTTTTTCTAAGGGGTCGCCGCGTGTGTGCAAAATCGTACCGACATAACACAAGCGTGTTGGCCAATCGTGTTTTAAATGGTGAGCATCGATACGCGCCACTTGTGGAGTCATATCGGCGCGAATACCCAGCATTTGACCGCTGATTTGATCGGTGAATTTGAAGGTTTGTAAGTCTAAATCGTGACCAGAACCTATCAGCAAGGAATGCAGAAAATCAATAAAGGGCGGAATAACCAGCTCATAACCCCAGCAGGTAAATAGCTCTAAAAGTTGGGTGCGTAAGTTTTCCAGATGTTTGGCTTCTTCGGGTAAAGTTTCTTCAATTCCATCGGGTAATAGCCAAGAGTCTTTTGCTTGCATATTTTGTAATGTCCACTCAAACAAAACGCCCCACCTAGGCGGAGCGTTTTTATGTATTAGATGTAGTTTGGGTTGCGCTAACGCTAACCTAAGCTACTTTTGTTTATTAAAATACTGAAAGAAATCAGAGTTAGGGTCAACGACCATCACGCTGGATTTAGAAAAAGTCTTTTTATAGGCATTTAAACTGCGATAAAAGGTAAAAAATTCAGTATCTGCGCCATAAGCAGTGCTATAAATATCGGCTGATTTAGCATCACCTTCACCTTTCAAAGTTTCAGCTTCACTAAACGCATTCGCCAATAAAACCACGCGGTCTTTGTCTGCTTCAGCACGTTTCTTTTCTGCGGCTTCTGAACCCTCAGAACGGAATTTACGCGCCGCACTTTCGCGCTCTGCTTCCATTCTTTTAAACACCGATTCACTAACCCCTTCAGGCAAATCAATACGCATGACCTGCACATCAATAATTTCGATGCCTAACTCAGGTGCTTTCTCCTTAGAGTTTTCCATAAGTACGTCACGAATAGCACTACGGTCAGTTGACACCAGTTGTTTAATGTTGCGTTTGCTAAACTCACTACGAATCGCACTTTTAATGGTTTGATTCAAGCGTAAATTCGCTTGATTAATATCACCGCCCACCGCCGTATAAAAGACACCGACATTGTCGATACGCCACTTGACAAATAAATCAACCATGACGTTTTTCTTTTCAGCCGTCAAAAACTGCTCTGGTTTTTCTGCCAGCGTTTGAATGCGAGCATCAAACTTTTTAACATTATTGATAACGGGGAATTTAAAATGTAAACCTGCTTGATAGTCAGAATTAACAATTTCGCCAAACTGAAACTTAATCGCTTTTTCCGTTTGAGAAACGGTAAACACAGACATTAGACCTATTAAGCAAAATACACCAAGAGCTAACAATATTAATTTATTCAGCATCACTACGTCCTCTGGAATCACGTCCACGCGCTGTACTACGATCAAACGACGCGGATTTCTCTACCGCTGACGGTTTAGGTAATAGTGGTTCTGGCACGCTTTGCGGACTATTAGTGCTAATAGGCGGTTGAATAGATGGCTGTTGTTGCATGATTTTATCTAGCGGCAAATAAAGCATATTGTTAGCACCGTCTTTGACATTAACCATTACCGTGTTGGTTTCAGAAAGTACTGATTCCATCGCTTCGATGTAAAGCCGTTTACGAGTAACATCGGGAGCTTTTTTGTATTCTGTGAGCAATTGCGAAAAACGACTGACTTCACCTTCAGCTTGGGCGATGACCTGTTCTTTATAACCTTCCGCTTCTTGTATTTTTCTCGCTGCCGCGCCGCGTGCTTTAGGAACAACATCATTAGCGTAAGCTTGCGCCTCATTAATTAAGCGTTCTTTGTCTTCACGCGCTTTAATGGCATCGACAAAAGCATTTTGTACTTTTTCGGGTGGCTGAGCATCTTGAAGATTAACCCCAGTGACCAAAATACCCGAATGGTACGGCTTCATGATTTTCTGAATTTCAGTCTTAACATCTTCTTCGATGATACTACGACCTTCGGTCAGCACATAATCCATAGTGTGCTTGCCAACAACACCGCGTTGCGCACTTTCAGTGACTTGTTTCAAAGTGGCGATTGGATTAGCAACATTAAAGAGAAATTCTTGGGCATTATCAATTTGATAACGAACGTTTAGACTGACATCAACAATATTTTCATCTTCAGTCAGCATTAACGCTTCTTTAGGAATAGAGCTAGCCGCTTGTTCAGTACCAGCAACACTACGATAACCCACTTCGATAGAACGTTGCTGTTTGACATTAACAATATCAACCCGTTCAAAAGGTGCAGGTAAATGCCAATGTAAACCCGATTGGGTAATCACTGTAAATTTACCAAAGCGTGTTTCAACACCGTTATTACCTTCATCAACGACATAAATACCCGTTGCACACCAGAGTACCACGCCGACACCCGCAAGAATTCCCAATCCTTTCATTGAATTATCTGAAGAAAAATTGCCTGATGAATTATCATCACCTCCGTCACTGTTACTACCGCCACCGAAAAGCTTAGCTAATTTTTCTTGCAAGGAGCGAATTACCTCATCTAAATCAGGCGGTTTTTTATCATCGCCTCGACCACTCCACGGGTCTTTATCATCGCCGCCAGGTTCATTCCACGACATACATTACTCCAAGTTGTACTTAAGTTATTGATTTTTATCCCGTAGGATGATTTTACTATGAGTTATGAAAGCACTTTCCTAGTGTTTATTCACACGAATGCGATATTCTATCGTAAATAATTAAATTCTCATTGTTTAACTGGGAAGTTAAGCTAAAAACTTTTTAACTTTGTAGTGAATTAAATCATTTTTTACTTTTGAGCATAACTGCCAGCCAATTCCAGCAACCGTGTTACGCCTATCGGCTCTTCTTTCAGTAGCGGTACGATAGCATAGCGTTTGGCGTGTTGGTGGGCAACCGCATTGATTTCATGCAATTCATTAATGGCTCGTTGATGTAGCAAAGCAGAGTGAGTCACTGTTGCTGCAAGACTGTTGTTAATAATCCATGCCCACGGTTCAATCCCAGCCCGTTGCAAATCGGCTTGCAGATTGGCAGCTTCCAACACAGGTGTCGTTTCTGCTAAGGTGACTAACAACACTTTCGTTTGTTTTTCATCTTGCAACTGCATCATCGGTGTCAGGTAATGTAAGTTTGAATCAAGCATTTGTCGGCTCACTTCGCGGTGATACGCACCTGTCGCATCAAGCAACAGCAAGGTGTGACCTGTCGGTGCGGTGTCCATCACGACAAACTTTTTTCCCGCTTCACGAATAATACGCGAGAAGGCTTGAAACACAGCAATTTCTTCGGTGCAAGGTGAACGTAAATCTTCTTCCAGCAATGCGCGACCTTGAGCATCGAGTTTCGCGCCTTTGGTATCTAAAACGTGTTGACGATAACGTTCTGTTTCAAGCTGTGGATCAATACGGCTAACAGTCAAATTTTCCAAAACGCCATTCAGGGTTTCAGTTAAATGTGCGGCAGGATCGGAAGTGGTTAAATGCACAGACAAGCCACGATGCGCAAGTTCTACGGCAATGGCGGCAGCTAAGGTGGTTTTTCCTACGCCGCCTTTACCCATCAACATCACTAAACCATGACCGTCCGCCGCGATACCATTCACCAGTTCAGATAACACGGGGGCGTTTAATTCAATCGGTGAATCAATCGCTACTTGAATTTGTGGCGGCGATTCACTCAGCAATTGGCGTAACGCATCAAGTCCAACCAAATTAAAGGCTTTAAGCATCACCAAATCGCAAGGTAAGGCTTTCAACGGGTCTGGAATGGTATTCAGCGCAGCTTGTTCACGCTGGAAAATAGCGGCGGCTAACGAATCATGGTCTGCTTCAATACTGGGTAAAATGCCATTAATGACTAAATATTGTTGCGATAAACCAATTGCCGCCAGTTCTTCGTGAGTACGAGCCACTTCGCGTAAGGTTGCAAGTTGTGCGCGAGCCACTAAAATTAAACGTGTGCGTTGTGGATCAGCTAAGGCATCGACAGCGGCTTTATATTGACTACGTTGTTTTTCCAATCCCGCTAATGGCCCCAGACAAGACGCATCACCTTTACCTTCTTCTAAAAAACCACTCCACGCGGTAGGTAGTGACAATAAACGAATCGTGTGTCCTGTGGGTGCGGTGTCAAAAATAATGTGGTCGTAATCCTCGGTTAATGCCGAATCAATTAGTAAGGCGGTAAATTCATCAAACGCCGCAATTTCAGTGGTGCAAGCCCCTGATAATTGTTCTTCAATACTTTTAATCACCGCGTCAGGTAACACGCCACGCACTGGATCAACAATCCGATTACGATACACTTGCGCCGCCGCTTGCGGATCAATTTCTAACGCGGCTAACAGAGGAATACTAGGAATCGCAGTAATTTGATTGCCGATGTGAATACCAAAAACCTGTCCGACATTTGAAGCGGGGTCGGTACTGACCAATAACACCCGTTGCCCTGTTTCAGCCAGTTGAATAGCAGTAGCGCAAGCAATTGACGTTTTACCGACACCGCCTTTGCCCGTAAAAAACAAAAAACGCGGTGGTTTGATTAAGTAGTTCATTACAGATTTACCTTGGGCGTTTAGCAGGATTGTTTGCCAGAACAGCAACCTTTTACAGGTTCTGCTTCGGCTTTAACCTCAATGATAGTTGCCCAATGGGTTAATTCGGCACGACTCGGATAACGTCCTGCTAAGGCGATTTCACCGTCCACCAAAATCAATGGCAATGCGTCTTGTCCAGAGCGTTCTAAGAAATCTCTGACGGTTAAGTTTTCAGCAAACACCATTGGTTGTTGTGCTAAATTAAAACGTTCAATTTGCGCCCCGTGTTGCTTTGCCCACTCTATATCGGCAGAAAAACTGACTAAACTTTGTTCAACATCGACACCACAAACACCTGTGCTACAGCATAACGCAGGGTCAAAAACTTGAATATTTTTCATTTGAAAATCTCCTTAATGAACCAAGCCAATGTCATGCACACTTTGTTTCAAGGCTAAATCATTTAAGCTGGATAAATTTAACGAAGCAAACAACGAAATGCGGCGGTGCAAAATTGTAAAGGCTTGAGCAAACGCAATATTTTTCTGTTCATCCTCAACGGAGGCAGGATCAAATACCCCCCAATGTGCGGTAATGGGTTGTCCTGCCCAGACGGGACACACTTCACCCGCCGCGTTATCGCATACTGTAATTACAAAATCTAAGTGTGGTGAATCTGGCTGTGCAAATTCATTCCAGCTTTTACTACGCGGATTTTCTAAAACCATGCCTTCTTTTTCTAATTGCTTTAACGCAAATGGATTGACAACACCTGTAGGCATACTGCCCGCACTATAAGCTTGAAAACGTCCTTTACCGACATGATTTAATATCGCTTCTGCCATAATGCTACGCGCTGAATTACCCGTACATAAAAACAGTACGCTAAAAACTTTATTCTGCATAAAACACCTCTTTGAAATGTAAATAGTTAATAATTTAAAAAATTAAATGGTTTAAGATTTTATTGGCGTTGATAAAAGTGTTGGTAATACCGCATCACAACATTCTGAGGCTTCACGGAATTCTGCGCATTGTTCAGGATGCCCAGCACAGCACTCTTCGGTGAGATAGGCGATTAAATCCAGCATGAGCCGAAGATTAGCCCGATAACGTTGAAAACGCCCTTCTTGCTCAACCGTTAACAAACCTGTTTGCGTGAGTGCTTTTAAGTGAAAAGAAAGATTCGTCGGTGGCACATTAAGCGCGGTCGCGATTTCACCCGCGACCAGTCCGTCCCTGCCTTTTTTAACGAGCAAACGGAACACATCAAGCCGCACACCAGACGAAAGTGATTCAAAAATAGACGTTGCAATATAATTTTCCATATTTCAACGATACAACTAATATTGAAGTAACGCAAATTAAAAAACCGTGTAGGGTAATCTGTGTGTATCCTTGTATGTTAGCCGAGCCTGTGATAGAGTCTCCCGTAACCTGTTAATTTTATTGATAATAATTGTTTTTTTTGAGGTTTTTATCTCATTACTTATTGACAGGTTATTTTTTCTTTTTTGACCGTTCTAGCTACTAATTCCGCTTGCTTTTGAGTTTTGCAAGTTTCTTGATCGATAAAAAATATTGATGTAGAGTTAAGTGTAAAGCTATTTGAACCAGTAATAAGCTTTTGTATTTCCCCCAACTCTGCTGAAAGCCTTTTTAATGAGTTATTTTCATAGATACAGAGGGTTTACCAATGCTAACTTTACAAAAAACATTCAAGTACGATGGTGTTATTAAAGAGGCCATCTTTTCAATTTTAAAGCTTAAATTTAACTACCCCGTTTTCAAATATTCTGTTTCAGAACTGGCAGGATCCGTTATCTTAAGGGAAGTTTTATCTTACCAAACCCTGATAGCTTCTCATGAGCTGGATAGTGCCGCTTATAAAGTTGAGTTGCCGTTCAATGACATTGTGGGTAGCGATACCACCAGTATCAACAACTTCAAAAAATATATGCAGCAGGCGTTTTTGCAAAAAGATTTCAACATTGAAAATATCTCGTTTAATGTCGATGTTGTATTCAGTGACGCGGAAAGCAATACCCCCATAGGTGCGCAGACGTTTCAAGCATTTTGTTTGCTGAAAAACACTCAAACCGCTTTAATCAATCGTAGCACTACCGCTAACAGTGATAGTCAGCAAGCTAGTCTTGCTGCCAGTCAGGTAGAGCTGATTAATCGCGCAGGTTACGATAAAATTTTTGCTGGATTTACCAGCGTGACTAAGTCACATGACGAGTCGTTTCTTATCAATCTGCTGCAATTTTTACTGAGTGTTTGCGAAGAAGGTAGTCACAGCCTGAGTCATCTGAGTGTCGCAATATCTGAACGCTTGCTTAAGGAATTAACAGTCATTGATCTTAACGAACCCAAAAAAGCACTTGAGATGATATGCAGTGAATTTCCGCAGCTGTTTGAATTTAGTCTTCATGTCAAAGAAATTAAGCCACTGGAAGTAGGGGGTGTTTTCGTCTTAAAAGCCACCGATGGCGTGAAGATTAGCCAAAATGATGTGAATTTGTACGATATTTCCGCAGAATATGCGATGTTATCTGACAATCAGGAAGTGGGTTTTGCCAACGACCATGTTGACTGGACTACTAATAAAGGCGTGCTGAAAGAAAACGCGATTGAATTTTCATTCAGTGCGGGTCAACCTATTATTGCGAGTGCAGTGCATGGATCTATTGCTATCATGGTAAAAAGTTTTGATGGTGCGGTGGTTTGGTCAAAATCCTATAAGCCAAAAGATCCAAGCTTGCAAAAACTGCGTATCGAGATTCCGCTACAACGCCCAAGCATACTAAGCGATGCGGATAAAAAAGGCATTTCTAACAAAAAACTGAGAGGCAAGTTAGTCGCTATTAACAGCACGGTCTCACTCAAAGATGTCACCGTGTTAATACAAGCGAAACACTTGGATAGCTCTACATGGAAAATTGTTGCAGCCACCACCACCGATGGCTTTGGCAATTTCTCTATGGCTTATCCGTTTGGTCAATATATGGCGGCACAGGCTGTGGTCTCATTGACAGCAAACAGCCCAGTTGACATTCCTGTTGATGTTAATCAGCTAAACGGAGAAACGATTTCTGATGAGTTTTTGTATTTGCTAATTCAAGGTGTCAATCCAGCTGTTGAGCCGCCGAAAGAGGACTGCGAATGTACGGCAACGAAAAATGTGCCACGTCTTCCTGATCAAAGCGATTTGATTAATTCTAATGACTACACCCAAGATATGGGCGGGTCTTGCGTCAATTTATCAACCCCCAACCGTACGCTCCGCGAGTTCAATTATCAGGCAATCGTTAGAACGTCTGACCCTGATGTGTCCAATTACACGCTGACAAAAAAGAACGATGGTAGCTTCGATTTAACAGGCGGTTTTAGCAAGATAAAACGTGCAGATGTTGATTTGAATAATCCGATTAAATGGCAGGATGCACCCGACTACCACAGCAATCTAACCGTTTATCAGGCTGTCACGGTTGCCACAGGTCATATACTGCACTATAAATCTGAGTTTAAGGCCGACGGTTATTCACTTGGTGATTTGCTATATTCTTTGCCCTTAGCTCCTGGGCAGAAAAAACAAATTGTGGTATTCGATTCATCGCATAACCTGCGTGCTGCTGAAGCGCAAAGTCTGTCTCAAACAGAACGTCTCGCGGCAAATATTACCGATGAACGTGACATTGTTGATCAACTCGGTGGTGGTATCAATGAAGCTACGCGGGGTAGTAGTGATGCTACTACCAGTGGAGTGAGTGCAGGTGTTGGAGCCAGTGGTTCAGCGGGTTTTTTTGGTGCATCGCTCGGCGTTGCTGGGGGGTATGCCAATGCGAATTCCAGCGCGTCACAAAATAGTTCGCGCAATGTGTCGCAATTTTTTGGTGAAAAACTGCGCCAATCCATTATGCAAAACTCCAACAGCTATCGCCAACAAAATGCTTCAGTAGTCACGACGGTACAAGAAGGGCAACATTATTCAGCAGAAACTGAAGTGGTGGCAAATCACAACCATTGCCATCCGTTGACTATGATGTATTTCGAGGTGTTACGCCATTATGCGGTTTTCCAAGAACTCGCCAGCGTTGAGGAATGCGTTTTTGTGCCGTTATTAATGACGCATTTTACGGCGGATAATATTTGTAAATGGCGTGATGTATTAGCGAGACATTTGTTGAGTATGCCTTCCAATACTTATTTGGCTGCCTTTCGCAATGGCATTCGTGGCGGAGCTCATCCATTGCTTAAAGCGTTTGACGCAAATGATCGTATTCGCACCAATTATGTTAATGTTGATTTTCCAAAAACCACTTATGATGATGAAGTCATTAGTTACATCAGTGGCGATATGACCATACGCGTTAATTTACCACGCCCAAAAACTCAGTATGACCGAATCAAATCGCTACCGATTATTTTAAAAGCCAAAGATGTTGATCATTCAGCCGCTGTAAAAAGTGCCGCTCTGGCAGTGTGTACAGGTGGTTTATCATTGTTGTTTGGTGATAGCGCACCGCCCCCCGTGTTAGTACAGTCAAAAGCACAACTTTTTGACTCTTTCATGCAAATGGATGCCAACTACGAGACGGTCGCTCCTGCGCAGTGTATGCGTGTAGTCAATTTTCGTGGCATATCAATAACCATTGGCGGTATCACTTTTAACTTTGCAGGCGGAGACTTTTTTCAGAACAGTATCCTCGATAAAACCGCATGGGAAGCTTACGCATTTTTTATCGGCTACAACGACCCACTTGATATGCTAGATTATTATTTCAGGGGGCGACTAATTGCCGAATGGGATAGTATTTTCTACAACGATATTATTCCCGTTGTATTCAATCGCATCATAGAAAATATTCAAATTGCGGGTATCGCTTGCGACTGGAGTAGTAACGCACGTTACAAGGGAGGCGAGCGCATTATGCGAATTAGTATGCAGGGAAAAACATCCAAGAAGCGTAATGAATTTTTGCCTGAAATCGTGATGACTGCGTCTAATTTTGTGACAAACACGATTCATGATCAAGTTACTTTCGTTGTCCAAAATGTCAACCTGCATTATTCAACCCCGCACTATAACGGCTCGCTTTTTCATGGTAATGTCAACAATGATTTGCTGGATAAGCAAGGTGTCACTCTGTACGCACCTGAAAATTCTGATGAAAAACGTAATCCAAGAAAAGAGGATATTTTTATAGTTCAGAAATTGATTGAGCATTTAAACAGTAATCTTGAGCATTACAACAAGGCACTGTGGTTTAACCTCGACTCTGATCGCCGTTTCATGTTGCTCGATGGTTTCAATATTCAGATTTACAATGATTTTGGACAACCCGCAGGCTATCGCAGTCTTGCCTCTATAGTGAAAAATACTGTCATTTCAATAGTCGGTAATTCGCTGGTATTACCCGTTGCTGCTGGCTACAAAATCAGTAAATCTTATATTATTGAGCAAACAGCAGATGGCTCACCCGAAGATGTATCCTTGCTCGATCACTACAAGCCCATTACACCTTCTCAGCCTTATCGAATCAGCGTGCCATCGCGCGGCGTATTTCTGGAAGCTGTTAAAGGCAATTGTGATGCCTGTGAAGCGGTGGAAGACAATACTTCTCAGGACTGGACTAAGTTTACTACTGACGAACCTACCCAAATTATGCCAGTCGCTCCACCAACACCTACGATTACCGACTGGCAAGCGGTATTCAAAGATTTTGCCACGCCGATTGTTAATATTCAAAATGCACCAACTCTACCAAGCGCAGGTGCTGGTCTGGCTGGTCTTTCCGATTTGCTTGGCAAATCAGACACTTTCAATGATATTACTGGCTTGGCAGGCAATCAGGCAAATGCCATAAAAACCCTTCAGTCGAATAATGAAAATGTTCGCGCACTGGCAGAAGCCTCCAAGGGGCTGGCGATGCAGCAGCATAATACCAGCAACTCTGGCGACATTATGGGTTCGTTGAAAAAAGCGAAAGATACTGGCGGTATTACTCAACAAGAATATAGTGATTTGTTGAAAAACCATTTGCAACAAGTGATTGACGGTGGTGATAGTAAAAAAGCAGAAATTGCCGCAAGCAAACCTTCCCTAACCGAAGCCGCAGTTAAGGCAGCGGGAGAAGGTAAGTCAGTAAAAGCGATAAGTACAGGTGCGGAAGGTGGTTCTGAAACAATCGCCATTGAGGGCGCAGCAACTGAAAACGTACTAGCAGAAGTTAAAGGTAATTTACCGCTATTGAAGCAAACAAACGCGATGGCTTGTTGGGCGACAGTTGCAACCATGATGGTGAACTGGAAAAAGCAACAGAATTGGTCGGTGCTTGACGTAGTCACTTCCGCTGGGGCGACCTATATGTGGATGTTTAAAAATGAGGAAGGTTTAAGCAGCTCGGAAAAGCCAGCTTTTCTAACAGCACTGGGCATGGTTGGTGAAACACCAAACAGAAGCTATCAGTTAAGTGAGTTTATTGACCTGATTAAAACCTATGGACCACTTTGGCTTACCTGTGATTCTAATCTTGCCACTGGAAAATTTGCACCCCATGCGCGTATTCTGGTCAAGATTACTGGGACAGGTACACCCGATGGAAACGGTACTTTCTTTACCTTCATCAATCCATCAACGGGGGCTATGGAGACAGAAAGTTTTGCTAAATTCCTTGCTGGTTTTGAACAAATGGTAACGGACTCTCCGTCGCAAAATTTGTTCACACAAATAGTACATTTTAGTAGCAAAGTATCAGGGGATAACAGTTCAAATAGTAACATAAAGGAAGGTGCTGATGCTTCCGACAAGGATCCCCTACGCTTACAAGCCGAAGTTGCCGCGCAACTGCTAAAATATTCGGGCTATGGTGCAGGAACCAGTTGCAGAATAGTCGCTGATTATGTCATAGCAAAAATGGAGCAAATATGGCAGGGTCAGGGGGGGATTGTGGGTATGGTTGACCACCACCATCATGACGATTTAGTTAATTATCTTGCATCATCCAAAGTACCTGCCACCTATGTTGATGTGGCAACGGAAGCAACCTCTTGGGCGAGTGAAGCGTTTCCTCAATGGGATCCACCACTTCTTCCTGCTGGAAAAGACCCCGCTACTTGGGCTTACACCAGACCTTTTCTTACTGATAGCCTGCCTTATTGTGTAATCAGATTCTTCAAACTGGAATCGGAAGCCTATAAAAAGGATTATATGCCCATTCTCGCCCATGAAGTTTGCCATTTTATTCTGTACAAAGATGGACTGGCTTTTGAGAAGGATTACCGCGATTTCCTTTATGCCGATACCACAATGTCCACTGAAAACAGGAAAAAAGGTGCGCTTGCACGCAATCGCTGTCTTCAGGAAATTGTTGGTCGGCGTATGAATTTCCTAGTGCATAAAGAGATCGATGTACCCGTTGTTTCAGGTGTTGCAACGCCAGCCACTTTAGGTAAAAGTATTTATGCTGATTTTGCAGGACAGAATTTAACTGACCCTTATTACAGTCCCATCACGGAATTTTTGAATTTGTTGCCCACCGTACAGAAACGCCATGAACAAGTTGGTATTTGGCTACAAACCTTCGTGACAACGGCTCATTTATTTAACAATGCAACCTTTTCCAATCAGTTGAAGGATGACTTTAATTATGCAGGACACTTTCTGAAAACAGCAACCGATGCTGAATATGACGCAGAAATTTCTCTTGGAATTCATTAAAGCTTAACTTGTAGTAAAAGGCTTTAGCCCCGATTTTCGGAGCTAAAGCCTCTTTCACAGAATACAGCGGTTATATTATTACACTAATTTCCCTAGCACAAACCCATCTTCCACTGCTACCAAATGCGTGTTAAGCGTTTGATTTTCAACGCTGACACCCGCATCCAACACACAAGCTACGCGCAAATAATTGGGTGTATAACCAAACACACGGTGTTTACCATCCGCTAAAGGTTCACTGTAGCCTTCCCATAGTACGGGAAATTCATTGCCGATATTATCAGTATAAAACTGCTGTTTTTGGCTGTTGGCTAATTCGTGTAGTTGTTGGCTACGCTGTTTTTTGATTTCATTGGTGACTTGATTCGGCAGGGTAGCAGCTTTTGTACCTTCTCGACTGGAATAAGTAAAAATGTGAATATGACCAAAACCAATGGCTTGCACGGTATCAAAACTGTCTTGCCATTCTTGTTCAGTCTCAGCAGGAAAGCCGACAATAATATCGGTGGTGATGTTGAAGTGTGGAATTTTGGCGCGTAGTTGTTGGACAATGGCTTTAAATTCTTCGGTTTTACAGCGTCGTGCCATGCGCCGTAGTACGCTATCCGAACCACTTTGTAACGGCAGATGTAAATGCGGCATTAAGCGCGGATTGTCGAATAACTGAAAGAAATCAGCGGGCAGTTCCCATGGTTCTAATGAGCCTAGTCGTAAGCGTGGAATAGCGGTGTGATCGAGGATAGCTTTTATTAAATCGGATAAATTATTGCCCAAATCACTGCCATAGCCACCTAAATGTACGCCTGTCAAAATAACTTCATCAATGCCTTGGGCGTTTAGGGCGTTGATTTCATCGATGACGATTTGTATGGGGCGGCTGTTCTCTTCGCCTCGTGCTACGGTGACGATGCAAAATGTGCAGCGATAACGACAACCATCTTGGACTTTAACAAAGGCGCGTTGTCTGCCGCGTGTGAATAGCGATATTTCCGCAGGTTCAGTAGAC
This sequence comes from Methylococcales bacterium, assembly GCA_026398895.1. GTDB lineage: Bacteria > Pseudomonadota > Gammaproteobacteria > Methylococcales > Methylomonadaceae > UBA4132. The sequence goes on from JAPLRZ010000048.1 coordinate 90,297, forward strand.
ATCGCAGGCATGGTATTTAGTGTTAATTCAGTGAGGGTTTTTTCCACTAATTGATCTTTGTCTTTGTTGCTAACCACTAAATCCACGCCTAATAAGGCTTCGGCTTCCTGTTGATTGAGGGTGGCATAACAGCCGCTGACCACTAATTTAGCATTGGGATTATCGCGGTGTATGCGGCGTATCAGTTGGCGGGATTTTCGCGCTGCATCTTGCGTGACTGCGCAGGAATTAATAACGATAAGCTGTGCGGCTTGTGGGTGTTGAGTGATTGAATGTCCTGATTTTTGAAAGGCTTGCGCCCATGTTTCTAATTCAGCTTCGTTAAGACGACAACCTAGAGTTTTGAGGTGTACTAACATGAGTCAAATAGTGGCAAAAGTCGTTGATTATAACGGTTTTTATCGGTTTGCAGGCAACAAATAGCGGTTGTATTTGCCAATGATTGGCAATTTTTAGCAATCAATTAGACTAAATTTACGCTATCATTGCCCGCCCGTTGCTCGTTTTTAATCTGTATTCCTATGTACGAAAATTATTCACTTGATCGTGATTATGCTGTTGATAAGTTAAAAGTACCCCCTAATTCCATGCAAGCTGAACAAGCAGTATTGGGTAGCTTGATGCTGGATAATCAAACGTGGGACAGTGTTGCCGATAAAATTGTCGAGGGTGATTTTTATCGCCGTAATCATCAGCTTATTTTTCGTGTCATCGATCAATTGGCTGAACAACAAATACCCTTTGATATTGTTACCCTGTCCGATTCGTTAAAAAGCATGGGGGAATTGGATAATGTCGGTGGTCTGCCATACTTGATTATGTTGGTGGAAGATACCCCGACAGCTGCCAATGTTGTCGCTTATGCCACGATTGTTAAAGACCGCTCAGTGTTGCGGCAATTGATTCATGTCGGGACAGAAATTTCTAATTCAGCGTTCAATCCCGAAGGACGAGAAACGGCGGAGCTACTGGAAAATGCCGAGCGGCAGGTGTTTAAAATCGCCGAACAACGCCAACGAAATCAAGGTGGTTTTGTATCCATTAAGCCGTTATTGGCGCAAACAGTGGCGAAAATCGAACGCCTCTATGGACAAGAAGGCTCGATTACGGGTGCAAGTACGGGATTTACTGATTTTGATCAACTCACTTCTGGCTTACAACCTTCGGATTTAGTGATTGTCGCTGGTAGGCCTTCCATGGGTAAAACTACCATAGCGATGAATATGGCAGAAAACGTCGCGCTAAACAGTAATAAACCTGTGTTGGTCTTTAGTATGGAAATGCCAGGTGATTCTCTGGCTATGCGCATGATGTCCTCTTTAGGGCGTATCGATCAGCATAAGGTTAGAACAGGCAAACTCGATGATGATGATTGGCCGCGTTTAACCTCCGCAATTAGTTTGTTAGCCAACACCAAATTATTTATTGATGATACTCCCGCACTAAGTCCAACAGAATTACGCGCTAGATCACGCCGTGTGGCGCGTGAACATGGGCAGATAGGCTTAATTGTGGTGGATTATTTACAACTCATGCAGTCGCCTAGTAGCGGTGATAATCGTGTTCAACAAATTTCTGATATTTCCAGAGGTTTAAAAGCCTTGGCTAAAGAGTTAAATACCCCCGTAGTCGCGTTGTCGCAGCTTAATCGTAATCTGGAACAACGTCCAAATAAACGTCCTGTGATGTCGGATCTACGCGATTCAGGCGCGATTGAGCAGGACGCGGATTTAATCGTGTTTGTGTATCGAGATGAAGTCTATAACCCTGATAGTCCTGACAAAGGCATTGCAGAAATGATTATCGGCAAACAACGTAATGGTCCATTGGGAACAGTAAGATTGACCTTTTTGGGGCAATTTACCCGTTTTGAAAATTTCTCAGGCACCTCTTACAGCAATGAGGATTATGAATGATTCCAGCCGCTTATGCAGTATTAAACATGGAGGCAGTTAGCCATAATATGCAAAAAGTGCGTGAATACGCGCCCAATTCTAAGATTATGGCGGTAATTAAAGCGAATGCTTATGGACATGGCGCATTGCGACTCGCTCACTTTTTAGAGAAAGAAGTTGATGGCTTTGCGGTAGCACGCGTTGATGAAGGAATACGCTTGCGTATCTCAGGGGTGCAAAAGCGTATTGTGGTGTTAGAAGGTTTTACCTGCGCAGAAGAATTGGATGAGTTGCTAGTATATCAATTAGATGCGGTGGTGCATTCATTCGCTCAGTTAGCTATTTTTGAAACCATAATAGAGCAAGAAAAAATAGCCGTGTGGTTAAAATTGGATACAGGGATGAACCGTTTAGGCTTTAAAGCGTCTGAGTTGCAAGGCGTTTATTCACGGTTACTAAACTGTTTCGTTATTAAGCATCCGATTAATTTGATGACTCACTTAGCCAATGCCGATGATAAGACCGATGCAATGACGGTCAATCAAATTACTTTATTTAATGACACACTGGCTAAATTGACACCTAAACTAGACTCTGATAATGAGCGTAGCATTGCTAATTCAGCGGGAATTTTGGCATGGCAACAAGCCTTAGCCCATTGGGTTCGACCAGGAATTATGCTGTATGGCATTTCTCCATTTGCTGATACTACGGGTGAGCAGCTAGGTTTAAAGCCGATTATGAGTTTACATTCCCGTTTGATTGCCGTTAAACCGATAGCAAAAGGCGATACTGTAGGGTATGGAGGTAGCTGGGTGTGTGAACAAGACACTTTGCTGGGTGTGGTGGCGATTGGTTATGCGGATGGTTATCCGCGCTATGCCAGCGCAGGTACGCCAGTGCTAGTCAATGGGCAGCGTGTGTCCTTGGTTGGACGTGTGTCTATGGATATGATTACCGTTGATTTAGGCGTGCAATCTAACGCCAAAGCAGGCGATGCAGTGACTTTATGGGGTGATGGTTTGCCTGTCGAAGAAATCGCTTTACGCGCCAATACGATTCCTTACACCTTGGTGTGCGGCGTGACCCAAAGAGTACGGCAAATTGAGGCGATTTAAGGAGTAAAACAGCTTTAGCTGTTTTACAAACCAATAGCTAAATCTATTGGACTCCCTATTCCAAACATAAGAAACTAAGAGTTTACGTCATTGCGGCATGGACTGCCGCAATCCAGAAGCCAAGGATGGTATAGCTAATCAAAACCCTCGCTACGCTCTCCCTATAACTGGATACCCGCATCCATGCTGGAATGACAGCGTTTTTTAGCTGAATGGCGAATACTTTCACAGTCTCTTTAGCTATTGGCTAAAAAAAGCTAAAGCTTTTTGACTCCAGATTTAACCCACCTACCACATTCTCTCCCACAAACCTCCATCAAGCAAACCACTGTTTTATAAAGTCTTTAACACGCACAAAGCCCATTAATCGCCGTTCATAAAACCAAAAACCACGCGGAAAATCCTCAAAAACTCTCCCACAGCTTTCCCTTTAGCTACCGAATACAAAGGGCTAAACTATGCCCAAGTTCAAAGCGAACCACAACAAACAACGAGGCAATCACCATGCAAATCATCACAGAACAAGATAACCAACGGGTTGCCGAATCATTTAACGCAGCGATTAGCGGCTTAAATCATATTGCCGATGACATAAAACAATCCTGTGCAGATGCAGTCATGGACGATGACTATGATAAAGTGGACGCATCAAGAGCATCCGCTATGGCGATAAAAAACTTCGTGCAAGAACTGACCGAACTGGCAACGCGCTGGAATCAAGGGATTTTTAATGCTCCAGCCCCAGAAAAACCACAGGTGACAACTAATTTTCGGCATGGTGTGCGTTGTAAAAGCTCACCCACACGGTTACGGGTCACTTTTCCCGCTATCAACAAAGAGATTCAGAGCAGAACAGCGGCTCAAACGTTTGTGGAATCGTTGCAGATATTGAAGTTTGAGCAGGTGGCGACATTGAACAAACGAGTGGGAGGTTATCCTTTGGTGAGTAAAACCGAATTTAGTCCAACCCCTAATTGTCATCTGAAATGCGGGGATTGGTATGTTAATTTTCCTAGCAGTACGATGTACAAAAAGAGTTTTTTACAGGAAATCAGCACGGCTTTAAAAATCCCTCTTCGGGTGGATGTGGTGTAATTCGCACCATTGTTTTGGGTGAATAAAAATAACTGTGTGCAATATGTGGTCGCGTGTAATGGAGAATAAGAAATGGCGAGTTTAAAAGAACAATCTGAAGAGTTATTTAATTTGGGTCTGAAATGTCAAAAAGATGGACAATTCAAGAATGCCATAGAATGTTATGACAAAGTTATTCGTTTAACTGACGATGAACTCTCAACACATCGTACTATGGCTATAGCTGCTTATGTTGCTCGCGGAAAGTGTGAACAAGAGTCAAAAAACTATAATTATGCCTTAGATGATTATGACTCAGCGATTAGATTAGCTGGCGACAGCGGAGAGATTGAATTACATCTTGATTTTTTTGATATTTATTACAATATCGGAATCTGTGAAGAGTTAAAAGACTACGAAATGACCTCATCCGAGTATAAGGAAATCGTTGAAGGAGGGGTATTTAACCCAGTACTTCATGCAGCCGAGGTAAACAAAGTCTGTTGTGAAATGTTAGAACGTGCTGTAGCTGAGTATAGCAAAGCGATTGAATTAAATCCTAGTTTTACCGATGCTTATAATCATCGCGGAAACTGTTATATGAAATTAAATGCTCAAGCCTATCGTAATTACCAATTCTATGAAGGGTTAAAATCAGATTACGAATTTTATTTATCTGATTATAAGCATTATGCTGATACTGGTGCTGGTAATAATCACGAAAGCTTTATTTATTCAAAAAGCTGCTATGAACGTGCTTTATACGATTATTGCAAGGCGATTGAATTAAATCCTCGTTATGCTGATGCTTATAATAATCGCAAAAATTTTTATGACCTTGCCTTAGCTGATTTCAACAAAGCGATTGAATTAAATCCTAGCTTTGCCGATGCTTATAATAATCTCGGAAAATATTATGAAGAATTAAAAAACTATGAATTAGCTGTAGCCAATTACTCTAAAAGTATTGAATTAGAACCCGATGATTATTGGATTTATTGTAGTAGAATTGGATTGTATATAAAACAAAAAAGCTATGGACTTGCCTTAGTTGATTACGCTAAAGCTATTAAGTTAAAAGATGGCAGGATTTCTCATCGGTTTTTTATGGCTGATACAGATAATTCTATCCTCAATCATATTGATAATTCCATTAAATCGTGTGATTCATCGGACGATAAAAAAGAATATTGTTTTTTGGCAAAAGACATTGCTATCAGAGAAAAAGAATTTGATAAAGCAGAAGGGTATATTAAAAAGGCTTTTGAATACATGGGTTTAATAGAACAAAATCATAAGGACATTTATTTGCAAGAGATTCGTCAAGCAAAAGAAATTGATAAAAAAAACACTGAACTTGAAGAAACAAATAAGCGACTTGAAGCAGCTCTCGAAAAAGAAAAATCTCTTCATAACGCCTTGCATGAAAAAGAAAAAGAAATGCTGTCTTTCTTTACCCACACCATGCGTAATGCACTCTCATCTGCTCCCGAATCACTCAGACAAGCCATTCGTTTATTAGGTAGCGAAGACTACGAAAAAAATAAAATACATTATGAAGCGATTAATGAAATTACCGCTTTATTCTCAACACTTTCTTTAGTAGATTGTTTGGTAGATACTTTTAAACAATCTATTTATGACCCCGAAAAATTTAAACTCAATTGGGAAGAGGATAATACAGGCGAAGCCACGCCACAATGGTTTATCGCCGCCGCATTACGCCAATCTTTAAATCGTATTATTTTTATAAGTAATACGCGGAATTTAATAAAATTATTACAGGGTGACAGTGTGTTAATTAAACCCATCCGAAAAGCATTTATTGAACAGGTTTTACCACTTGATATAAATAAACAAGGCGTTGAATCATTTTATCAGTGGTTAAATACTATACCAGCAATTGATATTTCTATTAAAGAAGACACCATACAATTCGGCGTTAATCAAATTAAATTCTCGCTGCTTTTTTCCATCACCTCAGAATTAATTTTTAATGCGTTAAAATATTGGGATGGCACAGGACAAATTCAAATCCGCTGGTTCACTGAGAAAGACTATTATATTTTCACGGTAAAAAATACCTGCCGAAAAAACGCCAGCAGTAATTTAGCAGGTACACATCAAGGCTTGGCATTTATTAAACGCTTAATGGAATTATTGGACGACAAGGATATAAAGACGTATAGTCCAGCACAGTTCACTTGTTTTCCAGAAGAACACACCTTTACCGCAGAATTAAAATTACATAAAACCTTATTAGAGAATAACTCATGAATATACTTTGGATTGAAGATTTTGGACAATTGGATTCAGGCGTAAATACACTAACCGTCATGTTTCAAAACTTACTCAGTTTCGATAAGATGGACAAAGACAGTTTAAATTTAATCGATTATCCCAATCAATTAGCCGAGTTTTGTCAACAACAAGCCAGTGTACATTGTATTTATTTGTGCCGTAATTATTTTGATTATGCGGAGTTTAAAGAAAATAATTCAATCGTGAATAAAATGGATGCCATTATTCTCGACATTCGTTTAAACAATGGCGATCATGTTGATTTTGATTTAGCCATTCCTGAGCCTTATAAAAATACCGCCGAGTTTCATAAAAATGCAGGTTTTTATATCTTTAATGATTTAATTCATTTAGGCGTACCCGCTGAAAAAATGTGTTTTATGACAGGTGAAGACAGCACTTTTGGAGATTTTAAAACTAGATGTCTTGAAATATATGTACCACAAATTGAATGTTTTGAAAAACGCGATACCAAAGGCTACGATAAATTAAGAATATGGCTGAAAAAACAAGAAACACCTTATACACAATTAAGGCGTGGCATTATGACAGCTTGCCAAGATTTAAAAACCTCACCGATACGTTTTAACAAATTTATTAAAGACCCTGAAAAACAAGTTAATTCTACTGATATGCACGATTATTTAGGCGTATTAGAAAACTTTTTACCGTTGCGTGATCCAGATGGTGACAAAGAAGAAAAAGACAAAAAACAAGCATTGTATAAACTGTTTATCAGAACCCTAGCGCATGAATGGGAGGCGGCTGATTTTATAAAAGGCGAAGCTTGGATTATGAAATGCACTCGTAATTGGATAACGCATAATTCAACATTATTCAACGCGCTAGATGAAACAATGGTCGCTTACTTATTTATGATTAATATGCGCCTGATGTTCAGCTTTAATGAATCAGTACAACCTTGTGAAAAAATGTTGCTTAATTTGTTTGCAAACGAAGATTTAATAGATACGGAAGTTTTTAAAAATCAAAACAAAAATAAATTGATCCCATTTAAAACACCTTATTTGAATCTAAGGGAAATAGTTTCAAAGGAAAATGACATCATAGATACCAAAAATAAACAAAAATCTTCTGAAAATAAGAAAAAGATTAGTTTTATCAAAGATGCTATTTATTTTAACGAAATAGCTAATAATTTACAGCAGAGTGAATCTGACCGTAGAAATGATAAGGTATTATTCACTAACGTGCTTTATCAAATGCTTTTTCTTAATCTATCAATTCCGCGAATTACTATAGGAAAAGGAAAAACGCTAGAAATAACATTCAAGGATTTTGATTACGCTAAAAAACCCTATCTTTTTGAATTAGCAAGGTATATTTACAGCCGTAGTTTTTCAGTGGAGAAATAATCATGACTACAATTGTAGAAACCCAAATTCCCGACCAACTTTGGCAACAAGCCCAAAACATGGTGCAACAAGGCTGGATAAACGACATGGACGCGCTGGTTGCTGAAGCCATCCGCCGCTATGTAGAGTCACACCAACAAATACTGAGCGAACGCTTTATTCAGGACGATATTGAATGGGGCTTACATGGCGAAGACTGAAACCATTGTCATTGCTGATGCTGGACCAATTATTCACTTGGATGAATTAAACAGCCTTAATCTGCTGACTGACTTTGACAAAATTATCATTCCAGAAACAGTTTGGCAGGAAGTGCAACATCACCGCTCCCAAGCCTTGCATCATGCTACTGATCTTGAATTCGTTCGTCAGTCCGCTTTACATTTTTCAGCACAAGTGGATGCGCTAACTCCGCTTTATACGTTACACGCTGGCGAACAGGAGGCGTTGCATTTGTGCTTTGAGTTTGAAAATAGCTTGTTGCTAACCGATGATACCGCCGCCCGTCTTGCTGCAAAAAATCTGGGAGTCACAGCACATGGCACACTGGGTATATTGGTTCGCGCCATTCGACAACAAACCCATTCAAAATCAGAAATTCTGGCATTGTTACGCGCTATTCCCACTCAAACTACGCTACATATTCGCGCTTCTTTATTGACCGAAGTGATTAGCACAGTAGAAAAAAATACCGAGGTATAAAAAATGCAATGGTCAGACGTATTAAACGACAAAAGCTTAAGCAATTTACCTTACAAAATAGAACTCAATGAATACGGACAAATTGTGATGTCACCCGCTTCCAATCAACACGGATTTTTACAGGTTGAAATCGCCTTTTTTTTACGCAGCAACAAAACAGGGAAAGTCATCACCGAATGCTCAATTGAGACACCCAAAGGGGTAAAAGTCGCCGATGTGGCTTGGGGATCAAATGATTTTTTCTCAAAAAACGGCTTGGCAACACCTTATCAATCTGCACCTGAATTATGTGTAGAAATTTTATCGCCCGCCAATTCAAAACAAGAAATCACTGAAAAAATTAATCTTTATTTGCAACAAGGCGCGAAAGAAGTGTGGATTTGCAATCACAATGGCGACGTAGAAATTTATAAGCTGTCGGGAAAAATACCAAACTCAACTCTTTTTGATAATTTGCCGATAAAGTTTGAGTAGTCGCACGACATATTTATAACCGCAGTTTTATATAGAACTAAATCAACTTGTTAAGCATTCAGGTATCACCATGCAACAGATATTAGCTCCATTCAGCGCGACCATTTCAGAATTAAAGAAAAATCCTACCGCGTTACTTAATCAAGCACAAGGTGAGGCTATCGCTATTATTAATCATAATTTACCCACTGCGTATCTTGTTCCTGCTGATGTTTACGAACAACTTTTGGAAACACTAGAGAATTATGAGTTAGGTCAAATAGTTAAAGAACGACAAGCCGAAAAACACTTGGCAATCGAAGTTTCGCTTGATGACTTATAAATTAAAGTTTCTGCCTAGTGCAATAAAGAATGGAATAAATTGGATAAGTTCATAATAAAAAGTCAGTATGTATTTAGGAGTTACCGTCATTCCAGCATGGATGCTGGAATCCAGTTACAGGGATGTATTTAAGTGAAAACCATCCTTGGCTTCTGGATTGCGGCAATCCCTGCCGCAATGACGTATTTTATACATATGAATTTATTATGATTAACTTAACAGTATAAAAGGGAAAATAATAGTGTCTACGATAAAGCAAGAGATAGAAAAAAATAACATAACAGCACAGATTAAAAATATCATCGCTCATTTACCCCGCTATGCCGAAGAAGAAGGAGATTTTTATAGTGTGTCGCGTGAGTTTTTAATTAATACGCTTTGTACGCAACAGGGCATTGATTATATTGTGGCTGAAAATACAGTTGGTTTATTAGAAAATCTGTTGAATAGTTTAGCGGTGTTTAACGCTGAGTATTTAGCTAAAGGCGAATGGTGTTTTATTTCCTTTCCAGCGCAGTTAATGGCGATGTCAGTATTAACCGCAATGAGTGATAATGAATCGCGGTTTTTTGAGGCTAATTTTTGGAATACGCAGGGTATTACTGATATTAAGAAAAATCAACAGCGTGATATATTACACACGATTGAATCTAACCGTGTTGCGTATCATGCCAGTGCGAATTCTCAGCCGATTCGTTATATTTATGTGGCTTGGTCTATTATTAAACTGGATAATTTAATTTTGTTTCATCAACGTGAAGATACTAAAAAACGTCATGATAAAAAATCAGGGGATTATGGTTTAATCGGTGGACGGTTAAATCAGACGGATATGGATTTAGCGGATAAAAAGCAGTGTTTACCGTTATTGCAGTCTAATCAAGTGGATGCGATTAAACCTGCCTTATTTAAAACCTTGCAACGGGAATTATTTGAAGAGGCGGGTTTGATTTATGAAACCCATTATAATTTTAGCTGTTGGCGTGAATTAAAACCTTATAAACAGCTTGAAGGCTCTGCTCCTAATCACGCGCTAACGGAATATTATTTTTCTCTTTTTCAGATTAATTTAACCCTAGAGGGTTATTTTTTCTTAACACAGCAGATTAAAAATAGTGTTCATTTCTTATTTTGGTTTTCTGTGGATGAGGTCATTAATAAAAAAAGTAAAGATGGTAAATTACTTTATATTAATGCTTTGCTTGCTGATTATGATAAACCTACTGATTTAAAAGCGGATTTATTGGCGTTGCCAGAGAGTTTTATTAATCGTTATTATTTTGAAAATCGAGATAAATACACCATAAAATTAAGCCAGAATAAGCCGATATATTTTGGTAGTTCGGGTAAAGAAAAACCGCTTGCTGTGGATTTAACCGAAAGACAAGCTGGATTATTATTGGCATTAGCCGCACATAATCGCGGTTTTGAATTTTCTAGTCTTGTTGATGGCGTTTATTTACAGCCTTTTGCTTGGGTAGAAGTCAATGATTTGTTATTACAAAATGAGTTAATCGTATTAGCGAGTTTATTTAAAAATACCGAATTTATTATTGAAAATAAGCAGGATTATTTATTTCGCTTTTCTGTGCATCCTGATGTGTTATTTTTTGATGATGAATTATTTACTTATAGCGTTAGGCAAAAGGATTTGGATAGTATAAAAACAAAAACGCCTATTAATTTAATGAGAGTGGCTATTTCTACACCAATGGGTGTTTGTGCCAGTAAAACAGAGGATTTTTTATTAAGTTTTGATTTGGCAATGGGTTTACATGAACTCAGTCAAACATCTTATACGGCTACTCATTATGAAGCGATGAAAACTAAAGACAATTGTAGAAAGTTTTTTGATAAAAATGAAAGCTTCTTGGCGTTGGGCTTAAAAAATTTGTTACGCGAGGAGGCGGGGATGATTAAGTTTTGCGCAGTTTATTCATTGGCTTGATCCGTTTGTTGCGTGATTACTACGCGGTTGTTGCGGGCAATACAACTTTATATAAGCCATAAAAAAGTTAAATTAATGGTTAATTTAATTCTCTGTGGCGAACAATGACATTAAGTAAGGGCGTTGTTTTGAAACGTTCACTCAACGAATCGGCAAGATAAACTGAACGGTGTTGCCCGCCCGTACAGCCGATAGCGACCGTTAAATAGCTGCGACCTTCGGCATCAAAACGTGGTATCCAGCGATCAAAAAAGCCCGCAATATCTTGAAAAAACTCGGTGACTAAGGCTTGGTTTTTGAGAAAGTCTATGACAGGGCGATCTTTTCCCGTTAAGGCACGCAATTCTGGAATCCAATAAGGATTAGGTAAGCTACGGGCATCAAACACAAAATCAGCATCCAGCGGAATACCATTTTTAAAGCCAAATGATTGAAATTGCAAAGAAATATGTTTGAAATCACGCTCATCAATTTGATCTCTTATTAATTGGCGTAATTGGTGGTAATGGGTTTTACTGGTATCTATAAAGACATTTGCGTGTCTTGCAATAGGCTCTAGCATTGCCTTTTCGAGTCGTAGGGCATCTTTTAAGGGAATATCGGCAGATGTCAATGGGTGTCTTCTGCGCGTTTCGCTATAACGCTTTAGTAACGTCGCTTCTTCGGCGTGTAAAAAAATAATTTCACAGTTTATACCTTTACTGCGGATGAACGCCAAACTGTCGGAAAAATTGCTCAAACTTTCGTTTTTATTGCGAGCATCAATGCCAATGGCGGTTTTTTTGTAGGTTATTTTATCTGCGAGCATGACATGACCGATAAAATCTTCCAGCAAGGTGACAGGTAGATTATCAATACAATAATAGCCGCAATCTTCCAGTGTATCTAATGCGGTACTTTTACCCGCACCTGATAACGCACTAACGATGAGTAGTTTCATAACTGTAGTTGTGTAGAGTGGATAAACAGCTTTATCGAGTGCATCGCAAACGGTGGGCAAAAAAACTTGCCCACCCTACCGTGTTTTTTATCGATGACTGTTAGTTTTTTCTTTGTGCTTGGCGATTTGACGATCTAATTTGTCAACCATCTCATCAATAGCGGCATACATATCTTCTTGATGATCTTCGGCAAATAATTTCGCACCACTGAATTGCAGTGTCGCTTCCGCTTTTTGGACTAATTTTTCTACACTCAAAATAACGTGTACCTCTGTAACTTTATCAAAATGACGCGCTAATTTAGCGAATTTGTCGTCAATATGCGCTTTTAATGCGTCTGTTACTTCGAGATGATGACCTGTTACGATGACTTGCATTTTCTAAACTCCTTTAATTTTCTAAGCTACCTGTGCGGCAGTGGATAATTCTTGCTTTCTTTTTTCTAATTTTTTTATGCGTAAATAACGCGTACATCTTTCTAAGCTGCCTGTGCGGCAGTGAAGCATTCGATTATAAAGTACGTTTCCTCTGACTGGATGGTGAAATAGACATTGCCTCACGGTACTTGGCAACGGTTCTTCTGGCAACATTAATGCCTTTTTCTTTTAATAGGGTGGCTATTTTGTCATCACTTAGCGGTTTTACTAAATTTTCGGTGCTAATTAATTCTTTAATAAACGCACGAATAGCCGTTGATGAACATTCGCCACCCGATTTGGTTGATACATGACTAGAAAAAAAGTATTTAAACTCAACAATACCATTAGGCGTGTGCATATATTTTTGGGTCGTTACTCTGGAGATGGTTGATTCATGCAGACCCAATTCTTCCGCAATATCTTTAAGAATCATAGGGCGCATGGCAACAGAGCCGTGTTCAAGAAAGCCAGTTTGTTTTTCCACGATACAACGGGCAACTCTCAATAAAGTATCGTTACGGTTATGCAAACTTTTGATAAACCACTTGGCTTCTTGCAAATGGTTTTTCATGGAGGTGTTATCTACGCTGTTGTCGGCTCTTTTAATAAGTGTTGCATAAAAGGGATTAACACGCAATTTTGGTGCAACATCTCGATTAAGACTAACCTGCCACTGACCGCTTTGTTTTGCTACATAAACATCGGGGACGACATATTCGCAATCAGTCACTTGTATTTTAGCACCTGGCTTAGGGTCTAGGGTTCTGATTAATACAATGACTTGTGCTAACTGCTGCTCGGTTAGTTGCAATTCACGCATCAGTTTTTCTTGGTTATGGGTAGCCAACATATCCAGATGGTTAGACACTATTGCCACAGCTTCGGTTTTATAAGGGGTGTTATCTGGCACAGATTGTAGCTGTAATCGTAAACAATCGCCCAAGTTTTCCGCTCCTACGCCTGCGGGATCAAAGCTTTGAATACGATGTAGCACTGCAATGACTTCATCAAAATCAAGGTCGTCTAATTGATTTTGCAAACCTTGAAAAATATTGTCAAGTGAGTCACGCAAATAGCCATCAGCATCAATAGAATCAATCAACGTGATAGCAATGGCGAGATCACGCTCTGAAAAATGTGAAAATTCCAATTGCCATAGTAGATGATCGGACAAGGTTGATGATTTAGAATTTTGCGGCTCAAAGTCGAATGAGTCGGTGGCATTACCCGCCGATACCGAGGTATTTTCGTAAACATCTTCCCACGAAGAATCAATCGGTAATTCATCTGGAATATCGGTTTGTGAACCTTCACTGGTTTGTGAATCGGTATTTTCGATTCTTTTATCGAAACTTTGGTCAAAAAGTGGCTCGTGACTGTCTTCTTCAACTTCCAGCATCATGTTAGATTCAAGTGCTTGCTGGATTTCTTGTTGCAAGTCTAGGGTGGACATTTGCAATAATTTGAGTGACTGTTGCAACTGTGGCGTTAACGACAGTTGCTGACCTAAGCGAAGATTTAAGGATTGCTTCATTCTACTGTTATATTTATTCGCACATTAAAGACTAAAGTTATTACCTAGGTAAACTTTGCGCACTTGCTTATTGGCAACAATTTCTTCCTTACCACCTTCTGCAATAACCTGTCCTTGGTTAAGGATGTAAGCACGATCACAAATATCTAAGGTTTCCCTGACGTTATGTTCGGTAATTAGTACCCCAATACCGCGATCTTTTAATTGCGTGATAATTTTTTTAATATCGTCTACTGAGATGGGATCAACACCCGCAAACGGTTCATCCAATAGAATAAATTGCGGATTAGTTGCCAATGCTCTGGCAATTTCTAGTCGCCTCCGTTCACCACCTGATAAGCTTGAAGCTTGTTGATTGCGCAAATGGGGAATATGAAACTCCTCTAACAATTCTTCGATCACTAACTCCATTTGCCCACGAATTAAATCAGAACGAATTTGTAACACAGCGCGTAAATTGTCCGCAACACTGAGTTTACGAAATATCGAAGGCTCTTGCGGTAAATAACCAATGCCTAATCGCGCTCTTAAGTGCATGGGATGATGGGTTATGTCCTGATCATCGAGGCTAATTTTACCCTCATCTGCTTTAACCAGTCCGACCATCATATAAAAACTGGTGGTTTTACCTGCACCATTAGGCCCTAATAAGCCAACGACTTCCCCCGTATGAACTTGTAAAGAAACACCGTTAACGACATTGCGATTATTATAGGATTTTATGATGTTAGTTGCTGCAAGTAGGGTCATTGCGTCTTTTTTTCTTTCGATTTAGGTTGCAAAGTCACATGGACACGCTTGTCATCAGAAGCTGTTTCACCTGCTTTAACCACGGAGTTTCTGCTATCGTATTCAATCAGTTTGCTGGAATAAGTGCCGTTACCCTGCCAAACAGTTGCCTCATCAATCAGCACCAGCAGATTTTTTTTAGGATAATATTCACCTGTCAACGCTTCGCCCGTTATATCCTCGTCACCTTCTTTAGGTGTTTGTCTAAACTTTGCTCGTTTGCCTGTAAATACCAACTTTTCTGCTTCGCCATCTTTAAAGTAGACCACTAATTTATCGGATTCTACCCGCAAACTACCCTGAATGGAGACCACTTTACCCGTGTAAATACTGGTAGCAGCGGCATCATCATAAGTAGCCGTATTGGAATCAATATTTATCGGCTGGTCTTTATCGCTGTCTAAGG
The DNA here is from genome assembly GCA_026398895.1 of Methylococcales bacterium. GTDB lineage: Bacteria > Pseudomonadota > Gammaproteobacteria > Methylococcales > Methylomonadaceae > UBA4132. The sequence continues at coordinate 105,596 of JAPLRZ010000048.1, forward strand.
CGAAAGCCCCCACACTATAAAATCCTAGCAACAGTATCAAACAGTATTTATTAATTTGTTTCATATTTTCCTTTCACATTTGCCAGTAACTCCAGATGAATAGGAGCTACAAAAACTAATTTCATGCCGATACCCGTAGTAACATTGGGTGGGCTCAATAACTCAGCCCATTCATCGGTTTCTGCATAACTTGTTTCTGGCTTTACTCGTAGATTAGAGGTATTAATGATAAGCTCCCTTGATTTTTCTGACTTGGCTCTGTGTACGACAGATTTGCCATTTAATAACAAGTCTTTACCATCGCCAGACAATACCCCCGCTTGTGCATTAATCACCCACGGTGGAGTTTTGTCATTATAAAAATACATCACAGGGTTGACCGAGTGCGACGTGCCGTCATCAGAGTAATGTATGACATGGTCGGCAACCAATTTTTTAGTTAGCTTGCCAAACTCATTCATTTCAAACTTGGTATAAGTAGTACTGAAATAATCAGCACTGTGGGCGATAACCGTTCCTTGCTGATTGTCATCGTTGTCTAGCAAGTCAACCAGCAACCCGCTCATGATAGCAACAGCGGTGATAGCCAGATAAAATTTATTGTCCTTTAACTTCATTTTAGATAACTGCCCACTATGTCATCAAAATTACCTTGCGCCTGCATAATCAAATCACAGACTTCTCGCACTGCACCACAGCCACCTGATAAATCGGTACACCAATCCGCGTGTTGTTTGACGGCGTTTGTGGCATCCTGCACTGCAATTGATAAACCTACTCTAATCATCAACGGTAAATCTAATAAATCATCGCCGACATGAGCCGCTTGTTCTGGGGTAATGCCTATTTTCTCAATAATCTCATTAAAAGCAGAAATTTTATTTTCATGACCTTGATAAACATACTCAATGCCTAAATTTTTCATGCGTAGCGCGACTGAATTGGATTTTCGTCCAGAAATTACCGCGACTTCAACACCACTTTGCCGTAGCAGCTTAATACCATGCCCATCGCGGGCGTGAAAAGCCTTGTACTCATTACCCTCGTTATCAAAGAATAGCTTGCCATCGGTTAATACGCCATCAACATCCAAAATCAATAATTTCAGTTTTTTGGCTTTTTCGATAATTTGTTCCATTGCTATCATTACACAATACCTGCGCGTATCAAATCATGCATATTTAACGCCCCTATTGCTTGTTGCTGGTCATTGACCACGATTAAGGCATTAATTTTTTTCTGTTCCATAATTTGCATGGCTTCAGCTGCCAAAATATCCGCAGTAATAACCGCACAATGTGCAGTCATGACCTCGGTGATAGGTGTACTATGAATGTCGAGATTTTTCGATAGCATACGGCGTAAATCACCGTCGGTAAAAATACCACAGATTAGCCCTTGCTCATTGACAATAGCGGTCATGCCCAATTTTTTTTCCGTCATTTCCAGCAATGCGTCGCTGATAAAGGAAGACTCCAACACAGACGGTATTTGCTCATCAACGTGCATCACATCACTCACCCTCAATAATAGCCGTTTACCTAAGCTACCACCTGGATGCGATAACGCGAAATCGTCGCGGGTAAAGCCTCTGGCTTCCAGTAAAGACACCGCCAACGCATCACCCATCACTAACGCCGCCGTGGTGCTGGAAGTAGGAGCAAGCCCCAAAGGACAAGCCTCTTGCTCAACAGCAACATTGATATGGGTGGTGGCAAATTTCGCCAACGTTGACGCAGGATTACCTGTCATTGCAATCAGTGGTACACCTAGGCGTTTAATAATCGGTAGTATGGTAATCACCTCTTCGGTTTCGCCCGAATTTGATAATGCCAATACCACGTCTTGCGCGGTAATCATCCCTAAATCACCGTGACTGGCTTCACCCGAATGCACAAAAAACGCAGGTGTTCCAGTGCTGGCCAAAGTAGCCGCAATTTTACCTGCAATATGCCCAGATTTACCCATGCCAGTTACGACCACTCGTCCTTTACAGGCAAACATTAATTTACAAGCAAGGACAAAACTATCATTGATTTGCTCAGCTAAGGCAACAATAGCCTGTGTTTCTACTTGGATAACCGCTAAACCTAAGGCGCGGAGTTTTTCGTCATGTAATTTCATTAACAACTAGAGTCGTTGATTAGGGTGCTAATGATAAAGCATTTACGAGAATATAGCGCAATCGAATATAAAATTAACCATAATTTGCACCAAATCTGCCCATTTGCAGCATTTTATTGGTAGTGCTACACATTTCAAGCTCTGCTTACACTTGCAGGCAAAGCCTGCATTCCAGTAGTATTAAATGGTCGATCAAAAGCCTTTTAACAAAACAGTAAACAGGCTTAGTGCGTGTTTTAAAAGTCTCGATACAATAAAAATTAGACCAATTTAATCCGTTTTCTTGAATGTAACGGTGACGATTTAGCAAAATCATCTTGTTTCAAAGCGGATTTAACCTAAAATCTCCATTTTTTACAGTATCTGGACTTTTAAAACACGCACTGATGACATACGTTTTGCCAATATTTGCGAGAATATCAAACAGATTATCCTCTAAAGATTGGTCACTACATACGTTCTAGGTACTGGGTATTTTTCAATAAACAGACCCTTATATAATTAAGGCGGTTTCACGACTTCAATTGCTTTTGTCCACAAGTCGCGCTCCGCCTGTTAAACGTACAACTTCTTTCTTGTGCGTTTCAGATCATCGTATAAATGCTCATCGGTTCGCGCGGTCTCATCAGGCTTAGGCTGGCAACTATACTGATAAACCCAGTGATAGAGCGTATTCTCTTTTGTACACAACTCCCATGCTGTCTCTGCCACATTGCTTGATTCATTCGTACATTGTCTTTAAATTCAGCGGTGTATTTTTGTTTCGCTTGGGTTATCATGTAAGCACTATCAGGTATTTTTATAGATAACTATCCTGCTTAGTGTAGCCCATCATTATCTAAATTTATAATTATTAGGAGAATGGCGTTATGTTGGTATGGTCTGAGCGATTTGAAACCAAAATAGAACTGGTTGATACACAGCACCAGCGTCTTTGCGCGTTGCTTAATAAGCTGTGTGCTTGTTTTGACAGTGGCGTACCTAGCGAAGAGACAGTAGCAGAAGCATTACAAGAATTATTAGAGTATTCCCAGCAACATTTCACCGATGAAGAAGAGATGATGAAAAATCATAATTTGGACTCTCATTATATTGCCATTCATCACATGGAGCATAACTCGTTCATTTATGATTTAAGTCGTTTACAACTACACATTAGTGCTGACGAAGATGAAGTTCAAACCGCAGAGAAATTAGTACGTTTCATCACTTCGTGGCTGGTGTACCATATTTTAGGAGTGGATCAATTAATGGCCGCTCAAATTCGTGATATTGAAGAAGGCATGACACCAGAACAGGCGTATGAAGCCAATCAAACCATTAGTCGAGATGTAGGTACAACACAATTAATTTTGAATGCTGTATTAGACTTGTGGCGCGGCACAGCTGAACATTGTCGTGTTTTGGAGGAGAAGTTGTGTTCTCTAAATCAAGGCGCAGATAGCCGTTAATTAAGTCATCATGCTTCATAAACACTGCTAGAAATTGGGACGATGTTATTCACGGCTAGCATTTTTTTGCCCACATTTACCGATAAAATAGTGGGCAGAAAAACATTTCCCCTTATATATTTAAGACTCAACGCAATCGAATCCCCGTCTTCTCAATATCAATAAGCTCTTGTTTATACAACGCCCCAATCGCCTGTTTAAAGACTTTTTTACTGACTCCAAACGCGGCATAAATCGCTTCGGGTGGGCTTTTATCGCTGAGCTTTAATTCGCCTTCATTCGCTTTGAGCTTTGCCAAAATCGACTCAGTTAATGATAAAACTTTGCCATAACCAGCAGGTTGTAGACTCAAATCAATTTTTAAATCCTCACGGATTTGTTTGATATACGCGGTGAGTTTCTGCCCTTTTTTAACAGGTTGAAATAACTCATTCATATAAAGCATTCCCCAATAACGATTATTAACGATAGCTTTAACGCCTAACTCGGTTTTATCGGCAATGAGCAGTTCGACTTGCTGTCCTTCGGTTAGTTCCTCATCGGCGGTGTCGCTGATAAATTTATCAATTTTGGTGGTGGCGGCTAAACGTTGCTGATCATCTAAATAGACTTTCACTAAATAAGATTTGCCGACTTCCAGCTCGTGATGTTGCTCACTAAACGGAACAAGTAAATTTTTCGGTAAACCCCACTCTAAAAACGCACCAACATAGTTTAACGCGGCGACTTTTAAATAAGCGATCTCATCGACCTCTGCGAGTGGTCGCGTGGTGGTTGCCGCTAAATGACCTTCATTGTCGGTATAAACGAACACGGTTAAATTGTCGCCGACTTCACAGTGTGCGGGTGGTTTTTTGTCCGCTAACAGCACTTTGTTAGACACAGCACTGCCTAAATAAATGTTAGCTCCCTGTAGTTTAACAACGGTTAGCTGGTTGATTTTGCCTATGTTTATCATGTTAGTCTTCGCTTAATGTCAGCGGAATTTCTTGAGCAAGCTGCTCAACAATGTGAAAGCCGCGCATTTCTAAAATTCCTTTGGTATTGAGGGAAATAATTAAAGTTAGCGCGTCAGGATAAGCCGCCAATTCCAAATCGGTGCTGGATGGAATCGCGGGGGCAGTGGGATGAGAATGGTAAATAGCAAAGAGTTCTTCGCCCCGTTCGCGCATGGCTTTTAATGCCGCTATTTGTCCTGACGCATCCAATAAAAAGCGTTGCGCGGGTTGTTCAGCCACATTAGCAACAGGATAACAACAGCAAGGCACACCGTTTTGACTGCTCACCAGTCCGCAAACTTCCAGATCAGGCGACAGTTGAGCAAGGTGTAGCAGTTGGTTAGCGAGTTTGCGGGGAATTTGAATGTCTGGCTGGTTCATAAATTCGATAAGACAAGTTAAGATAACTATTAGGAGCGGCTATTATGAATAAAAAAATCGATTTGATATACCAAAAAACAATCTGTGTTTATAACGGTCGGTGCGGTGGATGATTTTATGCCATCCTTTTTGCATCGCCAGTACGCCTAAAAGTAAGTGAGTATAAGTTTTCAGGTATATGACTGCCAGTCCTTCAAGGACTGGCAGTCATTCATTACCCAAAAACTTTTTCACTGTTACTTAGCTCTACGAAAAAATCAAGCGCAAATCTCCGAGGTTTTAAAAACCTCGAAGGTTTTTTATCAGTGGTTAATAAACATTCAAACAGATTTCCCGAATTTCCTTTAATTCCAACGCAATTTCACGGCGCAAACGAAAATCGCGTTTAGAATGGGCAATGCTATAAGGAATATTAGGATTTTTTTCATATTTAACGGCGGTGCGAATAATGCCTATCCATTGTCTGTCATTGTCTTCCATTTCTTTAAAACGATGACGAATGCGCTCTAATTCTTGGTTGCAATAAGTAATAAAACCAGCCGCATAAAACACGCTGTTTTTTAGATAATCTTCTAGGGCGGCTAAGTCACCGTTTATTTCTGCCACTACTGCATCAAAGCTATTAGGTTCGGGAGCTTTTTCTTGTTCTTCTGGGACTTTTTTGGTGATAGTGACCATTTCAGGCACGATAGCGGCGACCATTTCTTGCGCAGTGGTGGCTTTGGCAGCTCTGCTTTTACCTACTGTCACCACCGATTGATTATGCAGTTTTTCCCATAAACCATAACGCAAATAATGCGTCAAACCGCCTTCTTGTTTGGCTTTATCAGTACCTTGATAAAAAGCTTCTAAGGTTTTAATTTCAGCGGCACGTTCACTGAGTAAACGTTCCCGCGCTTGTAGGGGTTTGGCAATAAAGGCTTCTACTGCGACACGGCTAAAACGTAAAAATAACACCTGAAATCCGTGGCGAATTCGTGCTTGCTCCAAGCTTTCATCGGCATGAGAATGTAATAATGTTTTACGCACATCATCGCTATTCCATAATAATGCCTGAGTTTTCTGCACGATTTGATCGATTAACGCTTGTAAGGCTTGCGCTAATTGGTCGGTCATTTCAGTTTCAAATTTTTTCTGAATTTCTCGAAACAATTCTTCACGAATTTTATAATTGCCTTCGCGCGGATCAGGCATAGAGATTGCGCCGCCTGCGGTATAAATACGTTTCAGCTCATCGGGTTGGGCAGTGATTAGCTGGCTAAGTAGCGATTCAATTTTGCTGTCATAAGCAGCGCGTAAAGCAGCGAGTTCTTGATGCTCAGAACCGATCGCATCGGCTTCTTTACGTCCTTGAATCACTTCCGCATACCAGACATCAAAATCTTTTTTGATGCGTTGCCATTCCCTGCCCCACCATTGATTAAATTCTTTACCGATTAAATCATCTTCTTGGACATCCCCGTCAACGACTGCACCGTAAATAGGTTCTAGCTTGGTTAATATATCGCCAGCGATTTGCCGTATATTATTGACCATTGCATCACAGCGTTTTTCTAACACCATCGCCCGTTCGTGATCGATGTAATGATTCACCGCTTCTTTTAGTTGTGGTATGCCATCAGTAATACCGAGTTTTTTCATTTTGCCTTTATCATCAGCACTTTTAGTTCTTCGGAGCGTGTCTTCTGACGGTATGCCAAATTCAACTAAATGCGACCTAGCGCACACGGGCAGTAAACGACGTTCAGGCACAGTCGGCCAATAGTTACGATGTTTGGCGAGCGTGTCTTTAAAATCAATTTGATCGTCTAAGGCATCGGCTTGAGTCAGTACCACAAACACTTTATCAGCGACGCGAATACTGGGATCTTCCTCATCGGCAATCACCAACATTTCTTTTTCAGGTCCCGTAATAGACGGCTGTTTCATTTCTTTGGCGTAAATAATCGCATCGCAATGTTTAAGCCGTTCAATAGCTTGTTCAGCGTGCATTAAAATTCCCGAATTAAATCCTGGAACATCATGAAAAATAATGTCTCTGTCACTTCTTAGCCGTACCGTTTTTACCTGAATACGTTTGATAGCTAGAGATTGAGCGCGGTTTTTAAAAATAGCCGCTTGAAGTTGCTCATTGATTTCACTTATATCGATAAAACTTTGGCTATAGCCTTCGGTTTGCTTGGTAAACTCATAAATAGCGTTAAGGTTTTTTTCCGTGTCATCAAGATCCTCTTGAATTTCTTTGCGCTCACGTTCACCCAATAAGCCCAATAAAGCGTTACTGCGTTGTTGTTGCAAATCATTGATTTCATCTTTGCTGTAATATTGAATCCGCAACAGTTGATCTTGTTCCGTTTGTGCTGACCAAATTTCAGTGCTGGTAAAAGTACAACGTTCACGCGCTGAGGGCAGAATTTCTTGCCCTAACCACGCATTTAATAATGCACTTTTACCCGCTTTTTCTAAACCAATAACCGCGACTTCAAAACGATTAGCGTGTAAGCGTTCCAATTGCCGATTGAGCCGTGGGCGTTCATTATTGAGTTTTCGCAGCACTTCAGGAGCAATGTCTACGCCTGTTTTATTACTGAGCGTCACTAATTTATCGGCTAATACCGCCGTTTTTTCTAAGCGTACCAATTGTTGTTGGCAAGTTTCTAACCAAGTTGTCATAAATGTTCCAGTGTTGTAGGGCGTTGCCTTAAATTCGGCGTACAAACCTAGGTTTGCATTCCTGTTAGGATTCGTTTGATTAGCGGCTATTTTATCGCAATAAGTTCTAATCTATATAAAGAAACAGTAACCTAGCTAATTTGAATAACAGGCATTATGTCAGTGTAATTGATTATATCGCCTTGCAACAATGTAACGTGAAAGCCGCCATAAATTCTTCGCTGGAATCGAAAAGAAAATGACACATTGCAAGGTAAGTTGCTTCTGTATTTGGTGTTGCGCCACTGAGTCCACGTTTGACTGATAAGTAGTTAAGCATAACTATCAGGCATAACTAGAAGCTTAACCTTGTTCCAAATACCAGAAAACTTTTGTTCATCTACTTACGCCTTTATAGCCTGAATGTTCGCCTAATAGTTTGCTTGCTAACGGTATATACTGGTTGAGGTAATAATCGAAATCGAAGCGGGCGGTTTTAGTGTTGGGATATAGAATGCTGATTTTTATCATGGTGGTTTCGTTGGTGGGGAATAGTCGGTTAATGCTTAGTTTATCACTTCAATATCGGGCAAATTTTTAAACACTTGTTCGACCGTGTCGTATTGCGTTAATGCGTTGATGACGACAGCTAACGGTTCTGTGCAAATCTCAGGAAAATCTCTTTCCAATTTATCGCTGATAGGAAAAGCCAATTTTTCAACAGGCGGCACAAACTCCGCATTCACTCCCGCTTTATTGCCGCGAGCATCCATGCGATACCAGCCATAATCCTTGAGATAAACCGCGTTCAAACCGTGCAGACAGTAAGGTGGCGCGTCGTTGGCAATGGTTAAGCGTTGATAACACAGCCCTGCGGGAATGGCGTTGGCTCTTAACAGCGCGGCTAACAAATGGCTTTTGGCATAACAATAACCTGTGCCGTGCATCAAGACCTCTGAGGCTTTGCAGGTCAAAGGATTCAGGCGGTAATCCCAACTGTGTTTAATGTGGTCGCGGACAAACTCAAAACAGCATTTGGCGATTGTTTCATCATTTTGGCAACCGTTGGCAAGTTCCGCCGCTTTTGCGATGATTAAAGGATGTTGACAATCAATGTATTCACTGTGGGCGAGATAGTGTTTTAGCTTTGTTTTCATTTTTGATTAGGTTGCCATTCTGAATAAGTGGGTAGGTTTTCATAATTTAGCCACGGCACATCGTGGGATGTCCAGATATGTTGTTGTGCTGTAATGTGGGGGTCTTCATCCAAGGTTGCCACGCGGACAATAACGTGCGGCAGATTTTCGCGTTCTGCCATTAAATGCGAGCCGCACACAGAGCAAAAATGGCGTAATTTGCCTTGTGATGATTCAAAAGCGGAGAGCTTTTCTGCACCGCTTAACCAGCGAAAATGCTCACGCATCACACCCGCCGTGCTGGCAAAGGACGCGGCATGGGCTTTGCGGCAGGTCTGGCAATGACAATGCGTAATGGGCATATCTATACTGTCGATTTCGTATTCAATTGCACCACATAAACAACTGCCTTTCATTTTATTTGCCTCGTTTAAACAATAACTATGCGCCCAATAAACCCATCATGAAAAAATACGGCACTACATAATAAGGTTTCCATCGGTTTTCCTTGGCAAAAGAAGACAGTTTACTGCCTAAAGGCTTTTATTAACGTATGGATTTTTTCTGCTAGTGAATGCACGGATTTTTGGCTGACTTTTTCAGCAGAGCCTTTCAATTCAACCATTAGATTTCCAATCCGTTGCCGTTTTTTTACATCAATTACATTCACAATCAGATGCGAATACAAGAAACTCGGTTTTCTGTGTTTGCTTACAATAATCCAGTCGGCGTTAAACTTTTGCCCTAAATCCGCGCTGCTATCATCATGTTGCAACAGATATTCGACTCCAGCATTGGCATTTTTTTGAGCCTGCGGACTGATAGAAACAATTTCGTAATCACCGATTTGTTGCAACTCTTTTTCCAGCAACGGTTTAAATGAGGCGGTGCGAGCTAATTCAGCGGGTATGTTGGGCAATTCCGTCATGTCATTGAGTTCAAAGTCCAGAACTGCAATGCGTTGACTGGCAAAAACGCTACTGGAAAAAAACAGCGATAACAGCAAAAAAGTTTTGCAAGGTTTTAACATGACGATGCTCCAAGCCGTTGTAGGTCTTTTTCCATGCCTTCAAGTCCTGCGCTGATAGCGTCATGGACTAAGTCTGCAACCGCTGCCGCGTCTTCAGGTTTGGATTCAAACTCAATCGTCCAGACCACAATGCCTAAGCCATCATAAGAGCTAAATACTTCGACTGTGCCTTGGTAATAGCTCACAGGAAAAGGTGAGACAGGGCGTAGATAAACCAAGCGTCTGTTGGCATCATCAATTTCTTCAATCGTGTCTTTTATGTCGCCACCGCCATTGGTTATCGTCATATAACGCAACGCACCTTGCCCTTCGCCTTCTACGCGACAGCTTTCAATAATGGGAAACCAGACATCGAGTCTGCCTATGTTGCGTATGGCTTGCCAAACTACATCAGCGGGAACGTTCAGTTTTTTGGTAATGGGTTTTTTATTGGTCATGGCTTTTTTCCTCGTGAGCTTTCATGATGTGTGCAACCTAATTTAGCACCGCCAGCACAGGCTTGTATTGGAAAAAAGCGACAGATAGTGAGGAGTAAAATAGCTTTAGCTATTTTTTACACGCCAATAGCTGAAGCTATTGGACTCCAGCTTACTTACTGCGTGACTTTGGCTAAATTCAACAAGCCAGAAAATTGAATGGTTTTTGACGTTTCAATTTGAGGATAAAGTGTGTCGGGTGACAAGCCATAAAGGGCTTGGAAGTCGTTAATCAAATGACTTTGGTCGTAGTAACCTGTGAAATGGGCAACATCCGCCCAACTGGAGAGCGTTTGTCGTTGGAATAGCGCATTGCGCAAACGGACGATGTGGGCATATTTTTTCGGCGTTGTGCCGATATGAAGCTGAAAGCGGCGTTCCAATGTTCGTTTGCTTAAACCCAATTTTTGGGCGAGCATCACAATTGAGTCAGTTCCGTTAGAGAGATTTACAATGACTGTTTAGGATTTAAGGCTACGCCTAATAATTTTGCTGTGACATCCACAAAGGGAATAATCTTTTGATATGCCATGCGGGTAGGACCAATTACCCCTAATACCCCCACTACTTCGTCACTAATTGAATAGGAGGAAGTGACTAAGCTACATTGATCAAAGGCATGATAGCCAGATTCTTTGCCGATAAAAATCTGCACACCGTCGGCTTTCATGCAGTGGTCTAGCAAGTGAATCACGCCTTGTTTTTGGCTAAAGGCTTCAAACAGGGTTTTTAAATGCTCTCTATCCGACAATTCCGAAAAGTCCATTAAATTGGTTTCGCCTGTTAGTACATAATCGTCTTTTTCTGGGTTTTGATGAAATGCCAGTCGCGCTATGTTGATAGCATCGAGCATTCCTTGATTCATGCGTTCTTGAGCGTCTTGCAGTTCTTTAAAAACCGCCTCGCGTACCGACATCAAGCTAAAACCGCAGTAAATGGAATTGAGGTAATTGGCAGCTTGTTGTAATTCAGCCGCACTGAAAACTTTATCGGTATGAATAATTTTGTTATGTACTTCCTGTTCATTAGTGACAAAAATCACTAATACGCGAGTATGCGATAAGGGTAAAAACTCGATATGGCGCAAGCACACTGAGTCTCTACGCGGCAGGGTAACAACGCCAGCCATTTGGGTTAAGTCCGCTAGTAAGCGTGATGCTGCACCAATGACATCGGCATTATCATCGGCTGACAAGCCTTCATGTAAACGGTTTAACTCTTGGGCGTTTAGTGCTTTAACGGTCAATAAATTATCGACGAATAGCCGATAACCTTTCACGGTTGGCACACGCCCTGCTGAGGTATGCGGGGAATGAATAAGTCCTTGCTGCTCCAAATCTGCCATGACATTGCGAATAGTGGCAGGACTCAAATTCAGCTCTGAATCTTTTGCTAAGATTTTTGAACCAACGGGTTGACCGTCACTGATATATCGCTCAACCAATGCTTTCAATAATTGTAGTGATCTATCACTCAAAATTTGCGTCTTGCTCACACTAACCTCTAAAACCAGTACGGTACGCTTTAAAATGCGGGTTTATGCTCTAAGGCATCATAACGGGCAATACTAGAAAGGATCTCTTCACAGGCTTCGTCTAATCCACACCAACCTTCAACTTTCACCCATTTACCTTTTTCTAGGTCTTTGTAATGTTCAAAGAAATGGGAGATTTTAGCCAAACGACCTTCAGAAATATTTTGATAGGTTTCTATTCGGTCAAACGCTGAAGTCAGTTGCGTGACAGGGACGGCTAACACCTTATTATCTACTCCCGCTTCATCAACCATTTTCAACATTCCGATAGGACGGCAACGTACCACGCAACCCCCTAATACGGGGTCTGGAGTCAGCACTAATACATCAACAGGATCTCCGTCACCTGACAGGCTATGCGGAATATAACCATAATTGGTTGGGTATTGCATAGCCGTTCCCATGAAGCGATCAACGGTCAACGCGCCTGTGTCTTTGTCCATTTCATATTTGACGGGGTAACTAAACGCAGGGATTTCAATAACAACATTAATATCCAGTGGTACGTCTCGTCCAGACGAAACTCGTATTTGCGGCATAACAGTCTCTTTAGTGAATGATAGAATGGCGGCATTATAGCAGTTGTTAGTCGTTAAACTTGAGAGGAATACCCGATATGCAAGGAATCACCGAAAAAATGCGCACTCAACTGAGTAGCCCTGTTCAGTATCAATTAATGTTAAATGATGAAAGTATCGATCTTAATCCATACTTAGGCAAAACCATTAAACTACGCTTTACAGGACATATTGCCTGCGTTCATTGTCATAAACCAATTAAAAAAACCTACAATCAAGGCTATTGTTACCCTTGTTTTATTAGCCTAGCACAATGTGATCTGTGTATTCTGAAACCCGAAACCTGCCACTATCATAAGGGAACGTGTCGAGAACCAGCATGGGGTGAAACTTTCTGTTTTCAACCCCACCTTGTGTATCTTGCCAATTCCAGCGGAATTAAAGTTGGCATTACCCGACAAACGCAAATCCCAACTCGTTGGATAGATCAAGGCGCGGTGCAAGCGTTGCCTATTTTTAGAGTTACTTCACGTTATCTGGCAGGGTTGATTGAAGTGGTACTGGCTAAACACGTTAGCGATAAAACCAGTTGGCAAAAAATGCTGAAAGCCCAGCCTGAATTTATCGATTTAGTCGCACAACGTGATTCATTACTGGCATTGTGTGAGGCAGAGCTAACGCAGATTCGACAACAATTTGCGGCTGACGCGCTGGAATTGTTATCCAATGAGCAGATAGTTGATATAAAGTTTCCGATAATCCACTATCCCAACAAACTAAAATCATTTAACTTTGACCAACAGCGTGAAGTCTCAGGCGTGTTGCAAGGCATAAAAGGGCAGTATTTATTATTAGACACTGGTGTGTTGAATATCCGTAAATTTACGGGCTATGAATTGGAGTTTTTGGGTGGTGATTAAAAGGTTGTCCTAAATATTTAAGTTGAGAATTGACCATTCACCCTGATTCTTCGACAGGCTCAGAACTAAAGGCAAGTCGAAGCCTGTCATGAGCTTGTCGAGTGGGGGTGAACGGTCAATCCGTTTATTATTCGATAAGCACAGGAATTTTACCGATTTTTTGTTGCCAGATTTTGGGTGCAATCAAATGAATTGATTCACCTTTTGTATCAACAGCAACGGTGACAGGCATATCCTCAATCACAAATTCGTGTATCGCTTCCATGCCTAAATCAGCAAACGCGACGATTCTGGATTTACGAATAGCTTTTGAAACCAGATATGCTGCACCACCCACCGCCATTAAATAAATGGCTTGGTGTTTTTTAATGGCGGTAATGGCTTCTGCACCACGCTCGGATTTACCTATCATGCCGATTAGCCCTGTTTTTGCTAGCATGGTTTCAGTGAATTTATCCATGCGTGTAGCAGTAGTCGGCCCTGCTGGACCAACAACTTCATCACGCACAGGATCAACAGGCCCAACGTAATAAATAAATTTATTGGTGAAATCCACAGGCAATGGTTCACCGCGTTCGATTAAATCACACAAGCGTTTATGTGCAGCATCCCGTCCTGTCAGCATCGTGCCGCTGAGTAACAAGGTTTCTCCGAGTTTCCACGTTGCCATCTCTGCTTTAGTCACAGTGTCGAGATTAACACGCCGCGCCGTTGCCCCTGCTGCCCACGTTATTTTGGGCCAATCTTCTAAATGGGGTGGGGTAAATTCTGCCGCGCCTGAACCATCAAGCACAAAATGGGTATGACGAGTTGCCGCACAATTAGGAATAATCGCCACGGGTTTATTCGCCGCATGAGTCGGATAATCTTTGATTTTAATATCCAGCACAGTAGTGAGTCCGCCTAGCCCTTGTGCGCCTATGCCTAATGCGTTGACTTTTTCATACAATTCTAAACGCAATTCTTCTAGTGCATTATTCGCACCTCTGGCAATCAGTTCTTGTATATCGATGGATTCCATACAGGCTTGTTTTGCCAATAACATGGCTTTTTCTGCCGTGCCACCGATGCCTATCCCTAAAATTCCAGGTGGACACCAGCCCGCACCCATCGTGGGAACAGTTTTTAAAACCCAATCAACAATGTTGTCCGACGGATTAAGCATGACAAATTTTGATTTCGCCTCAGAACCGCCGCCTTTTGCCGCGATTTCGACTTCTACGGTGTCGCCCAATACCAATTCAGTATGAACAATGGCGGGGGTGTTGTCGCCTGTATTGATGCGTTTACCTGCGGGGTCTGATAATACCGAGGCGCGGAGAACGTTATCAGGATGACTGTAAGCACGCCTAACGCCTTCATTGACCATATCGAGAATGCTCAGCGTACTTGCCCACTGAACGCTCATGCCAATTTTTAAAAACACCACCACGATGCCTGTATCTTGGCAAATCGGTCTATGCCCTTCAGCACATAAACGGGAGTTGATAAGAATTTGCGCGATTGCATCTTTCGCGGCGGGACTTTGTTCTTTTTCGTAAGCCGCGTTAAGGGCTTGAATAAAGTCTAACGGATGATAGTAAGAAATGTATTGCAGAGAATCGGCAATACTTTGGATAAAGTCTTCTTGGCGTATAAGTGTCATGGTATCTCTCTCATAGGTTGGGTTATCAATTATTTCATTGCATTAATAAATTCATCAACAGAAATACCCGCTTGTTTGAGCAAACCCGATAAAGTACCCGTGTTAAGTTCACGATGATTAGGTACAACACAACCCTGAGAACCACGGCGGAGCATAATATGACTGCCACGTTGACGAATCACTACAAAGCCAAGCAATTGCAAAATTCGAATTGCCTCTGCACCAGAAATAATTGGCAAGCTAGGCATATTTGGGAACTTGGAATGTCGTCAGCAATGAACGCCCTGAAATAGTTAGTGGGAATTCCTCCAAGTACAGTTCGGTGGCTTCTTGTAGATTCAACAAAGCCTCTTCAATGCTTTCACCTTGCGTTGTTGTTCCTGTTTCAGGATTTAACGCAACATAACCACCTTCAGGAGCGGGTGTTAATACGGCAGATAGTTCCATGATGTTTTCTCATAAGGTTGTGGGGTACGCATCGCGTACCTCGTGTTATCAAACAAAAATGTGTGTGGATAAAAAAACCATACACCGCTTTTCTTGTTTGATTGAGGCTTAGGTACGTTCAATTTCAAGAAGCCTTATCAGTTCAACGGCAGCATCCAGTCTGCGGTGGAGAAGCGACAACTCAAAGGCTGTGCCGATAAGTCCAGCCGCAAATACCCTGACCAATGTTGGGATGTTGGAACTAGCTATTAAATAGATCGTAAGACCTGAGGCGACAAAGTAGGCAATGAAAGTTACGAGTGGTCTCGGTGTTAATGTCTCGGCTAAAATCTCCTCAGCCTTTCTTTTTCGCTCAAAAGTTTCAAAGATAACTTGAGCTTCGAGTTCCGATCTTTGGGGCTTCATATCTTCCTCCATCTGAAAAAATCGTAGATACAAGGATGGGCAGAGAAACACGAACTCCATCACATTACAGATCAATGATGGGGTTCAGCTGTCGTCTCTACGGGGCAGTCGTTGGTTGATAAAATGTTAAGTCTATGCCGCGTATTTGCAGATTATCGTGGTTTTGTAATTTGACACGTCCGCTAATCAGCTTGTTATTAAGATGAACTTTGCCTCGTTTTTCGGGGATCAAGTAATAGCCATCACTCTGACGGGCAATAATCGCACTTAGTTTCGGTGCGAACCAGCCGCTTGTGTACAGGTCACAATCACTACGCTTACCAATGTTAAAATTTTGTGTCGATAATGCCCATTGCTGACCATGATTAGCACCACCCGTTTGCACCAAATAGGGCGTTTTAGCCTGTTGTTGCTGTAGTATCGCCTTTAATTGTGAGCTATTAACCATCACTGTTTGGTCTTCGATGATAGCATTTGGATTAGGCGTAGCTGAGCCAGTGGATAAATCGACCGCGATAAACTTCAATTTATGTTTAAAGATACCGATTTCATCGCCATAAACCAGTTGCCCTTGAGAAATGCGGCGACCATTTAAAAATACGCCATTGGTGCTGTTATTATCCGTGATAAAAAAATCATTCCCTTCTTGCACGATGTTTGCGTGATGCCCAGACACGCCTCTGTTGTTGATAACGACATGGTTATCGGTGGATCTACCAATGCGGGTTACAGTCAGTTGTAAAGGTGCGGTAAATTTCAGTTCACCGTTAAAATATACTTGTAAAAATGCCATCGGGGGAATACCTCTAGCGAGTAGGATGGGTAAGCAACGCGAAACCCATCACATTACATAATTAATAATGGGTTTCGTCTATCGCCTCTACCCATCCTACTTTTTTCGTCCTTTTCGTGGACACTAACTTTTATAACTGAGTGGGTTGAGCTGGCGAGCCAACCCAACAAAACCTGCGAATGTATTGGGTTGCTAAAAAGCGGCAATCCAACCTACAGATTATCTTAATCTTAGCCGCCTTTACCGCCAGATTTACCCATTTTTTGTTTTTTAGGCTTATTTTCTTTTGCCACTTTAGGTTTTTCAGCGGCTTTATCTTCTTTTGCTATTTCAGTCTGAGGCTTGGTTATTTCTGAAGTAGTTGTTTTTTCAGCATCTAGTTTTGGTGTATTTTCTGCGTGGGCAATAACAAAAGGTAGGAATGCAATGGCGATAATGAAAGTTTTTCTCATGGTTGTGTTCTCCGTATGGCTTTTTACAAAAGTGTGTAAGTCGAGTTAAATGTGTTGGGTTGCCAAAACGCGGCAACCCAATCTACAGATCTATTCGTCTAGCTGTTCCGCATTCAACTTGCCTTGCTTGGTATAACTAGGCGCGATACTGATGAGCAAAGTAAGCAAAGTGGCAATGTATGGCACAAGTTGTACGGATAAAATAGCTATCCACAATTTACCACTGAGATTGTCAAAATGTTCGACATTGCTCATTTGCCAAATAGCAAAACTTAATAGAATCAACATCAACAATTCTTGCTGTATGGTTCGTAGACCAGAGATTAATGCCCCTTGTTTTTCATACTTAGGAGTACGCATAAATGGCTTACCTGAGGTAAATAAACCTTGCACTGTGCCTTGAGCAACGGTATGGGTTAATGCCAAACCTGTTAATGACGCGCCTAAGGATTCCCATATTGAACACGGTACGCGTGCTTGATACAGCCATAAACCGCGCAAAATTTTAAAACTAAATAAGCCGATGGTTGGCATTAAGAACACATTAGAAGGTAGCTCGCTACCAATGGGATCATAGAGAATTACCGCCGTTAAAATCAAACTCGATGTGGTAAATAGCAACGCTAAAGCATCTGAGAACCACGGTAGCCAACCTGCAATAAAGTAATAGCGTTGGGCAGGTGTTAATGGTGATTTTTTGGTTGGTAAAAAGCTACGCCAATGCCCTTTAATAATTTGCATCGCGCCATATACCCAACGGAAGCGTTGCGTCATATAACCTGAGAAAGTGTCGGGCATTAAACCTTTGCCAAACGAGTCTTTGACATAAACTGAGTCATAACCTGCTTCATAGAGACGTAAACCCAATTCGCTGTCTTCACAAATACACCATTCTGCCCAGTTGCCGACTTCCAGCAAGGCTGATTTTCGTATCATGGTCATAGTGCCATGTTGAATAATGGCATTGTATTCGTTGCGTTGCACCATGCCGATATTAAAAAAACCTGCGTATTCCCAATAACAAAAATTTTTAAAGGTACTTTGATTGCGGTCACGGTAATCTTGTGGTGATTGCACAAAGCCGACATTTTCATTATCAAAATACGGCACCATGCACTTTAACCAATCAGGCGAGAGTATGTAATCACTGTCAATGACAGCAATAATTTCTGCATCGTTGTCAGTTTGTTCTAGTGCGTGATTAATCGCACCTGCTTTAAATCCAGGCCAGTTTTCTAAATGGAAAAAACGAAACATCGGTCCTAAGCGTTCGCAATCGGCTTTGACAGGTTGCCAAACAGCGGGGTCTTTGGTGTTGTTGTCCATTACCAACACTTCTAAGTTGGGGTAATCGACTTTTGCTAACGCTTCTAAAGTTTTGCGTACCATCATGGGCGGTTCATTATGAATCGGCAAATGTAGTGAAACTTTGGGGTATTTGAAACTTTCAGTCGGTATGAGTGGCTGAAAGGTACGAGCGGTTTTTTTGTGCCAAATCACTTCGGCAATTTCCAAACTTTCGATCAGCAAAATAACAACAGCCATTGCCTGCATCAATAACATCAATGCCCAAAAGAAAATACTTAAATTTGTTTGATATTGATGCGCCCCTATTGAGGCAGACCAGAAAATAACCGAGACAGCAAGGTTAGCAATTAGCCCAAAAAATAATACCCCAGGTAATTTTAGTGTGCTGCGGGTAAATAAAAATAAGCCCATCAGTAGTAAACTAAAAACAGCCGCGCCTGTTGCCCAACGTTCCCAATCTGGCATAGCAACAACATCACCGTCCATTGGGTATTTAAGTTCACGATCAGCATTAAAGATACCCCAATATGCACCGACCGAGCCTTCTATCGATTTTTTCCACGGTTGATCGAAAGCCTCAACGATGTAATAGTTAAGTTTGTCTTTGTCTTTTAAATTTTGGTTATATTCATCAACCCGATTGAAAAATTCACGCAAAAATTTTGCCTGATTGGCTCTTGATGGAGTCGAGTGTTGATAGGGCTGCCCATCAGAAGGCCAGCCTGTTTCAGTGATGATGACGGGTTTACCTTGAGCGATTTTTTTGATTTCTTCATAACGTTGGAAGACATAATTCACCGCACCGTTAACGGACATACTTTCCCAGTAAGGCAGAATATGGACACCGATAAAATCGACTTCATCAATCAGCTTGGGGCTTTTTAGCCAAACATCCCATGTTTCAGAGGTGCCGACAGGTCGCCATTGGCGTTTTTTTACCTCACGGATATAGTCGATAAGTTGCTCTTCGGTAACATCTTTACGCAACATGGTTTCATTACCGACGGTGACGCGAAGAATATTTTTATAATCCTGACGACTAATATCGACTAATTTATCAATCTCTTGTTTATTTATATCCAGCTCTTTGCCAATCCAAGCACCTAGAGTAATATTCAAATTGTGTTTAGCGGCTAAGTTAGCAACAACATCCTGACCTCTGAGCATACTGTAGGTACGAACGGCGCGGACTTTGTCAGATAATAGCGCGAAATCAGTGTCGATATTATCAGCATTGAAAGTTTGAACATAAGTTTGTACGTCTTCTTTACGCATAGGATCATAAGTGACCCCTAGCGTGGTTTTAGTCCACGGTTGTAAGTGCAATGGGTTGTTAATGTGGCTCCAAATACTGTAATTTATAATGACGAGTATTACGAGTACAATAAAAATAGCTATCTTTCTTATCATTTGAGTAGTTGTTGTGATTTAAGGGAGGCTATAGCTGCTTATGCTAGCCCTTAGCATTGGGGTACAAACTTTAGGTTTCTACCCCATCCATGCCTTTCTTGTATTATTTTTTAATATAAAGATCGGTAATCGTGCCAGTAATCATTTCAGCGGCAAACGCTACTGTCTCTGATAAGGTTGGATGTGCGTGTATGGTTAAAGCGATGTCTTCTACATCTGCCCCCATTTCAAATGCCAACACGGTTTCTGCAATTAATTCACCTGCATTAGGTCCCACCATTCCCGCACCGAGAATTTTGCCTGTTTCTTTGTCAGTCAGTATTTTAGTTAAGCCTTCTTTGCGTCCTATGCTTAATGCGCGTCCGCTAGCTGCCCAAGGAAATGAACCTTTTTCGTAGTCTATGCCTTGTTGTTTAGCTTGATTTTCAGTCAGTCCCATCCACGCAACCTCTGGATCAGTGTAAGCTACCGATGGAATAGTTAATGCGTCAAACGCTGCTTTATGTCCCGCAGCCACTTCGGCAGCGATTTTAGCTTCGTACACGGCTTTGTGTGCCAGCATTGGATTGCCGACGATATCACCAACGGCAAAAATGCGCTGTACGTTAGTACGTTGTTGTTTATCAACAGGAATAAAACCCTGCTCATTAACTTCAATACCTGCCAGTTCAGCACCGATTTTTTTACCATTAGGTCGCCGTCCAACTGCCACTAACACAGCATCAAATAGCTCATGTTCAGGCACACCTTTGCCCTCAAAAAACACTTTCAAGCCTTCGTCGTGGGATTCAATTGAAGTAACGCGGGTTTCTAACCAGATATTGTTGTATTGCTTTTTAATGCGCCGATATAAAGGATTCACTAAATCTTTATCACAACCAGGAATCACTTGATCCATTAATTCTACCACGCTGATTTCTGAACCTAACGCGTGATAAACCGTTGCCATTTCTAAGCCGATAATGCCGCCGCCAACAATCAATAATTTTTTAGGAATTTCTGTTAATGCCAAGGCATCAGTAGAATCCCACAAACGCGGATCATCATGTGGAAAAATGGGTATTTTTGTTGGTTGTGAGCCAGCAGCAATAATGGCTTGATCGAAACGCACGGTTACTGTGCCATCTGAGGTTTCTACTGTCACTGTCTCAGGGGAAGTAAATTGACCAACACCTTGTATGAGGGTGACCTTACGTTGTTTCACTAAACCTGCCAAACCGTCATTTAAAGATTTGGTAACACTGGCTTTCCATGCGCGAATTTTGTCGATGTCTAGCGTTGGCTTAGCAAAACTCACACCATGCTCTTGAACTTCATCGGCTTCATGAATGGTATGGGCAATGTGAAGTAAGGTTTTTGAAGGAATGCAGCCAACATTAAGACAAACGCCACCGAGTACGGGGTAACGTTCAATCAACACCACTTGTTTACCTAAATCAGCGGCACGAAATGCTGCACTATAACCGCCTGGTCCACCGCCTAATACTAAAACTTCTGCGTGTACTACTGTCTCATTCATTTTGTCTTGCCCTTGTCTTAAAGTAACAATCGGCGAATATCGCCCAGATAATATTTTAGTGTTGCCATAAATTTGGCACCTTCTGCACCATCAATCACCCGATGGTCATAGGTTAAATCTAACGGTAGCATGAGTTTAGGTTCAAAGTCTTTGCCATTCCATACAGGCTGCATTTTGGCACGAGTCACACCCAGTATAGCAACTTCAGGGGCGTTGACTATAGGGGTAAACGACATACCACCAATACCGCCTAAACTAGAAATAGTCATACAACCGCCCTGCATATCGGCAGGTAATAATTTACCTTGCCGTGCTTTTTCACTTTTTTCTGCTAACTCAACCGCCAGTTGGTTGATGGTTTTGTAATTAACATCCCGCAACACAGGCACAACCAAGCCATTGGGGGTATCGACAGCAATTCCAATATTAAAGTATTTTTTTAATATCAGTTGTTCACCATCGGCAGATAATGCGGCATTAAAACTAGGGAACTGCTGCATGGCGGTCACTAATGCTTTGATGATAAACATCAAGCCAGTGATTTTTAATTCACCTTTGGCTTTTTCGGCATTGAGTGCGTTGCGAAATGCCTCCATTTCGGTAATATCAACTTCTTCATGGTAAGTCACCATCGGCAAATTTAGCCACACGCGGCTAAGATTCTGCCCAGTCAGGCGTTTAATTTTGCTTAGTTTGACTGTTTCTGTGTCACCAAACACTGAAAAATCAATGGTAGGAATACTAGGAATACCAGCACCTGTGGCGACAATGCCTTCTTCCATCACTTTTTTGACGAAGTTTTTTACATCGTCTTTGAGTATGCGTCCCTTACGACCACTGCCTTTTTTAACTCTGCTAATGTCAACGCCTAATTCGCGTGCAAATAGCCGTACTGAAGGCGTGGCGTGTGGAACTTTATTCATCACGCTACTTTCAATAGCTACCACAACTGGCTTAGAGACAGGCGCGACCGACTGCTGCGCGGCTTTTTCTACGGGTGCAACAGGCGTTGGCAGTGCGGCTTGCTCAGCCGCTACGGGAGTAACACTGGCTTCTTCATTGACTAACACGGTAGCAATCAACGAGCCTTCAGAAACTTTGTCACCTTGTTTAATATAAACCTGTTGCACTGTGCCAGCGGCACTGGAGGGTAAATCCATGCTAGCTTTATCAGTTTCTAAGGTGGCAATAGTTTGTTCCAATGCCACCACATCACCTGGTTGAATCAATACTTCAACAACGTCAATTCCAGCAACATTGCCAACATCGGGTACTTTGATTTCTATTAATACAGTCATGTTGATTCCTTATCTTAACCAAGGTGCAGACGCATCTGCCGCTATGCCATATTTCGCCAGAGCCACATCGATTTTAGTCGCTTCAAACTGCCCCAAATCTGCCAAGCTTTTCAGTGCGGCAATGGTGATGTGGTAACGGTCTACCTCAAAGAAACTGCGCAACAATTCGCGGGTATCTGAGCGACCAAAACCATCCGTACCTAACACGGTATAAGGGGCTTTAATATAAGGACGAATTTGTTCGGCAAAAGCGCGAGTGTAATCAGTTGCAGCAATCACAGGCCCTTTTGCATCAGCTAGGCAATGACTGACATGGGATTGTTTTTGCGGTTCAGTCGGATGTAAACGATTCCAGCGTTCACAGTCTTGTCCATCACGCGCTAATTCAGTAAAGCTAGGACAACTCCATAAATCTGACTCTACACCCCAATCATTACGCAGCAACTCAGCAGCAAACTCAACTTCACGGAAAATTGTTCCAGAGCCTAATAACTGCACATGAGGAGCTTTGGTCTTTTCGCTTTGATGGAAACTATACATACCTTTCAGTATATCCAGCTCGATACCTTTAGGCATAGCAGGGTGGGCATAATTTTCGTTCATCACAGTGATGTAATAAAACACATCTTCCTGTTCGACATACATACGGCGTAATCCGTCCTGAATAATCACCGTTAGTTCATACGCATAAGTGGGATCATACGATACGCAATTCGGCACGGTTGCAGACATGATATGACTGTGACCATCTTCATGCTGCAAGCCTTCGCCATTTAGCGTAGTGCGTCCCGCTGTACCGCCCATTAAAAAGCCGCGTGTGCGTTGGTCTGCTGCTGCCCAGATTAAATCACCGACGCGTTGGAAACCAAACATGGAGTAATAAATAAAGAATGGAATCATTGGCACGTTATGGGTGGAATACGATGTCCCAGCGGCTATCCAATCGCACAAGCCGCCTGCTTCGTTAATGCCTTCTTGCAATACTTGACCGTGTTTGTCTTCTTTATAGAACATCAACTGGTCGGCATCTTGTGGCGTGTATAACTGTCCAACTTGTGACCAGATACCCAATTGACGGAACATTCCCTCCATACCAAAAGTGCGTGATTCATCGGGAACAATCGGCACTACGCGTTTGCCGATGTTTTTGTCTTTCACCAAAATATTGAGCAAATTGACAAACGCCATCGTGGTAGAAATTTCACGTCCTTCGCGAGTAGCTTCTAACAAGGATTTAAAATCACTCAGCACAGGCACATCTAAAGGGTAGGATTTCTCGCGTCTTGCAGGGATATGACCGCCCAACTCAGCACGGCGTTCCTGCATATACACAAGTTCTCTTGAGCCTTCTGGGAAAGTCAAATAAGGCAGGCTGGCTAATTCTTTGTCTGTGACAGGTAGCTCGTAACGATCACGGAAGTTTTCCAGTGAAATTTGATCCATTTTTTTCTGTTGATGCGAGGTATTTTGTGCTTCGCCCGATGATCCCATACCATAACCCTTAATGGTTTTAGCCAAAATAACGGTGGGTTTTCCTTTGTGATTAACGGCAGCATGAAAAGCCGCAAACACTTTAGCAGGATCATGACCGCCTCGATTCAGACTCCAAATATCACGGTCAGACCAATCGGCAACCATCGCCTTTAATTCAGGGGTATTAAAGAAATGTTCGCGGACGTATGCACCATTTTTGGCTTTAAAGGTTTGATAATCACCATCCACACATTCCATCATACGCGCCGCTAACAAGCCGTCTTTATCACGCGCAAGCAGCGTATCCCAATGTTGACCCCATACCACTTTAATAACATTCCAACCAGCACCACGAAATTCGCTTTCCAATTCTTGAATGATTTTACCATTGCCGCGCACTGGACCATCTAAGCGTTGCAGATTGCAATTGACCACAAAAATCAAATTATCCAAATGTTCGCGTCCAGCCATGCCGATTGCACCTAAGGATTCAGGCTCATCAGTTTCACCGTCACCGAGAAAACTCCACACTTTACGTCCATCGGTATCCGCCAAACCACGGTCACGCAAATAACGCATAAACCGCGCTTGATAAATCGCCATAATCGGGCCTAAACCCATAGATACAGTCGGGAACTGCCAAAAATCAGGCATCAACCAAGGATGCGGGTAAGATGATAAGCCGCCGCCATGTACCTCTTGGCGAAAATTATTCATTTGCTCTTCAGTTAATCGACCAATTAAAAAAGCCCGCGCATAATCACCTGGGGTTAAATGTCCCTGAGTAAAAATTAAATCGCCATCATGATGCTCAGAAGCGGCGTGCCAAAAATGGTTATAACCGACATCATACAAGGTCGCCGCTGACGCAAAACTAGCAATATGTCCACCGACATTGGTGTGTTTATTAGCGCGTAATACCATCATCATGGCATTCCAGCGCACATAAGAACGAATTCTTTGCTCTATGGCGGTATCTCCATGAAACTGCGCCTGCTGGGCAACAGGAATAGTATTCAAATAAGCCGTATTGGCACTAAAAGGAATATCAAATCCTGAATGCCGTGTTGCAGCGACTAATTGTTCAATCAAAAAATGTGCGCGTTCACTACCATCCTGTTCTAAGACAGATTGCAGTGCCTCAATCCATTCCTTGGTTTCCGCTGGGTCAATATCATGTTGTCCAGTAATTTCTGAAAGAGAAGTGTTATTCATTATGTGATCCTGTTGGGACGGGGTTGTGCATGGATAGCTAACATTGCTGTGCCGTACAGTTCCGTAATTTTGGCTTGAGTATTAAATGAGTTAAAAGGGAACGACAGTAATTATAAAGAGCGTAGTACGCGCCTAATATTGACGCATAGTATATACAAATGAAGGGAGGCAATGAATCGTTTTCATAACAGACCGCCTCTAAGTGAGCAAAAATAACACGAAGTAATCCACACTAGAAGACATAATCACGCCGCTGATGATGAGTAACTTAACGCTTGGAGTGTCTAAAACAGTAAAAAATATTCGTAATACCCAAGAAAAACAAAATTCACTGATTGTTGGGTAGGTAGTTAGGCTAGTGGGTTAAATCTGTTATCTAGGATTTAATGACTGCCAGTCCTTTAAAGGACTGGCAGTCATTCTTAAAAGCAAAAATCACAGATTTAATACACCACCGTTTATTCCTGCACAATCACAGGTGCGTTGGGTAGTTCGTTGATTTTGTCAATTGTTGCGGGAAAATGACTAGCTAGTAGGACGGTAATCCGTTCGATACCTAACAATGAACCGCGTTGAAAATCGCCTAGTCGAAATTCGTTCTGCATGGCGCAGGCTATTTCATTCCACTGGTTTTGAGTGACGCGTTTATTGATACCACGATCAGCGATAATATGAACGGTACGCTCTGCTAATAATAGGTAAATTAATACGCCGCTGTTATGTTCAGTATCCCAAACGTGAAGTTTGGCAAATAGCTCTAATGCTCGTTGATATGATGAAATGCCGTGCCATATTTGCTGGGATGTGAGTGTGTTTTCAATAGCAAAACGTAGTTCACCACTGTGTTTAGCTTCGGATTGTTGTATGGCTATTTCAATTGCTTTGAGGGTTGTGTTAGGAAATAACACCCGTTGCCGCCATGGCGGTGTGAATGCGTGAGTAAACCAGCGTTTAATTTTTTTTACCATGAGTCAGACGCGCCTCCGCCGCCAAAACTACCACCACCACCGCTCCATGAGCTACTGCTACTACCCCACGAGCCACCACCAATGCTACCACCCGAACTATAGAATATTTTAAGGACAATAAACATGACCACGCCGATAATGACCGCGATCCAAATGTCCAAGACAAGGAATGAAGCAACTGCCGCGCTGACTCCACCAATACTTAGGCTTGCTAATACAGTACCTAGTCCGTTGCCAAATAGTGAGGAAAATAGTAGGTCTAAGACGATGCAACAGAAAAATAATATGATTAGAAAGGTATCAAAACCGTCTGATGACTCGATTGTTTCACTGGCAGGGGGTAGGGGTTCGCCATCTATTAAGGCTATTATTTGGGTAACACCCGCATCAATACCGCCTGCATAATCATCGGTTTTGAAATGTGGTTTGATAGTTTCAGCAAGAACGCGCTTAGCAATGGCATCGGGAATTACGCCTTCTAAGCCGCGTCCAACTTCTAGGCGTAATTTTCGGTCATCTTTGGCGACGATGAGAATCGCACCATCATCGACATTCTTGCGCCCAATTTTCCATGTATCAGCAACGCGAATACCAAAAGCTTCAATGGCTTCGGGTTGTGTGGTCGGTAAAATAAGCACCGCTAATTGGCTACCTTTTTTCGCTTCAAAATCGGCTAGTTTTATTTCTAGCGCGGTGATTTGTTCAGCCGTGAGTGTGGTAGTGAGATCAGTGACACGCCGTGACAAATCAGGTATAGCAACGTCCGCCCAAACGCTACTAACTAATAACAGCAATAACAATCCTAGTGTGTAGCGAACATTAACAAACATAATACGCCTCAATTTATTTTTCTCAGCCACTACCACCACCACCGCCGCCAGAATCCCCACCACCAGAATCACCACCGCCTCCACCGCCAGAATCACCATCACTACTGCTGCTGTTATCGCTCCAATCGTTATTGCTCCAGTTGTCACTATAACCACCACTGTGAGAGCCGCCTATACTGCTTCGAGAGCCACGCCTGCCACTTCTATTGTTGGTGTTGAAATTTTTCAAGAAATCGATCAGAGCAGCAAATAAAAAAAAGAAAAGGACTATAAGAAAAAAATTCAGCATGGGCGATACCTAATGGCTTACAGGAGCGGCATTAAACTCAATTTTAGGAACTTCTGAAATGGCTTTTTCATTTTCCACGGTAAAGCTGGGTTTGGTTTTATAGCCAAACATCTTGGCAGTAAGATTGGACGGAAATGAGCGCACAGTAATATTGTATTCTTTGACTGCTTGGATATAGCGATTACGCGCCACAGTAATGCGATTTTCTGTGCCTTCTAATTGGGCTTGTAAATCACGAAACAACCCATCGGCTTTTAATTGCGGATAATTTTCTGCCACAGCTAATAAACGAGAAATAGCACTGGTCATTTGCCCTTGTGCGGCGGTGAAATTTTTAAATGCTTGTTCGTCATTGACCAATTCAGGTGTGGCTTGAAGTGAACCCACTTTAGCACGCGCCTCGGTGACTTGAACTAATACCTCCTTTTCATGTGCGGCATAACCTTTGACAACATTGACTAGATTAGGAATTAAATCAGCACGGCGTTGATATTGATTTAGTACGTCTGCCCATGACGCATTAATGGTTTCGTCACTGGATTGTAGGGTGTTGTAACCACAACCAGATAACATTGTTATGATAAATAAAGCAATTAGCCATCTAAACATCGTGCAGCCTTTTTAGTGTTGGAGTTAAAATTAAGGAAGCAGAAATGCACCACGTTCTGGATAAGCGACGTGGTGCATTAATAACGCCTATTTGTGCTTTACTGGTTGTGGCGTTAATTTCCAGATGTCATTATTGTATTCATTAATAGTTCTATCGGTAGAGAATTTACCGCTGTTGGCACAGTTTAAAATGCTCATCCGCGTCCAATGATCTTTATCACGATAGGTGTCTTCAACGCGTTTTTGAGCATCGACATAGCTGCGAAAATCGGCAATTGTCATCCAAGGATCATTCGGGCATTTGATGGAATTAATTAAATCATCAAATATATGCGGTTCAAACTGATTAAAGTGTGAAGATTCTATCAGGTGGATGACACGTTGCAGGTCGTCATCCATGCCAATAATCGTCAATGGATCGTAATGATTGCGCCGCACGGCAATTTGCTCTTCAGTCAAACCAAACAGAAAAAAGTTGTCATCGCCAACTTCTTCACGAATTTCAATATTCGCACCATCCAGTGTGCCGATAGTAATCGCGCCATTCATCATTAGCTTCATGTTGCCAGTGCCTGAGGCTTCTTTACCTGCGGTGGAAATTTGTTCAGATAAATCAGCCGCTGTACATATTTTTTCCATCGCCGATACCCGATAATCAGGAAGGAATAACAGTGTCAATTTATCGCCTACCTCAGGGTCTGAATTAATAACATTGGACACATTATTAATAAACTTGATGATTTTTTTTGCCATCAGGTAACCAGGTGCAGCTTTGCCACCGATTAACACGCATCTTGATACCCAGTTATGAGTATCGCCGCGTTTAATACGGTCATAAAGATGAATAACGTGCAGTACGTTTAACAACTGGCGTTTGTATTCATGGATACGTTTAACTTGAACATCAAATAAGGCATCGGCATTGAGATGGAGATCACCACCCTCATGATTGCCTTTTTTATACTCAACTAAACGCTCTTTTGCAGATTGTTTAATGCTGCGCCAGCGTTTTCTAAAATTAGCATCGTTAGCGTAAGGTTCTAGTTTTTTCAGTTGCGATAAATCCGTTACCCAGCCCTTGCCCATGACTTCTGTTATTAAATGGGCAAGCTCTGGATTACAGCCCGCTAACCAACGACGTGGCGTTACTCCATTGGTTTTGTTGTTAAATTTATGTGGCCATAACTCATAAAAATCACGGAATAAACCTTGTTGCAGCAACTGCGTGTGTAATTGCGCCACGCCATTAACAGAAAAACTCGCCACCAGTGCCAGATGAGCCATTCTGACATACTGCCCACCACCCTCTTCGATGATGGACATAGAGCGCAAACGTTCGCCTTGTCCTGGCCAGTGCATCGCTACTTCTGTCATAAAGCGGGCATTAATACCAAAAATAATATCCATTATTCGGGGTAATAAGCGTTGCATTAAGGTTACAGACCATTTTTCCAACGCTTCGGGCAACAGAGTGTGATTGGTGTACGCCATAGTAGCGCGAGTAATTTTCCATGCGTCATTCCACTGTACACCATGAATATCCATCAATAAACGCATCAGTTCGGGTATGGCAATACTCGGATGGGTGTCATTAAGTTGAAAACAGTTTTTTTCTGCAAATTGCGAAAAATCTTTACCATGTGAACTAATCCAATGCGTCAATACATCTTGCAAACTAGCGGACGCTAGGAAATATTGTTGTCGTAGTCTTAGTTCTTTGCCGTTTTCGCTACTATCATTCGGATACAGCACCATCGTGATATTTTCGGCGGCAATTTTAGCCGCAACGGCCTCGGCGTAATCGCCTGCATGAAACTCATCTAAATTGAATTCTTCGGTAGCGACCGCTTTCCATAGCCGTAGGGTATTGACTGTACCGTTTTGATAACCAGGAATAGGGGTATCGTAAGGCATGGCTAACACATCATTGGTACCGACCCAGCAAAATCGTTGCCTACCGTTTTCATCCAAATGATCTTCAATGCGACCGCCAAATTTAATACGATGTGAATATTCCAGTCGTTCAATTTCCCAAACATTGCCATGACGCAGCCAATGATCAGGTTTTTCAATTTGCTCACCATTGACAATACTTTGCGTGAACATACCATATTCATAACGCAAACCATAACCGATAACAGGCAATTGCAAGGTGGCACAGCTGTCGATAAAACACGCAGCAAGCCGACCTAAACCGCCATTGCCTAGCCCTGCATCCTGCTCGCAGGCAATCAGTTCTTCAATTTCAATGCCAAGATCGTACATGGCTTGGGTCACGGTATCAGTGACACCCAAATTAAGCATCGCGTTACTCAAGGTACGCCCCATCAAAAATTCCATAGAAAGATAATAACCGCGTCTACAATTATTATCTTTGTAGGTGTGGTGAGTGGCTTTCCAGCGTTCCATCAACCGATCTCTAATCGCCATTGACAAGGCTTCACCCGCATAAAATGGCGAGCTAGTGTGTTCATCACGCCCCAATAAATGCACATAATATTGTTTAAAATCATCAATAAAATCCTTTTTTTTCATACCCTGTTCGGGCAAATGAGTAATTGATGATAAATTAAGTTTGCTGATTGCAAATTTGTTAGTTAGCATTATTTTTTCCTGAAGTGAGTGAATCAAAAATTCGTTAGCCTTGCGCCTTTTGTCTCGCGCCTTTGGTTTTTAGTTTTTTACCTTTTGCCGCTGCAATTAAGCGAGCATTGGCTAATTCAATCAGTGTTTCTTGAACGCCTATTTTATCTTGTTTATCTTTAGGATGCCGTTGCACATATTGACCATTTGGCTGCAACTCCCACACACTGCGGTGGTTATCCAGCTGCACTGTTAATATTTGTCGTAGCGCGGCTTGTAATTCAGGTTTTTGTATGGGTGTGACTACTTCGACACGACTTTCTAAATTGCGGGTCATACAGTCAGCCGAACCGATAAAATATTCCTCTTCGCCGCCATTTTGAAAATAAAAAATCCGCGAATGTTCCAAAAAACGCCCGACTATACTGATAACACGCACATTGTCAGAAAGCCCCGCGATATGGGGTCTTAATCGGCAAGTGTCACGAATAATTAAATCAATTTTTACCCCTGCTTGAGAGGCGCGATACAGCGCGGCAGTAATATCAACATCTTCCAAGGCGTTCATTTTAAATTGAATCAAGCCCTGATTTTTTTCACTGTGCTTGTTGATTTCACGTTCAATTTTTTTCAATAAACTGGGTTTCAATAATTTAGGTGCGGGTAACAAACTTTTATAATTACGTTTCGGTACTAAGCCCGTGGTTAAATAATTGAATAACTCGGTTAAATCTTCACCGATTTGCTGATCGCAGGTCAAAATACCCAAATCAGTATAAATCCGCGCAGTACCTGCATGATAATTGCCCGTGCCGATGTGCGCATAACGCCGTAAACCGTTAAAATCCTGACGCACCACATACACGACTTTGCTGTGCGTTTTTAAACCGACCACACCATAGGTCACATGAACGCCCGCGCTTTCCATGCGATGCGCCCATTTTATATTCGCTGATTCATCAAAGCGGGCTTTTAATTCCACCACCACCGCCACCTGCTTACCACTTAACGCGGCATCAATTAGGTATTGAATGATTTTAGACCCTGCTGAGGTACGATATAGGGTCATTTTAATAGCTTGTACATTTGAATCACGACTGGCTTCTTTGACAAAACGCTCAACCGTAGTCACGAACGATTCATAAGGATGTTGCAATAAAATTGTGCCTTGATCGCGAATCGCATGAAAAATATTCGGCGCGTTCAACAGTTTTGGATGATCACAGGGATGATGCGGGGGATCGAGCAAATCTGGGCGGTCAATGCTTACAAACTGAAATAAATCTGACATTGCCATGAGATTATCAACGTTAAATATATCTTGCGCATCTAAACCCAGTTCAGCCATCAACCTACCGCGTTGTAACGCTGCCATATTTTCGGACACTTCAAGACGGACGACTGAAGCAAATTTACGTTCGCGCAATTCTGATTCAATCATTTGCAATAAATCGTCTGCTTGTTCTTCGTCTTGTTCAGTGACTGCATTGCGGGTCACGCGAAACAGTTCACAAAAAGCGACATTCATATCAGGAAACAGCATATCTAAATTATTCGCCATTAAATCACCTAACGCAACATAGCTATGCTCATTGCCGATTTGAATAAAGCGTTTTATGCTGGAACTCACTGGTACTTTAATTCGTACTAGCGTCATACTCTCTATTTCAGTCGAGTAAATTCCCGCCAATAAATTCAGCGACAAATTAGAAATAAAGGGAAAAGGATGGGCTGGATCGATCGCTTGTGGCGTAACCAGCGGAAAAATATTAGTAATATAATGTTCACGCATGGTTTTTTGCTGTTCTTTAGACAGCTTATTGTAAGGCACAATACGAATGTTTTGCTGCTCAAGTAACTCAAAAAGCTGGGTTAATATCGCTCTTTTTTTCGCTTCAATCTCGCGTACCAACGCATAACACTCGGTAATTTGCTGCTGTGAACTACGCCCATCAACGCTGAGTTCACTAATCCCCGCGCCCACTTGTTGCTTCAAGCCGCCAATGCGTTTCATAAAAAACTCATCCAGATTGGCACTGACAATAGCGATAAATTTAACCCGCTCTAATAATGGCGTGCGTTCATCCTCTGCTTCCCATAACACCCGCTTATTAAATTCCAACCATGTTAATTCACGGTTTAAATACCATTCGGACGCGCTAAGATCAAAATGTTGATTGACGGGTGTTGCGGGTTCATCGACAGAGGTGTGGCTAGTCATAGTGATTCTTTTAAGAGTTTGGTTGTAAAAAGCATAGCTGTTATACGTTAGGTTGCGACAATATTATTAACTTATGTTACCCATTGTCCACGATAAACTGTTTTTTGTATTGTCTGTGTGACTACTATTGCATCAGTCATGGTTAAATATAGTCATGAATTACGCCGCTGACACTGGCAACGCGCTTTATATTCTACTTTTATTCAATCTAAAGGAAACAATACCATGTTTATTCACGCGCTCGATTTTTTAGACAAACGCCACACAGTGGCAGGACGCAAGTTTAATCGCTGGTTATTACCGCCAGCGGCATTAGCGATTCATTTATGTATCGGTATGGCGTATGGTTTTTCAGTGTTTTGGTTGCCGTTATCTAAAGCCATAGGCATTAAAGAAAGCGTTGTGTGTGGCGCGGATATTGGGTTTTTTGCTGAATTGTTTGTTACGACTTGTGATTGGAAAATTTCTACCTTAGGTTGGATGTACACATTGTTTTTTGTATTTTTGGGTTCATCAGCAGCGTTATGGGGTGGTTGGTTAGAACACGTTGGCCCCAGAAAAGCGGGAGTTGTCAGTGCCTTGTGTTGGTGTGGAGGGATGTTGTTTTCTGCGTTGGGCATTTATACCCATCAATTCTGGATGATGCTATTAGGTTCAGGCATTATCGGCGGTATTGGCTTGGGTTTGGGTTATATCTCACCTGTGTCCACGCTGATTAAATGGTTTCCAGATAAACGCGGCATGGCAACAGGTATGGCGATTATGGGTTTTGGCGGTGGCGCGATGATAGGCTCACCGTTAGCGGCGCAATTAATGAAAATCTTTGCTACAGAAACCGATGTCGGCGTGATGCAAACCTTTGTGGCAATGGCTGGCATTTATTTTATCTTCATGATGGCTGGCGCGTTAGGTTATCGCATTCCTGCCAGTAATTGGCAACCCGAAGGCTGGACTCCACCCGCTAAACAAATCAACAATGACATGATTACCCCGCATCATGTTCATGTAAAAAACGTCTTTAAAATCAAACAATTTTGGTTGTTGTGGGGGGTGTTGTGTATGAATGTCAGCGCAGGTATCGGCGTACTTGGTATGTCATCACCGATGTTGCAAGAAGTGTTCGGTGGACAATTAATCGGTATTGCCAAAACTTATAATCAACTCGATAAAACCGAACTTGCCAACATTGCCGCGATTGCCGCAGGGTTTACCGCGTTGCTCAGTTTATTCAACATCGGTGGTCGATTTTTTTGGGCAACCTTATCCGACAAACTAGGACGTAAACTGACTTATTCAGTATTTTTTGTGTTGGGTGGATTGTTATATATCAGCGTACCCAATAGCGCGATGACAGGAAACACGCCGTTATTTGTCGCCGCGTTGTGCATTATTTTAAGTATGTACGGCGGCGGATTTGCCACTGTTCCCGCCTATCTGGCAGATTTATTCGGCACCCAAATGGTCGGTGCTATTCACGGACGCTTATTAACCGCGTGGGCAACCGCAGGCGTGTTAGGCCCTGTGATTGTCAATTATATGCGTGATTATCAGCTTAGTTTAGGGCTGCCGCGTGAACAAGTTTATAACCAAACCATGATGATTTTAGCGGGTTTGTTAGCTGTCGGTTTATGCTGCAATTTACTGATTCGCCCTGTTGCCGATAAGTGGTTTATGAATGCCGAGGAATTAGCCGAAGAAAAACGCCTAGCCAACGAAAAAAGTCATGATGAAGACGCAGACATAGCAATTGATGGTGACACACCTATTCATCCTGCTATGGTGTATTTAGCATGGACGCTGGTAGCCATACCCTTAACGTGGGGGATTTATAAAACCTTGATGAATGTTAGTAAGTTTTTTACTTAGCTGCCAAGCACCTCAACATTATCAAAAACATGGTGGCGCACGCCTAAAAATTGAGTTCACAAACCAACAAGAAAAACACAACATGAAATTAAAAGTCATTATTCATCCAGCCGATGAACTAAAAAAAGCCCCGATAACGCTATCGGGTGTTGTTGAGTTTGATGAACTTTATCGGTTGCAGGGCATAAGGGCAGCCTGAGAAAGTCAAGCAAGCCAATAGACCACCACACAAGCGACGCTTGAAAGGTGCGCGAGGCACAGGGGGCATCGTTAGCCAATGAAAAACCGCCGATTTCTTGTCATGCCACAACGCTCAGGAGAAGTTGTGATTAGACTGCTTGAGAATGTGCAGCAAAAAACCATTAAGTCGTTGATTTTACAGACGGTTGCAGCGGGTACACAGGTTTATACAGACGAATACACTATCTACAATCGACTGGAGGAATGGGGATTTCAACATAAAACCGTCAATCATTCCGCCCATGAATATTATCCTTTCTTAGGTCGAACTCAGGTTAATTAATGGCTTGTTTGTACCTAAAACTACGCGCCACTTTATTGGCACAATTGCAGTTTTTTTTTGCCCACCCATAGATAGGCAATCAATAAAGCAAGCGTACAACAAAAGGCAGCAATTAAATAAACAAACTCAGGGCTTAACGATTCCCAACAATAACCTGCATAAAGACTGCCCAATAGTCCACCCAAACCAAAACTTAAACTGGTGTATAACGCCTGCCCTTTGCCTTGATGTTGTTCACCAAAATACTGATAGATTAAGTGCATAGCAGCAACATGAGTGCCGCCAAAACTTGCCGCGTGTAATAATTGTGCGCTAATTAACAGCGGAATATTATTCGCATAGTTGGCAATCAACCACCAGCGAATAATCGATAACAGCAAGCTGGATAATAAAACAATACGCAGAGAAAAGCGTTGTAACAGCCGCTTCATATAAATGAATAAAACAATTTCCGCCAACACGCCACACGTCCACAATAGACCCGTATCACTAGCGGAATAATGATAGTGCTTTAAATAAATCGAATAAAAAACATAGTAAGGTGAATGTGCCAGTTGTACCAATAGACTGACCAGCAAAAATGCTAACACTTCAGGGTTTTTTAAAATTTGTAGCATACCTATTGAATCAGTATGATGAATATCACTTCTTTTTGCCTCAGGTATGATGAGACTTACTAGCCACATTAACACCAAAATACCAATTACCACCATTGGCAGATAATCAATACCCCAGCCATCCAATAACTGACCGACACCTAACACAGCAACAATAAAACCCACCGATCCCCACAGTCGAATTCGACTATAACGATGCGGTTCAGTTTTGACGTGCTGTAAAGTGACCGCTTCAAATTGCGGCAGTGCGGCATTCCAAAAAAAACTAAAACACAGTGTTATCCACGCAAACCACACATAACCATGAAAAAATAAAAAACCTGCAAACAAAAAACCTGCAAAAAAAGCCGCAAAGCGAATAATGCGTAAACTTTTACCAGTGCGATCAGCAATCCAACCCCATAAATTAGGCGAAATCATTTTAGTACCGATTAACAGCGCGGATAATTCACCGATAGCATCCGCATTAAAACCAATATGTTTTAAATACAGACTCCAATAGGGAATAAAACTGCCCACGGTTGCAAAATAAAAGAAATAAAAGCCTGATAATCGCCAATAGGGTATGGTTATCACTTTAATATTAACTCCAACAGCGTTAGTGATGAATGGGGGCTTTCATTTCAAAAAGTGCATTGCGATTATGGACTTACTAACGCAAGGAAACAGGCTGAATTTAAAAAAAGACCGAGCAATTTGAGGTGATCCGAGGGGATCATGCACGTTGAGTTTAACAAGCGCAGTACCACGGCTGACACTGTCTTTGTCATCGTTAGTGGTCAAGCTGGAGTTTGTTGTATTATAAGCCAGATGGATAGTGAATTAAATCTGTTGTTTTTATTTTGAGCATGACTACCAGTCCTCTAAAGGACTGGTAGTCATTAATACAGGCTTAGTCCACGACCATCTTATTGATGTTAGTATTTCAATACATTACACGCGGCAAAATAATAACTATAACAATCAAGGAGTAAGTCAGTGAGAGATATTTTTCAGAGAATTGTTAATAATATGCTAGGGCAGTATGTCACGGTACTGTTGGTTTTAGGTGCAGTGAGTACAGTGACTTACCTTGTTCTTATTACCGACATTAAAAATCAGGAAGGCAATGCGCGGCTCGTTAAAGTTAGTGTTGAACAGAGTCTTATGGTTTCGAATATAAATACCGCACTCACTCGAAAAGCCTATATCACTGACAAAGCCGAATTACATAAAATTAATGCACAATTGCTTTCAACTGTACTGCAATTAACGCAAGACCACGATGCTTTAAAATCAGGTTATCGTTTTGTGAAAGAAAAAGAACGTTTAGTTCAAGTACGCGGCGAATTACCTCCAGAATTAAGAGCCTTGTATTTTGAGGGTTCACGACCCATTGACACACTAATGCGCTCCTATCTCTCTCTGGTTCGTGATATTCAACATCTTCCTTCTGATAGCTTTAAATTGGATAACCCTGAGCTAAACGATCTATTGTTTAATATTTCGCCATTGTTACTAGATGCACTGAACAGAGCCAGTTTATTACAGCAACGGCAAAGTGAATATATGCTAGGTAGCACTGCCAACACTCAAACGTTAACATTCACGCTCTCGATAGCCACCTTGTTGTTAGTGGGAATGTTATTGTTGCAGCCGATGGTGGCACGATTAAAAGACAATGCCTTGAAAATGAAACAAGAAAAAGCCTTTGCCGATAACGTTATTAATACCACCCAAGCCTTGATTATCGGTGTTGATGATCGTGGTAAAGTGGTGCTTTTTAATCATTATGCCGAAGAAAATAGCGGTTGGTCGGAAGAAGAAGTCAAAGGAAAAAACTTTTTTGAACAGTTTATTCCTGAAAAGGATCAAGAAGAATTACTCAACTTGTTTATCGATATGATGTCAGGGGCAGTTGAATATGCCAATGATGTTGAAACGCTTATGATGGTTAGTACTAGCGATTTACTCAATATCATCTGGAGTCCGACGGTTATTAAAGAGGCAAAATCGGCAAAACCGATTATGTTTTTAGCCACAGGATTGGATATTACCGAACGTAAAGAAGCGGAACAAAAAGTTAAAAAAGCCAATGCCGAATTAGCGCAATTAACCAGTCGTTTACAAGGCGAGGTTAATTTAGCCGCAACCTTGCAACGTTCTATTTTGCCGCCTCCACGCATTGATTTGCCAGGTGTACAAGGTAAAGCCACGCTATTAACGTCCAGTGAGGTCGGTGGTGATTATTATGATTATTATAAAGTTGCAGGTCATCACAGTGTTCTGTTGATTGGTGATGTCAGCGGTCATGGTGTGGCGGCAGGTACAATGGTGAGTGCGGCAAAAGCGGGGGTCTATCCGCTGATTCATGAGGGTATCACGTCGCCTATTGAAATTCTTAATTCGCTCAATGAAACCATGCGAGCAACCGCGCAACAATCGTTGTTAATGACAATGGCGTGTTTAAGTTTAGATGCACGCACAGGTAAATTAATTTTTGCTAATGCGGGTCATGTATTGCCGTATTTACTGCGTCATAAAGCGCAATACTGGGAAATGTTAGAGGCCTCTGGTTTGCCCTTAGGTAAAAGCAGTGATTCCGATTACTCAGCCACCGCAATTGAATTAACCCTCGAAGTGGGCGACCGCTTATTTTTATATACTGATGGTCTGGCTGAGGAAGAATCGCCTTCAGGTGAAGCCTTTGGTTATGACCGTCTGGAAGCATTGCTTAATGCCAACGTCGATGCAGAACCCGAAACCTTACATGACATTATGATGGATGCACTACGCATTCATTGTCGAGGTACAGCTTATACTGATGACGTGACCATTGTGGTCGTCACTCACAGCGACCGTGTGATACAAGCCGCTGCTGTGAATGAAGTCAGTGATATTATTCGTATTTCAGAAAGTTTTTATCGTCAGGGCGATCATCCCATTCCACGCATATCCAAAGAGTATGTGGTGTTTTTAGCCGAACATGGCTATGCCGATTTATTAACACGTTTTAGTCAAGACGGGATTTGTCGCATTTTGCCTAGACACAATGATTTTTGTAAAAAATTGGGCTGGGAACATTTGCTCAATCAACATCATGAAACACCTAATGATGACTTACAGTGTTTTCAATCATCATTAGTTACTTTAAATTAAAATTGGTTAGCATGGTAAAAATATCCATGTGCATTATCAACGGTAATAATTTTAAAAGCATTTCCAATAGCTATTAAAAGGTTATCAAATGTCCGAGCT
>JAPLRZ010000056.1 GCA_026398895.1 Methylococcales bacterium
ATACGCAAACCTGTTCGTTACTGATGCCTGGTTTGGTGGCTGTACCGCCACGCTTTCGCGACTTGCGAGCTAGATTTTTCTTGCCTTTATCCGATTCGAGAATAGGGGTTTCATCCACTTCAGTAATGCCATGCAGCATTGCAGGGCGGTCTAGGCTGATCCATGTTAAAAATCGATGTCGCCAGCGAAAGCGGGTATTATGATGCACCTTGGCTTCATCGGCGGATTGGCGCACGTCCGTGAGTGTGTCATCGCTTCTAGGTAAGTGAGCCACTGCTTTTTGTGACGCAGACGGGCTAACGGGGTCTTTGTCAAAGCGTTAAAGGTTCTTTTGCAGTCTCGACAGCGATAACGCTGCAATCCACTTACCACCCCAAAGCGGTATAGCTTCACGCTATAGCTAAAGCAGTATGATCTGATTATTTTTAATTCGATGACCTACTCACTAGATTTCCGCAAAAAAGTATTGGCTATAAAAGAACAAGAAGGACTGACAGGAAAAGAAGCGTCAGTGCGTTTTGGAATATGCGAAGCCAATATAACGCGCTGGAATAAATGCTTAGAACCGTAGCGTACGCGCAATAAACCCGCGACTAAACTAGACATGGAGGCATTAGAACAGGATGTAAAAGAGTATCCTGATGCATATCAGTATGAGCGAGCCAGTCGCTTGGGAGTCTGTCAACGAGCAATTGGCTATGCGTTAGAGCGACTCAAGGTCAGCTATAAAAAAAACACTGTCGCATCCGAAAGCGGACGAAGAGGCACGACTCACCTTTCAAGACAAGATAAAAGGCTAGCCAATCCATTGTTTATAGTGATGAAAGCGGCTTTGCAGTCGATATGCCGCGTACGCATGGCTACACACCTGTTGGGGAACGCTGTGTTGGCAAACACGATGGGCATCTCCAAAGGGCGTACCAATGTCATCGGTGCGTTGTTAGCCTCCTGCTTACTCACTGCGACGTTATTTACGGGAACGGTCAACGCCGATGTGTTTTTTGCCTGGCTTTCGCAAGATTTACTACCCAAACTACCAACAAACTCCGTCATCGTCATGGATAATGCCTCCTTTCACAAACGTGCCGACTTCCAGCATCTCATTGAACAACAGGGGCATCTGCTGGAGTTTCTACCACCTTACTCGCCTGATCTGAACGCTATTGAACACAAGTGGGCGCAAGCTAAAGCTCTTCGGAGGCAAAAAAAATGTTCTATTGACGAGCTGTTTACTCAGCTCTTTTAGATCATTTTATACTTCTCTAGCTATATCACTGATTTTTAAGGTAATTTATATGCGCTTGCCCTGGTTTGAGTGCGATGTTTTTGAGATTTTTTTGTTTGTGTGTTTTCAATTGGATAACTTGAACTAGCGGAAGTATTTGAGCAGAAACTTACGGTTTCGGAATCGACAGTTTAAATATCTTAGAGGCTACGTTATTTTGGTCATTACCCCCTATTTTATTGCACAGGTTTAAATACCAAACTATGTTGTGATTTTCCCGCTAAAAAAGGCAGTGCTAAACCTTTTACCCAATAGCGTTGTTGGTCGCGGTAATACGGTGATAACGGATGTGAGGATTGTCCTGCTGGCGTGTGTAAAATGCCTTCGTCTAAATGCGCAGGTGAAACCACCATGCGCTCACTGGCACCAAAATTTGCACTGACCGTTCTAACACAGCCTCCACAGCCTGCTAATTCATCGTTAGGCATATCCAATAGCCAACTCAATAATGGTGAAATATCGGAAAACGGATGCTTCACTTGGGCTTTGTTGACACTGCCCCATGTTATTTCAGCCAGTTTTTTGTCGGGATATGTTGCTTTTATTTGCTCTACAGTTTGCGTTAATTGCGCCAAAATAAAGGCATTCCAATCGGAGTAATGGCTATCAGGCAATAAAGCCGCTGGTTTTTCGGTCAATAAGGCTTGTAATGGGGTATCAATATACGTCCATGAATAATTAAAGTTGTTGTCCGCTTGCTTACACGCGGCTAAAAATGGGCTAAAGACTGATTTTGCTAACTGCGCTCGAAACTTTACCAGCACTGCAAACCCTAAGCTGTCGGTATTGGCTTTGCCGTCCCATGCCAATAAGTAATCGCGTATTTCGTTGAGTTCAGGTTGTTGTATTATCAATTTGGGCGATAAAACCGCTAACGCTAACTGTTGATAATAATGATAAAACTCGCTTTCGGTATCCAGTTGTAATGCAAATAACGACGGTTCGTCATGCTGATGTAATTCGTTAAGCCGTTGGTTAATGCGATAGGCGCGATAGCCGTTGGCAAATTGCCGACCAATAAC
This sequence comes from Methylococcales bacterium, assembly GCA_026398895.1. Taxonomy (GTDB): domain Bacteria; phylum Pseudomonadota; class Gammaproteobacteria; order Methylococcales; family Methylomonadaceae; genus UBA4132. Next base: position 2,308 of record JAPLRZ010000056.1, read on the forward strand.
GTAAGGGTATTGTTTATCAAAATGGCGATCATTGGCAGACACTAACACGCCTTCGGCTGGATTGATTTGTTTGGGTAATTCAGCCGCCGCAATATAACCTTGCCAACCGATTTTACCATTCGCCCACGAACGACTTACCGCGCCGTCATTGCCATAACGGTTAGGAATTTTGCCTGTTAGCGTCCACGCAATATGCCCATTATTATCGGCAAATAACATATTGAGTTGTGGGCTACCTGCTTGATTAACCGTGCTAACCGCTTGCTCTAGGGTTCGCGCGGCTTCTAAATCCAGCAAGCCAATATTAACGGCATTGGCATCCAACGCCGCCCAGTGTATCGCTACGGGTTTATTTAATAAGGTTTTCTCGGAAACTGATCCCCAGATAGTTTGTTTTACGCTGAGGCGTTTAGGGTCTGCACCTTTAACAGCAATGCTTTCATCGATAGTTTCAAACACCTGCCAGTGGTCGCCGACTTTGTATTCATTGGCATTAGCGGGATTGAGTTCAAGACTGACTAAATCTAAAAAATCGCCTGATAAATTGGTGCTACCCCACGCTAGATAATTATTACTGCCTGCAATCAATAGCGGCAAGCCTGCTAACATCACGCCAGCACTGTGTTCTGCCCCTACAGTCATTTCATAACGATACCAAATCGTCGGTACTTTTAATCCAATGTGCATATCGTTGGCTAAAATCGCCCGACCATCACTGGTTTTTGCGCCACTCACCGCCCACGCATTAGAACCCGCAAAAAAATCGTGGAGTTGTACTGCATCAGCTAACGGCGAGGGTGCAAACAGATTTTGCAAAGATTGAACAGGAATCGCTTGCGCAGGATGTGCGGAGGGCGCGTTATGGTGCAAACTATCGGTAAATCTATCGGTATCAGGTGTCAAAAAAGCCAACACGTCAGCGGGTAGTGTTTTTTCCATCACCGTCAACATCCGTTCTTCCTCCTCAGATTTTGCGGTGAGCATATCGAACATACCCAATGCCACTAAAATACTATCTTCAGCAGTCCAAGGTTCAGGTTGATAACCAAGAACGGTAAATTCAAACGGCAAGGCTTTCGCGCTATGAATAAAGTCATTCACACCGTCACTGTAGGCTTGTAAATAGCGTTTATGGGCATCGGGAAGCTGGCTAACAACGGTTTTAGCAACACGGTTAAACCCGTAAGTACGCGCTCGAATATCGCCATCTAGCACGAGTGATCCGAACAATTCCGCTAATCGCCCTGCATTTTTTCGGCGCATTAAATCCATTTGAAATAACCGATCTTGCGCGTTGAGATAGCCTAAACTGCGCACTGCATCAAGACGGTTTGTCGCATGAATAGCAGGAATACCGTGTACATCGGTGGTGACGGTGACAGGCGCGGATAATTTGCTTAGCGTTATTTCACCATCCAATTGTGCTAACGATTGTTGCAATAGCAAAAACACAGCCACTATGGCAACAATTACCACGCACAAACTTATCGACAAGAAATAAAATAATCTGCGCTTTATCATGGCTGTTGAGAAGAGTAAGTGATGTGAGTAATTTGACCCAAATTCAATGGTACAGAAACGACTGACTATCTGACACTAAGCCTATAAATTTCTTCCTGTATTCGGCTCAGTCCTCTCTCACGAAAATGCGGTTCTTGGTCATAAATATCTTCACTGTACAGCAATTTAATGTCACACCAATTACCATACAATTCAGACACTTCTGTTTCATGAACACTAAAGGGTGGACCTTGCATTTCATGTTGAAAATACTCAAAAGCAACCAACAAAATTTGCGTTTCTGTCCGTAGTAATTGGCGTATTTTCACAGTGTAATCTAGTCGCATATCAGGTGGTAATGCGACTAATGAGGCTCTGTCATAAACAGCATTCACAGTAAACAAATCATTAGCAGTCAAATCGAAAAAATCACCGCAATAAATTCGTAGTTTATCGGTCTCGAATACCTTGAATTTATCTTGCTGAACTGTGTTTACCGATAACTGGTTTTCGTCAAAAAAATCTTCCACCGCTAAAGGACTCAGCTCTACACCAATAACCTGATACCCTTGATCGCGTAACCACAACATATCTTTACTTTTACCGCAAAAAGGCACGAAAATCACACTGCCAGTCGGTTGATTTAATAGTGACCAGTTTTGTTTTAGATGGCGATTCGTTTGTGAGTTATGAAAGCCAATTTGATTAAGCTCCCAACGTTCTAACCAAAATTCTTGTTGCATGGATTTCCTCAATTATAACGCGATGTTCGACTTTCAAATTTCAACTCGTAAGGCGCAATAGGTGATAGCCGTATTGCGCCGCATGGTGGTTAAAAACATTCGGCAGAATACGTTTCACTATTCCGCCCTACCTAGGCTAACTTTGAACATTATCAAAACTAAAGCCAAACTCCCCGCCCTGCACACTGATATGGACTCGTTCAATGGCTTCACCTGCCATCATTTTCAGTAAAAACTCTTGGCTAATGCGTGGTAATAAGGTATTAGTTAAAATCGCATCAATCATCCGTCCTCCACTTTCCAGTTCAGTACAACGGCTGGCAATCAATTTCACCACCTCATCATCATAAGTAAATGGTACTTTATGACTTTCCATGACACGTTTTTTAATCCGACCCAATTGCAAACGAGTAATTGCGCAAATCATTTCATCACTCAGTGGATAATAGGGAATAACGACTAAGCGTCCAAGTAGGGCAGGTGGGAAGACTTTTAATAACGGTTCGCGCAGGGCTTTGGCAATGTCTTCAGGTTCTGGCATGAGTTCAGGGTCTTTGCACAGATTCATAATCATGTCTGTGCCAGCGTTGGTGGTAAGTAATATCAGGGTGTTTTTAAAGTCAATAACTCTGCCTTCGCCGTCTTCCATCCAGCCTTTATCAAACACTTGAAAGAAAATTTCATGCACGTCTGGATGGGCTTTTTCAACTTCATCCAATAACACCACTGAATAGGGTCTGCGTCTGACTGCTTCGGTTAAAACCCCACCTTCACCATAACCGACATAACCAGGAGGTGCGCCTTTTAACGTGGAAACAGTGTGGGCTTCTTGGTATTCGCTCATATTGATGGTGATAACGTTTTGTTCACCGCCGTATAAGGTTTCGGCTAAGGCTAACGCAGTTTCGGTTTTACCAACACCCGAAGTCCCTGCCAGCATGAATACACCGATGGGTTTATTGGGGTTATCTAATCCAGCGCGAGACGTTTGTACCCGTTTGGCAATCATATCCAGCGCGTGCCGTTGTCCGATAATACGTTGTTCGATGTTATCAGCAAGGTGAATGATATTGTCTATTTCATTTTTCACCATACGTCCGACAGGAATACCTGTCCAATCACCGACCACAGAAGCCACTGCTTGCGCATCGACACTGGGCAAAATTAAGGGTGATTCGCCTTGTAATTCATGCAGTTTGGCTTGTAACACTTTCAAGTCTTCTAGCAATTGTTCGCGCGATACGGGATCAGCCGTTGTTTCTGCGATAGCATCGGCGGCTTTTTCTAACTCGCTGTCTGTGCCTTCCACTTTGCCGATTAAGGCACGGAGTTTGGCGCGTATATCGAGGATATTTTTCACTAAATCACGTTCAGTCGTCCAGCGTTGCTCCAAGCCTACCAAGCGTTCTTGTTCGGCAGCTAATTTTTCAGCAGCATGATTTTCGCGGTCTTTTATATCAATGCCAACGGCTTTTTCACGACCAATAATTTCCAGTTCAGTATTCAGCGCGTTAATACGTTTGCGGCAATCATCGACTTCAGCGGGGACAGCGTGTTGACTAATCGCCACACGCGCAGAGGCGGTATCTAATAAACTGACTGATTTGTCTGGCAGTTGACGGGCTGGAATGTAGCGGTGCGATAATTTAACGGCGGCTTCTAAGGCTTCGTCTAATACTTGTACTTGATGGTGTTTTTCCATGACTGAAGCAATAGTGCGCATCATTAGGATGGCTTTTTCTTCACTAGGTTCGTTGACTTGTATGACTTGAAAGCGGCGTGTTAATGCAGGGTCTTTTTCGATGTATTTTTTGTATTCGGCAAAGGTAGTGGCAGCAACGGTGCGTAGGCTGCCCCGCGCTAACGCGGGTTTTAATAAATTAGCCGCATCACCCGTACCTGCCGCACCACCTGCACCGACTAGCGTATGCGCTTCGTCAATAAACAAAATAATCGGTTTTTCGGAGGCTTGGACTTCGTCAATCACTTGACGTAGGCGGTTTTCAAATTCACCTTTCATGCTCGCGCCTGCTTGCAATAAGCCAACATCGAGCGTGCGTAAACTCACCTCTTTTAAAGACGGTGGCACATCACCTGCAACAATTTTTTGCGCGAAACCTTCAACGATAGCAGTTTTACCCACTCCCGCTTCGCCTGTCAGTATCGGATTGTTTTGCCGACGGCGCATGAGTATATCGATGAGTTGACGAATTTCTTCATCACGTCCCACAATGGGATCCATTTTGCCAGAGCGGGCTTGTTCGGTTAAATCCACAGTGAATTGTTTTAATGCTTGTCCTTTACCCATTTGTGCGGGTGACATTGCACCGCTGGCTTCACCAGGGACTGCACCACCACCGACTTGAAAACCATCACTCGCCGTTAAACCCTGTTCGGGTGAACCACTGAGAATTTCATCAAAACGGTCAGTTAAGGTTTCCGCTTTGATTTTTTCAAATTCTTTGGAAATACTAAGCAAAGCGTGGCTTAAGCCTTTGGTTTTTAAAATACCTACGATTAAATGCCCAGAGCGTACTTGTGATTCTCCAAACATCAGCGTACCAAATACCCAACCGCGCTCAACGGCATCTTCAATATGTTGGGACAAATCGGAAATAGAGCTTGAACCTCTAGGCAAACGGTCTAAGGAATCAGTGAAATCTTTGGCTAGGCGTGATGGGTCAAGATTAAATTGGCGAATGATGATATGTAAATCGGAGTTTTGTAATTGTAAAATCTGGTGCAACCAATGTACCAGTTCAACATAGGGATTGCCGCGCATTTTACAAAAAACAGTCGCACCTTCTATGCCTTTGTAACAGACAGTGTTTAATTTGCCAAATAAGGCGACTCGGCTAATTTCGGTCATGATTATTCCTCTTTGTTATGGGTTTAGTTGGTAGCAGTAGTTGTGTAGGTAGGGCTGGCAATAGCCAACCCGCATAACACCCTCGACTGTGTTGGTTTTCGCGTTGCTCTACCCATCCTACGCACTGAGCTTGTCGAAGCGTGAATGTGGTTCGACTGTTCGACAAGCTCACAGCTCACCACGAACGGTATCATTTTATTGTGTGTTAGCTCTACAACTCAAATACCCCATTCTGCACACTAATTTAAAGCTTCACCCAAAACGGATTAAGCTTAAGGTCATCAGTGTAATAGGATGTACCGACGATAGGAGGCGCATCATTCATAATAAATTCAAACGAGTGCGTTCGTTCCTCAGTACATCCTATATCAGTGTATCTTATCGCGTTAAACACAATCATTTCCACGCATTATCAGAGTCAGCTTTAGACAGGTAGCCCGCTAAATCAAGAGCAAAATACCCCCAACTGTCGGCGTTAGCAATGGCTTTCTTATAAGGGAAAGTTGCCTTATTAGGTTTTAAACCTTGATGATCATAGCGATGATCTATTGTGGATACTTCATGATGAGACATTTCATGAATAATAGTTTCAACGCACAGCCATTCCTTGCCTGAGTTACCTGTTAATCGAGTAAATGCCCCTTCCAGATAAATCACTGGAAAACCTCCGCCTTCGCCACCTCGAAAAGCCGCACCAAAATATTTTTCACGCGTAGTTCGCCAATCAGGATAGTCAGTAAACACTAAGCTGTTAGAGTTACAACAAATAGCGATTTTTTTGAATCCAGCGTGTAGCTTCGTTATGGCTTTTTTTAAAGTGGCATCTGTACTATCTTCATCAAGAAACCATTTTCTTACCATATCTTTAGTTGTAGCATCAACGCTATTACCCGCTAATTTATACTTGGTGTCTTCAGAAATTTTCTTTGATAACATTAACGCGCTACACATCCATTCCTTTTCACTGACACTAAAAATTTCATCTTCTCTAGCCAAACGTGCCTTAATCGTCGATTCGTTCCCCACGATTTCATCAAACACCCAAGTTGAATCGGATACTGGTGGTGAATAAACCCATACATCTTGCCCACCAGTTTTCTGTGCGTGATAAACGTGCTTAAACATTTTTAGTGTTGCGGCACGCTCACGCTCTAAGTGCTTACTAGGCGACTTACTGTTTGTAGCTGCGTCGTATATGACATCCCCTGATGTTGTCACGCCAGGTTTCACAGCCGCTTTAATCTTGTCCCTGATATGCTCTGGCGTTCTCTCATAAGATTCATTAAATCCATGACGACCTAAAAAATCTTTTATCTGGCATTTTGTTTGCAAAAAATCCTGCCACTCTGTAGAAAACGTTTGATTCCTGATGACTACACGCGCCTTCTTATAAACGTCAGTAAAATTGTTCATTGTCCCACCTCATTAATGTTTAATGTGCTGTAACTTTTTTAGTGTTTAGATCGAGTGTAAATTGACGACCGTTTTCATCGATAACTTTTAAAAGCTTTTTGTCATCGGATAATTCAATAGACTGAATAAATACATCTTGTACATCCGTCTCTAACTTCGGTTTATAGTTAATCTTATAAATCTTGGCTAGCCACAGTTCTTTACTGCTAGTGCTGTCTACAGCAACTATGTATCCGCCATTTTGTTCCAACCCCCTCTCGCGCCCCCAGTGCAGCACTTCATAACGCACACCATTAGCTGTTACTGGCTTAACATCCTCTGGACCGACTCGTTTGCCCGCAGGCATACCTAAACTTTTTTTAGTCATTTGCTTACTCTCCTGAATAGTGGTTTTATTGATACCAGTTTTAATTGGGGCTGCCACTGTTTGGTAACAAGCGCATAAGCAGCACAAAACAAAAACAGTTTTTGTTACAAGTAATTTAATTAAATGCATCGTTTATCGACCTATTTACAATACAGTTGTTCATAAAAAATGTAGGTGTGATTTGTCACACAATTCATTGATATTGAACAGTGCAATTAAAATCGTACCTACTTTTATTGGTTTAGAAGCAACTCTAAATATTCTAAACAACATTTACCAACACTCGTAGATACAAGCAAGCCCGTGTGGAGAGGAACACGGGGAACAGTGACATCATCACGAAAAGCCCCTCATTCCGCAAGCTCTATGCGGGCTACTTGCTATGCGCCCCAGTCGTAATTTGCTGGTTGCACCCATTTCCAAAAGCCAACTGTAGTGATTGCTGATGCACCAACTGCTGTACCCCATCCACCGCATGATTGACTATGAAAAAGACCACGAAAAGGCAAATTTTTGGCTGATATATACAATAGCGAATATCCCACTGCAAGCCCAGCACCTCCAGTTGTAATCCGACCTGGAGCATAATTAAGGTTATCAGCACTAAAAGCCGAATCGCAATCAATATCCGACCACGATAAGGGAGAGCTACTTACCAGCTTTTTACCTCTGAGCTGATCAAGTATAGCTCCCAAAGGTAAAGATGCTCCTCCTATGCTTCCACCAAGACCAAAACCTGCGCCAACAAACATAAATATATGACCTTCTGGTCCAGCATCATAACTTTGAAACTGAAACAACCATATACCCCCGCCAACAGTTACTGCTCCTCCGACTTGACAAACTCCAGTAACTTGCCAGTCATCAGCTTTTTTTTTCCAGCTCATGATATAAATCTCCTCTAGTTAGAAATAGCAACATAGGTTGAGCTGCCAAAGAACGGCAATCTAATCTACAGCATATTGAATTAAAGCTTACCCCAAAACGGATTCAGCCTAAGATCATCGGCATCGTAATCACTGCTCCGTTCACCTAGCCACGATGTCCAGCCTAGATGTGTATTTTCGCCAAGTTGTGCTTGCGGAACTTGGTTTTTTTTTAATACCAGATTAACATCCCAACTGAGTTCGTCACCGATATAGTTACGGATAATGGCAACCAGTTGTTCGAGTCGGTAGCCATTGGGTAATAAGCTTATGTATTCGTTTAAGTTCAAAGAACCAAAACGAATGCGAAATTTATGTTGGCAACCCCATACTTGCGAACCCAGTATGGCTGAGCGTCCTAATTCACCAGTCAATGGGTTTTCACCTAGTCGAGTTAAATCGGAGTTTTGAATCGTTAGCCATTCACCCGCAAATTGTTCAATGCTAACGGTTAAACGAAAATAGTCGGCGAGTAAGGCTCTTAAACCTTCTGCGGATTTGCTTTGGCTAGATAAAAAACCTGTGTAATGAAATTTGGCAATGTCTGGCATGGCATCGCGGTCACGCAAGCTGTTTGTACCTAAACCTGCCAGTGATCCTATATAAGTAGAAAAACGATCGCTTTTGGGGCGGTCAAAACTGACCGTTGGCTCGGTATTTGCCCATGCCCGATAGAATAAACAGATCATGCGATGATGAAACATATCGACAAAACCCGTTAAGGTGTGGTCACGATGATGGTGAATTCTTTCGTGTATGTATTCGGTTAAATGTAATGGCATAGGACCATTAGGACCGAACAAGCCAAAAGCCCGCTGTTTTAGTAACGGTAGCCCCGTGTTGAGTCGGCTAAAAGAGCTGAGTGTTGCAGATTCAAAGGACAGGGAAACCTCTTGCCCCAATCTTATAGTGGGTTCGTGGCTAGGGCGTTGGGATTGCCCAAAGCGAAATTTATCTTTATGCACGCATTCCAACAGGCGCATGACCTGAAAAAAGCCATAACGTGTTGGGTCTTGTTGCAGGGAGTCTTCTAAATCAGCTGCCGCTGTCCTAGTCTCATTGGCCATCGCATTATTTCTCCACGATCACTGGTTTTTAGTACGGTTTCGGTAAATGAATTGAGCGAGACGTATTGGGTAAAAAACTGTTCCAATACCATGCCTAATAAAAACACGCCGCTACCTTCAAATGCCGATTCATCAACAGTCAGGGTTATTTCTAGCCCGCGTCCAAAAACAATGGGTCCTGCGGTATTGATACGCCTGACGATGGGTTTGGATTGAATGAATAATACGCCTTCTATTTGTTTACGAAAACTTAAATCGCTGTTATCGCCATACAAAGACAATAAGCTACGAAAAGCACTCGCGCCTTCTTTTTCATTGTTGTTGATAAGGGATAAGTAATTGAGTGACAAATGATTAATGAGCTTCCAAGCAGTATCTTTATGGGCGTTGGAAGGACGCGGTTTAGTCGGACCTGATAAGCAAAGAATGAATTCAACAGGTGCGCCTGTTTGAATGGTGAAATCGGTTTTGCCAATACCGATAGGGAGCTGCAAGGGTAGGTCACGATTAGTGCAAAGTGTTTCTAAGCCTAGTTGTCTTAACTCGCTTTTAAACGGGGCTTCGTTAGCATCGACGATGGAAATATAAATTTCATTGCCTACATAACTGGAGCGAGGTCCTTGCAGTTTTTGCTTAGCAGAGATAACGCGGGGTGCGCGAATTATGGAATAATAGGCGCGGCGTTGCGCATGACTTGCGTCACTACTGGCTTGATAAAAGGGTAAAAATGCTTGTTGGTCATCGCTGGTGCTACCAAAACCTGTGACCTCTCGAATTTGATAGACTTCATAATCTAAGGGGCGCGTTCTATCTGGAACAATATGATATTCATTGGTCTGATTGCTTAAATGAATTCTATCTGCCCGTTTGGGAAATACATTGATGGCAGGGGTACAAAATAAGGCAAAGCGGGTGCTGTCAATTTCATTAACTAAGCGTGGATTGCTGTGATTTAATAAAATAATAATGTCGATTTCGTGTTCTGGGCATTGTTGCAATCCAGCTTGTAGCTGAGTTAGTTCAACAAACATATAGCGTTCTGGAAAGGCAAAATATTCTTGCAGTAACCGATAGCCTTGAAATGAACGCGGGGTATAAGGTAACAAGGCTTCATCTTGACTAAAACCGATAGGCAACACCGCTGATTGTTTAACAATGTGTTGCCAAGCCAATGGACGATTGATTGGTTGAACGACTAGCGCGATACTGTTGGCAAGCAGCTGTTCATAAATGAGCATTGGTAATTCGCCAACACCGCGCAGGTAAAGTTGCAAGTTATTCAACTTAAGTTGATTAAAGCTTAAACCAGCGGTGGTTTTTAACCGTAGCCGTATACCCGCTTTCAGCCCTGACAAACTGGGTATGCCTAAGTTGGCGACTGCGCCGATACCGTTGAGATATTCGGCTTCTATTAATTCAATTGGCCAGAGTGTTAAGTCATGGGCAGTGCGATATTCACAAGCGGTTTGTTCACCTTTGCCAATATTACCGCGTAGCGAGGTTTGTTTAGGAATTAAAAAGCCCTCATTGAGCGAACCTTCCATTAAATCTGGTTGACACTGCACCACCGCCATAGACGGCGTGGGTGACAGATAATGGGGATAAACCATTTCCAGTAAATTCTGGGTAAAACGTGGAAACTCGGCATCGACTTTAAGTTGTACGCGTGCTGATAAATAGGCAAAACCTTCTAGTAAGCGTTCGACATAAGGGTCGGCACATTCAAAGCTGTCTAGCCCTAAGCGACCTGCAATTTTTGGATATTCGAGGGCAAATTCGCCCGCCATTTCTCGAATATGTTGTAACTCGTGGTTGTAGTATTTGAGTAATCTGGGATCCATGTTCAGCCTCTATCGATAATGTCCATACTGCCCGTTTCTAAATCCAATTCGGTTCTAAGATACAGACGTAAAGGTAAGGGTTGCGCCCAAAGATCACCTTCAATATCAAAGGTGATCGCATTTTGATTCATGTGATGGTCTGAAACAGTGACTTTCACCACCACCGATTCTGGAAGGATTCTAGGTTCAAAATCCCAAATCGCTTGGCGTATTTGCTGTTGTATTTTAGGTGCATCGGCACTGGATAGCGTTGTACCCACTAAGTCATGAATGCCATAATTAACAACGGAATGGCTAACTAAAGGATAGTCATCCAAATTTTGGTGTGTGTCCAGTGTGCTGGTATTTAATAACCACGCCAAGTCTCTTAATACCCCCTGACGCAATTTGCCTAATGATAAAACCCGTTGCTCGCGTGATTCTTTTAATTCACTGGGTGCGTCATCAGCTAGACGATCCAAGAGTGAGGGTTGTAGGCGTTCTTTTTGGGTTAATTCAGCCATAAACTTATAGCTTGGTATTAAAGTTTATTTCACGGATGTCCATCAGCGCGTAGTCGTTTTCATTGGTACTTAACAAGCGTTGACCTAGACCGATAAATGTGGTGTCGTTTAACTCTATCCATTCGGTTTTACGCGCAAGGCGTATCGCAGCATCTTCCTCTGTTTCTGAGTCTGGGTAACGAGTGGGAATTAAACCAAACGCATCACCGCCATTTGTCCACACAAAATGCACGGGCATCCATACGACATCACGCAAATCGGCGGGTTCTTCAATTTGAATTTGTTGAATTTGTTGAAATGGAATCCAGTAATACCGACCGTTGATAATCGCCTCAAGCACTGGACCTAAGCGCGTATCGGCATCGGCTATCCACTCAAATGCCTCGCCATTGATAGTTCCTTGCGTAACAGGGGCGAGTTCAAATGCTAGCTCGCGTAGTTGTTGGGCTTCTTTGTGTTGGTGTTCAGTGGTGAGTTTGAGGGCTTGTTGTAATAGTGCGATCCATTGCTCAGGTTGACCAAACACTAAGGGCGTTTTTTTGCCTAGAAAAATTTGTTTGCGTAATACTTCACAGGCAATGGCTTCTCGATAGGTTTGTACCATCGCCAGATTGGCAGCATCGAGATCACCTGATACATTGAGTTGCGTTAAGGCTCTATCCCAGTCACCCTGTACAGCAAGCAACTGAAATAAAAAAACTCTGAGTTTAGGATTAGCAGGATTTTTTCGTACCTCTGCTTGTAATGTTTGTAACGCCGCGTTTGGGTTACCTTCTCGAATATACTGCTCGGCATTCATGCGTAATCCCCAGTTTTTTTATGAGAAAATGTGAAAGCATAAAAACTTCCCTCTTCATGACTACGAAGAGGGAAGCGTAACTCCTGTAGCGGATAAACTAGGCAGTTTCTTTATTTGCCTCGATATTCCAGCCACATTTACCAGAAGGTTTAGTCGCGCCTTTTTCATCTTGGATGAAATATTCATAGAGGACTTCGGCGAAATTGATTGAACAATGTTCAGTCAATTTATCCTCACCACCACTACCACCTGTTGATACCGATGTGATGATACATCTTTTCATAGTGATCGTTATGTACTTCTCTTGTTTTCCGCCAGCCTTGCGAACTAACAGCTTAATTTCATCAATGTGAGTACCCGCGCAACAGTGTTTCATGAGGGGACCTGATGCAGAATCCACCCATTTTGTAAACGAAAAGTCTTGAACATTGACCTTACCTGCACCACCGCCCCCGCCAGTGTGCATATTTCCAGATTGTGACATACCCCAACTAAACGCGAGTACATCAATATCGCCAGCTCCTTTTTGTTTGTCATCTTTGGTTTCGCCTTTGATTTTCGCGCCCATGTTGATAAACATATCTACAGCCATTTTCTTCTCCTCATATCTCAGTTGTACTACAAAAAACTCTGCGTATTAATAAACGTCAAAACACAGAGCGAATGATTTAACACAAAAACTAACCACCACCCTTAACGGATGGTAATTTAGAAACTAACCGTAAAGAAACGGTTAAACCTTCAAGTTGGTAATGTGGTCTTAAGAAAAATTTAGAGCTATAGTAACCAGGATTACCTTCCACTTCTTCGACAACAACTTCAGCCGCAGCCAGCGGGTGGGTTGCCTTATATTCCTCGGCTGAATTGATGGGGTCGCCATCAACATATTGGTTAATCCAGTTTGATAACCAACGCTCCATATCTTCTCGTTCTTTGAAAGAACCAATTTTGTCACGCACAATACATTTTAGATAATGTGCAAAACGACAAGTCGCAAACAAATAAGGTAACCGCGCCGCTAAGTTAGCGTTTGAAGTTGCATCAGGATCATCGTATTCAGCAGGTTTTTGTAACGATTGCGCACCGATAAAGGCGGCAAAATCTGAATTTTTCTTGTGTATCAACGGCATAAAGCCAGATTTTGCCAGTTCCGCTTCACGACGATCACTGATAGCGATTTCGGTAGGACATTTCATGTCTACGCCACCGTCATCGGTGGGAAACGAATGGACAGGCAGATTTTCTACCGCGCCACCTGATTCAATGCCGCGAATTCTCGAACACCAGCCATACAGTTTGAATGAGCGGTTGATGTTGGTTGCCATCGCATAAGCGGCATTTGCCCAAGTGTAATTTTTACTGTGAGCTGCTTCTGTGTCTTCTTCAAAATCAAACTCATCAATAGGGCATGTTTTAGAGCCATAAGGTAATCTGGATAGAAAACGAGGCATCGCTAAACCAAGGTATTTGGCATCATCAGATTCACGCAGTGATCGCCATGCGGCATAGTCAGGAGTAGAGAATATTTTGGTTAAATCGCGTGGATTAGCCAATTCTGACCATGATTCCATTTGTAGTACGGTAGGTGCGACACCTGCAATAAATGGCGCATGAGAGGCCGCCGAAATTTGTGCAACTTGTGCCAACAATTCAACATCTTGGGGCGAGTTGTCAAAGTGATAATCGCCCATCAAACAACCAAACGGCTCACCACCAAAAGTACCGAACTCTTCTTCATAGATTTTCTTAAACAAAGGGCTTTGATCCCAAGAGGTACCTTTGTATTTTTTGAGGGTTTTACCTAACTCTTTTTTAGAGATGTTCATTACTTTAATTTTGAGCATCTCATCGGTTTCAGTATTATTAATCATGTAATGCAGTCCTCGCCATGAGCCTTCCAATTTTTGGAAGTCCTCATGATGAAGAATCAGATTAACTTGGTCAGTTAATTTTTTGTCAATTTGCGCAATGATCGCGCTGATTGAGGCGATAGCGTCATCCGATACCACTGAGGTGTCTTTCAGGACAAAAGCCGCTAATGTTTGAACGGCATTTTCAACCTCAGCCTTTGCTCTGTCTGACTTGGGTTTAAATTCTTTGTTCAGCAGTAGAGAGAAATCGCTAGTCTCTGCTACTTGCCCTTGTTGGTCTGGCTGCTGTTGCATATTCGTGTCGGCCATGATTTATTCTCCGTTCTCTTCAGTGCCTGCTTCGGTATCAGCAGGCTTAGGTGCAGCCACTAACGATTGCAATAAAGCAGGGTCTTTAAGCACCTTAGCAATTAAATCTTCTGCCCCTTCTTTGCCGTCCATGTAAGTGACTAAATTAGCCAGTTGTGTTCTCGCTTCCATTAATTTGTCTAAACCCACGACTTTTTTAGCAATTGCCGCTGGGGAAAAATCATCCATACTTTGAAAAGTAATATCGACATTGAGATTACCTTCGCCTGTCAGCGCGTTAGGCACTCGAAAAGCAACTCTTGGTTTCATTTTTTTCAAGCGACTATCGAAATTATCAACATCAATTTCCATCAGTTCTCGATCACCTACAGGTGGGAGAGGATCAGTAGGATTACCTGATAAATCAGCCAACACACCCATTATGAAAGGCAGTTGCACTTTTTTTTGCGCACCGTATAACTCCACATCGTATTCGATTTGAACCCTGGGGCAACGATTACGCGCTATAAACTTTTGACTACTTTGTGCCATAAACACCTCCACTGATTATTATTAAAATCGTTTCAATCGTCTTCGTCTTCGTCTTTATTTTCGTCATGCTGTTTACCAAAAATTATTTTTGCCTCATCGACACCCGTTGGTGCTATGTCTTTAAGGACATCCATAAAACTTTTACCCACCATCTTTATTGCCCGATCAATAAACAGCGGGACGGGACTCGATGGTTCATTTTTTTTGTAATAATCACAAACAAGATTAAGGGTTTTGATGACATCTTGATTGCTATTAATCGAACCTGATATTGATTTTGTTGAGTTACTGACAACATCTCCCGATTGCGTGGTTTCATCGCTGTTATCAGTAGTCTCTCCACCAATGCCTTTTCCTTCGAGAGCAGAATTTAAAAATGTTTTACATTCTTTAAGAAATACACGCAAATCAGCAAAACTGGGGGCATCACTAATGCCGACATAATCGGTGACTATATTTTCTAATTGATTGAGATCGTCCAGACTTGTGGTGATTGCTTGCAGAGTTTGCTGTAAATAGTCTGGCTCAATGTCGTGAATAGCGGCATCGATGGTGGCTTGATTGACTTCTTTTTCATTGCTGGTAGCAGTCGATTTTCCAGTGGCAATGCTGATATGGCGAAAATTAAATCGTCCTAACGATTTCGATTCAAGCAGGGGGGTTTGTTGTAGTGGCCAAAGAACTGCTTCATGGTCACACAACGACATAAGAGCATTAATTCTTATGGTAGGGTCATTGTCATCATCGGGATCAAGTTGAGGATGAATGCTATCCCAGCGTTGCTCTGTCAAGGTTCTAATCAGTGTTAGACCGTCTTGTAAGCCTGAAAAACCTTCGAGAGCAATGAGTGAGCGTAAGTAACAAACCAATACTCGTAAATCTATGGTTCTTGCTAATAGGGCTTCCGATTGTTTTTTTACATCGCGCCAATTGGGAGGTTCAGCTTCGGAAACGGCATCCCCCATTTGCTGTTCGGGCTTGCCTTTGATTGTTTGCTCAAGTTCGATAAACTTGGGGTCATATTCCAAATCCTCACCGCAGACCTTATCGGGGTCTATGTCCTTTAAATACTCATTAATATCAATAGCCACTGTTGTTTCCTCTGGTTTTTGATGAACTTATGAAATACTTTCTCTACTTACTATAATAACGGTGACATTGTCTCTTGCGCCACGCGCCAAGGTTTCGTTAATTAAGGTGTCAGCAATCTCCGAATGCCCTTTGATTTGCATTATATGCTCAATTTCTTGAAAACTCATTTCTTTATCTAAGCCATCACTGCATAACAAAAAAACGTCACCTTCAAGCACTTCTGTTACTTCTACATCTAACTCCAAATGATCATCTGCACCAATCGCACGCGTGATAATATTGGAGCTTTTAACTGACCACGCCGATGAAATTGGTGCATTGTCTGCACTGTGATCTTGAGACAGTTGCTGTAATTTATGATCGCGTAAGCGATATAAACGACTGTCACCCGCCCATATAAAAGCGCAGCGTTGATCTTCACAAATCAGCACAACCACGGTGCTACCAACAAGATGGTTATCGTACTCCCTAGCGGCTAGTTTTCGCAATTGGGTATTAACATTTTGCAGACTCTGTTCTACTTCTTTAATATAGTTTTCCAATGGTTCGGTGGGCAATAGGTTTTTTAATGTATTGACGATTAACTGACTGGCAACATCACCTGCTTTGTGTCCACCCATACCATCGGCAACCACCCATAAGCTTGCTTCGGGTTTGTCTAATAAAGAATCTTCATTATGTTTACGCCGCTTACCCGTGTTAGTAATTGCCCACGAATGCCAGCAAGATTCAGACAATGCTGACTTATTGCTAGCGAGAATACTGCTTAGACTTGGCTGCTCTTGATCTGCAATCGTAACGTTAGCAGAATTAGGGCTGTTGGCAAGTAATTCAAGCGCAAGCTCAGACGGCGTAAAATAGTTTTTACTGCTTACCCTGTCTGTTAGAAAATCAGTAAAACTGCTGATAGGAGGTAAACCTTCACACGCTAATAGCGCGGCTTGAACGTGTTGTGAACCCTCGTTAGTCCATAAACTATAACCAGACATAAACCTGGCTAATAATTTTGTATTGAGTCCGACAAAGGCATTGTTTATCTGCCCACTATTTTCTATCGCGGTATAAAAAGATTTTTTTTCAGAAGATTGCTGATTAGGCGATGAATTTGTAGGCACTGAAAATACAGGAATGCTTTGAATCAGTTGATCGAAAGCATTAATATCCATATTGCCTTCTAAACCTGTTAAAGCGGCATCTTCAAGCTGCTCAAACCAGACACTACCCGCCGTAAATAAAAACGGCAACTGAGGCGATTGCTCAAACACCACAGCTACAGTCATGGGAAAATAACGCCCAACTCTATCAACACTCGGCATGACGATACCAGCAACCGCTTTGTCACCACACACACCAGGGCTTAACAAGAATCGCCAGATCGGGCTAGTTAGATAACGGTTTAACCAGTCATCACCAAGTTCTTCACGACTGGCGGCGAGAGCAGCTTGTAGCCAGTTATCCCAAGGGCTAATGAATTCATTAGGCAAGCGTCTGGAGACGAAATCGCCGATGATGGGTAATTTGCCGTAAAAACCAGTGATTGTGTTCACTATTATAAACTCGGTGGAAAGTGAATAGCGTCAAACTCTTTGAATGAAAACGGATTATCCACGCTGTTTGCACTGAGTTCATAGACCGCTTGAAATCCATCTATTTCAAACGTCAGCCGATATTTTTCTGCATCAATGCGCTGAATACGCGCCATTTCCAAGGCTCTAAACCATGCCCAAGCCCCTTCAACGCGTCTGCTAGGTTTTTGTCCATCAGCGGTTTCAAAACCAAAACTAACTAGACGACTACCATCCGTTCCAGGCCATGAAAATGGTGATATTTTGCTGGTGTCAGTGGTTTTATATTGGCTTTGTTGTCCTTCAATATTCAACCAAAATGCCGTTGCATTGGGCGTTAAACTAATGGGTTTTAAATTAAAACGAATCGTTGCAACTGTACCGCCATTGGCAAAAAACATTTGCTGTAACTTTTTTGCTGCTTGAATTTGCGCTAACACAGTTGGAGAAATCGCAATTGTCTGATCATTTCGACTAATCATGACCCACGTTTTACCGCTAGTGTCCACAAAAGCTTTTAAATTAGTATTAAAAAACGTATCCACTACGCCACTGGGTGCAAAAAAACGACCAAAATCTTCTAAGGCAACATCATTGCCACTGCTTCTAGTAAATGGATAACGTCCTTGTATGCCTTTGTTATATAAAGGTATCACTTCACTTTTCCATAACTGTTTTAACTTGTCTTCTACGCCCTCATTTGCTCCACCTTGAGCAGAACCTGCTAATTTTTGCGTCATCGATTTCAAAGGCTCAGGTAATAATGAAGATTGGGCTTTTGCCGCTGCTGCCGCACTAGCCACCTGATTGACTGCCGCCATATCAGGTGATGAGGTACTACTGGCGGTTGTGGTATTATCAGATAATTGTTTTAACAACTGCATAGTTTGCTCAATGGGAGCGGGTGAACCTCTTACCAACATCGTCAACTGCTGAAAATGTTCTTCAACGGGTTGACCTAAAGGCGCGGTCTTACCCATTTCAGTTTTAGCCAACTCCAAAGCTTTAGTTGTTTGACTGCTTAAAGGATTTGTCACCACACCTGCTTGTTGTACTTTGCTCGCCATATCGGCTGGGCTAGGGGGCGCAATAGTTAATGAGGTTTCTTTATTGACAGTGTCTAATAATTTACGCAATGGCGAGTCTGGCGCGGAAGCAAATTGCAATACTTCAACCGTTTGCGCGGTATTACTGACAGGTTTAATGGTTATTGTTGCCAATAAATTATCCCAATATTGAACATAATCTTGGTAATAATAATCGCGTACCGCAGATTCTAAGGCTTCATTGGTCATTGTTTCTTTTTTAGCTGCATCACCTAATACCCAACTACCTGAAATAGAAGCTTCGGCTTGCTCTTTCACTTGTTTTAAAAACACCTTATAAAAACCGTCATAAGTAAATAAATACGGAATGGTTTGTTGTGCTAGCGTACCATTTTTTGTTGCAAATACTTTATCAGCACTGAGACCTAAGGCTTTTGCTAACACAAAGTCCTGATTTTTTGTTTGCAATAACTCGGCTTTAATTCGCATATAAATCTGCTTTTCAGCAGGAATCACACTTAAAATTTGTCGTATATCGCGAACTAAGGTTTCATTTAATAATTGTTTTTCAGGCGGCAGTTTTAATAATGCCGTTAAATGCTCTAATAACTTCGCTTGAGTGTCAGTATCAGTTGAGTAAGTTGTTTGCCAATCGACAGTAATCCAAGGTTGCACGGATTCTGCGTTAAAATGTTTGCTATCACCTAGCATTAAATACACTTCTAACAACGAATATAAAATGTCGGGATTATTAGTTTTTTCTCGAATACGTTGTTCCAAGCGAGTTTTGATGAGCGGCAAGAATTGCCGTTGCAGTAATTCGTTGTAGGTTTTGATTATCACAGGCTGCAAACTACCGCCTTGATAAAGTCCAAAGCGCATCATCAGCGGCACATCATCTGAATAGACTTGGGTGATTGCCTGCATCGCATTCATGCGTTTTAACAAGGCAGAAAAATCGGTTTGCCAGTTGGGTGTGGTTGCCGCAACCGTGTCGTATTGTTGAATTCGATTATTCAATTCGCTGAGTGCAGTTTGGTTTTTGTTATAGCTGGTTAGCCATAATGCCGACATCAACACAATGACAAGTACAGAACCAATATAAATACCTTGGCGTAATAGAGTTTGTAAGCGTTCAATGCGTGGATTAACACCAACAATCAAAGCTTCTTCAAAAATAACTTCTTTTAGCAAGCGAGTAATAAAATAACTTTTACCCTTGCCGCTAAATAATGGCACGTTGACTCTATCCAATTTAAAGGTATTGGCAAGCATACCCATTAAACGGTCGATGGGTGTACCTTCTTGTGTACCGCTAGTGAAATAAACGCCACGCAGATACGGTGCTTTTTGATAACGATTAGTGCCATAACATTGTTGTAAAAAGCTCAACAAGCCTTCTCTAAGTAATGCCATGCGCGAAGGGAAACCAAAAATTAACGCACGCCGTGATAAATCGCGTTCTTCTTGTAAGCGTCTAGGTAGATGAGCGTTGATACGGTTGAGCAAATCATCAAAATCGTTGCCCACTCTGGCGATTATATCGGCAGGATTGTCTTGATCTTCTGCGGGAAAAGTAACTCCCCACACTTGCTCTCTTTCATCTTTACTTAGTGTAGCAAAAAAATCATTAAAACCTGCCACTAAATCCGCTTTGGTAAACAGCATATAAATAGGGAAACGAATACCAAAATGGGTATGTAATTCTTCAATACGTTGTCTAATAGAGAGGGCGTGTTGGCTACGTTCTTCTTCAGTTTGTTTGAGTAAATCGGACAAACTCATGGTGATTATCACACCGTTGACAGGTCGTCTAGGGCGGTGTTTTTTCAGTAAATCTAAAAAGCCCAACCATGCTGCCTTGTCAACTGCTTCATGGCTGTCTTGAGTGACATAACGCCCTGCGGTGTCCAATAACACCGCGTGATCGGTAAACCACCAATCACAATTACGCGTACCACCGACACCGCGTACCGCACCTTTGCCAAATTGTTCGGCTAAGGGAAATTCTAAGCCTGAATTAATTAAGGCGGTGGTTTTACCCGAACCAGGTGGACCGATAATAATGTACCAAGGCAAATCATAGAGATAATTTTTGCCTTGGGAATTTTTCGCACCTGCTTTTAAGGTTTGTAAGGCTTCATCAAAATTATTGGCAATGGTACTAATTTCGGCATCGGCTTCTTTAATGAGTGAATCGGAAGATCCGATTAAGTCAGTTGCCATTTGCGCATTGGCTCGACTGGCTTTTAATTGCATGAGCAGACTAAACAGCATCCACAGCACTACGATGACTAAAATCACCACTAATCTGGAAAGTTCCGATGCCAATGGTACATTCCCAGCAATGGCGATTAGCGGGGCAACAAACCAAATTAATAAACTTAAGGCAATAATTCCTAGTAGCTGAATAACCCATTTATTTTTGAAAAATGCTATCACTGTTTTCATGGCTTATCCTTGGCGATTATAAAATGACTTCTATTTCTACACGGCGATTCATGGCTTTATGCTCTGGGCTATCGTTAGCCACCATAGGCTTGCTATCGGCTCGACCTTCATGATCCATTGTGGCTGCGATTTTACTGTTATTGCTTTTTAACAGATTTTCTACCGATAAGGCGCGGGCGGTCGATAAATCCCAATTGGAGTTGAATTTTGCGTTAGCACCCAATCTAGCGTTGTCAGTGTGACCGACAACGGTAATCCGTCCTGTCACTTGGCTCAATGCCTGACTGATTTTAGCGAGCAACGGATAATATTGCTGCATGATTTCATCGCGTCCTGAGGCAAATAAACCTTTGCTGATGATACGCACAATGGTTTTGTTACCGTCTTTCAGTAGTTCCACTTCGCGGTTATCCACTTCTGGTTTAAGAAAGCTATTTAACTCCTCAAGCAATGGTGGCGCGGTAGGTGTTTGAACCGTGGGAGTAATTACGACAGGCTGAACATTGAAGCTGTCTTTCAGTGCGTATAATTTACCGAACAGTGGATCAGACGCTAAATTAATCAAATACAGAAAACCCAAAAAGCTCAATACCAATAACAAAGCGGCAACTGAACCAATCACCCAAAACGGAATTAATCGTGCCAGTACATTGCGTTTATCTTTAATGCCTTGCCAATGTAGCGATAAGCTGCGTTCCACATCACCTCGTTGGCGTTGAATAATGGAATAAGCGTTTTCTCGAATTTCTTCCAGTTTGCTAGAGCCGTGGTCTTCAACACGGTATCGACCTTCAAAACCTAAACACAAGGCAAAATACAACAGTTCCAATAAATCTAAATGTGTGCCTGGTTGCTGCATACAGTTTTTTAAAATCAGAAAAAACTTTTCGCCGCCCCATGCTTCTTTATGAAAAAGAATCAGCAAACTTTGTGTTCCCCAAAGGCTATTACTTCCCCAAGGCGTATTCAGTACTGTTTCATCCAATAGGGTGCAGAGTGCGTAGCGAGCTGCTTGCGCTTGTTCGCCTGAAACCCCTTGATTTTTTATTTTAAGCTCAAAGCGTTTTATTTCTTCGATCATGCTGTTTCTTAATCCAGCAATATCGGGGTGTGAGGCGGTGTTGCGTAATTGCGCTACTATCGATAATAAAGAAATAGCCGCGCCTGTGATGGGATTACGCGTAGAGTAGGAAATTTGCTCACGCGAGTTTTCAGAAATGCCCGCGCTAACCGTAGTAGGTCGAGAATTAGGTGGCGGTGGATTTGAAGGCGGCGATTCTTGAGATTGTGATCTTCGCCCTCCTGGCATGGGTCTAAGAATAGTTTTGTCATCATCAATATAATTATTTTCGCCAAAAGGATTATCGTTGCTCATGGTGGTTTCATCCGTTCTTAATTGCCCAGAATTCTAGTTCAAGCTTAGGAAACTCCCCTGCGATATGAATGGCAAAACCACCCGATGTCTGCATTTGTTTCCACATCTCAGTTTGTTTATTCAATTCAAAATAAGCAAAACCCGCATGAAAGGGGATTTGCCTTGGTGCAACGGGCAAGGCATGAATGGTAATGCCTGGTAAGTTATTGTTAATCAATAAATTTATTTTTTCCACAGGTCCTATTTTTACTTGCATTGGAAAGCCGCTGCGTAATTGCTCGATAGAGACTTGCGCACTGACGGCTAACACAAACACCGCATCTTTCAGCAGATTAGGATCGGGTAATTTAGCACCGCGAATACCAAATTTACCTAAAACCAGTGGAATGAAAATAGCATTTTGTTCCAATACCGAACTGAGTAAATGCCGTAATTCATCCATCACCTGCTTAAAGGTTTTTTGTAAATCATCGTGAATATAAGGAGCAAAATTAATCGGTCTTTTATTGGCTTTACAGAAAGTTGACAACTCACCCGCGAGTTGTACCGCAATGCGATAAAAGTTTTCTGGGTGTAAGCAAGGCACATTTTGTAAATGTTCAAATAACGGTTCTATGCGATTGACTAATTGCAGCAGCATATAATCGGAAATTTCAGCTACTCCACCTCTACCTGCTTCAGAAGCGCGTCCACCCAAGGCTTCACCGCGTGTATGGAGTAGCCCATACAGTTCTTTAATATAACCTTTGGTGTGGGGAATGGCATTACAATCAACGCTCGGAGGAATGTAATATTCATCGAGAATAATATTTTTATCAATACGCGATTCAATCACACGAGCAATGCCGATACAAACATAGCCAGCCCGCTCTTGTCTTTCCAATAGTAAGCTAGTGTGTAGCTTGGCTATCATCACCGCTGAGGTGGCATTAGTCGCCACGTTAGCATCTCTGACTTCACATTCTGCGGCGTGGTAACGGGCTAGATTATTGGGATTTTCATCGGTATCGACTTCAACCGAGCCTTTGCGTTGCGCGGGCAAGGACAAATAAATAATATTGTTCTGCACATCGGTGGAAATATCGATAGGCAGGGGCAGTTCATCATCTTCGGGCAGATTAAACGGCGTACCATCGGGGAAAATACCGCTACATTCTGCCAGTGCGAATTTTCCCATGCCCAACTGACGCGAGTCTATTTTGAGTTTTTTAATACCCCAATCGTAAGGCTGCAAACCACCACAGCGTTCACGAATCAGGGTTTCAAGATAGCGGTCATGTTGCTGAAAATGTTGAGGTCTAAGAAACATACCTTCTGACCAAACGGTTTTATTATTGTCTGACATTTTTCATCGCACTCCCGTTTTTATGTGTTTTGTCTGGGGTTTACACGTTACGCATTTTGTCACTTTTTCGAGATTTTGTTAATAAACACATCTGTTTTTCGTAAGCTTCTACAAACGCGTCACCAAAAAAATTTTCAACTGCGTCTTCAACTGTGTTGTGATAGGTTTTTTCATAGCTTTCCCAACACTTAGCTTTTTTTTGCAACACTAACCCTTGTTCAAATTGTTTTTCGATAACTTTGGGATCAAAAGTTTGCAATAAATCGGCTAATGAGGCTTGAATTCCCGCTTGCATTGCTAACTGGTGATTCATAATATCGTTAAAACTTTCTTCAATGGCGGCTGTTGAAGTCAGAAAACCGTCCGTTTTATTTTCCAATAATTGCCGCAATACGTCATCGGTTGAGACAGTAAATTTAAGCGGGTTATTATCAGCCGCTTTGATGACCGTCATATTGACACGACATAAACTTTTAAATTCCGCGCGGCTTCTTAATACTGCAACTGTACCATCAATTAGCTTTCTAAACATCTGCCCAATTCTATGTAGAGTTTCTGCTTGCTGCTCAGGCGGAATCTTGCTGTGTTCTATTTTAGCACCTTGCAAAAAAGCGTTAAATAGTACGCTATCTGCTGGAGCTAGTTTTGTATTTTCAGCGACTGGTTTGGGTGCTAACTTTTTGCCTTCATGATGGCTATGAGTTTCAGGGCTAGTGAAAGCAGGTGTATCCACATTGGCAGAAAAAGACGGCTCAAGATCAAACGTTGGGCTTCTTTCATCTGTCCATTCTACCGCGCCTATTTCATGTGCATTCTCTGTGAGCGGTTCAATTGACGAGTCATGATCGGCAAACAAATCAAAAGAATTGCTAGGTTGATTAAGCTCTATAGATGTTTCATCAATTAATGTACCTAGAGTAGACTCAGTAGGAATGGAAGCTAACGGCGGTTCATCGCGTGGTATATTTTTGCTGGCAAACAGTTCAACAGGCTCAATAGCGTCATGATTATGTTCTATCACTATTTCGCTGATGGGTGCAGAGTGATCTATTTCTGTTCCCATTCCACTGATGGCGGCACCAAAAAAATCGTCAAAATCATCATTAACCGTTGGTTTGTTAATGACTTGGTTGCTAGGTTCGTGTTCAGTTGCTGAAAAAAGATCATCAAAACTGAAATTTTCTGGAATTGTATTAGTAGTGGAGGTAACAGGAGATGGAATAATGCTAGGCGCGATATAACTGTCAAACAGTGGCGATTGATTGCCTTCAAGATGACTTTTAAAATTAATAGGCTGTCTATCGGATTCGGTTTGTACTAGCTCTTCATGACTTGGGAAATTGTCGGTCATTAAGCTGTTCGCACCAAAACTTTCTGCTTCTACCCAAGGTTCATCTACTGACAGAAACTCGGCGTGCGTGGGTGTTATCGGCTCAAATGCCAAGGGAAAATCATCCACAATAGGTTCATTGCTGGTAATTGCAACCGCAATTTCATATTCACCAATTTTTAATACCGTGCCATTATAAAGGCGTTCAGTGGCATTATGTAACGCGGGTTCTTCGCCATTAATGTGAACTCCACTCAAACTGGTATCGGTTAGATAATAAGCACCGTTTTCTGCTTTGATACTGGCATGATGTCTGGAGACGAATTTTTCAGTATCAGGTAGCATGAGGGTATTATCATCAGATCGTCCAATATTACCGCCCTCACTACCAATGAATGCCGTCTTGGTTTCACTAAGTGGTCGGTTTTTAAATGATAATACAGTCAGTGTTAAGCTCATTTTGTTCACATTATGTGCAACTAAGTTACCAATTACCCACCAAAACAAACGGTGACCAATAATAAGGGTGTTTTAAGTTATTGTCCTTGAGTAGCGCGAGCTGTGCTTGTCTCAATGCCAAGGCTTTGGGAAGGGTATTTAAATTAGCATAAAAATTTTTCATAAATGAAGAAGTCGCCGCATCATTTACCGACCATAAACTGCCAATCGCACTTAGGGTATTGGTTTTAATAGCAATTCCGCTAAATCCTAGCAACGCGTGATCATCACCACTAGCCGTTTGACAAGCACTCAGAGTCAATAAACTGATGGGGTTATGCTTGATATTTTTGTTGTTCAGTATGGACTGAAAATCACGCAATTTAAGATTATGGTTGTATGTCATTACAAAGCTATCAGCGGCACTTTTGCCAAAATAGCCGTGTGACGCAATATGCACGATTGAATAATCCCCTGTTCCTACTGATTCCTTAAGCCTTTCATAAGTAAATGTTTGGTTTAATAAGGTTGTATTATCCATATTTTTTTGTAAATCGGCGACTTCATTATTAATACTGGGAAGACTCAGTTGTTGCACTAGCAAATCGCGTGTCAACTTGGGTTTTGTACTGGTAACCGTTATGGTTGGCAATTCAGTAACCTCAGTGATGCCACGCTCATCTGCCAGCACACTGAAAGAACCCTGTAACAATTCGTCAATTGAAGCACCATCTGGCTTACTGAGAGCAGCAATGAGTACATGCGGTTTTTGGTCGTTTAAGACAGGTTTTTTTAATTTTAACCAAGGTAAGGTCACAATGGCATAGTCTTCAATGGCAAATTTTTTGCCGTTGAGTAATGCGGCAAACGGCACTTGACGTAATAAACCATCGGGGACATAAACAACCGTAGTAATGCCTTTTGCTTTTAGGGTGTCATCGTAAGCTTTTAGCAACCAGCTATAAAGTTTGCGCGAAGCAGGGCGATAGTTGCCTTCACCATCACGCAAATACTGAGCTATTTCTGTTGTTGTGTCGCTGACATCAATCGAGGATACCGCTACCGATCTTTGCTCAAATTGTGTGCTATCACCCATACGAAGCAATAACTCCACACGATCAGGCAAGATGATAGGATAAATAACAGCAATGTCAGGCAGCAGAGCGTCTTTTAAATTTATGATAGAGTCTGCCTCAATCAGGCAACGATCATTGAAAAAATCATCCAGTTCAGCTTGTTTAATGGCTTCCATTGCATCAATAGCGGCTTTTAACAAACCTTGTTTTACGTCACTTGAAGTCGCTGTGGTCGCTTGTAACAGTAAACTATCTGCTATTCCGCGATAAATAGGATCAACAACTTCTTTAATGGACGAATGACCATCATGAAAAGTAGCGGGTAAGCTGTAACGAATATCAGCCAAATGTTTAGCTGCACGTTGGTAGGCTTGCAAAGCGGCATTAATGTCACCGCCAGCGTATAATAATTTGCCATTTTGCAGTTCCCATTGCATTAATAAATCCGTTGCACCGACTTGTTGCGCATCAAAAATCGCTCTATCTAGCCACAGAAGAGCGTCTTTATTTTTATTTTGTGCGCCATATAGCTGTGCCATATAGCCTTCCGCTTGTGAACGTAGTCGAATTTGATGATAGGTTTCTGCTAATTGATAGGCGTTATTGAGTATTTGGTAACTGTCTTTAAATAGCGTTTGTTGTTGTGCGCCTTTCAAATCAGTGACAGGAATTGCCAACAACTGCTCACCCATAGCGAGCAATAATTTTATTTTGATGGAGGTATCGTTGAGCTTTAATACCTCAACACTAATATCCTCTAATAGACTCAAACGGTTTGCGGCATTCGATTCTAATTTAGCCTGATTGACACGAATACCCGCAATTAAATCTTCATTCTGAGTGAGTTTAGCGGCTTTTAAAGCACGGGAGAAATGGGTTACTGCATTGTCGGGTAGCTGTAAACTCAAATATAACATACCTAAATAATCCTCAATAAGTGAGGACAGGGCTGGGGAGTTGAGTGGCGTTGCTAACGTCGCACTTTTTTCTAACAAAGCTTGGGCTTTAACATTGTCTCTAGCCAAATAGTGGTTATAGCCTAATGCAGCGGTTGCCATTGCTTGGGTTAATTTATCACTATTTTTTTCAGCTTGCGCCACAATAGCCTCAAATTGATTTGCCGCCAACACATAATTACCTTGGTCACGGTAGTTTTCACCCAATAGCAGTTTTTTTTTAAAGTCAGCGGAGGGTTCACGATTACTCATTGTTTGTTTTTCAAGTGGCGCGGCAACGACAAGCAACAGCGGGTTTACTGTTAAAAAAGCCAGTATGACTAAGAGAAATAATTTTTCCATGAGTATATTTCCTAAATTAAAACGCAACCAAGCCTACTTTAAAATGAATGCCATCGTCTTGAATATTATGTCCACCTGCTTTGATCCCAGCAATGTCATGCGCCCAAAAAAACTCAGTATTCACATGACTGTAATGCCAGTTAAAGCCAAGCCCCACTGAATGCAGGTAATCTTTTTTGGGGTTTAAATCCGCTTGAGTTGGATTATTCCACGCGCCACCATAATCCATAAAGGGAATTAAAAATAGACTGTGTTCAGCCTTAGGTTCACCACCAAATAGCGGGTAACGAAAATCCAATCCTGAGCTAAAACCGTTGTCTCGGACATAAAAATTTTCTCGATAACCACGGACACTATACACGCCACCCACAGTAAAACGCTCTAGCGGTAACAGTGGGTCAGCTGCTTGTTGCACAACGCCTTTTAAAACAACTTGCGCTCCATTATCCATGACACGATGACTGTATTGCGCTTGACCTAGCCAACTGAAAAACTCACTACTAGGCAGCAAACTATCATTTTGAATAGTTGAACCTAGTGCATTCAATCCCGTATTAAAGGTCGAACGGGCGACAAATACATTATTCTCGCCCTGTTGTATATATTGTTGCCAAAGCCGCAACGCAGTGACTTTTGTTTTACCGACACCCAAAGGTAAGCCTTCAGTAAAAGAGAAAGGTTCGCCTAGTATTGTTGAATTACTTTCACGCACAGATAAATTGACACCTGCTTTTAGTTCAATTCCTGAACTACGATAAACAGGCTGACTCAAGCCACCGTCATAACCGACAACGGCAGTCTTTATGTCTAATTGATTAATAGGTTTTTCTATCAGCGAATAACTGCTATTGCTATAACGAAAAGTCGCGTGGGTGTCATAAGCATTCAGCGGCACATCAATGCCCACATCACCACCCAATGAGCCACCAGTGACTATAAAATTTGCATCAAGACGTTCACCAAAGCTCGACAGATTGTCTACCCAGCCACCGATACGTCCTGTGTAACCACCCACTACGGGTGTCGTATAATTGTCAGCATCTGCATAGAGTTGGTAAGGACGCGCTCTAGTCACTTTTACCGTCAATATACTATCACCTGAGTGTTTTCCTGGTAGAAGACTTCCATTTAAGCGTTCAATTAACGGGTCGTTCAGTAATGACTGATACTTTTCCTGCAAATTTTTAAAATTAAGTGGCGAACCCGCACCAATGAGTAAACGATCGCGAACATAGTCTTCACGCAGTCGCCCCATACCTTCCAAACGCACTTCCGTTAAGTTTCCTTCGACGATCTTAATCTGCAATCTACCGCTGGCGGCTGATTGCGGGAAAATAATCGCCCCCGAATTAATATACCCCGCATCAACGTAAGCTGTGTTAATGCGGCTGCGTAGTTCTTCTAAATCACGGGCGGTTAATGAACGATTTAAAAAAGGTCGCGCAATTTCTTGCAGTTCATCATTGCCAAAAACGGTATTACCCGTAAACGTGATAGTCTTTAGCCGCACTTGTCCGCCTTCGGGGGCTGGCAATGCTTTTGGCGCAGGAGGCAAAACAAAACCATCATTCGATTTGTGCGGGCGATAGTCAGGCGTATTCAGGGGTTTTTGACTAGGATTGCTTGGATTGTTGACAATCACAGCATTCGGCGACTGCAAACCTTGGCTAGAAATAGCGTTACTCACCGCAGAAAAATTTGGCGCACTCATCGCTACCGTTGTTATACAGCAACTCGCAAGAGCCGTTATGATGCTCACCGAATGCGCACCGAAAACGTTGTGACTTGATAGAACGGGCAAACGATTTTTATGACGTGTTTTCATGGTATTCCTTACAGACAGTCGTCCGATTCTTCATTCGAACTCGAAGGCGGTGTTTGATCTATTGATGCTAAAGACGTTGTTCCCGTTGTCGTTCCCACTATTGATTGAGGTACTTGAGAGCTGGCTTTGGGTACATAATTGGCTACGCCCTTGGAAATTAAGGTACTTTGACCATCACTATCACAGGGAGTCATGCTTTTAAGTAACGGAGGAATAGCGAGAACAGGTTGAGTTGCTACCACCATAGAAATATCGCCTTGTGGTGATATTTGTAACGGAGCTGCTTCAATAACAACTATTGGAGGTACTACTGTTGCTGGTGGTGGTACTGGTACTGGTGTAAGAATAGGCGGTGGTGGAGTATTGGTACCCGTGATAATGATAGGGGATGGGTAAGTGATAGTAATTGGACCGCTGCCTGGAAAGGGTTGCTGAGACGTGGCAGAACTGAGGGCTGCTGGTGGAGAGACAGTGCTAACAGCCTGATTAGTAGGAAAACCGAAAGCTGTTGGTGTGGCGGCACTGAGTGTAGAGCCAGCTGGAACTGGATTTCCAGTTCCAAAAAATGCACCGTTATTAAAATTCAATCTATCCGCGTTACTGATAAAATAGCTTGCGGATACGGGAATATTAACTACCCCACTGACACCAACACCATTCGAATTAAAAAACCAAAAGTTAGCGGTTCCTATGGTAGAAGTAAGCGTACCGAGAAGATTAGAAGGATTAGCAGGGATAAGCGTAAAACCCACTGCACTTACACCACCTGTCACACGGCTAATCACGTTAGTTACACCCGCGCAACCACTAGGGCATTGAAAGAGTGCCGTGTCTCCCGCTGCTATACCGAACTGACTGAAACTAAAGAACAGATTAGAACCCACGATTGTGCCATTAGCATTAGCTCCATCGCCATTAATAGCAATGGTTTGATTGGCACCCGTTATGCCAGCAAAGCTTTGGTTAGCACCCGTACCAAGACCAGTTGTTCCATCCAAAGCAATAGGAGATTGAGCATTGGCAACAGAAGAAAAATCAATACCCAAAGCAACGGATAGGGTCATAACCAATAGCTTTTGTGAAAATGGGGGAAATGGCGTATTCATTTAGACTCTCATCGTTCCTTTAGGCGTGTTGAAATAGTAGCACAAGGATTATAAATTAGTAGTCAAGTGGCAATAATCTCACGGAGGAAAACCCTGTTTTTAACTCCTTTATCGCTCAAACACTTAGGGTTTCGATACCGTAAGATCAAAAAATTCCGACCCCGCAAAAAATCCGCTGACATTTTGTGAATGTTCAGGCGAAATTTTGTGTGCTTCTTCGGGGACTCGTTGGCTGGTGTACTTTTGTAATTCAAAAATATTGATGCGATGATCGTTATTCCCATTTACTTCTTG
The DNA here is from genome assembly GCA_026398895.1 of Methylococcales bacterium. Taxonomy (GTDB): domain Bacteria; phylum Pseudomonadota; class Gammaproteobacteria; order Methylococcales; family Methylomonadaceae; genus UBA4132. The sequence goes on from JAPLRZ010000056.1 coordinate 33,288, forward strand.
ATCCGCTTTGCCGCTGAGTCCATCCAATAACACTGCCGTAAAAACGCCGTGACCATTAATGCCATCCAGTGCTTCTTGCTCGGTACTGGTTCCAGCCAAGACAAATCGCCCTGTGTTTTGCGCGAGTGATCCTGTCCACGCCCGTTCGCGTGAGGAATTTTGTACCACGCTACCCATGACGGCAAAAGCTCCTGCGTTACAAGAATCTATTAACACCGCTACACGAGAGGTTGGTAAGGCGGATAGTAAATCAGATAGCATTTTTTGGGTAAGCGAAGTAGTTTTTACTTGTTCTTTGATATTACCGCTTAATTTTGCGTCGTGCGGCATAAAATAATAACGCCCTTCTATGGAAATACCATGACCTGCCAGAAATAAGACTACTAAATCATTGGGTTTTGCGTCTTTGCCAATCTGCGTTAACACCTGTTTTATTTTGCTCAATCCAGCTTGTTCATTTAATAACGCGACAGGTTTGACAGCAGCAAATAAACCGCTGGTATTACTGACTAAGCTATCAATAATACCTTTCGCATCATTGACCGCATTATCCAATTTTGGCAATTCGGCAGCAGCGTATTGATCGATACCGATGCTGACAATATATAAGGTTGGGGCATCAGGAGCGGTTGAGGCTTCATAGTGTATCGGTAGGCGTATTGCTTCACCCGCATCAATAGTTTGGTCAGCATCGAATGCCGTTACGGTGATTAAATTATCACCTGATTCTAACAACACTTTTTCTTCGATAATCGCTTCTGTAGCTCTATTTTTAGTCATTTCATTACTGCGCAAGGTACGCGTGGTAACAGTCGCTTTATTACGGCGGATGACTACGTTACCAATACCGCCGCCTGCATCTTTTAAGGCGAAACGCAATCTAATTTCTGCCGAATCAACACTACGCGTTTGCGGAATTTCATCGACAGAATTCACCTCAGTGCATTTATCTTGTACACACCAAGAAACTAATCTTACTGAGGGGGCATGATGTTCAGCGACCACTTCTTTTGCGTTGCTGGGATTAGTGGGTGCAAGTGTCGGTGGCGCGTTTTCTAAAATAGTTTTGCCTATCAAATCTGGACGATAAAAGCGTTCATGGATTTGCTCGGAGAGTATGAATTTAGGGCTGTCTTTTTTGCCTTGATTAACATGATAGCCAATCATGCTTGCCGCGCCATCACTGTGGTCAAAATAACCTTCTGGTGTCCACGCAATCCAACGTTCATCGGTATTGACCAGTAGGGCGAGCAATTCGCGTCCATCTTTGGTGTCGTACCAACGAAGCGTACCATCACCTAATGCTGCTAATACGAAGCGACCATTTTTAGTTAAATTGACAGCCCACGCAGAGCTAGGAACAGCAATATGCCAAATGAGTTTGCCCGTTTGCCAATACTGCACAGAAAAATCTGCACCAATGACGGTGCTGTCATTTTCAGTCAAACTTGCGGCTGAACGGCTTTGTTCGTTTTGATCCAAGGCAACAGGTGTTGAGTTTAATGCGGTGTGCGTAGCATTGCGCCAATTGGTCAATGAGCTAGGGATGACAGGCTTGTGCATATCGGTACGCACCACTAAGTCATGCACTAAAGTTCGATTGACTAGATTGAAGCGTAGTGGGTTACGTCCTTTTTGTTGCAAACCAAAATCCACCGTCGCACCATCTTCCGATACCGCAAACGTGCCTTCAAATGCGTCTCTAAAATCAGCGATAGAGCGTTTGCGGGTGCTTGATTTATTTCCCGTTAAATCAACCATACCAATGGATGGCTCGGCAGTAACATAAGCCAATTTGCCATTGGCAAGCGGGGTTAAATCGGTAACGGTATCTTCTGCTAACGGTGATTCTTGGGTTTGTTTATTGACAGTATTCCAAACCCGCATATATTTAATGCCTTGTGCATTGCCATAAGTTCCTGCACCCACGATTGAATCACCTATCCAAGCGACTACTGATAGATTACCGCGTTGTTGGCTATCACCTGTTAATTCAGTCACAGGTTTTAAATCAGCTAGAGAAAAAAGTGTAATTTTTGCCGCATCCAACGAACCCACTGCGATTTGGTCTTCTTTGGGTGAAACGGCAAAACGCCAAGGGCGTTGTTGTTCTGAAAATTTATACTTGGCTTGCGGGTGAAAACTGGCATCGAACAATTGCAGTTGTCCATCCAAGCAAGCGGTGACTAATCGACCATCACGCAAAAATTTAGCAGCAACTAGCATATCTTGGCAAATTGCCCCATCCATTGCCAGTGATTTACCTTCAATATCAATAATACGCAACCAGCCAGACCCTGAACCGATAGCCAGATAACGCCCGTCTTGGGAATACGTTAATACTCGAATCGTGCCTTGAATACCTGTAATACGCCCCGTAATTTTGCCTGTATTAAGGTCAAAGCCGTACACTGATCCCGCTTTATCCCAGTCTATACCTGTTGAACCACCGACCACTGCGCTGTTTTTAGTCGGCGAGGTAGCTACTGTGTACAGTGTACCTTCATTACGCATTCCAATGGGTACGCGTAGTACCAGCGGCTCGCCTGTGGTATCGGTTGACCAAAGGCGAGCAGTTTTATCATCGGAAACCGTCAATAATCGACCGTCATGGGTGAGTGCAACTTGATTGATTGCCGCAGTATGTAGACCTGTTTCTGGTCTGGGCGTAGGGGTTTCATCGGGGGCATCAAGTGGTTTTACAGCATCGGTTGTTGGTTCGATGGGCGTAATAACGGCTTCAACAGCTGCGCTGTCGGTTGTAGCAACAGCGGGTGAAGAAAATACTTCTGGCGTGAGTTGTTTCACTTCGTTGGTACTGGCTACGCTGGTATTTTGACGCAAGCTGGTAAAACCATTTTCATCAATGTAACCCAAGTAAAACGCCGCACCAATGATACTTGCCAGTCCAAATAGACTGGCAAGAAAGATAATCCAAAGACGATGACTAGAGTCCACAGAGCATACTCTCTGGCGTAATCAGACCGACAGAGCCTTCCAAAGCAAAAGCCACCTTGGCTTGGGCTTTTGCTGTATCGATTTGATCAACGAAGGCTTTTTGTTTGATTTGATTAGTCTCAGTCACATGGGCTACTTCAACAGCGGCGGGCTTTACGGCAGGGACTTGGGATTGACTAACCACTGTGGCACTTTGTGATGGAGTAGTTTTGGTCTTTTTAGTTTTCTTTTTAGACTTTTTAACTTCTTTGGTTAGAAATACTTCTGGGGTAATTTGAGTAGTATTGGCTTTTTCAGCATACAGAATCGCTTTTGCGTTGGGGCTTTTGTCTAAAATCTTATTGTTAGCATCTTGGAACTCTGTCAATCGTGCTCCCATTTTTAGACCTAAATCTTGCGCAATTTTAATATCTTCATCGAATTGGTGTCTTAGATCGTCAAGTTGTTTGACAGCTTTATCACGCGGTATCCGCCCTGCTTTATACTCTGATTTTATGCGTTCGGCAGCTGCAAAACGGCAATCACGCAGCTTGGCAAATGCCAATGACGTTCTGTCAATTTCACCATTTGCGGTAAGAATGTCGTTGCGTACTGATGCCGCTAATGCTTGTTCATCGGCTATATCTTTCTGCTTGGCGTTATAATAACCACCCACACCACCAGCAACTGCACCGACACCACCGCCTATCAACGCGCCTGTACCAACGTTACCGCCGCCTATTAACGCGCCCAATGCCCCTGTTCCAGCACCGATAAGTCCGCCAATGACAGCACCTTCAACGACCGATTGCGTGTAATAGTGTTCGGAATCTCTTAATTGACTTCGCCATGTATAGCAAATATCGCTTTTGTCATCGTTATGAACATTAAATGCCGAACATCCAGATAAAAGACAAAAACTTACTATCAATAACGGCTTATGACTGTGTTTTGACTGGGGATACATGATAGTTGTCCTAGATTTCTAATTATTATTAGTCTTAATGAGGGCTTTCATTTTGGCATATTTTTAATATTTCAGCCAACTATTACTAACTGATTATTAGGTAATCTTTAAAATTTGCAATTTAGTAAAAAATAACAGCTGACACATCATATTCAACAGGTGGTTTTTGCTTGTTTCAGCGATGAGGTAGCAAAAAGTAGCAGGGTGTGACAGGCAACGCAATAAGCGATAACCATAAAACTATGTTCATACATTAATACTTTTAACTCCTCCACAATTTCGATGCGATATATCCCACGCACGGCAATGACAAAAATCCGTTAAAATAGCCGCCATTAAAGTAAAAATCATTCGTCTGAGGTAAAAACGTGGGTAAAGTCATCGCCGTCACCAATCAAAAAGGTGGCGTAGGAAAAACAACAACCAGTGTCAATCTTGCGGCATCGTTGGCAGCCGCCAAACGCAGCGTATTGCTTGTAGACCTTGATCCACAAGGCAATGCGGCTATGGGTTGTGGTATCGATAAACATGATATTCAACATTCCAGTTATGAATTATTAATGGCATCGGTGCCAGCAAGTGAAACTATTATTGAACTACCCGCTATTGGTTTTTCGGTAATAGCGGGTAATTCAGATTTGACCGCTGCCGAAGTCGAATTAATGCAGGCGACGCGTAAAGAACAACGATTAGCCGATGCCTTATTGCCGATAAAAGCTAACTATGACTTTATTTTGATTGATTGTCCGCCATCGTTAAATATGTTGACGCTCAATGCAATGGTCGCCGCTGACAGTTTATTAATTCCGATGCAATGTGAATATTACGCGCTGGAAGGTTTATCAGCGTTAATGACTACGCTAAAAAATATTCAGGATACGGTGAATCCAAAATTACATTTGGAAGGTATTTTGCGTACCATGTACGATGATAGAAACCGTTTGACTAAAGATGTATCCGAACAATTATTACGCTATTTTGGTGATAAAGTGTTTCAAACTTGTATTCCCAGAAATATTCGTTTAGCCGAAGCTCCGAGTCATGGTTTACCCGTGTTAAGCTACGATAAATCCTCGCGTGGTGCGTTGGCATATATTGCCTTAGTCCGCGAAATGCTGAAAAAAGAAACGTCATGACTGCGCAAAAACGTGGTTTAGGGCGTGGGCTGGAAGCCTTATTAGTCGATGTTTCTACTCAAGAAACAGCGCAACTTAGCTCAACGAGCGTACTCGTCAAAGCGATACAAACAGAAAACGCCAATTTGATTAAAGAAGCCGACGTTTTAAAGGCATTGCTGGAAGACTTTGAAACACTGGTACGCACTCTCAACATAGACAAACCAACAATATGAATGTAAAAAAACGTGGGCTAGGGCGCGGGTTAGACGCTTTATTAGGCGATGTTTCCACGACTCAAGAAAGACATCATGCCCTAGAAACGCTACCTATCGAATATCTACAACGCGGTAAATACCAGCCACGCAAAGACATTAATCCCGAAAAGCTGCAAGACTTAGCCAACTCGATTAAAGCTCAAGGCATTATTCAGCCTATCGTAGTGCGTTCTGTTGGTCATAATCAATACGAAATTGTCGCTGGTGAACGGCGTTGGCGAGCCGCACAATTAGCGGGCTTAGCCGAAGTGCCTGTGGTGATTAAAGATGTTGATGACCACGCGGCAATGGCAATCGCGCTCATTGAAAATATTCAACGCGAAGACCTTAACCCGTTAGAAGAAGCGGACGCGCTAAAACGCTTATTGGAAGAGTTTTCCATGACGCATCAACAAATTGCTGATGCCATTGGTAAATCTCGCGCTACCGTCAGCAACTTATTAAGACTCATCGACTTACAGCCTGAGGTAAAAACGCTGTTAATTAATAAGCAGCTAGACATGGGACACGCACGTGCTTTACTTGCTTTAGAGGGTAATAGGCAAATCGAAGCGGCGCGTAAAATAGCCAAAGAAGGCTTAACCGTCAGAGCCGCTGAACGTTTGATTAGAGAGTTACAGCTAGATCCAAAACAGCCTAAAATAAAAGTGATAGACCATGACACCGTGCGTTTACAAGACGATTTGACCGCCAAACTCGGCGCGAAAGTGGTCATCGATCACAAAGACAACGGCACAGGAAAAGTAGTAATTACCTATTCCAGTTTAGAAGAACTGGATGGTATTATTGAACAGATTAAATAACGGTAAGGGTAAATAGTGAGTTCTGTGCGCTATCGGGAATCAAAAAATATGTTTTTGATTTCCCCTGTTACGAAATCACTTTTATTTTCACTGCTACCAACAATTCGCAGGTATTGCTTGCAATAACAATCACCAAAAATCAAAATGCTGTTACGTTATAATGCAGTAGTAGCGACGGCTTAACTAACACCGTCTAGGTTGGGCAAGAAAATTCGCCTACAATTTCATATTTTTACTCTAAACCTTATTGATACCTCATGTTTTTAATTCCAGACCCTGTCGTTCGTTTTTTTCACCGCATGGCTTCACCACCGCATTTTTACGCGCTTACCGAAAAATTAATGCCGTGGCTAGTGGTGATTTTTGTGTTATTAACCGCCGCTGGTTTATATGGCGGTTTATATTTAGCCCCCTCTGATTATCAGCAAGGTGATAGTTATCGTATTATTTATATTCATGTGCCTAGCGCGTGGATGTCGCTGTTTATTTATATCGTCATGGCAGTCGCTGGCGGTATCGGCTTAATATGGCGCATTAAATTGGCGGAAGTGGTGGCGATTAGCAGTGCGCCGATTGGTGCAAGTTTTACCTTTATTGCCTTAGTCACTGGCTCATTATGGGGGAAACCGATGTGGGGAACGTGGTGGGTATGGGATGCGCGGCTCACGTCGGAATTGATTTTATTGTTTTTGTATCTGGGCGTGATTGGTTTGTATGGCGCGATAGATGATAAACGTGTCGCTTCCAAAGCGATAGCGATTTTGGCATTGGTTGGCGTGGTCAATATTCCCATTATTCACTATTCAGTCGAATGGTGGAATACGCTACATCAGGGGCCAACGGTGACTAAAATGGATAAACCGTCTATTCATATCACCATGCTAGTACCGCTGTTATTAATGGCTTTGTCTTTTAAAGTTTATTATATAATCGCCATGCTACAGCGGGCGAGAGTCGAATTATTACAGCGTGAACGCAATGCCCAATGGGTGAAATTGTTATTATCAGAGGACGCATCATGACACTGTCAGAGTTTTTCAATATGGGCGGTTACGCCTTTTATGTGTGGACTTCTTACGGGCTAACGCTGGTTGTTTTGCTTGCTAACATCATTGTCCCAATCGTGCAGCGCAAACAATTATTACGCTCTTTATCTCTTAAGCAACAACGGTCAGAACCATGAAACCTGCTAGAAAACAACGCTTGATACTCATTACTTTAATGCTCATCGGTGCGAGTATTGCCACCGCATTTGCGTTAAAATCATTCAATGAAAACTTGATGTACTTTTTTTCTACCACCGATGTTGTCGATGGTAAAGCTCCCAAAGACGCGCTGTTTCGTTTAGGTGGCATGGTGATTAAAGGCACAGTTGAACGCCCGAATGATGGCATGATGGTACGTTTTAAACTCACTGACTTTAGCAAAGAAGTCACGGTTGAATACACAGGCATACTGCCCGATTTATTTCGTGAAGGGCAGGGCATTGTTGCACACGGAAAACTCAATGACAAAGGTGTGTTTATTGCCGAAGAAGTATTAGCCAAGCATGATGAAAATTATATGCCGCCTGAAGTGAAAAGTAGTTTGAAAAATCAGTCTGCACCTGCCACAAATCCAAAATAACGGTAGTGAGTTAAAGCGGTTATTCAGATTTTAATGACTGCCAGTCCTTTGAAGGCATCGGTATCTACACAAGTGCTATTACTCCTTCTCCAGAGGGAGAAGGTTGGGATGAGGGGAAATGTAACTACTTGATTTTATTCTCCTCACCCAAACCCTCTCCAGCAGGAGAGGGAGTTTGGCGTTTTTATAAGCCATTGTTTTTATTGTGCTGAATTGTGTGTAGATACCTATGCCTTTGAAAGACTGGCAGTCATGTTTAAACTGATGACTGCGTTGTTATGCAGAATTTTCTCTTTTATACAAAATAGACGAGTAAACCGATAGCGCGATTAATACCGCACCGACTAAGCCTGTGATGACTTCTGGAATTTCATGAACCATGCTGATTAACATGATAGCCGCCAGCGTACCTATCGCATAATGTGCGCCGTGTTCTAAAAACACATATTCATCCAACGTGCCTTGACGCACTAAATAGACCGTCAAACTCCGTACAAACATTGCACCAATCGCTAAGCCTAGCATGATGATGACCACGTCTTGAGTAATCGCAAACGCGCCGATAACACCATCAAATGAAAACGATGCGTCTAATACTTCAAGGTATAAAAAGCTCATCATACTGCCTTTTTTTAAGGCATTGGCAAGTTCTTCACCTTCTTCTTCATCTTCAAATAAAGCCGCCATACTGCCAACGACAACGTATAACATCACGCCGCCGACACCTGCCATTAACACTTCAAAACGGATGGGTTCAGGTAGCCAGTGATTAATTAACAGTAATAATCCCAATGATAGTATCACCTCGATGGATTCGAGTTTACCAAACTCCGATAATTTTTCTTCAATATAACCTAGCCAATGCAATTCTTTTTCAGCGTTAAAAATGAACGAGAAAAATACCATCAGCAAGAACATTCCACCAAAGGCGGCAATTTCAACGTGGGCATTATTTAAATGTTCCGCATACACCATAGGATTGTGTAATGCCATATCTGCCACGCCCAAAAAGCCCATGCCTGTGGCGACAGAGACGATAGCGATAGGAAATATTAAACGCATACCAAATACCGCGACTAAAATACCGTAAGTTAAAAAGTATTGTTGCCAGCGTTCATCCATACGCTTTAGGATAGAGGCATTCACTACCGCGTTATCAAATGATAAACTCACTTCCAAAACACCTAGAATAATGGCGATAAACGCGCCCATTAATCCACCCCAAAAAAATGCGGCGACTAAACAAATAGCCGTCACGATAAAAGAAAGACGAAAATGCTGCATAAAAATACCTATCGGTTACTGTTTTAGTTAAGTAACTATAAGTCGATTTATTTTAAAATCAACTTTTAATGAAACTGACGGAATGACAAAATAGGTTTAACAATTGAATTGTTAAACTGTGTCTATTTAGAAACCAATAGTTTTAGATTAAAGCGTTCGTACCGATCTTGTCGAAACATAGGCGACTTAAGCGTTCAGTTCAGAACGCACTAAAAACTATGGGGTAGTGGATTAAATCTGTTGTTTTTACTTTTGAGTATGACTGCCAGTCCTTTGAAGGACTGGCAGTCATTAATATATCGCTAACCCGCCCCCCAAATTATAAAGAGCCAAAATAAGCCGCTAATCCCTTAATATCCTCTTCAGAAATTGATCCTGCGATTGCCTGCATATGACCATTTTTGCGTGATCCTTCTTTAAAATGGGTTAATTGCTTAACTAAATAATCAGGTTGTTGACCTGCTAATCGGGGAAATTGCCCATTACCCACGCCGTTTTCACCATGACAACCCATGCACATTGCCGATTTAGTTTGCGCGGCTTTAGCCAAGGTAGCATCACCGCCCGCTTTAACCGCAGGTAAGCTAGAAAAATAAGCCGCCAGATTATCCATGTCCGTATCACTCAAATTCGCCGCTATAGGTTGCATGATAGGACTGTTGCGGCTTGCCGACTTAAATGCTTTCAATTGAATAACGATATAAGTCGCTTGCTGAGCGGCTAAACTAGGAAATTGCGTACTGCCTTCACCTTTTGCGCCGTGACAACCTGTACAGTTAGCAGATTTTTGTTCACCTGCTGCTTTATCAACCGCCAAAACGGGCATTGCCAAAAAAAAGCTAAGCAATAAAGAAACGGTAATCGATTTTTTTAGGGTATTCATAACTCACCTCATGCTATTAATGGATTGTTGCTGAAAACAAAATGACCTTGTTAAACCACATCCATTTAGAAACCAATAGTTTTAGGTTAAAGCGTTCGTGCTGAGCTTGTCGAAGCATGAGTGGCTTAACCAATCAGGACGCACTAAAAACTATGGGGTTCAATGTGGACGGGGTTTAGAGATTGATAGTTAAGTAAGAATACCGTAAAAATAAAATATCGGGTATCCCTTTATTTTACATTTTTATATAGCTGCTTAGTGTCATCATGAGAATTATTGAACACGCGTGTTCTGTGACGCTCATTTTGCAATCTCATGATAAAATTACCAGCTTTTTAACACACAGCGACACACACTATGTCCACATCCTTAGATGAACTTCTCGCACAAGCCTTACAAGAGCTTGCTGTTGCCACCGACCTGATACAGCTTGATGCCGTGCGTGTGCATTATTTAGGTAAAAAAGGCTTGTTTACCGAACAAATGAAAGAACTTGGTAAACTTGATCCAGAACAACGCCGTACCGTTGGGCAAGTGATTAATCAAGCCAAAGACAGTTTTCAAACGCAACTGGAAGCCAAAAAAACCGAATTGGAATCAGCCGCACTCACTGCAAGGCTTGCGAGCGAACGCATAGATGTCACGTTAGCAGGTCGCGGACAAGCGGTTGCTGGTTTGCATCCTGTTACTACCACGCTTAGACGTATCAACAAAATTTTTGCCAGTGTGGGATTTCAAGTAGTCGAAGGCCCTGAAATTGAAGATGATTATCACAATTTTTCCGCGTTAAATATTCCAGAACATCATCCAGCGCGTGCAATGCACGACACCTTTTATTTTGACGCACACCGTGTGTTAAGAACGCATACCTCACCCGTACAAATTCGGGTCATGGAATCAGAAACGCCACCGTTAAAAGTGATTGCACCTGGCCGAGTGTACCGTTGTGATTCAGATATTACTCACACGCCGATGTTCCACCAAGTCGAAGGCTTTTTGGTCGATACCGATGTCAGTTTTGCCGATTTAAAAGGCGTGGTCTATGAATTTCTACGCGCATTTTTTGAAAAAGATATTCAAGTGCGATTTAGACCATCGTATTTTCCATTCACCGAACCATCCGCCGAAGTCGATATTGAATGCGTGATGTGTGGCGGTGAAGGCTGTCGCGTCTGTAGTCACACGGGCTGGTTAGAAGTCATGGGTTGCGGCATGATTCACCCCGAAGTATTCAAAGCCGTCAATATTGATAGTGAACGTTACAGCGGTTTTGCCTTTGGTATGGGCGTTGAACGCTTGGCAATGCTACGTTATGGCATCAACGATTTACGGTTATTTTTTGAAAATGACCTGAAATTTTTACAGCAGTTTCATTGATTATTCGCTTGGGGGGAGCTTTTGCGAACCCCATTTACCGCGTTATCAACGCCGCCAGTTCAGCCTGTAAACCTTGTTCTAGTTCAGCAAAATAATCATCCTTGCTGGTAATAGTCTGCATACACAGATAGGTTTCATCGGCTTGCAGACGTTGAATATCGGCTTCTAACGCAGCAATGCGTTCGCGTAAGGCGGCGCAATGCTTTTGTAATATCGCTTTGTCAGTAATGCTATCGGAAGCTGTGCTTAAGATCGTCCCCGTTTCCAGCGAGTGCAAAATATCCAGAACACGCTGTAAATCTTGGCGGCGATACGCGGCTTTGAGTTGCTGTTGTTGTTCTGGCGTTAACGTCTGTGGCGTGTCCTTGGTTTGTTGCTGGTAACTGGGTTCAAAGTTCTCATAATCCTGTTGGGCTTCTTGCTGTTCGGCGGTGTCATGACTAAACAATTCAGCGCGTTTTTTCTTGTGGCTTCAATCAAGCTGCCTAAACGCTGCATATACTCGCTGTTGAATTCATTGATTTGCCGTTCCAAGTCCGCTTGGGTGTCGGTTTTGTCATTCAGGCGATTTTCCAACAGCTTCAATTCCAGCTTTAGCCCTTGAATCTGTGGGTCTTGAAACACCATCACGCCGCTGTTTTCGTGTTTATACTGCTCAATCACACAAATCACATATTAGATTTGCTGCCAAATAACGCTAGAATAAGTAAAGATGCACTACAACAACAAACTTCCGAAAAAAACGATGCTTAACTTGAATCGAATCGACAAAAAAGAAGGCTATGTCACTGTTAGTTGTTGAATTTTCATCTGGTATTTTTGTCAAAGTGTACAATTGAGAGACTAATGGGAGAGCGAACATGAAAAGTGCCGAACACAGCAATTAAGCATTGCTGTTAGCAAGCTGGATCACCATCAACGCAAACGGCTGATGGACACATTGAGTAAACAAAGTGATGAAACGCGGGTTATCGAGGCGATTGAATCGCCAAACTCTCTGTCGCCTCATTTTTCTTCTGCCACTTCTTTAGCCATATTTCTATTAATCAAAAAATAAACCACAGGAATCACCACCAACGAGAACAGTGTTGAGGCAACGATTCCAAAGATAAAGCTCCATGCCAATCCTGAAAAAATGGGATCAAGTACAATCATCATTGAACCCAATACTGCTGATGCCGCTGTTAAAAAGATGGGTTTTAGCCTAGTCGCACCTGCTTCAATGATGGCATCAGTAAGGCTAATATCGGCTTGGTTACGGTAAATTTTTTCGATAAAATCAATTAGGATAATCGAGTTACGCACCACAATACCTGCCAGTGCAATCATGCCTATCATTGCGGTAGCGGTAAAATAAATCGGGGTCGGATACCCTGCAACGGTTTCAGTAAACAGATTAATAAACCAAAAACCAGGCATGATGCCTATTACGGTCAGAGGGATAGCAATCATCATGATTAACGGCACTCCCAAAGAACCTGTTTGCCCAACCAGCAGGATATAAATCATCACCATTGCGGCGGCAAACGCCAGTCCTAAATCACGAAACACATCTACGGTAATTTTCCATTCACCTTCACCCGCCATTTCTGCCGTGTATCCTACAGGTAGCGGTTGCTGTTTGAAACGGTCAAACAAATCTAAGATAGCTTCTACAGGGCTACGTCCCGCCATTTCAGCGGTAATGTATGCGACCCGTTGCAAATTTTTGTGATAGATTGTCTGGTTATAATGTTCATGACTGAAATGACCAATTTCACTGAGGCGTACCAAGTCACCTGTTACCGTTTTCATCGACAGTGCCAATAAATCCTGTTCAGAAGAGCGTGCCGCTCTTGGCAATTGCAGTTGTATGGTCAGCGGTTGGCGTTCTTCCGCGCTATGAAGCAAACCCGCATTCCCACCCGCAACCGCCAGCCTTAACATAGTGGCAACTTGATTACTGTTAATACCCAACAAGGCGGCTTTGTCATGATCGATGAGAAAATGCAGTTTATCCTGTTCGGCATCAACAAAATCATCAATATCGACCACGCCTTCGGTGTGTTCCATGTCTGTCCTGACACGATTGGCAACCTGAATAATATCTTTGTAACTGGCAGCTGGTGAACCATAAACTTCTGCAACCAGCGTAGATAGTACGGGAGGCCCTGGTGGCATTTCAATAATTTTGATATTTGCGCCATAGCGTTTTTCGATAGCTTTAATATCTGGTCGTATCCGTAAGGCGATGTCATGCGAAGATTGTTGACGGCGGGTTTTGTCGATCAGTACGATACGAATATCGCCTTTATTAGCACCCTGCCTGAGATAGTAATGTCGCACCAAGCCATTAAAATCCATCGGGGAAGCAAGTCCGACATAGCTTTGATAACTACTGACTTCGTTGACGGTAGCCAGATAACTGTTGAGCGCGGAAGCAACCTGATCTGTGGTTTCCAGTGATGTGCCTTTTGGCATATCAATCATTAACTGCAATTCATTTTTGTTGTCAAACGGCAATAATTTTAACGGCACAACCCGCGTTACTGCCATCATTGCCGAGGCGACAAAGGCTATAATCACCGCCAGCAAAAATAATCCTGCCCGCGTTTTGCTCGATAACAAAGGCGCGAGTATGAATTGATACATTTTGAAACCACGCGTTTGCTTTAAATCAAAAGTAACGCCATGATCTTTGCCATAATCACCTTTCAGCAAACGGTAACTTGCCCAAGGGGTAACGCTAAAGGCAATAACCAGCGACATTAGCATCGCAATCGGCACATTAAACGCCATTGGTGCCATATAAGGTCCCATCATGCCTGTGATAAAAAACATCGGCACAAACGATAAAATTACCGCAAAAGTTGCCAGAATGGTGGGTGGGCGAATTTCATTGACCGCGCTTAACAAGGCTTGCAACGGCGGCTCTTTACGCATTTTGTAATGTCGGTGGATATTTTCGACATCAACTATGGGATCATCCACCAGCAATCCTAACGCCAAAATAAGCGCGAACAAAGTGACGCGATTGATGGTGTAGCCAAAAATCAAATCACATAGTAACGTGATTGCAAAGGTCATCGGCACTGCCAGCGAGACAATCAGCGATTCTTTAAAACCCAGAGTCAACGCCAGCAATACAATAATAGTTAAAATCGCAATGGATAGATGCTTAACCAGCTCGTTGACTTTATGGTCAGCAGTTTCACCATAGTTGCGGGTGACGGTCATTAACACATCATCTGGAATCAGTGTGCCTTTTAATTGTTCGGTCAACGCCAACACCTGTTCGGCAACGCTCACGGCATTACTGCCACGGCGTTTAGCGATAGCAAGTGTTGCCATGTCGCGTTCTTCACCCGCAACGGGTAACAAACCGCTGGTTGCGCCGATTGTTTTCATATCCGCAACCGCTGAACCAAAACCAATGCGCGTATAGTCATTGGTATCAGCCGCACCATCAATCACCTTAGCAACATCACGCAAGTGCAACAAGCGTCCATCGACATTTTTCAGCACGGTCGCACCGACTTGTTCAACATCTTTATAATATGAACCCGCTTCGAGTACGATTTCCTTGTTATTTGCGGTCAGTGTACCAACTGGTAGATTAATATTGCTTTGCGTCAATGCCTGTTGAAGTTCTAGCAGGCTTATTTTAGCCGCCTCTAATCGGGTAGTATCTGGATAAACCGAAATTCGTCGTGGCACAGCTCCAATTACCCAGCTTTTGCCGACATTATCAACACTACGCAAGCGTTCAATCAGTTCATCCGCTATTCGACGTAGTGCCATCGCATCTCTATCACTGTTGTGTGATGACAAACTTAGCAATACAATTGGCACATCATCTATTTCCACGGGCTTCACCAGCCAATCGGTAACGATGGACGGAATAATATTCTGGTTAGCCAGCAGTTTGTCGCGGGTTTTAATCAGACTGCTTTCTGCATTTTCACCCACGAAAAAACGCACAGTAACGACTGCTTCGCCCGCTTGCGAAGCCGAATAAACAGTTTCCACGCCTTGGATTTGTTTGAGCAGTGCTTCCAGCGGTGTCGTGACTTGCTTCTCCACTTCTTCGCTGGACGCGCCTGGTGCTTGCACAAAAATATCCATCACGGGGACAATAATTTGCGGGTCTTCTTCGCGTGGTGTCAGTATCAATGCTACTGCACCCGCCAGTAGAGAAATGAGTAAAAACAACAGCGATAAATGCGAGGTGGTGAATAAGCGAACAATGCTAATAGTGAGACTGTCTTTTTGGCTATCGACTTGCTTCATTGCGCCAACCCGCTTTCAAGCACAATGGTTTCATTTTCCTGTAAACCAGATAATACTTCCAGTTGATCGCCATACTGTTTACCTGTGCGGATATGACGAATATGAAGCTGTTTATCTTCAAGTACCTTGACGGTTTCTAGTTGACCGTAATGCACGATTGCTGAGGCTGGAATCAACAAGGTTTGTTGTTCAGACTGACACGCCAATTCCAGCCATCCGAACTGACCTTGCTGTAAGCCGTTGGTAATTGGCAAACGAATTTTAATTTGTTGGCTGCGGGTTTGCGGGTCGATTTCAGGGGCGATTTCATCAACTGTACCTTTCAGGGTTTTCTGAATTGCATCAAACCGCACTGGTGTGTTCATACCCAATTCGATTTGAGATGTGCAATTATTAGTTATCGGCACTTCCAGACGTAAATCGTCTGGTTTTAGAAGCGTAATAACAGGCTGGTTAGTCATGCCCATATCGCCTGATTCTTGCAAGCGTTCACCGACTATACCGTCAAAAGGTGCGTATAGCACATTGTCGTTCAGTATCACTTTACTTTGCTGAGCAGTGCTTGCCGCCTGATTAGCGATTGCTTGTGCTGCTTTGGCTTGCGATAACACCGCTTCATAATTTTGTCGAGTAGCCGCTTGCTTGCTGTATAAGCCACTAATACGTTTTTCTTCTATGTTCGCTTGGTTAGCTTGCACTTGAGCCGCACTATACGCGGCATTGGTAGCGTTATAAGCAGCGCGTAAATCACGGTCATCAAGACGCGCAATCACATCACCTTTTTTAAGTTTGTCGCCTGAATGTACTAACACTTCAACAATGCGGGCGTTGAGTTTGGGGGCAATTTTAACCGTCAGCCGTGAGCGTATTATTCCCTGCCAAGATAAAGTATTAGCCGTTGCCTGTCTGCTAACTTTCACGGTTTGCACATTGTTGAGTAGTGGCTGTGTGTTGTTTGGTGTATTACCTGATTTGACCTTGCCACCACTCAGTAAACCAAGCGCGAACAAAATTACCAGTAACAACAGTATTATCGCAACCGTGGGTATCAACCATTTGTGGGTATTTATTACTGAACGAAGATCAATCATAGTGATTCCTTTATTGCCAAAAGCCAATGGCTTGTTTGAGATCGGCTTCTGCTCGCAAGGCATCAAAACGGGCGTTGATTTGTCGTGTATTTGCTTTGTCACGCGCTACTTCTGCTTCGATATAACGAGTGACTGTTACCACACCTGCTTGACGCTGTTCATTGACTAGCCGTAAGGCTTCTTCAGCCGCTTGAACTGCAATTGCACTGACCTCTGCGCGACTTAATGCTTCCTGTAATTTGAGCTGGGCTGTTTTAAGCTGATTTTCAATCTGTAAGCGGGTTTGCCTCGTGCTTTCTTTAGCGGCAGTCAATTCATATTCAGTTTTTTTAATTTTTTCTGAAGTTGCAAAGCCTGAAAAAATGTCCATTTCCACGGTTACACCAGCAGTCACATTATCATTATTGCCACTGTAATTCATATTCTTGCTATCGGCACCGTAGTTCACATACGCATTGGCTCTAGGTAAGTACGCACCTTTAGCGGCGGCAAGCTGTTTTTCGACGATTGCCACCCGTTTTTCAGCGGCTTTTAATTCGGGATGATTGCTCAGTGCCTGATTGAGTAAGTCGTTAAAATTCGTGGGATTACGCGGTAAGTTATTTTCAGGCTTCTCGTTAATCGCAAATTTTTCATTAATGGACAGCCCCAACAATATCTTCAACATATTTTGCGCCATTTCGATGACATTGGCAGACTGAATTTCTGCCTCTTTTGCCTCAGCGAGTTGAACTTCCAAGGACAGCAAGTCGGATTTCAGCTCAGTACCCGCATCAAAACGAATCTTAGCTTGTTTGAGTTCACCCTGTACCGCTTCAATTGAACGCTGACTGACCTTGTGAGCAGCAATCGCAGCTAACTCGCCATAATAAGCAGCGGTTACGTTATTGAGAAGACGATTACGAGTAGCCGACTTTTCCAGTTCTGACGTTTCCACACCCAATTCTGCCGCCTGTTTGGCATAATAATCCTGCCCACCACGAAACAGCGAATAAGTTGCCGTTACTTGTGGACGGAAATCTTCTACACCCCCAGGATGATTAAAATCGATACCCGTGAAATTTAAGCGGCGTTCAGAGATAAGCATTGCAAATGCCTGTGCTGGATTATTGCTGTATTGATAAGACAAACTGGTTTTGATTTGCGGATAAAAACTAGCGAGAGCTTCACCAACAGACGCACGAGCCTGTTCTATACGCGCCTGCATAATATTCATATCAGGATTATTGTCCAATGCCATATCAGCAGCCTGTTCCAATGAGTAGCGCGGCGTTTCTGATTCAGCAATAGCATTTGATACCATCAATAACGCAGATAAAGTAAAGCAAAGAGTTGTATGTCGCATTTTAGGTACAAGGTTGTTGAAAAGAACGATGACTTTCGCTGTTACCCAGAATAAGCTTAAATTTTAAGACATATAATTTTGCTATTAAATAGGCTCTTTTTGGCAAAGGAATTTCTTTATCTAGGTGCTTATCAGGTATTCGACCTATTTTTTTCTGGTTATCATTAAATTTCATGCCTAAACTCCCCTTGCTTCATTTTATAAAGCACATCGACTAATTCCAAGCCTACGGCGCGATGCGTCACCATCACCAGTGTTTTATCTTGAGCAAAACTCGCTAAAGTAGTCAATACGTCACGTTCTGTATCGGCATCCAAGCCTTCGGTAGGTTCATCCAACAGTAATAGAGGGGGATTTTTAAGATATAAACGAGCTAATGCAATACGTCGCGCTTCACCGCCTGAGATTTTCGCGCCGCTTTCTCCTATCCAAGTATTTATGCCATCGGGCAATCGTCCAATAAATTGAGTCAGTCCACCAAAGGTTATCGCTTCGTTGAGTTCCTTTTGAGTAGCGAGGGGTTTAGCTATTAATAGATTGTCTTTAATGGTGGCAGCAAACAATTGACTACGTTGTGATAATACGCCAAAACAACTCAGTAATTCATCGTGATTAAGCTGATTAATTGCCACATCACCTAACAAAATTTCACCGTATTGAGGATCGTAATGACGGGTTAATAACTGCAACAGCGTGGTTTTACCTGAGCCACTCGCGCCAATAATGCCGATTTTTGCGCCGTGCGGAATAGTTAGACTGATGTTTTTTAACACTAGCTGTTGTGAATACCTAAAACTCACATTACACAAGTGTAAATCATAGCAACTTGGTAAGGCTTTAGTGGGACTGGCAATCTCAATAGTCGGTGTCAAAGTAGCTAGATGACGAACCCGCTGCGCGGCGGCTTGGGTTTTCCCCAGCATTTGCATGGCTTGCGGCAACGGTTGCACCAGTTCAAACGCGGCAATGACGCAAAATAACACGATGGCAATGTCCGCGCCTGACAGTCCACCTTCTTTATAACCCAGTGCGACTAGGATTAACGCCACCAATAAAGCCAATTGTGATAGTAACAGCGTCAGTGCAGAGGACAGCGCGGTTAAGCGATTATTGTCAGCTTCGGTTTCAATCAGTCGTTCTGAGTTTTTTGCGAAACTGTCACTAAAGCGCGAGTAGGCTTGATTCGCTAATAAATCGGTCATGCCTTGTAATAATTCCAATTGTCGCAAACGTAAACTTGCCGACAGTGTGACGGTGGCTGCCGAGCTTTCTTTACCTAAACGATTGAATATCAGCGGAATCACTACCGAGGCGATTAACAACAATATGGCTGTGCTGAAACTGATAAGGGGATGGTATCCGTATAAAAACACCGTGACGGCAGTAATTCCAATCGCCGCAACTACCGCAGGAGCAATTAAACGTAAATACAGCGCGTCCAAGGCATCAATATCAGCGGTCATGCGGGTTAATAAATCACCGCTACGCGATTCAGCTAAGCGTCCTAAGGCTAATGGAATCAATTGGGCAAAAAACCAGACGCGAATTTCTGTTAATACACGAAACGTGGCTTCATGCGTCACCAAGCGTTCACCATAACGCCCCAGTGTCCGTGTTATCGCTAAAGCACGGATTTGTGCGGCGGGAAGCATAAAATTAAACAACAATATATCACCGCCTAAACCTGCAATAGCAGACGCGCTGATAAACCAGCCCGACAAGGTTAATAACGCGATAGTCGAAAATGCGGTTAATAATGCCAACACGATACCGCCCACTAACCACCAAGCGTGCGGCTTGAATAGGTGTAAGAAAAACCTTAAATCACTCATTGCGTAAGTCACTTAATGACTGCCAGTCCTTCAAAGGACTAGCAGTCATTCCTAAATTCAATTGATTCATGACTGTAAGTATCCCTGTTGTAACACGCAGAGCCTAGTCATTCCTGAAATAACTTCATCATCATGACTGGAAATAATCACGGTTTTGTCTTTGAACAATTCGTTAATCACGGCTAACAGCCGCGTTTTAGTGAGTTTATCGAGATTGGCAGTCGGTTCATCCAGTAACACAATATCGGCATTTTTTAAAAAAGCGCGGGCAACGGCGATACGTTGCACCTGTCCACCTGATAAACCATAACCACGTTCGCCTACCCGTGTTTGTAAACCATCAGTCAGACACTCGCTAAATTCAGTCACACCAGCGGCTAATGCGGCGGCTTCAATCTGTTGCGTGCTGGCATGGGGATTCGCTAAAGCAATATTGTCGGCGATAGTGCCGTAAAAAATATAAGCGTTCTGTCCAACGTAAGCCATCGCTTGTGTGGCATTGTCACGGTTTAGTGTGTGTCCGTTTAGCCAGATTACGCCTTCGGTAGCCGATTCAAAACCTAAAAGCAGGTTTAACAGCGTGGTTTTACCTGCGCCTGATGCACCGATTAAAGCGATTTTTTCGCCTTGGTGGATTTGTAGCGTGATGTCGGATAGCACTTGCCGCTGTTGGTAGGATTTGCTGACTTTGTTTAATTCAATCAATGGTGTGGGTCGGGTTAGCGTAGCGTAACCCGACACAACGGGGCAAGATTGTTGGGTTACGCTATCGCTAACCCGACCTACATCCTGCTCCAATATATTCAAAATCGCATCCGCCGCGCCTAATGCGGCGGCACGGTCATGATAATAAATTGCCAGTTGTCGTAATGGCATAAAAAATTCGGGGGCTAACAGCAACACAAACAAGCCGATTTTGAAACTGACAGGCGGCGCGAAACTGAAATCAATCTGCCCCAATAAACTTAAGCCAACATAAACCGCGACCAATGCCACAGCAACCGCGCTAAAAAATTCCAGCACGGCAGAGGATAAAAACGCAATGCGTAACACGCTCATGGTTTTTTCCCGAAAATCATCGGCAATGTGATGAATCGCAGTTAATTCTGCTTCGGCTAGACCAAATAGTTTTAAGGTTGCCAAGCCTTGCAATCGATCCAAAAAATAACCGCTCATGCGGGTTAAGGCTAAAAACTGGCTACGTTGTGCCGAAACCGCGCCCATGCCCACTAATGCCATGAATACTGGAATCAATGGCGCGGTAAATAATAAAATCAAGCCGACCAGCCAATTGACAGGCATGACCACCGCTAACATGATGAGTGGCAACACGCCGACTATCATTTGTTGTGGCAAATAACGCGAAAAATACAATGCCAGCGCGTCCACCTGTTCCAGACTAACCGCCGCTAACGCGCCGCTTTGTTGCTGTTTGAGTGCCGCTGGGTTTAATGCAAAAGTATCAGTAAGCTGTAGTCTTATGTCGGTGCGGACTTTTGCACCTGCGTTAAAGCCTGCGATTTGTTGGGCGTAAACACAGACGCTACGCAATAAAAACACGGCGATTAAGCCAAGGAAATAATGGCTTAGTTGTATTGGGCATGACTGCCAGTCCTTTAAAGGACTGGCAGTCATTAAACACTCATTGTTAATGAGGGCAGATAAAATGCTTGCTAACAACGCCGCCTGAACTATCACCGCCACGCCATTAATAATCCCTGCCAATGCGGCAAGTAAAATCGGTTTGCGGACGGTTTTGCTTTGGGCTTTTAACCAACGCGCACAGATTTTTTCGCGGGCGTGGTGTTGGTCAAAATAGCGTTGGTTATCGGTTTCGGTGAGTGGCAAGATTGTTGCTCGGCAAGGTGTTGTGAGGTTGGGTTAGGCTATACCTAACTTACGAGTTAGTTATCCTTAGCTGTGAGCAGTAAGCCAGAGCTTTAGAACAAGACATTAAAACTTTTCCAAAAGTGTCATTACTTAATTCAAACGAATGTACGAAGATATACCCGCAATCTAGGTTGCGCTAACTAAACACAAACTTTTTGATTAAGAGGTAATTTATGAACACTGCATCTACTCACGTTACTCCTCCGAATGCTCCTAGCAAAACAGGCGAGCCATCAGGCGGTGGCAGAGGAAACAATCCACCTAAAAAATAACTTCTGTAATTAGGTTGACGGGGTTGAATAAATAACTTCAACTCCGTTTTTATATTCAGTAAATCGTGATTTTGCTATTTCGTAATAAGTGTCATATTCCCTAAATATATTAATTATATTTTCTTTGAATTGATTTTCTTGTGCTATTAAAACAGTGTTTGATAACAATCCTTTTATGAAAACAATAATGTAATAAATTAAACCCGATTTATTGATTATATTTGCTGTATATTTTATATTAACTGCTGTTTTTCCTGCTCTGTATCTGTAAAATGTTCTCTCATCCATACATAATTTTTCAGACATATCCTCAAAGGATAATCCTGTATCTTCTTTCGATAAATCGGTGAAGTATTTAAATGGTGATTTTTCTGAAAAGCTACCGTTTTCTATATCTGATAACATTGTTTTGATAACTGGACTAAAAAGACTTTTATCGTGGTATTCGCTCTCCATGCAAGCTATAAGATACAGTGTAAAATTTAAGTTAAACCCACCTATTTTGAAACAAGAAAGATCAAAAGTTATGCTATCTTTTAAATTTAATGCTTTAAAAAGATCATTATTGTACAAATAATCGAAAGCTGCATTATCAGATTCTGTTTCTAAATAGATATTCCAGCACTCTCTAAAAATTTTAACCCCCTGTTTTATTTCGGAATAAATAAAACTATTTTTAAAATTCGGATATTGAAAAAAATCATCATAATCTGATTCTACTTTATTCAGAGAATCTAAAATAGTCCAGTTTTTAGGTTGTGAATAATCTCGAATTCGCTGGATTTGCTTTTCGGCAATGTCTTCATTTCCAAATTTTTTAGACGTTGCGCGAATTAAAATTTCAACAACATTTTTAAAAGTTTCTATTGTTTTAACAGTTGGCTTATGTTTTTCATTCAGTATATTTTCAATATTTTTTCTTTCATTCTCTACTTTTTCTTTATCAAGACCTGTCAATTCAATTCCATGAATTTTTAGCAATTTAAGAGGATTAACAGATTTCTTTCTTGTAATTAACCATATTACTGTTTCTGGACTTATAATCATATTGTCACCCGAAGCGCGACGGGGTATTCACCCCGTCGCAACGTTTTAATTGTAATGTTGTGCTGAACATCGTACCAGAATTCAAACGTTTGGGGCGGGTTGAATAACCCGCCCCGCGCTGGGGAGGGTGTCGAAGTCCAAAACTGGGTTTTGGACTCCAGTATAATACACGTTTACGCTGGATGTACCTGCCCACACGCCTTATCAATCAAAGCATCCACTTCCTGTGCAATCGGCAAACCAGCCGAATCATCACCCGCATAAGTTGCTACACCAACCGCCACATCAATGCTTAAATCTCTGGGGGCTTTGATTTGCGAGCCTATGTAATCTTTAAATTGTGCGGCGATGGTTTCGGCTCTGGTCAATGTTGCACCAGGCAGGGCAATAAGAATTGCCTGTTGATTCATTCTTGCGGCTATGTCCACGCCTTCACGAATTTCGGTTTTTAAATAATCCACCACATAAGATGCGCTAATTATAGGATGTGCTGAGGTACGAAGCGCATCATTCGAGAAAATCCACGCGAATGATGCGCCTCCTATCGTCGGCACATCCTATTTCTCGTCTTATGCTTTCAGTCCAAACGACTTTATCGTTTGCCCACGCGGAACACGCGAAATCCACATAATCGGTGGGCAAGCAAAAAGACGCTTGCCCACCCTACATCTACTACGCTGGATGTACCTGCCCACACGCCTTATCAATCAAAGCATCCACTTCCTGTGCAATCGGCAAACCAGCCGAATCATCGCCTGCATAAGTTGCTACACCCACCGCCACATCAATAGTTAAATCTCTGGGGGCTTTGATTTGCGAGCCGATGTAATCTTTAAATTGTGCGGCGATGGTTTCGGCTCTGGTCAATGTTGCACCAGGCAGGGCAATAAGAATTGCCTGTTGATTCATTCTTGCGGCTATGTCCACGCCTTCACGAATTTCGGTTTTTAAATAATCCACCACAAAAACCGTTATGGCGTGAGTTTTCGACTTTTTCTTTCAGGCGCGTCATCATCACGTCTTTGGTGAACAAGCGCGTTACAGGGTCTAGCGGTATGTGTTCTTTTTCAAAAGTTTCCTGTGCTTCAAAACGCAGGATGTGCAGAATGCCCAGAGAACACGCCAGTAATAAGCCTAATATCCAAGTAAAATACCACATGAGTGTCTCCTAATAAGCGGTGTGATCGTTGTTTTGAATGTGCGCGAGGGTGATTTTGCCCGACAGTACCCGAAACACCCAACTGGTGTACACGATGATAATCGGCAAAAAAACCACCGTGACCCAAAACATAATGATCAAGGTGGTATGGCTGGAACTGGCATCCCACACGGTTAATGAATGGTTAATTGATTGACTGGCTGGGATTAAAAATGGAAACATCGACACGCCCGCAGTCAAAATAATGGCGGTAATGGTGAGACCACTACTGATAAACGCGGATTTTAGATATTGCTGTTTTGATAGCAGAATAGTCAACACACCCATCATAAAACCCAAACTAGGGATAACAATTAATAGCGGTTGTTGTTGATAATTCGCCAACCATAGCCCAGCACTTTTCTCGACTACTTTGTTTAATGGGTTGGATGGCGCGTCATGTAATAGGGTTGAGGTGATTTTATAACCCTCAATATGCGTTATCCAAAATCCCGCTAAGGCAAAAATCACTAGCGTGACAATTGCCAATATCAGCACCGCTTTTTGACAACGTTGTTGAATATCGCCTTCGGTTTTCACTTGTAAATAGGTTGCACCGTGCAACGCCAACATAGATACACTGAGCAAGCCAGACAGCAAAGCAAACGGATTCAGCAAACCCCAAAAACTGCCGTCATAAAAAATTCTCATGTCGTTATCGAGATGAAACGGCACACCTTTTAATAAATTACCAAATGCCACGCCAAAAATCAGCGCGGGTACGAAACCGCCGACAAATAATGCTTTATCCCAGTTACCGCGCCATTTTTCGCTGGGTAATTTACTGCGATAATCAAACCCTAACGGGCGCATCATCAAAGCGAATAGCGTCAATAATAAGGCGAGATAAAAACCTGAAAAAGCGACTGCATAAGCCATTGGCCACGCGGCGAATAATGCGCCACCTGCGGTGACAAACCAGACTTGATTACCTTCCCACGTCGCGCCTACTGAGTTAATAATCACTCGCCGTTCGGTGTCGGTCTTACCCAAAAACGGCAATAAAATCGCTGTGCCTAAATCAAATCCGCCTGTCACTGCAAAACCAATTAATAATACGCCTAAGAATAGCCACCAAATACAGCGTAGGGTTTCATAATCAAACATGGCTCACCTCTTGTTGTTCAGTAATTTCAAAATGGTATCGCCCTTTGTGCAGACTGCTAGGACCTAATTTAATAAACTTGAGCATTAAAAACAGTTCAATCACCAAGAACACGGTGTACAAAGCGATAAAGCCCGACAAACTGATATACAAATCCCATTCGCTTAAGGAAGACGCACTTAAAAAAGTCGGTAGTATTTCTGCTATCGTCCACGGTTGCCGCCCAAATTCCGCGACAAACCAACCCGTTTCACAAGCTATCCACGGCAAGGGCATCATGTAAAAACTCCATTTTAATAACGTGGTTTGCCGACATTTGCGAATTGAACTGGCAAACATCGCCCAGATAAACACGCCTAGCATGATGAAACCACAAGCGACCATAATGCGGAATGTCCAAAATAACGGCACGACTCTGGGCATTGAGTATTGTGCGGCTAATTCGATTTGCGCATCGGTGGCATCGGCTACTTTTTCGGTGTAGCGTTTTAACAGCATTCCGTAGCCTAAATCTTTTTTATAACGATTAAATTCAGCTATGTGTTCAGGTGTTTTTTCACCGTTGCGTAATTTTTGTAATAAGCCGTAAGCCTTCATACCTTCACGCACACGAACACGATTTTTTTCTAAAATTTCCGTTAAGCCAGTAATCGGTTCATCAATCGAACGTGTACCGATTAAACCCAAGACCCACGGAATTTTTATCGCATACGCCGTTTCCATTTTGTCTTGGTCAGGAAAGCCAATGGCAGTAAATGAGGCGGGCGGTGGTTCGGTATGCCATTCGGCTTCAATCGCGGCGAGTTTGGCTTTTTGCACCTCGCCGTCGGTATAACCACTTTCATCACCTAACACAATGACTGACAAACAGGCAGCTAAACCAAAACCTGCGGCAATGGTATAAGAGCGACGCGCAAACGCGGCATCCCGTCCTTTCAGCATATAGTAAGCACTGATACCCAACACAAACGCAGCGGCAGTGGTATAACCAGCGGCAACGGTATGAACGAATTTCACTTGTGCCGCTGGGTTAAAGATTAAATCGCTAAAATGGGTGACTTCCATGCGCATGGTTTCATAATTAAACTCCGCACCGACGGGATTTTGCATCCAACCGTTAGCCACTAAAATCCACAACGCCGATAAATTCGTTCCGAACGCGACCAGCCAAGTGACAATTAAATGCTGCCATTTAGGTAATTTATCCCAGCCGAAGAAAAACAAACCGACAAAGGTAGCTTCCAAAAAAAACGCCATCAAGCCTTCAATTGCCAACGGTGCGCCAAATACATCACCGACATAATGGGAGAAATACGACCAGTTCATGCCGAATTCAAATTCCATCGTCAAGCCTGTCGCCACGCCTAACGCGAAATTAATACCAAACAACTTGCCCCAAAATTGGGTCATGTCTTTGTATATTTCTCGCCCTGTCATTAAATAAGTGGATTCCATAATCGCTAATAAAAACGATAAACCCAAGGTTAATGGCACGAATAAAAAATGATATAACGACGTGGCGGCGAATTGCCAACGCGATAAGTCCACTACTGCTTCTGAAATCATTACTATCCCCTAGTAAGTCTAAAATTCTTTCGGAGTAAAACAGCTTTAGCTGTTTTTTTAGCCAATAGCTAAAGCTATTGGACTCCTGTTATCCCAACTGCTTAACCGCATCTTCGGTACGAAAAAACGCTAGCCCTGGTTTGAGTTGTTCAAAAAAATCGGTTTTTTTCAATTTATCCAACACGGGGCCTTTGGCTTCGGCAATATTGAGCGTTTTGCCTGTGCTTTGTAAGGCTTGATTCAAACTTTCTAAGGCTTCCAGTGCGGTGGTATCTATATCACTGACCGAGGTAAAAATCAGCACAATATGGCGCGTATCGGTTTGGCGTTTTAATTCGGTGACTAAAAATTCTTCAATATAATTGATATTGGCAAAGGTCAGATTTTCATCGATGCGTATCAATAATAAATGATGCCATGTTTGAACATGATGACGTTTGATATTGCGGTAGTGTTCGGTATCGGGTACGCGACCAACCACTGCAATATGCGGGTGGCTGGATTTGCGTAAATTGCTAGCTATGGTGAGGATAATACCTAGCATAATGCCTTGTTCAATCCCAAATATCAGCACACCTAGCAAAGTGACCAGTTCAGCAATACCATCGCCTTTGTCATACGCCCAAGTGTGAAAAATACTTTTTATTTTTACCAACGGCATAATCGCTACCAAAATAATCACAGCCAGCGCGGCTTTAGGAATATTGGTAAACCACGGACTGCAAAACATCACCGCAACCGCTAATAGTGCTGCGGCAATCAGCATTGCCATTTGAGTACGCGCTCCAGCGGAAAAATTAACCATCGTGCGACTCAAGCCCCCTGCAACAGGCATTCCACCTGATAATGAAGCGGCAATATTTGCTACCCCTAAGCCGATCAATTCTTGGCTGGGAATGATTTTTTCGCCGCGTAAATTGGCAGTCATTTTAGCAATGGCAACACTTTCTATATAAGCGATTAAGGTGATAAACGCCGCGAACGGCAATAAGGCTTTACCACGTTGCCCTAGCGATTCAGTTACGCCAGTGAGAGTAAACTCAGGGAAACCAGCAGGAACAACACCCACCACAGCGATTGATTGCCCCATAGTGGACAGCACACTGACTGCAATTGTAGCGAGTAGCACAGTCAGTAACGGGCCACATTTGCTGATCGCGGTAATCAAAGTTGCTTTTACCCCAATTTTTTTCAAACTCATCGGCAATAACTGACTGAATAATAACAATAAAGCCAATGCACTGAGGCTAATGAATAGAGTCGTGTTATTAAAGCCCTGTATGTAACTTGTATAACAAGCAACATCTATACCGCAGTTTGGTGATTTTAAGCCCAGTGTTAGCGGTAACTGGTTGCCAATAATCAATAATGACGCGCCGCTGGTAAAACCTACCAACACAGGATGACTGATAAAATTAACCAGACTACCCATGCGCAACACCGCCATGAGTAACATGATTACGCCACTTTCCAGTGATAACACCAAGGCACTTTGCATCGGATTGCCTAATGCCACGATAGCAGGCGAGCTTAAGGCACTGGCAATCATGATGGATGCAACGGACACAGGACCTACGGATAGGGTGCGACTGGTACCCAATAAGGCGTACATTATCGGTGGTAAAATACTGGCGTATAAGCCCAGTTGTGGCGGTAAGCCCGCTAGAATAGCGTAAGCAATGCCTTGAGGGACAAGCAAAATCGCCGTGATAATGCCCGCAAACAAATCATCAGTAAAATCTTGTTGGCGATAGGTTTTCAGCCAATCAATAATCGGCAAAAAATGGGCGAGCGAAGACGTGTTATCAAACATCACAATGAATTAAGACCTAAGATTTAAAGGAAAAGCGGTTTTATGTGCAGGTGGATTACAATTGCTTTGGTACTCTATCCAGTAAGCTAAGCCCTGCAATCAGGCATACTGTTGAAAAAAGCAAAAAATAGGCTCCGAAAAACCACGAGATAATGGGTAAACCGAAAAAGAAAGTTCGAATACCGAAGGTGTAATAACTACCCGCCTTGTTCAGATAAGCGCAAGTTTGTTGATATAACGCCTGATCGGTTGCGGCATCGAAGGGCAGATTAATCATATAGCCGACATGATTAAAAAAGCGAATTGCCATCGCAAAGTAGTAAAAAGCAACCGCAAAACTCAATAGCAATAGCCCCAGTTTTATTTGCCATAATTCATTTGAACTCTGACAAAACGAGAGTAAAGGATGCAGATTTTCAGCCCATTGCCCGATTTTTTCGCCCAGATTTAACACGCCAACAATTAACAAGGTAGCAGTTGTCGCCATGAAACTAGCTGCCATTACTGAGTTGCGCAGGGTTTGAATGGCAAGAATTTCCATGTTGCTGCGCGTCATTATCATCATGACCCAACGTTCCCTTATCATCGCATTGACTGCCTGTACGCTGGAATTGGGTA
>JAPLRZ010000015.1 GCA_026398895.1 Methylococcales bacterium
CCTTTGCTTCCGTTCAGCTTAGTCCGATAATTATACAGACTATTTTCTTCTTGTCAATACTTTATTTTTCTTCCCTTTTAATCCGCTTTCAAAGTTACTCATAAATGACTCAACCCTAAAACCCCGTCCTTCCTGATCAACTCCACCACCTAACTCCTGTTAGTGCCGAAGTCAGCTGGCTATTATAACGAACTGATTTGATTAGTCAATACTTTATTTCTAACTTTCTATAGCATTCCGCTCTCTTTTGGCAAGAGTCTTTCGATACGACTTTGTTGTCAATATATAAGTTATAGATTTTTTCTAGCTTAGACACATCTTCAAGCGCATTCATCCATATTGCCCTTACCTAATAACAGTGAGCAGTAATTACTAGGGTTTTGATTAGCTACATCCCACCGTATTCTGTTAAACTTCATGCGGTTTTTTACAGCGGGTTTAACTCAAATAAGTTGATTTTTACTTTAAGCAAGGATAATCATGGAAATTGTATGCAAGCATTGTAATACCCGTCATTATCTCAGTGACGATAAAATCCCGTTAGCAACAAAAATAGGCAAATGCAAACACTGTCATGCAGACATTATTGTATTGGGAAAAAATGATATTAATTCACCTACCACGCATTCAATACCGCCAGAACAACAAACAAGCAAGCGATGTAATTTTTGTGGTGAAAAAATCTTAGCTATTGCCAAAAAATGCAAATATTGCAGCAGTCTCTTAAACGGCAGTGCGTCTGCCTCTCAGAACGTATTAGAGAAAGCGATAAAACCAGCCACTGAACACACTGTATTACCCACTCAGGTAAAAGAGGCAGCACCGCCCCACACTAAAAAAACACCTATTTTTCTTATTGCGGGCAGTTTGCTTGCTATCGGTGGATTGATAACAGCCTTCATTATTAGCAAACAAAATCTGACTGTCACACCTAACGAACAGCCCAATACCACCGCTACATTGACACCTGAGCCTATTAAAAAACCCAATGATACACCACAATACCCCGCTGGTTTGCGATTACCAACCGCCCAAGAACTGGCAAAAGAACCCGCTCGAAAAGAATCACCCACACAAAACGCAAGCGTAGCAGCGGATTTTAACGGCGATGGAAAACCAGATTACGCTTTTTTA
The DNA here is from genome assembly GCA_026398895.1 of Methylococcales bacterium. Taxonomy (GTDB): domain Bacteria; phylum Pseudomonadota; class Gammaproteobacteria; order Methylococcales; family Methylomonadaceae; genus UBA4132. The sequence goes on from JAPLRZ010000015.1 coordinate 1,135, forward strand.
TTAGCCAGTATTAGCACCAGCAAAGGCGCGTTAGCCGTTAAACTATCGAACCATGATAATTATGAATGGAAAATCATTGATAATGACCTTGATTGGAATGCTGAACCAATGGCGATTGATATAGCAGAACCAAACACCTACCAAACGGCTTGTGGCAAAGGCTATTGGGAATGTGCAGCAAATGAACCAAGTAGTATTACATTGGCAAATGCTGGATTTTTTTATTCCCCTTTTGAGCAAGGCGGGGCAAAAATGATATTTTGGAACAGAGCTAAAAATGATTTTACCCAGATTGTAATGAGTGATTAAAAACGTATCAGCCTGACTACTGAAAAATTCTTTTTATCAACAAGGATAGCTATGGAAATTGTGTGCAAAAACTGTAATACCAGTCATTATCTCAGTGATGACAGAATTCCTTTAGAAACCAAAACAGGTAAATGCAAACAATGCAGTGCGCCGATAACGGTATTAGGAAAAAATGCCCTCGGTTCAATCGAGCTATCACTCACACAATCAACACCACCAGAACAAGAAGCCACAAAAAACTGTGATTTTTGTGGTGAAAAAATCTTAGCCATTGCCAAGAAATGCCGACATTGCGGCAGTATGTTGAATGGTAGTTATGCCGCAGAATCTCAGGGCGTAGCAGAGCAAAATACACCGCCACAGACTAAAAATATATGGCAATGGATTAACCCCGTAGTTAATTATTTTTCAGAAAAAATAATGCGGTTACAAGGTGCAACTAATTTTAATGAATCGTTTTCATCGTATGACCAAGTACCTTGGTATCGAAAACGCTGGTTTGCGATTATCACTCTTATTTTATTTAACCCTGCTCTTGTATTTATTCTTTTCACAGGGAATGGTGAAATTTACTATGAAGGCAACGGACGAGTAAAAAAACTCTGTTCTAAAGGCGAAAAGATAGTCCTCAGAATCTTGAGCTTGCTTTATTTACTTTACTTGCTTCACCTGCTCTGGGTATTTCCTGCAAAAATAACTATTCCTGTTGCACCCAATACATCGTCTGAACAATCCTATACCCCAACTGTCGAAACCCAACCAAATATTACCGAACAAGAAAATACAGAGACACAAGATAATAATAACGTGATTGATAAATCAAATACGGTATTTGCGCAGGGTACTCCGAGTTGTGGCGATGATAAAGTCAAAGCGTGGATGGTAAAACAAATGACAGCGTTATATAAAAAAAGTGTTCATTCACAAAATACTCAAGAAGTATTACACAAATATCTTCTTAATTACGAATCACCTAAAGAGGATAGAACACCTGATAGCATCGAATTCACAAGAATTTTTGAAAAAACAGGACTCATCTATATGAAACTTGTATCAGTATCAATAGGGCAAAAGCAAGATGATGATAATTTGGCTTATGACATTTTAAAAGAATATAAAGATGAAAAAATTGTCGCTCAAGCACTTCAAGAAATTGACATGGCAGATGCGAGTGCAAGTGAGGGTTCTACTATTTCACTTTCTTCTATTCGTACTAAATCAAAAAATGATTCTATCAAAAAAACATTTTGTATAACTAACGTTGATAGGATGCAGAATGGTGAGCAGAATACAGTTAAAAATATCGAATACACAGCACAAATAACTGAAGACGGTCTTCTCTATATGGAGTATTTTAAATAACTCGTAGAGAAAGCCATGTAGTGCGTACCTTTCCATAATTACGAGTATAATAACGGTACGCACAGTTTACCTTACCTGACTACATGGCTAAAAACATCACAATTAAAACCCGTCTAAGCACGGTAATAACCTAAAAATATATAACAAATAAACAACACAGGAAACTTTAAAACTGATATGTTTTTAAATATAAAAAGTTATCAATAAAAACTTTAAATAAAATATGTACATTGACAAATTTATAGTATTCATGAGACAATATTGGAGTGGAAATAAACAACAAAGTTTGCAATAATTAGCAGTTAAATTTATTTATATGTTAAACTTGTGAAATATTATATATTTCCATTAAACTATTTAAAAATAAAGAGTATAAAAATATATGAAAAATACAGAATGTAATTTTGAAAACCTACTTTTATCAATATATAACAAAAACACTATTTATGAGATAGAAATACTTAATATGTATCAATATGTTTTGATTGATACAGCAGTATTTCTAAAGCTAATAGACAAAAATAACATATTAGATGGCTTGTATGTAGATAATGATAAATTTGTTTTTGACGAGATGAGATATGAATCAACGATAAAAAACACATTACTAAAATTATTAAAAGAAATAAAAAAAGAAGATAAAGATTTAGCTTGTTTGATTGAAAAATTCAGAAAGTGTTACCATTTTTCTCTTGATACAAAAGAAGTTATTAATGAAGAAATAATTGATAAGTTGCTTTTCACCAATGAAAGCAAACCTATTGATAATGAGTTAATAATTAAATTTCGTTGTATTAAATGGATTAAAGAATGGGTTGAGTTTTTTAATCAATATAAAGTTTGGCTTGAATACACAGAAAGTCTTAAGCCAGACGAAAAAGAAAATAGTTTTAAAGAGCGTCATAATACTGACTGGTGGTCTAAATTTGATAAACTAACTAGCATCTAACCCGTAGGCGATAGTAGAACCCCATCGCCTAAGCCGTGAAGCCAACAACTTCACGGCTTTTTTATTCGCAAAACGTCTCGCTCCCAAACGCCAGTTTGGAAACGAAATATTCTAATCACCCAACTCACGCGCCTGCAAAAACGCCGCCATGTCTTCATTTTCAACCCAGCGATAAATTTCTTCTACCGCTAAGTTAAAATCCAAGGATTCAAACCACACATCATCGCCTAGAAAATAATGATTCGATACCCAACCCGAAGAGCGTCTGCATACTTCTACGTCAACAAAATCTTGCTCAATCAATACATATTCCTGCACACTTGGTAATGACGAATAAGCCACGCACTTAATGGTTTCATCGGTGCGGCGCGTGGATTTTGACAGCACTTCAACTAATAAAATCGGTGATTCGGTGTAATAGGGATTGTCGGTTTTATCGTCACAGACCATCACATCAGGATAAAAAAATTGCTTGCCGACTTTGACTTTACTATCAGAGCCAAACGGACGGCAGGGCGTGTTTTTTAAATGTTGCCGCAATTCAGCCAGTACATTGCCGCTAATACTTTGATGATTTTTACTCGCCCCTGCCATTGCATAGACATCACCATCCATGTATTCATGCTTGGTTTCTGCGTTTAATTCACCCGCTAAATATTCTTCTACGCTAATAAAGCGGTTTTTGATAACGGCACTCATAGTTTTAATTCCTCATAGTTTGATTCTACTGTCATGTTAATCAAACCACCTCAACGCGTGCAACTCGTAAGATGGGTAGAGCGATAGCGAAACCCATTACATCTACACATTCTTTATGTTGGGTTTCGGCTATCGCCTCTACCCAACCACTGCGCGGCGTACTTAGGCTTAGTACCCGTACAACACGACTCAGGCAGTAGCGTCAAAGGACGCGCCCGACTATCCAAAGCGGGCAACCCCGTGATTCGTGCCAAACTGTACAGGGCGGCAGTGGTGGCCATCCGCTACAACCCCGACATTAAAGCCCAATACCAACGCTTAACCAGTAAAGGCAAAAGCAAGATGTCCGCACTCGGCGCAGCTATGCAAAAACTGGTACAGATTTGTTTTGGTGTTTTAAAACACCAACAACCTTATCAACCTCAAACGACTTAAAAGTCGCTTGCGATTGATTTGGAGAGATGGTATCTACGGGCTTTGCCCGCGAAACGGTACTTAAGGCGAAAATATTTTGATCCGTTAGGGTTAACCAGTAAATACATTCCTTTGTCATCAGGTAGCTTGTAAGCCTTATCTGGTGTGGGCTTGGCGTTTTTTATGGTGGTATCAGTTAGTGACATGGGGGGTATATTTTTTAAATTATTGGCAGTTATTAGCAGATACCCCGATTTATACCCCCACGTTAGCGCGACTGTCAATGAATCTTGTTGTACTTCGTTGAACAATAAAAAACCCGCTAAGCCTTACGACTTGCGGGTTTATGGTCTTGTTTGCATCTTGTTTGCATCTTGTTGAACTCTAAAGTGGTGGCGATAGGTGGATTTGAACCACCGACCCCGGGGTTATGAATCCCGTGCTCTAACCAACTGAGCTATATCGCCATTTGTGGGGCTTTGTAAAGAGCGGGGATTATAGATACCCGCTCGTTATTTGTCAAACGTTGAATCGAAAGTGCATGACATCGCCGTCTTTAACGATATAATCTTTGCCCTCTAATCGCCATTTTCCTGCATCTTTTGCGCCTTGTTCACCTTTGTAGGTGATAAAGTCAGCGTAAGAAATGACTTCGGCACGAATAAAGCCTTTTTCAAAATCGCTGTGTATCACACCTGCTGATTGTGGCGCGGTTGCACCGACTGGAATTGTCCACGCTCTGACTTCTTTTACGCCTGCGGTAAAGTAGGTTGCTAGGTTGAGTAATTTATAACCTGCTCTGACCACGCGATTTAAGCCTGCTTCTTCTAAGCCTAAGTCATCGAGAAATTCTTTTTTCTCGTCATCATCTAATTGGGAGATTTCCGCTTCAATGGCGGCGCATATCGGTACAACCATTGAGCCTTCTTTGGCGGCAAATTCGCGGACACTATCCAGCATTGGGTTATTTTCAAAACCATCATCCTGAACATTAGCGATGTACATGGTGGGTTTGAGGGTCATTAAGCACAGGTCTTTAAACAGGTCGGTTTCTTCTTCAGTTAAACCCATTGTACGCACAGGATCGCCTGCTTCCAGTTGTGTTAACACGCGTTCTAACACCAATTTTTTGGCTTGTTCGTCTTTATTGCCTGTACGCGCAATTTTACTACAGCGTAATAAAGCTTTTTCCACCGATGCCATATCTGCTAACGCCAATTCGATATTGATGGTTTCAATATCGGACAGTGGATCAATTTTGTTGGCAACGTGAATTACATTGTCATCTTCAAAACAGCGCACCACATGAGCAATGGCATCCGTTTCACGAATATTGGCTAAAAACTTATTGCCTAAGCCTTCGCCTTTAGACGCGCCTGCTACCAAGCCTGCTATATCAACAAATTCAATAGTGGTGGGTAATATGCGTTCGGGTTTGACGATTTCTGCCAGCTTGTCCATACGCGCATCTGGCACAGGGACAACACCGATATTAGGATCAATGGTACAGAAGGGATAATTTTCAGCGGCGATTTTTGCCCGCGTTAAGGCGTTGAATAGGGTTGATTTGCCAACATTGGGTAAGCCAACGATTCCACAATACAGTGCCATAGAGTTCTCTTAAAAGTGTTTGAATTGGGTAATTATACAAGTTATCAGCTGTGTCGTTGATTTTCATATTTTTGTAAGCCATTTATCGGGTAGTTTTGGAGAAAAATCCCGCTCTAATGACTCGCATTAATCCCCATTGCCCAATTTCTGCTATGCGGTTTTTGGCTTTTTGCAAATAATAGTTTGCGTCTTTGGAGTCCAAACTTATGAGCTGAACTCTTGTTTCGATAATAGGCGTGAATCTGGCTCTCCCTTCCATCAGGGTGGATAATCCTGTCGCTGTTGTATATCCAACAGTGTTGACCATTAAATAGTCTGTGTATAGTTCAAGGTATTTTGTTTTTATGCCGAAAATGATACATCTTTTGTTTGGAAGTGCGTAACATCAGTTATTCAGAAAAACGTTTCCATGCTAGGCGTGTTAAGTGCGTGACAATAAGTTTGCGTGTATTCGGGAGTGCAAGCTTTGCTTGCAAGTCAGGCAAAGCCTGACCTCCAACGTTATGAATACATCCTTACTTGTTGCTAAGAACTTAAGCCATACATCTATGTCACTTTTAGGGCAGCTCATTGGTCAAAACTGTCGGACAGATGACTGTGATGGTCGCTTCTTTTGATCTCAGTCAAATTTTCACAAACAAAGTCGTTTAATACGCTATGACTCTTTTGGTAACTATGGGCAGACTACGCTGTGTTTGATAGTGCATCATTTTTAAAAAATCTAACCACACAAGCTGGCATTTATAAAATGCTGAATGCCGAGGGCGAGATTATTTATATCGGTAAGGCGAAAAATCTTAAAAATCGCGTTTCTAGTTATTTTAAAAACTCATCAGCAACCACTAAGCAACAGGTGATGGTGGCTAAAATTGCCGCTATTGAGGTGACGATAACGCGTACCGAAAACGAGGCGTTAATACTGGAAAGCCAGCAAATTAAACGCCACAAGCCGCGTTACAATATTTGTCTGCGCGATGACAAATCCTATCCTTATATCTTTTTGTCCAATCATGAGTTTCCACAAATTTCTATTCACCGTGGTGCGAAACGCAAGTTAGGGCGTTATTTTGGCCCGTATCCCAGTTCGGGCGCGGCTTACGAAAGTTTGAAATTATTGCAGCGTTTGTTTCCTGTGCGTCAATGTGAGGACACGGTGTATAACAACCGTACTCGCCCTTGTTTGCAACATCAAATAGGACGCTGTACCGCACCGTGTGTGGGTTTGATTGATAAAACCGATTACACATTGGATGTGAATAATACCGTGCTGTTTTTGGAGGGCAAAAGTGGGTTATTAATCGATAATTTGATTGTTAAAATGGAAGCAGCAGCGGCGGCATTAGAGTTTGAGCAAGCGGCAAGTGTACGCGACCAAATTGTACGTTTGCGTTCGGTATTAGAAAAACAGTTTATCGATGGTGAAGGCGGCGATATGGATATTATTGCTTGTGCGACTGAGGGTAATGTTGCCTGTGTGCAGGTGTTTTTTATTCGGAGTGGTCAGCATTTAGGCAATAAAGTATTTTTTCCTAAAATGACCGATGCGTATCAACCTGCCGCTGTGTTGCAGGCGTTTATTCCTCAGTATTATTTGAATAAACCTGTACCGCATGAGTTAATCATCAGCCACGCACTGAAAGAAGTGAATTTAGTGCGTGAGGTGTTGGCAACGCAAGCGAAACACGCATTGAGCATTGTCACTAAGGTGAAAGGCGAGCGGCTGAAATGGTTGCAAATGGCGGGTAGCAATGTTGAAAATGCCCTCGCTACCCAGTTAGCGTCCAAGCAAAATATGCTGGCACGGTTTGTTAGTTTACAGCAATTATTGGGTTGTGCGGCTGTACCTAGCCGTTTGGAATGTTTCGATATTAGTCATACTCAAGGTGAACAAACGGTCGCTTCGTGTGTGGTGTTTGATAGAGAAGGTGCGGTTAAATCGGCTTATCGACGATTTAATATTACGGGTATTACGGGCGGTGATGATTGTGCGGCGATTTATCAAGCGGTTTTTCGACGCTTTAAACGCTTGCAACAAGGTGAACATGAGACTCCAGATATAGCATTTATCGATGGTGGCAAACCTCAAGTTCATGAAGCGCAAAAGGCATTAGCAGAATTAGCCATAAACAATGTTATGATAGTCGGTGTTGCAAAAGGAGAAAATCGAAAATCTGGCAGGGAAAAGCTAATTGTCTTGACTCAAGAACAACCTATTCCTATTACAGTGGAAGCGGGTGGGTTGTTGATTCAACAAATTCGTGATGAAGCACATCGATTTGCACTAACAGGACATCGGCAACGTCGAGCTAAAGCAAGCAAACAATCGGTTTTAGAATCACTTTCAGGACTGGGAACCAAGCGGCGGCAGACATTATTAAAACAATTTGGGGGGTTGCAAGGGGTAGCACGCGCAAGTGTGGACGCACTTTGTAGCATAGACGGCATTAGCCGAGTATTGGCACAACGAATTTACGATACTTTTCATCAGTCAGATGACCATTCAATTTAACTTACCGACTAATCTCACGCTACTACGAATAGCCTTAATTCCGTTGTTAGCTGTGGTTTTTTATACGCCTTGGCAGTATTCCAATGTGGCGTGTATGCTGATTTTTCTAGCGGCAGGCATCACCGATTGGTTGGATGGTTATCTTGCGCGAAAAATGCAGCTGGAAACGCCTTTTGGCGCATTTTTAGACCCTGTTGCGGATAAATTAATGGTGGCGATTGTGTTGGTATTGTTAGTTGAGCAACAACACACTGCGTATTTATCCATTCCAGCCGCAATTATTATTGGCAGGGAAATTACCATTGCTTCGTTGCGAGAATGGATGGCAGAAATTGGTCAACGCGCAACCGTTAAAGTGTCTGACATCGGCAAATGGAAAACCACTGCGCAAATGCTGTCCATTGGTTTTTTATTGTATCGTGAAGATTTACTAGGGCTACCAATTAATTTAATCGGCTATGGGCTGTTATATATTGCCGCCGCATTAACATTATGGTCTATGGTTAGCTACCTACGCGCTGCCTTAATAGCCATCGCGGAAAAATAAAAACACACGTCTCAAGGTTTTCATTAAACCTTCTGTATTTTACTAACATCAAAGAGATACAGCATATTGAATCAGCTGTGACATAAGAACATGGATCAAGAAAAAGACACTACTCATACTAAAACAGAAACTCAAGATGAAATCTTGTTAGCCGCCCTAAAGTTATTTGCTGAAAAAGGCTATTTCAATACCTCATTAAGCGATATTGCCGAAGCGTCAGGTATTAAAACAGCCAGTGCTATTTATCACCATTTTAAGCACAAACAAATGATTGCCACGGCTTTATATGCAAACATCCTAGATAGTTTAAACATATCCATTGATGAGATACGCCGCAAAAATCAAAAACCCTCAGAGCAATTACACGCTGTGGTCGATTTATTCTTTAAACTGACTGACGAAGCACCTGAGGTCATGCAATTTTTGCTGATACTGAAAATCAATGAATTTTTACCCGAAGCCAAACCACTATTAGAAACGGCGGCCTTTGTTAAAATCATCAAAGTGATTAGAAATGGTATTAGCGAAGGAGAGATACGCAATATTGATCCTTTACTGGCACAGGCGTACTTTTTTGGCATTATTCAAAACACCTTGCGCATGGTGCTAACAGGTGCGCTAGATAAAAAAGCCGAAGCTTATCAATCACAAACATGGTTGATTGCTTGGAATGCTATTGCTAAAAAATAATCGCCTAATAATTAAGGCGAGACAGATAACATCCCTTTAAGGGATGTTATCTGTAATGTAACTCCTCTCTCTAAAATACCCACCCGCACAAGATGAACTTCTGGAAAACCAAAACCTTGTCAGAAATGACTAACCAAGAATGGGAGTCACTGTGTGATGGCTGTGCCAAATGCTGTTTACATAAACTGGAAGACGAAGACACGGGGGATATTTACTTCACCAGCATCGCGTGTCGTTTACTGGATCTAACAAGTTGTCGTTGTAGCCGTTATGCCGAGCGTACCCAGATTATTTCTGGTTGCGTGGATTTAAGACAGCTCGAAGAGACACAATATCACTGGCTACCTTCAAGCTGCGCTTACCGATTACTGCATGAAGGCAAAGACTTACCCGAATGGCATCCGTTGCTCACAAAAACGCCCGACAGTGTTGAGAAAGCAGGAATTTCAATCCGTAGCTATGCACGGATTGAAACCAAAGACGATGACTTAGAGGATTTGGAAGATTTTATTCTCGACTGGTTGGAATAGTTAAATCCCGTATTGACCAAGCAACTGTTGTAATTGGTCTTTATTCAATTGTTGGCTATCCACTTTAAGATATGCCACTGCTTCTTCGATGTGTACCGTCACCTCAACAACACCAATAACCGTCAGCAATTGACTCACAAAGCTATCGCTGGTTTGTTGGTTTAAATTTTCCAGAGAAATTAGCATATTAGCTAAATAGCGTGGTGGATTCATAGACAACGACACTAAAAACCAACTGAATGCCGCAGCCGCACAAAATAAAAATACCGCTGTTACGCCAAATTGTCCGTTGAACCAGCCGCCAATAACACCACCCAAAAATAAGCCCATAAATTGAGAGCTTGAATACGCCCCCATTGCTGTACCTTTTAAATCTGCGGGTGCGGTTTTGGAAATGAGCGAAGGCAAAGTGGATTCCAATAAATTGAAGCCACAAAAAAACACCGCCAAAAAGCCGACAATGCCGATTAAGTTATCATGAAACTGTGACAAACCCACTTCAGCAAGCACCAAAACAGCAATCGCACCAAGAAATACTTGTTTCATTTTGCGTTTTTTTTCTGCCAAAATGATGAATGGAATCATCACTGCCATTGACCCCACAAATACGGGCAGATAAACTTGCCATTCGTGTCCCGCTTCTAAACCCGCCTGTTGCATTAATTTGGGAACGACCACAAAAATCGCCATTAAAATCAGATGCAGAATAAAAATGCCATAATTTAAACGCAACAAATCAGGATTTTTCAGGGCGTTCATTGCCTGTGCGGGTACAAATTCGGCATCTCGATGTAATTTAGAATGCTGGGGATTGGGAACAATATAAATAACCGCCAACATCGCAAACACCGTTAATACCGCCGTTACCCCAAACACCGCTTGTACACCGCCAAACCCTGAAATGATAGGGCCTGCAATAATGCCTACACCAAATGACATCCCAATACTCACGCCGATAGTTGCCATTGCTTTGGTTCGATGTACCTCTTGGGTTAAATCCGCCACCAACGCCATTACGACAGCAGAAACTGCTCCCGCGCCTTGAAAAGCACGACCGACCAAAACACCGTAAATAGTGGTAGAAAAGGCGGCAATTACGCTCCCGATAAAAAATAACAACAGTCCGATAAGAATGATTTTTTTGCGCCCAAATTTATCTGACAGCAAACCAAAAGGAATTTGCAACAACACCTGTGGCAATCCATAAATACTCATTGCCAAGCCTATCAATGCGTGTGTTGAGCCTTCTAATTGTTCGGCAAATAGCGATAATACGGGCAAAATCATAAACAGCCCCAACATTCGCAAGGCGTAAATACTTGCCAGCGACCAAGTAGCGCGTTTTTCCGATGGACTCATCGGACTGGTAATATCTTGCACGTTTGTCAAAACTCATTACTCCTTTTGTAGCATTATAAGTACAAGCTTATTCATGCTTGATGCTAAATTATTTTTAATAGGCGCATTATACCAATCCTTCAATTATCGTATTGCTTCATTTGTGCATTGGTTTGCCCACTAGAGCTAACGCACAATAATAATGATACCGTTCGTGGTGAGCTGTGGCTTGTTGAACAGTCGAACCACATTCACACTTCGACAAGCTTAGTGCGAACGGTTTTGTAATCATTTTATCCACGATTAGCTATAAGTTTTTTGGTAATGGTAAAAATGCTCATGAGGTCACCGAATCAAAAAACATATTTTTTGACTTCATTTCACTCAATCACTAAAAATTGCGTAACCTTTGCCAAACCACGCGCTTAACGTACAATTGTTCACAATGAACCGTCTGACAATCACATAAAATTTATGGGCATACTTAGTCTACTTCTCTGGACTCCCGCGCTAGGAGTTTTATTTTTAGTTTTTACCCCAGCACAAAAAATCCAACTAATACGCTTAATCAGTTTGGCGTTTGCCAGCTTGGCTTTTATTTTGAGTTGCTGGTTACTGAGTCGATATGATTCCCATACTGCCAGTTTGCAATTTAAAGAATATTTCCCACTCAATCCAGATTTAGGCAGTGCTTACGCATTAGGTGTTGATGGTTTGTCTATGCCTATGTTGATGTTAGCCACCTTATTGACCTGTATTGCTTTGCTCGCTTCCTTGACATTATCTGAACGCGTTAAAGGCTACCATATCTGTCTAATGTTATTGGAATTCGGACTGTTAGGCGTATTTCTGTCCCAAGACTGGGCATTGTTTTATATTTTTTGGGAAATTACTTTAATTCCGCTGTTTTTCCTAATTGACCGTTGGGGCGGACAGCGGCGACATTCTGCCAGTCTTAATTTTGTGCTGTACACTATGGGCGGTTCAGTGTTTATGCTGATGAGTTTATTGGCAGTCAGTCAATATGACCTTCAACATAGCGGCTCATTAATGACCTCTATGAATCAAGCCGCACAAGATATGCCACTGACTGAACAGATATTGGTGCTATTAGGATTCCTAATCGGCTTTGGGGTAAAAATGCCGATTTTCCCCTTGCACGGGTGGCTACCCTTAGCTCACGTTGAAGCACCTAGTCCTGTCAGCATTTTACTGTCGGGTATTTTATTAAAAATGGGAGCGTATGGGCTAATCCGCGCCGTGGTGATGTTGCCCGAAGCCGCGCAAACCTTACAACCGTTTTTATTATTTTTAGCCTTATTCAGCATGATTTATGGCGGCTTGTTGGCATGGCGACAAAGCGATTTAAAAGCAATGGTCGCCTATTCCTCCATCAGTCACATGGGGCTAGTCTTATTAGGCATTGCCAGTTTAACACCATTAGGCATGACAGGCGCGGTGTTACAAATGACTGCTCACGGCTTGATTGCAGGGGTATTATTTTTGCTGGTCGGCTTGCTATACGAACGCACTCACACCCGCAATATTCAGGATTACCGCTCCTTAATCCACACCATGCCGCGCTTTGCAGTGTTTATGACCCTCAGCTTATTTGCAGCAATGGGGCTACCCAGCACCGTCGGATTTATTGCCGAATTGCAAATATTTATCGGTGGTTTTCAACAATGGGGCTATTGGATGGTGTTTTTTAGCATCTGTGTATTAATCAGTGCAGCCTACGCCATACGCACCATCGGCTTATTATTTACTGGCACAGTCAAACCCTCCATGCAGTCGATTGAAGATTTACGACTACCCGAAATGTTAGCAGTCAGTTTATTAGTAGGGAGTATTGTATTATTCGGTTTAGCACCCACGCCGCTGATTGATTTATCTGCCAGCACGCTCAAACAAATTAACACCGCATACAGCAAACGATTTTTATGAATAGTTCGAAATCACTTTGATTTTTTACCACTACCCTACAGTCAAGCCTTAAGCTATTAAGTAGCTACATAAAAGTTTTTCGGGATTCTGGAGTGCAAGCTTCGCTTGCAAGAGCAAGCGAAGCTTGCACTCCAGCATTTTTACTTTCCTGAAAATTTACTTTTGACTACTTAGCAAAAATTCAGCAGATTATTAGTGCCTACGCGAAAAATAAATACCTATTATTTTTTACTAAATAGTTAACAAAGGAAAATAATGCCCTCTCTTGATGTCCGCACCATTTTTATTATCTGTGCCTTTTTCGCATTTATTTACGGCTTTGGCATGATTGCTTTTGCTCGCAAAATGTCGCGTTCATTTGATGGTATTTATTTATTTGCTGCCATTAATTTATTAATAGCAACGACTATTTTATTAAGTTTTTTCAGAGATTATATCGATATAGTATGGTCAATTATTGTCGATAACAGTTTATTTCTACTTGCCTCCAATCTAATTTATTACGCTCATTTACAATTTATTGGTCAGAAAAAAAATCTAGTTATTCTATCCACTGTTTTAATAATTAGCACTATCAGTTTACTGATTTTTTTTACTTATATTATTCCAAATACTAACAGTAGAATTATTGTATTAAGCACTTTTCATGGCTTACAGTTTTTATTAACTGCTAGGGTAATTTGGCGTTTTCAACAACAAACAAAGCAGACAATTTACACGCCTTTAATCGTTATTTCAGCGGCTTTTGCAGTGTTTTTTGCCTTTCGCCTGAGTGTTACGGTATTTAGTAATGATATTGACCCCTATAAATTGGCAAACAATAGCCTCCATGCACTGCTAATCATTTTTATGATGCTGTATATTGCGGCGTTGGATTTTTTCATTGTATTAATTGCAACGGAACGATTAGTGCAAAAAGTGGCAGACTTAGCGGATAGAGATACCCTCACAACACTTTATAATCGGCGTGGTTTAGATCATGAAATGCAAGATAAACATATTTTTGAAAAATCCCTAGCTGTCATTATGTGTGACATTGACCATTTTAAAGTAGTGAATGATCGATTTGGGCATAATGTGGGTGATATTGTTATTAAAAAATTCGCGGAAATAATTAAAGAATTAACGCGGAATACTGATATTTGTACCCGTTGGGGTGGTGAAGAGTTTTTAATTATTTTACCGTTGACTGATGAGAAAAACGCATTAATTGTTGCTGAGAAAATTCGCCTTGCCTGTGAACAATGTACTTTTCCAGAACAGCCCGATTTATTATTTACTGCTAGTTTTGGTATTTGCGCCAAAAAAGAGGATTATAGTTTTGATGACTTAGTTAATAATGCCGATGAAGCATTATACCAAGCTAAAACTAAAGGCAGGAATGCGTGGCAATAAGTTTGCGTGTATTCGGGAGTGCAAGCTTTGCTTGCAAGTCAGGCAAAGCCTGACCTCCAACGTTATGAATACATCCTTACTTGTTGCTAAGAACTTATGCGTGCATAAGTAAGTTAGTATAAGTTTTCAGGTATATGACTGGCAGGCATTCATTACCCAAAAACTTTTTCACTGTTACTTATAAACCTTATGTGAACGTATAATTAAGCAATGGGTACTTTAAATTTTTAGAATAATAATGAAATATAAATTAGTATTATTTTTAAGCCATTATTTATTTTCAATGGTAGCGTTAGCGACACAGCAAGTGACCGAACTTGACACGATGACGGTCGTTAGTAAACATTCAACTGCACCGTCGTTTAATACCGAAGCTGTCAGTAAAGACGAATTTTATCGTCAAGAATTAATCGAACGTGATGTTAATAATCTGCAAACTTTGACCCAACAAATAGCCAATTTACATTTAACTAATGATGGCGTTGGCTCTTATGGGCAAAAATTTAGTGTGCGTGGCTTAACGAATACCGCGCTGTTTAGTGCGCCAGCCGTATACTCGCCGTCGGCTGTGCCGCTAAATTTTCCATGACCTTGTGTAACCTCGCAACACGTCTCCTGTCACCCAAGTACAGACCCCCAGTTCCTGTTGTATCCAATTCATTGCTATCATCGGTTTGTTAGTTCAACACTCACCGTTAAATCTAATTTTTTATCGCTCATAAAACCTATTTTTTAACCCCATAATAGAGCAAGCTTAATTATCCAACAAACGCACAGCCAATACGTCACAGGGTGCATGATGTAATACACTGTTGGCAGTAGATCCTAATAACAATGCTAAACCATGCCGCCCGTGTGATCCTAATATAATTAAGTCTACTTTTTGTTGTGTGGCACAAGCGACGATTTCTTGATTAGGAACACCCCAAACTAACCATTGATTATCATCATCAATTTCCAAGCGTTTACTTAGCTCAATTAATTTATTTTTTTCAATCTCTAATAGCTCATAACCTGTATCTTCGTTTATCGGAATAACCGAGCCATAGTTAGTATCAGGCATAGGAATATTATCCAACACATGAATAATACTGAATTTTGCTTGATAACGGTCAGCTAATGCTTTTGCCTTATTAGCAACATAGTCGCTATGTGCCGAATAATCGATGGCTAATAAGATATGTCGATAATCACTCATGGTTTTTACCTCAGTGTTGATGGATATAATTTATATTAAAATTCGCTAATCGATTTATATTGCTTGTGTAGTAAAAATCCTGCCCATAATAAGGACAACAATATAATAACTGTACCAATAACAAAAATTATTCTAGCCAGTATGTGATCGTATTCAATCAGGTTGGATTCAGTTAATAAATATTCCCAATCATGAAATCCATAAGGTGAGGAATGCCCAAAATTACCGCCTAATAATGGTAAGTCCCCTGCCCTCGCGTCGTCCATATAAGGAGCTATATCGAGAAAGTTTTCACCAAACCACCACAAGGTAACTGATGCACCAAATGGATCGCGGGTTTTAATTAATAGTGTCCCCATACAAATAAGCGGCATTAATAATTGCCCTAGTGTGCCGCCTAAGGAGGTAATGAATTGCCCAAAAGGGCGAAAAATAATATGCCCCGCTTCATGAAAAGGTAGGTTAATCAAATGTAAAAACGACTCGCCTACGGCATTACTTTCAATAGAGGAGCTAATGAATTTCCATCCCCAAATCGTCAGCCCGATAAAAAGAATTGCCCGTCCAATAAAATAAAGTCTGTTATCTTGCTGTGCATCCTGAAATAGCAAAGCGGCTAACGGATGAACAATCTCATCTTCATCATAAACCTTGATATTGCTTGGCAGCTCAGTGGGTGTCGAATGATATTGTGCATATTTGGCAAAAAAAATACCGCAATGTGGACACTGAATACCTTGTTCCAGCACTATTTTTTTACATTTAGGACAGTTCATTTTCTATCACCTAGCAAGAATCTTGTAACCGCGTCATCCACGGCTCTTTACAAGAAGGGTCTATATGAAAAGAAAGCGTTTCTGGTTTATGTAATAGCCCTTTTTCACTCGACGCATTGGGGTTTAATTGCCTTTTTTCAATAAAATCCGCTAATCGTCTAGCGTTATAAATGACTAATACTCGATTTTCATTGCCGCTACTGTAAATTTGATAGCCGACATTGGTTTCATCAAAAGCGGGATTGCGGTTAATGAGGTCTTCTATTTTAACACTGTCGTTTTTAGCTAAATTTTTTAACACTGAATCATCACGATGTTGGCTTAAGAAACGTAGGTAGTCGCGCAGTGTACCTAGGCGTTGATGGTCTTGCAAAATATCGATTTGTTGATCGGAAAAAATAAAGCTTTCGGCAACCAGATAATGTTTATCGCGCCCTCTGTCATTCGCAAACAGTGAGATTTTTTCCAAAGCGTTATGTTCTAAAGCATCTAAAAACGAAACGGGGGCGCGAATGTGTTTATCGACGGTCACTACCCACGGCAAAGCGCGTCCTGTTTTTTCAAAACGGCTTTTAACGCTATTAATTACCGCTGAACGAGGCAATTCATCTTCGCGTCCTTCGGGTTTGACTAAAAAGGCATCAACCGCCGTGACTTGCGTTTTAAAACCCGCAAGTTTGAATTGCTCAATAATATTGGCATAACGTGGCTTATAGGGTATACCCGTACCATCGTAAAGAATATTTATCCCGTTTTGTTTGGCATAATCGGCAACTAAACTACGCAAACGGTTAGCAAATGGTTCAACATAAATATAATCATCACTGTGATGTTCTGCTGCCGTCAATACGCAGTATAAATCACTGATTTTACGAAACTCGTCTAATGATGCAATCACAAAATTATCGCCGCACAATGCCCCCGCCAGTTTTTCAACAGCGGTTTTTCCTGAACCCGCCCCGCCCATACACATAAATATCTGTGGCTGGGCAACGGAAGTTTTGCCTTCAAAAATAGTTTGTTTTGCCTGATCGAGTTTTTGACTAATGCTGGATAATCGTTCGTAAGCAATTTCCACAGATCGATTCAGTCGCTCATCACCATTAGCAGCAATCAGCATTTTCTGTTTCAATGCGTCATTATTCGCTAAATCAAATACTTGTGCTTTATTGCCCGCGCATTGTTTTAACAGCTCCACCAATTCAGTATGCGACGGTGAACGTAGCCCAGAAAGCATATTCACATCCAGACAAAATAGCGGTGCGACACCGTTTTCACCGACGGGAATACCATCAATATCAATTTTACCCACACCACGCAACGTCTCGGTATTAGGTAAATAACCTATCACATTTTCAGCATCACACAGCGGATAATCAGCTAAATGCTTACCTGCGATAAACAGCTTTTCCTCAATGCGGTCAAACGGCACTAAACCACCGTTAACCGATACTAGGCAGTCGATACCGTCGGCAGTTTTATGCGATAAAAATGGAATACCTGAAATGAAACGTTTATTTTCAGGCCAACGACCATAACCATTCGGCTCATTTTGTAGATTTTTACTTAATGTCGCATTTAGTGCGTGCTGAAAAGCAAGGTTTATGTCTGCCAAGCAACTTTGGGTATCATGTAGTGCGATAGCGTCTTGAACAGCTAAACGTCTAAAATCAATCCCTTGTGCATAAACACCTTTAAACGCAGGCAGATTGCATAACGCAGTCATAAACAAGTCTAAGGTCAGTCTATTACCATAAGAAAAGGGACGAACACTACGCATATTCAAATAAAACAGACTTAAACGTTCAGCAATATTTTCGGTATAAATAACAAAACCGTTATTATCAAAAATCGCGCTATCTTGATTATTGCCCTCGCCGTCTAATACCAAATGCTCGATAGCTTCTCGAAACGCCTTACGCTTACTCGCATCAGTCATGCTACCTGGTCGATGATTAACGGTAATTTGTTCTTTCCAATCATGATACATTTCTCGATGAATACGCGAAAACAGCTCAGTTAGATAAGTCACTCGTTTGGCTTGGTCTTGCGAAACTGTGGTTTCTGCTTCTTGCTGCAACATCGATAAAACCTTGCTACCTCTGGCAATCGCTAATACTGTGCGCAGTTTTTTCAGTTGCTTATAGCCTGAAATTCTAGGCGTAGTGTTTGTCGTCATAATTTAACCTATCGAGCATCTGTTTAAACAAGCGTAATGATACATTGAAGTCATGTTAAGGTTAAACCTTATGATTGTCCGCTTAGCTCAGTTAATCATGAGGAAAATACTCAATAAATTTTTTGGCAATCAGTGGAAATAAACCTAATAAAACAAATGAACCTACCAACACGGGTGATAAGATACCCGATAAAGAATCCAACTTACCCAGTTGTGTGCCTGCGTTGACATACACCAGCGTTCCTGCCAACATTCCTAACTGACTGATTCCGTAAAAACTTCTGATGTTCAGCGTAGTTAAGCCCATCAATAAATTAATCATAAAAAAAGGAAACAACGGCACAAGTCGCAAAGTGAATAAATAATATTCGCCGTCGCGTTCTATACCTTCATTAATAACCTTAAGATGTTCACTGAACTTCGCTTGTACTGTGTCTCTAAATAAAAATCGCGCACTTAGAAATGCCAAACTAGCCCCAATAGTTGAGGCAAAAGAAACGATCACCGTTCCCCAAAATAAGCCAAAAACAGCCCCACCTGCCAAGGTCAAAATAGTCGCACCAGGTAACGATAAGGCAGTCACTGCAATATAAAGCAACGCATAGCTAGCCAAGGCTTGCAGGGGGTGGGTATGATAAAAATCGATAATGCTAGTCTGTTGTCCTTTAAGCGCGGCTAAGCTTAAAAACTGTTGTCCGCCAAGGTAGAAAAAACCAACTATCGCGCTGATCATAACGATCAGTAAAATAATCCGTGAATTATTCATGTGCATCACCTATAAAATTAAAAAGGCTATTTTTGCGTCATTACAGGCTTAAATTCAGCATAAATCTCAAATTCAACTGGTGGTCAAGTCAAATTATTTACGCGTGAAAAAGCTTAACGATTTTTTTATTGTGCTGATGATAGTATCTTTATCGATTTTTAGTACCCGCGCTGTATTCCCACTGCCATTAAGTTAAGCCGTCATTCCAGCATGGATGCTGGAATCCAGTCACAGGGATGTGTTTAAGTATGCACCATCCTTGGCTTCTGGATTGCGGCAATCCCTGCCGCAATGACGTAGTTTTCCTTAACTTAATGGCAGTGACGCTGTATTCCAAGTTAGCACTACCACTCTTAGAGCAGTGTAACAGCAGTTATTTAGAAAAACACAGGTTATCAATTAAGCGTGTTTTTCCTAGTTTTGCCGCTGCTAATAATACCAAATCAATGTCATCGAACTGGGCGGGTGCTAAATCGCTACTACGGCAGATGCGAAAATACTCGGATGCGAACCCTGCTTGCTGTAAAAAAGATACTGCTCGCTGCTCTATTGCTGCGTAATCATTGCCTGCTATAATCGCTGCACGCGCTACGCACAAAGATTGATACAGCAACGGTGCGATGTGTTGTTGTTCTGGGGTCAAATAAGCGTTTCTTGAACTCATGGCTAAACCGTTAGCTTCGCGTACCGTTTCCACACCGATAATGTCCACAGGAATATTCAAATCCTTGACCATGATGCGAATCACCGCCAGTTGCTGAAAATCTTTTAGCCCAAATAAAGCAATCGTCGGTTGCACCATATTGAATAATTTGCAAACCACGGTTGTCACACCATCAAAATGTCCGACTCGTGACGCGCCACAATGAATGGTTGATAGTCCTGCCACGCTGATAACGGTTTTTGCATCGGGAGCGTACATTTCGGCAACGGAGGGTAGAAATAATAAATCGGTTTCTATGGCTTGCAATTTTTCTTGGTCTTGAGTTTCGGTTCGTGGATAACTGTCAAAATCTTCACCGACACCAAATTGGGTGGGATTAACAAAAATACTGACCACGACTTTATCGGCTTTTTGTTTAGCTAGTTTAACTAACTGGCAATGCCCCGCGTGTAAATTGCCCATCGTTGGCACAAAGGCGATGCTGTAACCTGCGGCTTTCCAAGTGTTGATGGTGTGGCGTAGAACTTCGATGGTGTTGACTATTCGCATATTAAAAACTGTGTTCAGAGCTTGGGAATTGGCATTGTTTAACGGCTGATTGATAGGAGGCAATCGCCTCGCTAATACTGTTTGTATCCTGCATAAAGTTTTTGGAAAAACGTGGAGCTTTGCCGATGCTTATGCCTAGCATATCGTACAGCACTAGCACTTGTCCGTCGCAATCTACCCCAGCACCAATACCAATGACGGGGATGGTTAATTGTTGACTAATAGTTTTAGCTAGGGCGGCAGGTACGCATTCCAAGACTAATAAATTCGCGCCAGCTTGCTGGAGTGAATCAGCATCTTCAAATATTTTATCGGCATCAACATTAGTTTTGCCTTGGACTTTATAACTACCGAGCTGGTTAATTTGTTGTGGCAATAAGCCTAAATGCCCACAGACAGGAATACCTTGTTCGACTAAAAACCGCGTTGTTTCTATTTTCGCGCCTTCTAATTTGACCATTTGTGCGCCGCTTTTTTGCATGAGTTGCGCGGCATTTTGGGCGGCGATTAACGGTGTGGAATAGGTCATAAATGGCAAGTCGGCGATAATAAAGGCTCGCCGCCGTGCCTTTGCAACGCAACGGGTATGGTAAACCATGTCTTCAATGGTGACAGGCAAGGTGCTTTGTTGTCCTTGAATCACCATGCCTAAAGAATCGCCGACCAATAATAGGTCTATGCCCACTTGATCACATAACGCACTAAAACTGGCATCGTAAGCGGTTAAACAACTGATTTTTTCGCCGCGTTGTTTCATAGCGGCAATATCGGTGACGGTTAGCGTTCTTATCGCATTACCATAAAGTGTTTGATTCATGCGTCTAGTTTTTTTAGTCCCGCTAAAGGGCAGTTTGCTAATAAATCGATTAGCTTGCCTTTGTTGGGAATAGTCAGTTGTGGAGCAATTTCATAAAGTGGATATAGCACGAATGCCCGTTCAGTAATGCCTGAGTGCGGTACGATTAAATCAGGCAAAGCAATGCTATTATCGCCATATAATAATATATCTAAATCCAGCGTTCTCGCGCCCCAACGTTGTCCTCTGATACGTCCATGATTATTTTCAATGCCTTGTAAGCCACGCAGTAATTCAAGCGGTGCTAATGTGGTTGCGACTGCCATCACCGCATTGACATAATCAGGTTGGTCTTGCGGCCCCATTGGTAAGCTTTGATAAAGACAAGAAAAAGCCAGTTCTTTGACGTAGGCAAGCGCGGTAATGGCTGTCCGCGCTGAATGAAGTTGTTGACTTGGATTTTGGAGATTGCTGCCTAAGCCGATATAGGCAAGCACAGCGTCTGAACTGAGTGACTGCATGATTAATCAGAACTCACTTCTTGAGGTTTGGATTTTTTACGGTAGCTTCTTTTACGCGGCGATTTAGTGCTTTTCGCTTGCTGTGATGGCGCGGTCATTTTGCGTTGTTCAGTTTCATTGGCGTTTTGATAGCTTTCCCACCACTTGGCTAATTCAAGATCAGCCCCCCCTGTTTGAGCGCGTAATAATAGAAAATCGTAAGCGGCTCTAAAGCGTGGATGAGTAATCAGTCGGCTTGGTTTAGAACCCACACAGACATTAAACTTAGGCTGTAAACTCCATAGTTCACGCATAGCAAGCGTGATATGACGCGGTAACGCGGTACTTTTCACCTGCATAGCGATGACTTCGTTGGCAGCTTCTTGATAGGCTATAAATTCAGGTGAACCTTTTGCCATTTTTTGTTTGCTGCGTATTTGTACCGCATCCCATAAAAAAGCAGCAAACAAAAAATATGCCGTGACGGTTTTGCCTTCGGCAATACGATTGTCAGAATTTTCTAAGGCTTTAATCAATAATAATCGGGGAAAACCTTCATCTTCAACGGCTAGACTATTTTCTGTAGCAGGAAATAACACTTGAAACAGTCCGTAGTGCCGAAGCATTTCAAAGGTTTGTAATGCGTAACCTGACATAAAAAGTTTTAGAGCTTCATCATAAAGCCGCGCAGACGGAATGCTAGCTAATAATTCCGCAACATTGTGCATGGCTTTTTCACAATCAGGATCAATATGAAAACCCAATTTGACCGCAAAACGCACCGCTCGCAACATTCGCACAGGGTCTTCACGAAAACGGGTTTCAGGATCACCTATCAAACGCAGTATGCCCGCTTGATGGTCTGCCATGCCGCCTGTGTAATCGACCACGGAAAAATCTTTGATATTGTAATACAGAGCGTTGACGGTAAAATCGCGTCGCCATACGTCTTGTTCAATCGTGCCGTAAACATTATCACGCAATAACCGCCCTTCTTTATTGAGAACTTGGTCATCATTTCGCGCTTCGCCTGCACCACGAAAAGTGGCAACTTCAATTACTTCATGACCAAAATGCACATGAGCAAGCCGAAATCGCCGACCAATAATGCGGCAGTTACGAAATACTTTTCTGACTTGTTCAGGGTCAGCATTGGTAGCAACATCAAAATCTTTAGGCTCTCGTCCTAATAATAAATCACGCACACAGCCACCGACCAGATAAGCATCAAAGCCCGCTTTTTGCAGTTGATACAATACCTTTAAAGCATTGACACTGATTTGCTTGCGCGAGATACAATGTTCTGGTCGCGCATAAATGCTAACGTTACCCTGTACACTGACTGGCTCAGCTTCATTTTTGGCTGAGTTAATAATTTTTTTGAAAAAGTTTAAAATGACCTGTAACCCTATTTGTTTTACTACGTTTTGATAATCATATCATTTCAATCAATTCTAGCCCACTCAATAGCTTTGTTTTCTTTTACATTAACCTTTTGAATATAGTAGAATCACCGTGCTGACTTTCATCTACTACGCAGATAAAAGACCAGTAAACCCTATTTAAACACGCTTATCACTTATTAGCGCACTCGTCTGGATTTGTTATGTTCAAAAAAATTCTTAATGGCTTAATTGACCATCCTATTTTAACCAGCCTTTTTATATCAGATTTTGGTGTTCTTTTGTTTCATAGACCGCCTTTTGTGTTTTCTTTGCTCATGTTAGGTGCATTGATAGCAATGTGTATGTATTTCGGTCAAAAATTAGCGTTGTTCAGCAATTAATTGTCTCAGAATGCCAAAAAACTTTCAAAATCAGGGGCTGATGACCAATCAGCCCCTAGTTTTTTGTGTCGATTGGTCATCGTTTTTTACGATTTTCTCTTACTCATCGCCTTGCTATTTTTAGCAACCGCACTGTTGCTGCCGTTTAATGCAGGTCAGGCATTTACTCACCAACAACTCTTTTATCCTATCTATTTGCTAATAGTCAGCTTTATTTTTTACGGCTGGTTCTGGACGCATGGTGGGCAAACCTTGGGCTTACGGGCTTGGAAAGCAAAAGTATTAACAACCGATCAACAAGCTATTAACTGGACTCAGGCGTTGGTACGTTTTGTAACTGCTTTTGCTTCCTGCGGGCTAGGTTTTTTATGGATACCGCTAGATAAACACCGCCGCAGTTGGCACGATTACTTGTCTAAAACAGCGGTGTTTTTTGACGAAAAAAAATAAAGATGCAGAGGTCAGCCGCTGCAATAACTTATTCGACTTGATAATGCTATGTTTCAATCCACACTCAACCTCATCCGTCGAGTGACACCTGCCGACGGATAGAGGTCGGTGGATTGTTCCTCCCCGTAAACGAGGAGGTTACCGTGCAGTATAACGAGACTCGCGTATCGTTGTCATTGTTAAATATCCCCCTGAAGGGGAGGTTTCAAACCAGAAAGGAACAAGATGAATAATCCTTTGTTAATAAACGCGCCACTCCCCTTATTTTCCCAAATAAAACCTGAGCATATTGAACCTGCTATTGATCAATTATTAGCGAAAGCCCGTTCATTAGTTGAAGAACAATTACAAACTAGAAAAAATTACTCGTGGGAAAAACTCATTGAGCCATTGGAAGCAATGGAAAACCAGCTCAATAAAGCATGGTCGCCTGTCAGTCATCTTAATTCGGTGCTTAACAATGATGAACTTCGTGCCGCGTATAATGCCTGTTTGCCTAAACTCAGTGATTACGGTACAGAAATGGGGCAGAACAAAGCCTTATTTAATGCCTATCGACTGATTGCTAAAAGCGAGGAGTTTGCTGGTTTCGATGTCGCGCAGCAAAAAATAATTCGTAATGCTTTAAGAGATTTTCGCTTATCGGGCATTGATTTAACGGAAGCGCAAAAACAACGTTACAAGGAAATTGCGCAAGAATTGTCGCGGTTTACCAGTCGCTATTCAGAAAATGTCCTCGATGCCACCAATGCGTGGAGCAAACTCATCACTCACAAACAAGACTTAGCGGGTCTACCCGAATCCGCATTGGAACAAGCAAAACAAACTGCACAAAATCGTGGTGAAGAGGGCTGGATGCTTACCCTACAATTTCCGTCTTATCTTGCTGTGATGACATACTCAGATGATTGGTTATTACGCGAAGAACTCTACCAAGCCTTCAGCACTCGCGCTTCAGACCAAGGTCCACAATACCCCGATCAAGACTGGGATAATACCCCGATCATGGAGCGCATTCTGGCATTGCGCCATGAAAAAGCCCAACTACTAGGCTTTGATAATTATGCGGAGTTGTCTTTAGCTACCAAAATGGCAAATAAGCCCGAAGAGGTGATGGTTTTTCTGGAAGACTTAGCCAATAAATCGTGGCGACAAGCGCGTAACGATTTTATTGAACTCAAAGAATTTGCCTTGCAACACTATCATTTTGGCGATCTTGAACCGTGGGATATTAGTTATTACAGCGAAAAAATGCGCCGTCATCAATATCAATTGTCGCAAGAAGAAGTCAAAAGCTATTTTCCAATTACTCGCGTACTCACTGGCTTATTTGCGATAGTCGAAAAACTTTATGGCTTACAAATTAGTGAAATTCACGACTTTGATAGCTGGCATTCTGACGCTCGTTTCTTTGCTATTCACGATAAAAATGGGCAGCTACGCGGACAATTTTACCTAGACTTGACTGCGCGTGAACACAAACGCGGTGGCGCGTGGATGGACGATTGTGTGGGACGACAAAAAATCAATGGTGTAGTGCAAACGCCTGTCGCCTATTTAGTGTGTAATTTTACTCCGCCGACTGCTGACACCCCTGCCCTACTCACGCATGATGATGTCACTACACTGTTTCATGAATTCGGTCATGGCTTGCATCATCTACTCACTCAAATCGATTATCTAGGTGTGTCAGGCATAAATGGCGTGGAATGGGATGCGGTCGAATTGCCTAGCCAATTTATGGAAAATTGGTGCTGGGAAAAACCTGCTTTAGCCCTCATTTCAGGGCATTATCAAACGGGTGAACCCTTGCCTGATTCGCTATTTGAAAAAATGATTGCGGCAAAAAACTTTCAGGAGGGCATGGTGATGGTAAGACAACTGGAATTTAGCCTATTTGATTTTAGAATTCACCGTGATTTTGACCCAGAAAAAGGCGGGCGTATTTACGACACCTTAGAAAAAGTCAGATCACAAGTTGCTGTCATGCCCTCCCCTAAATTTAACCGCTTTGCCCACAGTTTCTCGCATATATTCGCGGGTGGTTATGGCGCAGGTTATTACAGCTATAAATGGGCAGAAGTATTATCCAGCGATGCCTACTCATTATTTGAAGAAAATGGCATTTTTGATGCCGAGTCAGGGCAGTCGTTCCTCACTAACATCCTTGAAAAAGGTGGTAGCGAAGATGCCATGAGCCTATTTGTTAAATTTCGTGGACGCAAACCTACCATAGATGCACTCCTTCGACATAATGGCATTAATCCATGAAATACCGAGACCTGCGCGACTTCATCACCCAACTGGAAAAACAAGGTGAGTTAAAACGTATCACCATTCCTGTTAATCCCTATCTGGAAATGACGGAAATTTGTGATCGTATTCTCAAACAACAAGGCCCCGCCCTATTATTTGAGAATCCCACAGGTTATAACATTCCCGTACTGGCTAATTTATTTGGTACGCCGCGCCGTGTTGCGATGGGCATGGGCGCGGAATCTGTCACTGAATTACGCGGTATCGGTGAATTACTCGCCACGCTCAAAGAACCAGAACCGCCTAAAGGCATGAAAGATGCGTGGGAGAAATTTCCCATCTACAAACAGGTGCTGAATATGGCACCTAAATTGGTTAGCAATCCGCCGTGTCAAGAACTGGTCAGAGTGGGTGATGAAATAGATTTAAGCGTTTATCCGATACAAACCTGCTGGCCTGATGATGCCGCGCCCTTAATTACTTGGCCGTTAGTGATTACCAAAGGCCCTCATAAACAACGGCAAAACCTAGGCATTTATCGCCAACAAGTCATCGGCAAGAATAAAGTCATCATGCGCTGGTTAGCTCACCGTGGCGGTGCGTTGGATTTTAGAGAATGGCAGATCTCCCATCCCAATGAACCGTTTCCTGTGGCAGTAGCATTAGGCGCAGACCCTGCAACTATTTTAGCCGCCGTCACCCCTGTGCCTGACACGCTATCAGAATACGCCTTTGCAGGGTTATTACGCGGCAGTAAAACCGAAGTTGCCAAGTGCATACTGAGTGATTTACAAGTCCCAGCCAGTGCCGAAATTGTCTTAGAAGGCTTTATTTACCCCAATGAAACCGCGCCTGAAGGTCCATTCGGCGATCACACAGGCTATTACAATGAAGTCGGTGAATTCCCCGTATTCACTGTAGAGCGCATTACCCAGCGCACCGCACCCATTTATCACAGCACCTTCACAGGCAAACCACCCGATGAACCTGCGATTTTAGGCGTGGCGTTAAATGAAGTCTTTGTACCGATTTTACAAAAACAATTCCCTGAAATTGTTGATTTCTATCTGCCGCCCGAAGGCTGCTCGTATCGCATGGCAGTCATTAGCATGAAAAAACAATATGCAGGTCATGCCAAGCGCGTCATGCTAGGTACTTGGTCATATCTACGGCAATTTATGTACACCAAGTTTGTGATAGTCGTCGATGATGATATTGATGTTCGCAACTGGCAAGAAGTGATTTGGGCAATCACCACCCGCATGGATCCTGCCCGCGATTTAACCATCTTAGAAAACACCCCGATAGATTATTTAGATTTTGCTTCGCCCGTATCAGGTTTAGGCTCAAAAGTCGGTTTTGATGCCACTAATAAATGGGCAGGCGAAACCAACCGCGAATGGGGTAGAACTATTGTCATGTCACCAGACGTGATTAAGCGGGTTGATGCAATGTGGGATTCGTTGTTTTAATTGGTTGTTCGATTTTTTAGTAAAAATTATTCTACAGCACTATGGCGTTGGTGCATAAATAATAGACTTGTTGCGACTGAGTAAAAATCTACCTAAACTGGAGTCCAATAGCTTTAGCTATTGGTTAGTAACTGATGTTACGCACACCTCGCCCCGAAAGCGTATTATTAAGGGATGAACAGAGAAAATTTAGATATATACACTGATTACTTGATATGCACTAACGGATTCACCACCGCAACAGGATTATCGGCGATGTTGGAGGGGGA
>JAPLRZ010000075.1 GCA_026398895.1 Methylococcales bacterium
ATTTATGCAGTATTCAAGCTGGAATGCTTGAAGATAAAACACAAAACCAATCATTTTGCATTGCGTACCAAGCTCTTCATCAAGGCAAACCAGTTGGCTTATGAAGAATTGCAAAAATTAAGGACTGCGTAACATCAGTTAGTAAAACAGCTAAAGCTGTTTTAATCCGTGTGTGGTGCAACAAGTCTAATGACAAAGCCAAAAAGTCCCTACCCAAAAACTCAGGGCGCAACTGCTCCATTTTTGCTCCAGCACAAACTGGGTGGATAAAATGCCGATTTTGACTTGCGCTGCAACTGGGATTGCCGAAGATAACAACAGCAATGCGAATAATTTAAGCAAAAATAGTGTTAGTGCCTATTACGATTAATATCAACGCGCTGCTACGTTCTAGTGGTGTACGCCAGTCGTGCATAATATGACGGATGCGTTGTCCGAAATACGCCATGCCAACCCCAAACGCTAAAGCTGGAACGATAACCGCGCCAAAACCAAAACTCATGCCCAATAACAAGCCTGAAACTCCGTTACCTGTAGTCGCGGCGGTGAGCATGACGGTACTGAGTGGTAAACAAGGCGTTGCCGCCATGCCTACGCCCATGAAAAATAAGCCACTGGGCAACAGTGGGTTATCTTGCAGAGTGGCGCGTTTACCGTGTGAACCACAATCACTTTTACGGTAATAGCTACGCCATAAAATAAGCAATCCGACGGCAATAGTCGCGCCGCCTAACAGCCACGCAACCATGCTGGTGTTAATAATTGTTTGTAAGGACGCTCCTGCTAGTGCAGAAAAAATACCCAGCGTGATATAGCTGGACAAGCGTCCCAAAGAAAACGGCAGGATGATTTTCCACGATTGATTGAGTCCACCTGTTTTGGCTAAAAAAACAGGGCCTAAAAATGGCATACAGGTGATAGTGCAAGGTCCCATGCCAAACACTAAGCCCAATACAAATACAGTGACTAAACTATACGGTTCGCTAGTCATTAGGTTCTAACCACAGCTACTGCAACTGCCCTGACAACTTTGCGCATTTGCCGCGTTAGTTTGTTCGGTAATTTGTTGTTCTTGTTGTTCATACTGGTGCGATTCCAAGCCGATAAGTGCTGCACCGAAGGCGGTGGTGATTTGCGGAAACTCAGGAATGACTAATCGCCGACCCAGTTCATCTTCCAAGGCGGCAACCATGCCTTTATTCAATGCGGGGCCGCCGTCAAAATAAATCAGGTCTTCAATGCCCACGCGTTTGACTAATTTAATGGTGCGTTTGGCAATGGAAAAATGAATACCTTTGACGATTTCTTCACGCTCATGCCCCATGCCTAATAAGCCGATAATTTCCGATTCGGCAAAGACCGCACAAGTGGCATTAACAGCGGCGGGTGTGCTTTTAGCATTAAAATGAAATAATCCTAAATCGGATACTTCAATTTCTAAATTCCGCGCCGCCATATCTAAAAATCGCCCCGTTCCAGCGGCGCAACGGTCATTCATCGCAAAATTAGTGACATTGCCTAGTAGATCGATACTGATACCTTTGGAATCTTGCCCACCGATATTGATAATAGTGCGTATCGTGCCAAACTCTTTACCTGCTTCTCTTGCACCAACCGCATTGGCAGTGATTTCACTGATGGTTTCATCGGCATCTTTAAAGAGTTTGCGTCCATAACCTGTGGTGGTTAAATAACTGACGTGCTGACGCTGCAACCCAATTTCATTGAGTAACGCTAAAAAAGCAGTTTGGGCATTTTTAAACACCAACGCCCCCGTAGCGACCGTTTTATTGCCAATGATTTGTCTATCCTCATCAATCACCACCACTTTAACGGCGGTAGAGCCAATGTCGATACCTGCAAAATAAATCATTTTTGTCTCCCGCGTACTTTCAAGGATTCCATGAAGGCTTCAATGCGCGTGGATAATTGCCCCGTACCACTAGGGCTATAGTCGGTTTCTATATACAACATCGGGATTCCCTCTTTTTCCATGGCTTTGGCAACACTGCGTTGTTCCATTTCATAAACTGAACAACCTGAAAAGGCTTGATAAATTACGCCGTCTGCTTTAAAGGTGCGAACCAATTCGATGAGACGGCGAATGCGATCATCATTCATGGTAAAAATCGGGCAAGTACAAGACTTGAGATAACGGTCGGCGATTGCATCCACCATGTCATACATAAACCATTCATCGACTGACACCATGTCATTTAATAGCCGATTAGACGAGCAGGTTTCATCGGCAACAATCACGCCATCGGCTTGCTCTATCATCAACGGGATTTTTAAATTGGGAAACACAGGCGGCGAACCTGTAAAGACAATGCGCGGTGATCGTCGCCCTGCGGCGTTATAACCTTCTGCCACGCGGGCTTCGATTTCTGTACACAGTTTTTCGGTGGCGGCTGTCCAGCGTGTTAAGTCATCAAAGAAATAGGCATTGGTGACCATGAAAATGTCTTTGCCTAAAATCGGAATTGGGGTGTTTTTGCGTAGTTCATTTAAGCGGTGATAAGTCAGTTGTGCTTGTCCGACTTGTTTAATGGTGGCTTTTAGATTTTTTCGAGTAACTTTTTTGCCTGTTAGTTTGCCAACTTCGTGGGTGAATTTACGCACTGAACGCCGCCAGTATTCGCGCCCTTCTTCGCTTTCTTTGACAGGCGGTAATTCCATGTCATAGACCTGATAGCCCATTTCTCGCATCATGCCAGCGGCTTTTTTCTTTTGGTCGCAAGTGGTGGGATTAATAATGCTTTTAATGCCATCGCTGTATGGATTGGTTTCGCTTTTTAACATTCCTAACGAGGCTTTAACCAAAGAGCAGGATTTGGCAGGCATAAAATCACCCCCCACTTCTTCATCGGTATAAAAACCATTGCACAGGCGTACTGGAATTCCCCCAGCGGCATGAATAATCTCATCGGGGATTTGTACGCACATCGTGCCAATCATTTCTTTATCTGGATGGGGTTTAATGCCTTCACAATACACATCACGAAATAAATCGTAAAAATATTGCATCGCCTCTGGATTACCGCCGAAACCTTTTTCGACGGTATCCAAAACACCGCTCGCTTCCATACCTTGATGACGGATATGACGTTGTTGGCTGGTTTCAACTTGGTGTTGCGGAAGTTCTGTACTCATTTCTTTGCCTCTAAGCCCATGCGTTTAACAAAGCCACCTTTGGTGGATTCAAATACCGTTTTACCTAATATATCAACGCGCAACGCCCCTTGTTCTGGACAGGAAGCGACGCATTTCAAACATAAAATACAATCGTCCATCAAAATATCTTTGCTCACTACGTCATCTGCAATTGGCTTAATCTGCATATCGCAAACGCGATAACAATCACCGCACACCGTGCATTTATCGCCTTCTTTTTTCAGTTTAAAAATGGATAGCTTGGAAAAAATGTAATGAAATGCCCCCATCGGACAGAAAAAACAAAAGAAACGTTTTTTCAAAAATGAACCGATTAAAAATAAGCCTGTAATAAACATTCCCAGTGCGGTGAGTACCATTCTTCCTGTGCTGGAGAAATCAATCACCCATTGCGAAAAGTCGCCGTTAAATAACGGAATAATCATTCTTGCAGGACATAATTGACAAAATGGTGTTCCCCAGTCATGCGATAAAAATTGTCCACCAATTGCCAAGGGTACAAAAATTAAAATCAGTAAAAAGACATATTTAATCAGGCTTAGTTTTTTAAATTGCTCATCCGTGTAAGTGCTGTAACGAATGCCCATTTTTTTGCGTAACGCGGTAATCCAATCTTGAATCGTACCTAACGGACAAATAAAACCACACCACGCCTTATTAAGTGCCACAAACCACAGCAAAAAAATCCCTAATCCACTCAATACCATCACACCCGCTGGACTAAAAAGCCGCTCCCATGGTTGCGCTAATTGATGTTGTAATGGCAATAGATAACAAACGCCTGCTGTGCCGCTTTTGTTATAGCCACAAGAAAATGTTGGTAAGCTAGTGCCTAAATTAATCGCCAAGCGTCCACCGTAAACCAATAGTAAAAACGCGGACAACTGAAACCAGAAACGAAACCGCCGTAAATCCATGTGGTCAATCGCGGCTTTAATTTTCATCAAAACCAACCTCTCTAAATGGTTTAAGTCGGCGGCGGCGATAAAGCGTTGCGCCAATTCCCAAAGTTAAAAAACCAGCACCGCTGTATGCTAAAGCTTGAGCGCGTGAACTTGAGCCTTGTGCATTGGGTGAATAGCTACCTATCATGGTGACGGTGTACGCGGCTTGTTGATAGGGTTTGCCGTCTAACTGTCCTTTTTCAGGGACAACATATTCGACACTGAGCAAAAAATTGTCGCTTAGCGGCATGGCGTGTTTGCCTGAATGCTTTTCATGCTCGGCAGGTTTTTCGGGCTTTTTATTAGCTTCAGCTATTTTTGTGTCGGCGGTTGGTTTTCCAGATGGTTTTTTTTGCTCTTCATTGCTGTCAGCAGCAAAGTTATCCTGAATAATCTGAAAGGTGGCGATACCTTCCTGATCGGATGTGGTGCTATTTACCCAGCCTTTTTGGGTTTCCAGTTTAACCAACGCGTCACTGACAGGGGCGTTTTTGTACAACACTTTGAATTTCAACACCGCACCAGAATGAATACGGGTGTGAAAATCCTCTTCGGGCAATCGTAAGCGTATCACCTCCAGCGGCGCGTCTGCCCACTGGTTAGGATTGACCAGTTTACGATCATAATTATGACCGAGGCGGCAACTATGCTTGAGGGCTTCGGCTTTCGCAGTCGTTACGTTTAAGCGGTTATTTTCCACAGAACGCTCTGTGTAATAAGCGTTATAAAAGCCTTCTTCTGGCATTTGAAACTGTAGAGAAGCACTGTTGGTGATTTTTTCCATCACAGGTTCAGACACTTTTTGTTGTGTGTCCATCAGATGAACACTGCCAGATGCTGATTCAACCGTAGCCGATTTAAACAAACCATCACCTTTACGCAGCCACAGTTGTTTGCTGTAAAGCTCATTATCAATTTTTACCAAACCACCATGCGATTGCTGAAGATTTTTTAGCAACTCTTTATCAGGTGGCTGGTCAGATAACCATAATTGCGTATTGGCAAAACTCGCACTGCTTAACAGTGCAAAAATCATGAAACTAACAGAACGGTATTTCATGGCGATACTCCTTAAAAATACATAAAAAGCAGGCAATTAAAAATTGTATTCAACTGCTGCACGAAATTGAAACGGCCCATCGCTGATCCCCGCCAGACCGCTATAAGTTTGAACATTGGCGGCATTTGCATTTACCCTTGAAGAGTATTTAGTATTTAACAAATTGATAGCCTGCAATGACAGCGTCCAGTTTTTCCATTGATAACTGCTGCGCAAATTGAACAACATGGGGCGTGAATAGGTATTGGTATTTTGGATATTGGTGTAGTAACGACTCATATAGTCCGCTTCCAGCTCCACGCTTAAGCCAGACAGCGGATAAACAGTGACACGCCCATTAACATGGTGCTTGGGCGCACTGACCATAGTGACCCCATTTAATTTAACCGCGCCTAAGTTATAGTTATTCCAAAAGTTCCAATTCAGAGTGTGAGCAACACTAAATTTAACCATCTCATGCGGTTGGTACGCCAAGCTGGTTTCAAAGCCTCTCACGGTGACTTTTCCAGGGTTGCCTGTATAAGAGGCGGTGGTTTTAGCCGTGTTGACCGTGGTAACTCGACCTGTAGTGATCGTGTTAGGTAATTTTGACCACGCCGCGCCACACATCGACGGATTATCACTACACAACACCGAGGCGATGTAGTTATCAATGTTGGTTTCAAAGGCGGTGATGTCATAGGTCAGCCCTTGCTCACGAAAAAAGCCTCTCAACCCCAGTTGTTTGGTAATACTGGTTTCAGGGTTTATGTTTTCGTTAGGGTATTGCGCGGTGACATTGGAACTCGCCCCAGGCACTAACCAACCATCGGCAACCCCGAACCACAAGGTATGATCTTTGACATATTCATAATCCAGACCGCCTTTTTTAATGAGTTTTCCTAGCTCCTGCCTGCTACTTTTCAATGCACCGCCTGTCGTTTTGTAGGTTTCCGAATAACGCTGTTGAATATCTTCATAGCGCATACCGAAGTTAAAACGCAGATTATCCAGCGAAGACAAAAATCCTTCTTTGAACAAACCGTTGAACGGAGAAAACTCATACTGGGCAAACGGCGCAACCTGCGTTTCATTAAAAAGAGAAGCCGATGACCTTGTAGTTACCCTCATTCCATCTGGGGTACGATTCCATGTATCAGCCCCTTGATAACCGTTAATAACATCCACGCCCGTATAAACCCGCGATTTGGCAAGATCAAAATCTTGCCGATAAACGGTATGGGCGTTATTTTGCCCCTGATCGACATACTGTTGAGTTTGGGTATTTGCGCAACATCCACCTACATCGATACCCGATCTATCCCGTTTGGAAAAAGACACTTCCAGCTCACCGCCTTCGCCGATTTGACGTTTATACGAAGCAACCCCTGAAATATATTGAAAATCCTGATATAAATTTGGCATAGCCGTATTGGTTTGCCGCCAGTTATTAACCCATTGTTCTCTAGTCAGGTTGCCGCCTGCCTGCTGATACCAATCGGTATAATCAAAGCGCAAAGTGAGTTTTGATTTATCATCTGGGTGGAATACCACTTTACCCGAACCAGAGGTGCGTGATGACCTGCTACGCTCGCGCCACGGGTTATATTGCAAAGCACTAAAACCAACAAAATAGCCGATGTCATTGAGGGGGCTTTTTACTGTACCACTGGCTGAACCTTGGGTTCTGTATAAATCGTACATACCGATTTCCTGAGATAGCGAGTATTCAGGATGCTTGCTAGGGTCTTTGGTAATAATATTAATCGTGCCACCAATAGCATTACTTGGATACAACACCGAAGCAGGACCGCGTATCACTTCCATAGATTCGATTTCTTTGGGATTAACCGTGTCGATATTATTAGAGGTATTACCATTGGAAGGTGAACCCGTATTAAAGCCGTCAACCAGACCGCTGGTATAGGATTTTCCCCCGTCAGGGATACGAATGTTACGCACCATACTAACCCCTGGTATTCGAGTGAGTTGCTCACGCAGTAAATCAACGTATTTGACTGTTTTCAGCTCTTGTTGATCGATGACGCTACCCGCCAGCGGCGTAGTCATGGTCAAATGACCTAGCTCGGTTCTTTTTTGCACAGGTATCGCATCAATATCTTCGGTCAGCCAGTTATCAATACGCGATTGTTTATCAGAAACCGTCATCTCATCGAGTGCAATAATACGCTCCTCACTACTGGGTACGTTCTTCGCGGTTGATGTTTTCGATTTTGCCATTTTTGAATCTAATTTTTTATCAGTTTCAGCGGTAGCTGACGTTATCATCGATAGAGCCAGTGCGGGAATAGCTAAAACAATAACGGCAGCTTTAGTAAAATCGTGTCTCGCGCTCTCTGTATTTAATGTGGAATGTTTTAAGTTAATCACTAATAACTCCTGTATAACTTAATTTTTATAATGAACCTTAATAAAAGCAAGTTGTATGCCATAAAAATTAGTGTTTAAATTCAATTGGTTGTATTTTTTCGTGGGGGGGGGTGAGACATATAACCTATTTTTTTTATGGGACTAAGGCATTTGCCTTATTGAAAAACACTTGGGTTGTGAATTGATTGACGATAGTATTTTTAGTTGGTAGTAATATATAAGCCTGATTTTAATCGAACAGACTGTTTTTGAAATTTACAATAAGTGGCGAATTCAAGTTATAAGTGCAACACTCGGAAAAGAATCGAAGTATTGGTTTGTCAACTTATTAAATACTTCCCAGGGAGTCCTGTAATTAAGGGACTTCCGAGGGCGATTGTTCAGCGCACTGACCGCCATATCCGCC